>NZ_JBHRTN010000010.1:56412-144601 GCF_042646265.1 Teichococcus globiformis
TGTTGCCCGTTCCGCCATCACGGTCCAGGCCTTCGGCGAGAGCCGTCCGCTGGTGCCGACCGCCGATGGCGTGCGCGAGCCGCAGAACCGCCGCGTCGAGATCGTGCTGCGCTGAGCCGACGGTTCACTTCGGAACAGGCCAGGGCACCGAAAGGAGCCCTGTTCCTATTCGCCCGAACTGAGGCCTGGCCGTCAGGCGGTCAGGGGCGGGATGCCGAAAAGGCCTTGTCCTTCGTCAGGCGATGATATCAGGCAGCAATCGGCTCTCCAGCCAGGCCAGCTCATCCTTGAGCTTCAGCTTGCGTTTCTTCAGCCGCTGCAATTGCAGCTGATCCACGAGCGAGGTCTCCAGCCGGGCAATCACCGTGTCCAGATCACGATGTTCGCTGCGCAGTTCATGGAGTCGGCGAAGCAGGCTGTCACGGTCGGCCAGTTTGGGCCTCATCAGTTGTTCGGTTTGAGTCGCATCCGGGTGAAAAAGCGCCATATCATGTCCTGGCGCGATCGCACAGCGCGCACTGGCCTATCGGCCTGCGGGACAGGCGCCGCAGCCATGTTCCGCCGTTCCGAACGGGACAGTTCGCGTTGGATGTCGTGCCCCACCGGGCAGGGCGGCCATGCAGTGCATGAGCCATGCCAGCCTGCCCGGCGGAGCCCAACCCTTGAAGGATGGAGCACCGATGACCGAACAGCCCCGCCTGCGCAGCCTGCAGGAGCGTCACGCCTCACTGGAGCGTCAGATCGCCGCGGAAGGCCAGCGACCGCAGCCGGATACCGGAGCCCTGACCCGGTTGAAACAGGCCAAGCTTCGACTGAAGGAAGAAATGCAAAGGCTGAGTACGGCCCGCTGAGGTCCGGTCGGGCCGGCATCCGTTCCCAGCGGACCGACCCGGCGCCCCCGGAGGCCCGAGAGGCCTTCGGGGGCGTTGTGCTTTCAGAGCCGAAATTTCTGAAAACCGAGGGTGGCGGGGTTGCGCGGACATAGCTCCGCGCGCAGAAGGCGAGGCCCCGTGCTCAGGCGGGGACGGAGGAGCCTGTCGGCGGCTTCGTCAGAACAGTGGGAGCAAGAACCGGCATGGATGCCTCGGACATCGCGCGTGTGCAAAGCTATCTGCGAAGGATCCTCGGCAGCGAGCGTGTTTCTCTGATCAAGCCCGCCCGCGCCGGCCTATCGGTCGAGGTGGCGGTGCAGGACGAGGTGATCGGCACGGTCCACCGGGATGAGGATGAGGGCGAAGTCTCCTACTCGGTGCATCTCACCATTCTGGAGGAAGACCTGCCACCCGTGCCGAAATCCGCCGCCGCTCCCCCACGTCGTCGCTGATCAGCACGAAAAAGGCCCCGTTGCCGGGGCCTTCAGCGAAGCGACGAAGCGGATGTGCCGGCCGGCGTCGGGCGGCACCGCCGCTCAGGCGGCGTCGTCATCCTCGTCCAGCGGCGCGGCCGGCTCCGCCGGATTGCCTCCGGAGGCCATGATCGCGGCGTTCAGGTCGGACTGGCTGCACAGCCCCAGGATCACCGGGTCGCGCGGCTTGATGTTGGCCGAGTTCCAGTGGGTGCGGTCACGCACCTTGATGATGGTGTCCTTGGTGGTGCCCAGCAGCTTCCCGATCTGCGCCTCGGTCAGCTGCGGGTAGTTGCGCAGCAGGAAGGCGATGCCGTCCGGTCGGTCGTTGCGCTTAGAAACGGGGGTGTACCGCGCACCCTTGCCGCGGCTCTTCGGCATCGGGATGGCGGTTTCCATCAGCCGCAGGCGCGCTTCAGGGCTGCCCTCGCATCGCTCGATCTCCTCGCGGCGGAGTTGGCCGTTCTGCACGGGATCATACCCAACAATGCCCTGGGCCACCTCGCCATCGGCGATGGCCTGCACTTCCAGCGGATGCATCCCGACGAAATCGGCGATCTGGTCGAAGCTCAGGGACGTCTTCTCGATGAGCCACACAGCGGTGGCCTTCGGCATCAGCGGCAGGGTCATCGGAAACCTTGAATGATCTTCGGGAGCGACCGGGCCGCACCCTCACAAAGGTTCAGCATATAGAGACGGGGAGGCGGAGGGTCAAAGCCCTGCCGCCATGCGGAGCCGGCCAGCGCGGCAAAATCCCACACCGATGATGCTTTTCCAGCCGTCTTGGCGTTCCTGAAGCGGGCCCATATGTCGGGCCAGGATCCATTGCGGGAACGGGAGAGTGCGATGCGGCGTCTGGCCACGATCTTCGGCGGCACCGGTTTCATTGGGCGGCATCTCGTGCCGCGGCTGGCGAAGCTCGGCTATGACATCCGCATCGCGACCCGTCACGCCGATGCCGTGTTGCCGCTCACCACCCAGGGGCGAGTTGGCCAGGTAATGCCGGTGCGTGTCGATCTGGGATCGGAAACCGCCATCGCCGCGGCAGTCGAGGGCGCCGGACTGGTGGTGAACCTGATCGGCATCCTGGCCGAGAAGCGCTCGGGCGATTTCAACAGGCTCCAGGGTGAGTTGCCCGGCCGCATCGGCCGGGCGGCAGCAGCCAGCGGTGTGCAGCGGCTGGTGCATGTCTCGGCCATTGGCGCAGACCCAGCGAGCCCCAGCGCCTATGCACGAAGCAAGGCGACGGGTGAAGAGGCTTTGCGAGCGGCTTTTCCCGCAGCAACCATTTTGCGGCCCTCCATTATCTTCGGGCCGGAAGACCAGTTCTTTAATCGTTTCGCGGGCATGGCACAGATGCTGCCCTTTATGCCGGTGATCTGTGGCGGCACGCGCTTTCAGCCCGTTTACGTTGGTGATGTGGCCGATGCCGTGGTGGCGGCTACCGAGAGGCCTGAAGCCGTTGGGCAAACCTACGAACTGGGTGGGCCGAGGATCGCGACTTTCCGCGAGCTGATGGGCTACGTGCTGGAGGTGACCGGTCGGCAACGCCGTCTCGTGACGTTGCCGGACGGCCTGGTGCGTCTGCAGGCCCGGCTTGGCGAACATCTTCCCGGCCAGCCGCTGACGCGTGATCAACTTGCTCAGTTGCGGCGCGACAACGTGGTGGCGGAAGGCGCACAGGGCCTGTCTGACCTTGGTCTAGAGGCCAAGCCCATGGAGGCGGTCGTGCCTGGCTACCTGTCTCGCTACCGCGTTGGCGGAGGCAAGCAGAGGGTTCTGGGGGGTTAGGTCCGAACCGGATGTTTATGGAGACGGTCGGGCGGAAAATGAGGCAGTGATGCTGCTTCCCGTCTAATATTATGTCAGTTATGCTGACGTAATGGGGGAAATTGGCTGGAAACGGTTTGGTAACTATGCCAAATCGCCACCAGAAGGATGCCGAAGCTCTGCTGGACCCCGCATTGCACGTGATGTCCTTCTGATCCTGCCAGCCTCTCTGCCCGAGGGACCCGCCCATGGCCGAACGCATGTTGCAATTCGTGCGCCTGTCGCAACAGACGCCGGAGAAAAGGGATGCGCAGGTACGCAGGTCGGATTTCGGCGAAATCTACCGTCGCTTCAGCACCCAGCATGCTGCCGATCAGGCGAGCCGCTGCAGCCAGTGTGGCGTGCCCTTCTGCTCGATCCACTGCCCGCTCAACAACAACATTCCTGACTGGCTGAAGCTGACGGCGGAAGGTCGGCTGGAAGAAGCCTATGAGGTTTCAGCCGCCACCAACACCTTCCCCGAGATCTGCGGCCGTGTCTGTCCGCAGGACCGGCTCTGCGAAGGTAATTGCGTGATCGAGAAGGGGTTCGAGAGCGTCACCATCGGGGCGGTGGAGAAGTACATCACCGACACCGCTTGGGAGAAAGGCTGGGTCAAACCACCGCGGCCTGTGCGAGAGGTCGAGCACTCCGTCGGCATCATCGGGGCCGGCCCCGCGGGCCTGGCGGCGGCCGAGCGGCTGCGGCTGCGCGGCTGGAAGGTCACGGTGTACGACCGGTACGACCGGGTCGGCGGACTGATGATCTACGGCATCCCGAATTTCAAGCTGGAGAAGGAGGTCGTCCTTCGTCGCCATGCCCAGTATGCCGAAGGCGGCATCGAGTTCGTGCTGAACTGCCAGGTGGGCACCGACATCACGCTGGAAGAACTGCGGCGGAAGCATGATGCCGTGCTGATCGCGACCGGCGTGTACAAGGCGCGCGACATCGGTGGGGCAGGCGCGAACCTGGGTGGCATCGTGCCGGCACTGGACTACCTCACCGCCTCTAATCGCCAGGGCCTGGGCGACACGGTTCCCGCCTTCGAGGATGGATCCCTCGACGCAGCCGGCAAGACGGTGGTCGTGATCGGCGGCGGCGATACCGCCATGGATTGCGTGCGCACCGCCATTCGGCAGGGTGCGAGCTCCGTCACCTGCCTCTACCGGCGCGACAAGGCCAACATGCCCGGCTCCATGCGCGAAGTGTCCAATGCCGAGGAGGAGGGCGTGACCTTCGCCTGGCTTTCGGCACCCGACGCTTTCGAGGGTGAGGGGCAGGTCAGCGGCGTGACCGCGCTGCGCATGCATCTCGGCCTGCCCGACGCCACCGGTCGCCAGCAGGTGGAGCCGATCGCCGGCAGCGCGTTCACCGTGAAGGCGGACCTTGTGATCAAGGCACTGGGCTTCGACCCCGAGGATCTGCCGGCGCTTTTCGGTGCATCGGAACTGGCCGTTTCGCGCTGGGGCACGGTGACCATCGATCGCCGAACCATGATGACGAAGCTGCCGGGCGTGTTTGCCGCGGGCGACATCGTGCGGGGCGCCTCCCTCGTTGTCTGGGGGATCCGGGATGGCCGTGATGCGGCCGATCAGATCGAGCAATACGTGCTGGCGAAGAAGACGCCGGCCATGGCGGCGGAGTGATCAAGATGGACAGCCTGGAGAACGGCGCATCCTTTGCCGAGACCTATGCCCGCAACGCCGCGCTCCTGAGCGGCACCGCGCATGTCGATGTCACCGAGCACGATGCCTGCGGCGTCGGCATGGTGGCTGCTCTTGATGGCAAGCCCCGCCGCGATGTGGTGCAGGCCGGCATCGATGCGCTGAAGGCGGTGTGGCACCGCGGCGCCGTGGATGCCGACGGCAAGACCGGCGACGGCGCCGGCATCCACATCGAGATCCCGCAGAACTTCTTCGCCGAAGTGGTTGAGCGCGGCGGCGACCGGCTGCGCCCAGGGCGCATCGCGGTGGGCATGGTCTTCCTGCCCAAGACCGATCTTTCGGCGCAGGAACGCTGCCGGCAGATTGTCGAGACCGAGATCCTGACAGGCGGCTACCTCATCTATGGCTGGCGGCAGGTGCCGATTGACGTTTCCTGCATCGGCGAGAAAGCCAACGCCACGCGCCCCGAGATCGAGCAGATCCTGATCTGGGACCCCGAGCAGCGCGATGCCGCGACCTGTGAGCGGGACCTTTACGTGATCCGCCGCCGGATCGAGAAGCAGGCCATCGCGGCGCAGGTGCCGGAGCTGTACCTCTGCAGCCTTTCGTGCCGCTCGATGATCTACAAGGGCATGTTTCTGGCGGAGAACCTGACGGACTTCTATCCCGACCTGCGGGATGAGCGTTTCGTCAGCCGCTTTGCCATCTACCACCAGCGCTACTCCACCAACACCTTTCCGACCTGGCGGCTGGCGCAACCCTTCCGCATGCTGGCGCATAACGGCGAGATCAACACCGTCCACGGCAACATCAACTGGATGAAGTCGCACGAGACGCGGCTGGCGCACGAGTTGCTCGACCCGTACATGGACGACATCAAGCCCATCGTGCAGGCGGGCGGCTCCGACACCGCCACGCTGGACAACGTGTTCGAGTTGCTGGTCCGCGGCGGCCGCGACGCGCCCATGGCCAAGGCGATGCTGATCCCCGAAAGCATCGGCAGCAATGCCACCATGCCGGAGGCCCATCGCGATCTGTTCATGTACTGCAACGCGGTGATGGAGCCGTGGGACGGTCCGGCGGCCGTCTGCGCCACCGACGGCCGCTGGGCCGTGGCGGGCCTCGACCGCAACGGGTTGCGGCCGATCCGCTACACCATTACCCAGAACAAGCTGCTGATTGTTGGCTCCGAGACCGGCATGGTGAAGGTGGCCGAGGCGGAGATCGTCGCCAAGGGCCGCGTCGGGCCAGGCCAGTGCATCGGTGTCGATCTCGATCAGGCCCGCTTCTACGGCGACACGGAGCTGAAGGACGTGCTGGCGGCGCGCCGCCCGTTTGGTCAATGGGTGAACCGCACCACCCGCATCGACGGCATTGTGCGCGACGAGGTGGACGAGGCGCAGGAGCTGACCGGCGACACGCTGCGCCGGCGCCAGCTCGCCATGGGCTTCACCATGGAGGATCTGGAATCCATCCTGCATCCCATGGCCGAGGACGCCGCCGAGGCGATCGGCAGCATGGGCGACGACACGCCGATTGCCGTGCTGTCCGCCGGCTATCGTGGGCTCCACCACTTCTTCCGCCAGACCTTCAGCCAGGTCACCAATCCGCCGATCGACAGCCTCCGCGAAACGCGGGTGATGACGATCAAGACGCGGCTGGGCAACCTCGGCAACATCCTCGACGAGGATCCGGCGCAGTGCGACATGCTGATGCTGGACAGCCCCGTGCTCTCCAACGCCGAGTTCGCCGCCATGCGCGACTACATGGGCGACACGGCGGTGGTGGTGGACACTACCTTCGCGGTGGAGGAGGGCGAGCCCGGCCTACGCCGTGCCATCGAGCGCATCAAGCGCGAGGCCGAGGAGGGCGTGCGCTCCGGCTGCGCCCACGTCATCCTGACCGATGAGGCGACGTCCGCCGAGCGTGCCGTGATCCCGATGATCCTGGCCGTGGGTGCCGTGCACACTCATCTTGTGAAGCACTCGCTGCGTACCTTCGTCAGCCTCAATGTGCGCGCCGCCGAATGCGTGGACGTGCACTACTTCGCTGTGCTGATCGGCGCGGGCGCCACCACGGTGAACGCCTACCTGGCGCAGGACAGCATTGCCGACCGGCACGGTCGCGGCCTGTTCGGGCAGAAGTCGCTGAAGGATTGCGTGGGCTATTACCGCAAGGCGGTGGACAAGGGCCTCCTCAAGATCATGTCGAAGATGGGCATCTCGGTGCTCTCCTCCTATCGCGGCGGCATGAACTTCGAGGCGGTGGGCCTGTCGCGCGCGCTGGTCGCCGAGTTCTTCCCCGGCACGCAGTCGCGCATCTCCGGCATCGGGCTGTCCGGCATCGCGCGGCGCGTCCTGGCCATGCACCGCCAGGCCTGGAATGGCGCCAGCGCCGTGCTGCCGGTGGGCGGCCTGTACAAGCTGCGCCGGCGCGGCGAGGCGCATGCCTTTGATGGCAGCCTCATCCACCTGCTGCAGAACGCGGTGGAGACCGATAGCTACCAGACCTTCAAGCGCTATTCCGAGCAGGTGCGCAAGCTCGCCCCCGTGGCGCTGCGAGACCTGCTGGATTTCCGCGCCGAGGGCCGCAGCCCGGTCACTATCGAGGAAGTCGAGAGCATCACCGAGATCCGCAAGCGGCTGATCGCCCCTGGCATCTCCCTCGGCGCGCTCAGCCCCGAGGCGCACGAGACGCTGTCCATCGCCATGAACCGCATCGGCGCGCGCTCCGACAGCGGCGAAGGAGGCGAGGACCCGGAGCGCGCCAGGCCACGCGCCAATGGCGACAATCCGAACTCGGCCATCAAGCAGATTGCCTCAGGCCGCTTCGGCGTCACCGCCGAGTACCTGAACAACTGCAAGGAGATCGAGATCAAGGTGGCGCAGGGCGCCAAGCCGGGCGAGGGCGGGCAGCTGCCCGGCTTCAAGGTCACCGGACTCATCGGCAAGCTGCGCCATGCGACGCCGGGCGTCACGCTCATCTCGCCCCCGCCGCATCACGACATCTACTCGATCGAGGATCTGGCGCAGCTCATCTACGACCTGAAGCAGATCAACCCCGAGGCCTCGGTCTGCGTGAAGCTGGTGTCGCGCTCCGGCATCGGCACCATCGCGGCTGGCGTGGCGAAGGCGAAGGCGGACGCCATCCTGGTGTCGGGCCATTCCGGCGGCACCGGCGCCTCGCCGGTGTCCTCGATCAAGTATGCCGGCCTGCCCTGGGAAATGGGGCTTTCCGAGACGCACCAGGTGCTGTTGCTCAACCGCCTGCGCCACCGCATCAAGCTGCGTACCGATGGGGGGCTGAAGACCGGGCGGGATGTGGTGATCGCGGCCATGCTGGGTGCCGAGGAATTCGGCATCGGCACCGCGTCGCTGGTCGCCATGGGCTGCATCATGGTCCGGCAGTGCCACAGCAACACCTGCCCGGTGGGTGTGTGCTCCCAGGATGAGGACCTGCGCAAGAAGTTCGAGGGCACGCCCGAGAAGGTCATCGCCCTGTTCTCCTTCATTGCCGAGGAGATCCGCGAGATCCTGGCCTCGCTCGGTTTCCGCAGGCTGGAGGAGGTGATCGGCCGCACCGATCTGCTGAAGCAGGTTTCGCGCGGCTCCGAGGATCTGGACGACCTCGACCTCAACCCGCTGCTGGTGCAGGCCGATGCGGGGCCGTTCGCGCGGTTCTGCACGCTGGAAGGGCGGAACGAGGTGCCCGAAACCTTGGACGCGGACATGATCCGCGACGCGGCCGCGCTGTTCGAACGTGGCGAGAAGATGCAGCTCGCCTATAACATCCGCAACACGCACCGCGCCATCGGCACCAAGATCTCCTCGAAGATCACCCGTAAATTCGGCATGAACAGCCTGCAGCCAGGGCATCTCACTGTGCGGCTGCGCGGCGCGGCAGGACAGTCGCTCGGTGCCTTCGCGGTGCGCGGGCTGAAGCTCGAGGTTCTGGGCGACGCCAACGACTACGTTGGCAAGGGCCTCTCGGGCGGCAGCATCGTTGTGCGCCCGGCACCATCCTCGAACCTGGTGTGGAACGAGAACGCCATCATTGGCAACACCTGCCTCTACGGCGCGACAGCGGGTGAGCTGTTTGCGGCCGGCCAGGCCGGCGAGCGCTTCGCCGTGCGCAATTCCGGCGCCACCGCAGTGGTGGAGGGGGTCGGCGCCAATGGCTGCGAGTACATGACCGGCGGTGCAGTGGTGATCCTGGGCGCCGTGGGCGATAATTTCGGCGCTGGTTTCACCGGCGGTCAGGCCTTTATCTACGACGCGGATGACAGCTTCGAGCACCGCGTCAATCCCGACACGCTGCTTTGGCGCCGGCTGGCCTCCGCCCATTGGGAAGGGCATCTGCGCGAGCTGATCGCCGCCCATGCTGGCGAAACGGGCTCGCGCCTGGCGGCGCGCCTGCTCAACGACTGGACGGTCGAGCGCGGCCGCTTCTGGCACGTGGTGCCGAAGGAGTACGCCAAGTACTTGCCGCGACCGATGGAGGATGTGGCCATCGCCGCTGAGTGAGGTCACCGGGACAGGGGCGGCACGGTTCCGTTCCTGTCCCGCTAGCGGCGAAACATCGCGCAACGTGCCGTGATCAGCGGGTAGCCGCTACGGAGTGTGCGTGCGATAACTCTGCGCTCCGTCCTCCGGCTTGGCGTTCTGCATGCGAATTCTCTACCACCTGCCTTTGTCCCCCGCCTCGCGAAAGGTCCGGCTGGTCCTCAGCGAGAAGCGCATTCCTTACGAGATGCGGCTGGAACGGGTCTGGGATCGGCGGGCGGAGTTTCTGGACCTCAACCCGGCAGGCACCGTGCCGGTGCTCGCCGAGGAAAACGGTCTGGTTTTGGCGGACAGCTACGCCATCTGCGAATACCTGGACGAGGCTTATCCCGAGGTGCAGCTGCTCGGCCGTACCCTGGGCGAACGGGCGGAGATCCGCCGCCTGACCGCCTGGTTCGACGGCAAGTTCGGGCGGGAGGTGACCGACAACCTGCTGTACGAAAAGCAGATGAAGCGGCTGCTCGGGCGCGGCAATCCCGATGCGGGAGCCTTGCGCGCGGGCTACGCCAACATGAAGCCGCATCTGGAATATCTCGGCTGGCTGGCCGAGACACGGGGCTGGCTGGCTGGCAGCACCCTGTCCCTGGCGGATCTGGCGGCGGCCGCGCATGTTTCGGCGCTGGACTACATTGGCGACATCGAATGGACCATGAGCGATGCTGCCAAGGACTGGTATGCCCGGGTGAAGTCGCGCCCTGCCTTCCGTCCGCTCCTGGCGGACAGGGTCAGCGGGGTGAACCCGCCTTCCCATTACGCCGACCTCGACTTCTGAGTTTGCCTGGAGACGTGCCCGTCACGGCACCATGCCAGGCATGGTCTGCACATGCTGGGCGATCTGTCCGGCGGTGGTGATCCACACCAGTCCCTGGCGCTGGGAGATATGCTCCAGCGCGACCCGCAGGGCCCGCAGCCGGTGGGGCTGCCCGATCAGGTAGGGATGCAGAGCGATGCCCATGACCTGCGGCTTGCCGTCGCGGGTCTGCAGCAGCCGCTCCTCGAAATCCGCCACGATGGTGGCGGCGAATTGCTCGGCCGAGTCCCCGCGCACGGCGATGGAGGAGAGGTCGTTCACCTCCTGCGGGTAGGGCACGGCGAGCAAGGGGCCATGCCGGGTGCGCAGCCAGATCGGCTGATCGTCGGCGCTCCAGTTCAATGTGTAGCGGTATCCGGCCTCGGCCAGCAGGTCGGAGGTGGCGCGGCTTTCAGCGATCCAGGGGGATAGCCAACCCTGCGGCCGCCGTCCCTCGGATTCGAAAAGCGCGATGGTGGCTTCACGGATCATGTTCCGTTCTGTGGTCTCGTCCATGGAGGACTGCCGCTCGCTGTTGGTGCGGCCATGGCCGGCGATCTCGTCGCCGCGGGCCCGGTGCGCGGCCACCAGGGCGGGCGCGTGGTGGTACATACTGCTGTTGACCAGCACCGTGGCCGGCAGGCGCAGCGCGTCCAGCATTTCGATCAGACGCCAGGCGCCCACCCGGTTGCCGTAGTCGCGCCAGGAATAGTTCAGCACATCGGGATGCGGTCCGCCCCCGCCGTTCGGCCCCGGACAGATCTCGGCGCCCAGCCCCTCCCCGAACGAGAAATGCTGCAGGCTGATGCCAAGATACACGGCCAGCTTGGCGCCGCCGGGCCAGGAATAGGCAGGGCGATCCGGCCAAGCGTGATAGTCGTAGCGTCCATGGCTGGGCAGCATTCGGCTGGTCGTCTCCTGTTCGGTGGCGCCGCAAGGGACGGGCGGGCCGGAATTCGCGAGTGAAGCCGCTAGCCAAACGCGGCTTCAAGGTTTTGTTGTGGCGGAAACCCGGCTAGAAAGCGCGCCATGTCTCAGCCCCTGCCGGCCGAGGCGGCCCGGGCGCGCGCCCTGCTCTCAGCCACGGCCCGGGACGGCCGCCGGCGGATGGCGCGCCCCGTCCTGCTCGGTCTTGCTTCGATCGCCTGCGGCCTCGCCCAGGCCTGGTTCATGGCCCGCCTGCTGACTGGCCTGCTGGGCCACGGCGAGGCGGCCTGGTCCGACCTTGCCGCCGCCGGTGCGCTCGCCCTCCTGGCGATCGGCCTCGGCGTGGCGCAGGAGCGCGCCCAGGCGGATGCCGGAGCCGCCGCGCGGGCCGGCCTACGCCGCCGCGCCTTCGCCCGCTTGCTGGCCCTCGGGCCCTCCGACACCCGTCCGGCCGGTGAACGTGCGACGCTGGTGGTGGACCGGATCGAGGCGCTGGACGGCTATTTCGCCCGCTGGCTGCCGGCCGCGGTGCTGGCGGCGCTGGGCCCCTTGCTGATCGCGCTGGTGGTGGCCTTTGAGGATCCGCTGAGCGGCGTCATCCTTTTGGCCGCCGGCGGGCTGGTGCCGGTGGGCATGGCGGTGACCGGCATCGGCGCGGCCATGGCGAGCCGGCGCCAGTTCGATGCGCTGCAAGCCTTGTCCGGCCGGTTTCTGGACCGCATGCGGGGCCTGCCGCAGATCGTGCTGTTCGGCCGTCAGGAAAGCGAGGCGCAGGCGCTGGGGGCTGCCGCCGAGGAACTGCGCGGCCGCACCATGAAGGTCCTGCGCGTCGCCTTTCTGTCCGGCCTGAACCTGGAAGTGATCGCCGCTGCCGTGCTGGGTTGCCTGGCATGGCGCCACGGCAACCTGCTGGTGGGTGGCCATCCCAATCCGCAGGCGGCGCTGTTCTGCCTGCTCATGGTGCCTGGATTCTTTGCGCCGCTCCGGGCCTTTTCCGCCGCCTACCACGAGCGGATGTCGGCCCAGGGCGCTGCCGCCGCCCTTGCCCCGCTGCTGCAGGATGAAGCCGTTCCGGAAGCCGGACTGCAGCTGGCCGAGATGCCGCCGAGCGTGGTGGTCACCTTTGAGCAGGTCGGGCTGACCTACGATCCGGCGCGCGGCCCGGCCCTCGCTGATCTGTCCTTTCGCGTGTTGCCGGGTGAGGCGCTGGTGCTGGCCGGCCCCTCGGGTTCGGGCAAGTCCTCGGTGCTGCGGCTGCTGATGGGCTTCAACCGCCCGGACCAGGGGCGTATCGCGCTGAATGGACGCGACGCCACCAGCCTGAAGCCGTCGGAACTGCGGCGGCTTTCGGCCTATGTCGGGCAAAAAGCGCATCTGTTCCGTGACACCATCCGCGCCAACATCGCGCTTGCCCGGCCTGAGGCCAGCGAGGCCGAAATCCTGGCCGCCGCCCGCGCCGCCCGTGTCACCGACTTCACCGACGCGCTGCCGGAAGGGCTGGACACCCTGGTGGGCGAAGGAGGCTATGGCCTTTCCGGCGGACAGGCGCAGCGAGTGGCCATGGCGCGGGCTTTTCTCCGCAATGCGCCGCTGGTGCTGCTCGATGAGCCAACCGCGCATCTCGACCCCGGCACGGAAGCGGATGTGCTGGAAAGCCTACGCCGCCTGTGCGCCGGGCGCACGGCCATCATCGCGACGCATTCCCCGGCTTTGCGTGCCCGTTTCAGCCGCGTGCTGGAAATGGAGGGAGGCCGCGCCACGCCAGCGCGGCTGGCCGGCGAATGAGAAGCATGCTGCGTGAACTCCTGCGTGTTCTCGGCCTTTGGAGCGGGCGGCGGGGCTGGCTGATCGGCGGCGCCGTTATGGCGGCTCTGGCCGCCCTGGCAGGCGTGGCGTTGCTGGCCTTGGCCGGGCGCGGCGTTTCGGAAGGATTGCTGCACAGCGCGCTGACGGCCGGTGCCGTGGGTTCCTTGCTGCTGCTGCGCCCACTGATCCTGGTGCGGCCGCTGTTCCGTTATGCCGAACGTCTGGCGACGCATGCCGCCACCTTCCGTGCCCTGGCCGACACCCGGATCTGGTTCTTCAGCCGTCTGGCCGAGCGGCTGCCGGCAGGGCTGGGCCTTCGTGGCGCCGGCGACCTGCTGGGCCGCATCGTATCGGATGTGGAGGCGCTGGACGGGCTCTATCTGCGCGCCTTGGTCCCAGGCGCCGCCGCCATCGCGGTTGTGCTCGCCATGACCGTGCTGTTGGGGGCTGCGGACCCCGCTTTGGTCACCGTTGTGGCGCTGCCCCTGGGCGTCGCGCTGATTCTGCCGCCGCTGCTGGCGCCCGCGGCAGGCCGCGCCGCGGCCCGTGTTGCCGATGCGCAAGGCCAGCTGCGCGCCGCTGCCGTGGACCCTCTGCTGGGGCTGGAGGATACGCTCGCGGCCAATGCCGAAGGTCGCGTGACCGATCGCCTGATGCGGTCGGGCGAGCTGTTGTCCCGCAAGCAGAAATACCTGGCGCGGCGCGCTGCCTGGAGCGGCGCCAGCGGGTTGGCTCTGACCCAGCTCGGCCTGCTGGGAGCGCTCGGCTATGGGCTGGCGGGGGGTCAAGGCGCCGTGGCCGGAGCCGTTCTCGGCCTTTTCCTGGCCCTGGCTGCGGCCGAGGTGCTGGCCGCCGTGCCGCGCGCCGGCACCGCGCTGGCCGCTGCCTCCGCCGGGGCCAGGCGCTTGTTCGAGGCAGCCGATACTCCGCCTCCCATGGCCGAGCCGGCCGAGCCCGCTCCGGCACCGCCCGGGCATGCCCTGCGGATCGAGGGTCTGCGCTTCGCCTGGGCGCCGGACCGTCCGCCGGTGTTCGAAGGGCTTGACCTCGATCTTCCGGAAGGGGGACGGCTGGCGCTGCTTGGACCGTCCGGTGCCGGCAAGTCCAGCCTGGCTGCCCTGCTGCTGAAGCTGGCTGCGCCCCAGGAAGGCCGCATCACCCTGGGCGGCATCGACATCGCCAACATGGCGGGCAACACCGTGCGCTCCCGCATCGCCTGCTTGACGCAGGATGCGCGGCTTTTCGATGACAGCATTGCCGCCAATCTTCGCCTGGCCGCGCCTGAGGCCTCGGACGACGCGCTGTGGCAGGCTCTGGGCCGGGCCGGTGTCGCCGAAGTGGTGCAGGCCCTTCCGGAAGGCCTTTCGACGCGGTGCGGCGAGGGAGGGGCGCGCTTCTCGGGCGGGCAGGGGCGGCGCATCGCCTTGGCTCGTGCCCTGTTGTCGCCTGCGCCTGTGCTGATCCTGGACGAGCCCGCCGCCGGACTGGATGTCGCTGCGGAGCAGGCCTTCCTTCAAACGCTGGAGGAAGCGACCCAGGGGCGCAGCGTGATCCTGATCACACATCGCCTGCTGGGGGTGGAGCGCCCCACCCGCATCCTACGCCTGGCCGGCGGCCGCGCCATGCCCGCCATGGGCTGACCGCGGCGCAGCCGCTGAGCGAGGAGCATGGCGGGCGGTTCGCGCAGGGCGTGCCAACATGTCGAACACCAACCTCGCGGTCGCGAGAACGTTAGGTTCCGGTGCCTGGAAGCACACGCATATCGGCGGGGTGCGCGACCGATTCAGGCAAGGGAGCAGGCGACCATGAGCGAATTCTTCGGCGGGCAACGCGGCGGCGGGCTGGGCGGAGGCCTGTCCAACGGCGTGAAAATGGCGGCCATTGCCCTTCTTGTGCAGCAGTTGATGAAGCATGCGCGAAGCCAGCAGGACCAGCCTTCAGGCATGGGCCATGGTGGGACACCCGGACCGGCAGGGCTGCCGGGTGGCGCATCCTCCGGTGGACAAGGCGGGATCGGCGACGTGCTGGGCGGCCTGCTGCGCGGCGATTCGCGCCAGCACCAGCCGGAAGCGCCGGGGCAAGGTGGCCAGGGTTTGCCGCCCTATCAGGTCCCTGGGCAACAGGGAGACCAGCGGACTGGGGGGAGCGCATCACCGGGCGGCGGCCTGGCTGACGTTCTTGGCGGATTGCTGGGCGGCGGCGGCCAGCCCGGCGCCGGCGGCGCCGGAATGGGCGGTGGTCTTGGCGGCGTGCTAGGCAGCATCCTGGGCGGTGGCATGGGTGGAGCGGCAGGTGGCCGCGGCATGGGCGGCAGCGGTTCGGGAGCCAATGCCGGATTGGGCGGGCTGCTCGGAGGGCTGGCCGGGATGTTGGGCGGCATGCGGCGCCAGGGCTTTGCCGAAGAAGTGGATTCCTGGGTATCGCCGGGTGCCAACCGGGAGATTCCCCTGTCCGCGTTGGAGCGCGAATTCGATCCGGCCGAGCTGGATCAGGTGGCCGTGCAGCTTGGAACGGATCGGCAAAGCCTGCTGGAGGAACTGCGCCGCACCATGCCGGAGCTGGTGGATCGGATGACCCCGCAGGGTCAGGTGCCAGAACGGGAAGACGAGCTTGGTCAGGGTGGCGTGGGCGAGCTGCTCGGCAGCCTGCTGCGTCCGCGGGAGCCAGGTGGCCCGGGGAGCACCCCAAGAGCTTAGTTGCAGATCAGGCGGCGGGCTGCCGCAACTCCGCCGCCAGGGCCTGCATGGCCGCTTCCGGCCGGCGGGCCAGCCGCGCCGCGATGTCCTGACGAAAATCGGCAGGACCGCCGGCGGCGGCCTGTCGGAACCAGCGCAGGGCGTCGGCCTCGCAGCCCCGCTCCAGCGCAAGGGTTCCCATGTTGAACTGGGCGCGAACATCGCCGGCCTCGGCGGCCCGGGCGTATAGCGTCCGCGCAGCGGCGTGGTCAGGCGGCCCCTCGGTTCCTTCCTCCAGATGCCGCGCCATGACGGTCATGGCCTTGGCGTGACCCTGAGCGGCCGCGCGGCGGAACCACAGAAGGGCTTCGGCAAGATCTGGCGCAACGCCCACCCCGCGTGCCAGGAGGCTGGCCAAGTTGTACTGCGCCCAGGGCTCGCCGCGGCTGGCCGCCTCGCGATACAGCGTCACCGCCTGCGGTACATCCTGCGGGGTTCCCCAGCCCAGCTCGTGGCAGCGTCCCATCATGTTCAGCGCCGCCAGATTTCCGGCACCTGCGGCGACGCGAAACCAGCCCAGCGCTGATGCCCTGTTCTGCCGCACGCCACGCCCGTCCAGCAGGATCTGGCCGTAGATCAGTTGCGCCTGGGTCATGCCCGCCCTGGCTGCGGCGGCGATCCAGCGCGCAGCTTCCTCCGGTGGTCCGGCAAAGGCGGCATCCAGCGTTTCAGGGCTCGCCTCGCGCACCATGGCAGGCGGCAGGGAGGGCGGGGGTGCTGGACGATCGGCTCTACGGCGGAACATCATCGCTTTATGCAGTTGCGAAAGTCTCGCAACAAGAGACCTCAGGCCCTGGCGACAAGTTTCCCGCCCTGCTTGACCCGGCCCGGCAAAGGGTGGCCCACCACATCCTCGGCCAGCCGCCCCGCCTCAATCAGGGCATCGAGGTCCAGGCCGGTGGCAACGCCGCTTTCGGCGCAGAGCAGCGCAAGGTCCTCGGTGCAGATGTTGCCTGCGGCACCGGCATGCTTGGCGAAGGGGCACCCACCAAGACCGGCGATCGCGGCATCGTAGCGGGCGACGCCCATCTGCAGCCCGGCCCAGGCATTGGCCATGGCCATGCCACGCGTGTCGTGCAGATGCAGGGAGATCTCCAGATCCGGCCATTTCTGCCGCACCGCGCCAACCACGCGCTGGATGGAAAGCGGCGTGGCCCAAGCCATGGTGTCTGCCAGTGAGAGATAGGGGCGCTGCGGCCCTGCCGTCAGCCCCGCGCCGCCGGCAAGCGCCAGAAGCGCCTCGGCCCGGTCGAGCACCGCGGGGATCGGTACCTCGCCTTGGAAGTTGCAGCCAAAGGCGGCCATCACGGTGATCCGGCGGAGCGGCACGCGGTGCTCGGCGTAAAGCGCCATCAGCGCCGCGGCGGCAGCCAGGTCCTGCTCGCGGTCGCGGTTCTGGTTGCGGCGACCAAACACTTCCGAGGCCGAAACGGAAACGCTGCCCTCCAGCGCAACGTTCGGGGTGACCAGCGCCCGCAGGAAGCCCTTGGCATTCAGCCACAACGCATTGTAGGCGACGCCCGGACGCGGCGTGATCCCCGCGCAGACCGCTTCGGCATCGGCCATGCCTGGGACGCGGCGCGCGTCGACAAAGGACACGGTCTGGATGTGCCGAAGCCCGGTCTCGGACAGGGCGTCGATCAGGGCGATCTTCCGCGCCGTCGGGATCTCGCCCTTCTCGAACTGAAAGCCTTCGCGCGGGCCTTCCTCACGGATTTCAATGCGGGAGGGGAGGCTCATGCGGCATTCTCCGCGGGAAGGGTCAGGATGTGGTCGCGGGCCAGGGCGGCCTGCTCCTCGGGCGTGATGCCGAGCTGCTCCAGGATGGCCGCACCGCCTTCGCCCAGGCGCGGCGGCTGGTGCCGCAGCGTGACACGGCTGTCGGCCAGATGGACCGGCGTCATGGGAATGGGGGCAGAAAGATGCCCGGTAAGCGCCGTTTCGCCCATGATGCCGCTGGCAAGCAGGTGTGGATCGTTGAACAGGTCCTCCGGATGGGCTACCGGCGCGCAGGGGATGAAGGCGGCGCGGCAGCGGTCCAGCACCTCCTGCACCGTCCATCCGGCGATCATTTTCTCCATCACCGGCATGATACGCTCGCGCCCGGCGACACGCTGGCCGTTGCTCGCAAGGGCGGGGTCGGCGCCCAGCTCCTCCAGTTCGAAGCTGGCACAGAGGCGCTGCCAGTGCTGGTCGCTGGTGACGCCGACGAAGACCTGCCCGTCGCTGGCCTCGAACACGTCGTAGATGGCCCAGGTGATACGCCGGGCCGTCATCGGTGGCATGCGCTCGCCCGCCATGGCGCCGGCCGCCATGTGCTGCCCCACCATGAAGGCGACGCTCTCAAACAGGGAGGCCTGCACCTTCTGGCCTTCGCCAGTCTGTTCGCGCTGGCGCAGCGCGGCCAGGATGCCGACCACGCCGAACACGCCCCCCATGATGTCCACCACCGAGGTGCCGGCACGCAGCGGACGGCCGGGAAGACCAGTCATGTGTGCGAGGCCGCCCTGCATTTGCACCACCTCGTCCAGTGCTGGCAGCGTGTCGTAAGGGCCGGGCAGGTAGCCCTTCAGGGCGCAGTAGACGAGGCGCGGATTGATGGCGCGCAGCGCGTCGCAACCGAGGCCCAGCCGCTCCATGGTGCCGGGAGCGAAGTTCTCGATCAGCACGTCGGCCGTGGGCACCAGCCGGCGCAGGATCTCCGCGCCGCGTGGATCCTTGAGGTTGAGCGCGAGGCTCAGCTTGTTGCGGTTGTAGGTGGCGAAGAAACCCACGCCGAAGCCGCCGAGCCGGCGCGTCCGATCGCCTTCCGGCGGCTCGACCCGGATGACCTCGGCGCCCAGATCGGCCAGCACCACCCCGCAGGTGGGACCCATCACGGTGTGGCCGAAATCGAGCACGCGAAGGCCGGCAAGGGGCAGGGGCTTGGGCGTTTCGGTTGACACGTGGCGCGTTCCGTCAGACAGAATGATGTTCTTGCTGACAGAATGGGATCATGGACCATGGCGGTCAAGCCACAAGCGCCGGAGGCAGGCGTGGGCGCGGTGGACCGCGCCCTGTCAGTTCTGTTTGCCTGGCGACCGGGCGAGGATGCCTTGTCGCTGGCCGAACTGTCGCGCCGCACCGGTCTCTATAAGAGCACTCTGCTGCGGCTGATCGCCTCGTTGGAGCGGGCACGGATGCTGTTGCGAACGTCCGACGGCGCTTGCTGGCGGCTGGGTCCGGCGCTGGTCAGCCTGGGGCTTATGGCAGAGGCAGCGCCGTTCGGTGCGCTGCGGGCCGTGGTGCCTCCGGCCCTGCGCAGGCTGGTGGCGGAAACCGGCGAAAGCGCCAGCCTGTATGTGCGGGAAGGCGAGACGCGGCTCTGCCTGTTGCGCGAGGAAGGACGGCACGCGGTGCGAGACCAACTCGCGGCAGGCACGCTGCTGCCGCTGGACCGTGGCGCCGCGGCACGGGTCTTGCGGGGTGCAGCAGGGCTGTCGGTGACGTTGGGCGAGCGCGATCCGGAACTGGCGGCCATCGCGGCACCGCTGCATGGTCCAGGCGGCGCCCTGCTCGGCGCGCTGTGCCTTTCCGGCACGGTGACGCGCCTGGCCGATGCCCGGCGCCGCGCGCCTATGGAAAGCGCCGTCTTGCGGGAAGCCGCAGTTCTCAGCGCCGCGCTGGGTGCTACCCTGAACCCCGGCGCCTAGCTGGCTTCCGGTCGGCGGCGCGGGTGCAATCGCCCCGGACCTTGATCAGGGTCGGCACAACAACGAGCGATCGCGGGGGCGACACGGCGGAGTGATGTAGCCCCATCGCGGCACTCCCCCCGGCAGCAGCGTCACGCAGCGGTCCTACTGCTTGTTGGCCCGGCTTGTCGCGGCATACGCGTCCTGGCCTCAGCGCAGGTGGCGGTGCAACTCCGTGTTGTCGGCGGCGGGGCCCAGCGCCTCCACCGCCTCTGTCCAGATGTGGCGGCACAAAGCGAGGCTGCGCGCGTCGAAGCCCGTCTCTGCGGCGATGGCGCCCGCCGTTTCCAGGTCCTTGCGCTGAAGTCCGATCTGAAATCCAGCGGAATAACCGCCATTCAGGATGTGCTGCTTCAGCTTGGTTTCGGTGGCGACGTTGCGGCCAGAGGACGCGTTCATCACATCCGTCAGCACCGCGAGGTCCAGCCCCAGCCTTTCGCCCATCCGGACCGCTTCGATGGAGGCGAGCAGCCCGGCCGCGTAAACAAAGTTGTTCAGCGCCTTCATGGCATGGGCGGAGCCGACCGGGCCGGTGCGGATCACCTTCTCCCCCATGCAGGACAGGACGGGCATGGCGCGGTCGATGGCGGCGTCGTCGCCCCCCGCCATGATGGCCAGCGTGCCGGTCAATGCCTTGGCGACGCTGCCCGAAACCGGAGCATCGACGAGCTGCCCGCCACGCGCTGCGATCTCGGCCGCGAGGCTGCGCGTCTCCGCCGGCACCGAGGAGCCCATGTCGATCACCAATGTGCCGGGCCGCAGCGCGGCGAGCAGCCCACCTTCCTGCATCACGTGGCGGATCACTGCGCTGGTTGGCAGCATCAGCACGATGATGTCTCGCGCGGCGGCAAGGGTGGCCGCATCCGCCGCCACGCTCAGCCTCGGCTTTCCCCGCAATGTTTCGGTGGCCTTCGCCCGGCTGTCATGAGCCATGACCGAATGTCCCCCCGCCAGCAGGCAGGTGGCCATGGGCAGCCCCATCTTGCCCAGACCGATGAAGCCGACGTTGGAAGCCGCGCCGGGCGTGGCGCTCACGCCTTGGGGTCCTTCGGCACAGGCACGGCGCCTTCCTTCACCAGCACTTCATGCGCCGCCTTGAAGGCATCGAGACCGGCAGGGATGCCGCAATAGGCGGTGGCGTGCAGCAGCGTGGCCTTGATCTCGTCGACGCTGAGGCCGTTGTTCAGCGCCCCTTTCACATGCAGCTTGATTTCCGGGGTGCGCCCGAGCGCCGTCAGCATGGCGAGGTTCAGCAGCGAACGGGTGCGACGGTCCAGCGTATCATCGCCCCAGGCCCAGCCCCAGGCCCAGGCAGTGGTGGCGCGCTGGAACGCCATCATGAAGTCATCGGCCCGTGCCATGGAGCCGTCCACATACTCGGCGCCGAGCACTTCCCGGCGGATCGGCATTCCCTTGTCGAACAGGGCTGAATCCTCGGACATGGCTTCCTCCTCTTCCTTCTTGTCTCCGTTTCGATGTCACATTTATAAATGATAAATGTCAACCGACCGGCCCCGTCCCGTCATCAAGCCACCGACGGCGCAGGAATCCGTGCTGCGGGAACTGCGTCGCCAACTTGCCGGTGGCGTTCTCCGGCCAGGCGAGCCCATGCAGATGGAAGCGCTGGCCGAAAGCTTTGGTGTCAGCCGCGTGCCCGTGCGCGAGGCCATGCGCATCCTCGAAGGGGAAGGGCTGGTCGATTATACGCCACATCGCGGCTACACCGCCGCGCGGCTGGACGTTGCGGAAGTGACCGAAATCTACCGGCTGCGCGAGATCCTGGAGACCGAGGCCGTGCGGGTGGGCCTGCCGCGTCTCGGTGCCGCGGATCTGGCGAGCATGGCGGAGGCCACTCAGCAGGTCGACGCGGCCTGCCAGGCCGAAGACCTTGCCGCTCTCACAGCCGCCAATCGGCGTTTCCACTTCGCACTGTTCACGCCGTGCGGCATGCCACGCCTGTTGCGGATCCTGGAGCAGATCTGGAGCGCCTCGGACCAGTACAGGGCATTGTATTTCGGCGTGGCGCCTCACCGCGAACAGATGCGGGAGGAACACCGGCGCATCCAGGATGCGGCGCTGGCGCGGGATGAGGCGGCGCTGCTGCGCTTCCTCGATGCCCACCGGGCGCACTCGGTGCCGCTGGTGACCGGTTTGGTGCGCCGTGCCACAGCGCCTGCAGGAACGTGAACCGCTTGCGACGGCGCACCAAGTCAGCGCCCGCGCCGCGCCACCCCATCCGCCACAAGTGCGCAGCCGGTGACCGCCAGCAGGATCGCAATGCCCGGCCACAGCGCAGCCAGTGGTGCGGCAAACACCGCCTCCTGCGCATTGGCCAGCATGTTGCCCCAGGAGGGCGTGGGCGGTTGGATGCCAAGGCCCAGAAAGCTCAGCACGCTTTCTGCCAGAATGGCGCCCGCGACGGACAGGGCGGATGCCACGGCGACGGGTGCCGCCAGCCCGGGCAGAACATGACGCCAGAGCAGACGCGCCTCTGTGACGCCCAGCGCCCGCGCGGCGCGTACATAGTCGCTGCTCAGCAGCGAGATCGCCACACCGCGCGCGAGCCGCGCCACGCCCACCCAGCCGAACAGCACCAGGATGGCAATGATGCGCAGCATGTCGGTGGAGGCTTCTCCGCGTGGCAAGCCCAGGCGTGCGGGGTCCATTGCCGCCAGCAGCACCAGGATGGGCAGAGCCGGCAGGGCCAGCATCCCGTCCGCCCACCGCATCAGCACGGCATCCACCACGCCGCCGCGCCAGGCTGCCAGCAGGCCCAGTGCGGTGCCGAGCATCGAAGCCGCCAGGGCCGCTGCGAGCCCCACGCCCAGCGAAACCCGCGCGCCGTAGAGCAGCCGCAGAAGCAGGTCGCGGCCCAGCTCGTCGGCGCCGAGCGGATGCTCGGCGGAGAGCGGCGCGTAGCGCAGGAACAGGTCCGGCGCAAAAGGGTCCTTGCCCAGCCAGCCCGCGATCCACGGCGCAGCGATGCCGCCCAGTGCCAGAAGCATCAGCAACGCCAGACCGGTCCGTAGCCGGGTCACCGCTCGCCGATCCGCGGGTCGATCCAGCGCTGCGCCACGTCGGCGGCCAGGGTGGCGAGCATCGTCACCAGGGCCACCAGCAGCAGCGCCACCAGCGCCAGGTTGTAGTCGTTGCCCATCACGGAATCGTAGAGCAGCTTGCCCATGCCGGGTCGGGCGAAGACGGTCTCGGTGACCAGGGCGCCCGAAACCAGGGACCCGGCATCCAGTGCCAGCAGCGTCAACAATGGCACGGAAGCGTTGGGCATGGCGTGGCGCCAGAGCAGCCTGCGCTCGCTGGCGCCACGCGCGCGCGCGGCGGTGATGTGCGGACGATCCAGCTCAGCGGAAAGCGCTGTGGCCGCGTGCCGCGCATACGCGGCCATCTGCCCGAAGGCGATGGTGGCAACAGGGAGGATCAGGAACGACCAGCCGGACTGGCCGGTGTTGGGCGTTCCACCGGCGGGCAACCAGCCCAGCCAGACGGCGAAGAGGATCATGAGCAGGATACCGAGCCAGAAGGATGGCACTGCTTGCGCCAGCAACGCCGCCGCATCGACCAGCGGCGCCGCGCGGGGCTTCAGCGCCGCCAGCGCTCCGAGTGCGACGCCGAGGCCGGCCGCCAGCGCCACCGCAACGCCGACCAGCACCAGTGTCGAGAGCAGGGCGGGCCACATCACTGCCCAGACCGGTTGGGCAAAAAGGCGGGAGTAGCCGAATTCCCCGCGCGCAAGACCTGCCATCCAGGCGAGGTAGCGTGCCATCAGGGGCTGATCGAGGCCGTGCAACGCGCGCAGCCGGGCCACATCCTCGGGCGTCAGGTGAGGGTCCGACATCAGTGCCAGCGAGGCCGGGTCACCCGGCATCAGCCCGATGGCCAGCCAGGCGGCGAGGGAAAGCAGGACCAGGGTCAGTGCGATCTGCGGCACGCGCCGCAGAACGAGGCTCAGCGCACCCGCCACTGCGTCACCCAGAGCGGCGAATAGTTCTGGTGGCCTGTGGGCGTCACGCCATCCAGCCATTGCGGCCAGACATGCGCGTCGGAGCGATGCCAGAGGGGCAGGGCAGGAAGGTCGGTGGCGACGCGCTGCTGCAACTCCGCCCAGAGCGGCTTGCGCTTATCGGCATCGAGCTCCAGCGGCAGCGCCTCGATCAGGCGGTCCACCTCCGCATCCTTGTAGCCGGCGATGTTCTGGCCGGACCAGTTGCGCTCGGCGCGTGGGACCTCGTCGGAAAACAGGGTGGAGCGCGGCACGTTCTCCGGGCTGCTGACCCAGGCGAACAAGGCCAGGCCAGTGAAACGCCGCTTGCTCACCGTTTCGCCGAAGAACACGCGCGGCGGCTCGTTGCGGATGCGCGCCTCGACGCCCACCGACCGCCACATGCCCGCCAGGATCTGCTGCACCTGTTCACGTGTCCGGTTGCCTGCGGTTGTCATGATCTCGAGCGCCAGCCGCTCGCCATCGGCATTGCGGCGAATGCCGTCAGGCCCAGCCTTCCAGCCCGCCTCCTCCAGCAGGGCTCGGGCGCGGGCAGGATCATAGGGGTATTTCGGCGTATCAGGCGAATAGGCGGCGTCACGCGGATGCACGCCACCATCCGCTACCTCCTGCTTGCCTTCAAACAGGCGTGCAACGATTTGCGCCCGATCCGCGGCATGCAGCAGGGCCTGCCGAACCCGCCGATCGGCCAGGACGGGATTGTCGAGATTGGTCTCAACATGCTCGTAGGTCAGGCCAGGATTGTAGGAGAATCTGAAGCGGTCCCCTACGCGGCGTTGCAGCGCGGTCGCCTGTTCCAGGGGAAAGCCCAATTCGCCCGCCACCATGTCCAGCTGCCCGGAAAGCAGCTGCGCTTCGAGGGCCGCGGTGTTTTCCACCGTTCGGATCTGGATGCGGTTGAAGGGTGCGGCAGGGCCGGTCCAGTGCGCGTTGCGTTCCAGCGTCACGCCAGCGCCGGGCTGCACGGCGGAGATGCGGTAGGGGCCGTTGTAGAGGCCGGGATTGGTGGTATCGGTTTCGTAGCGCGAGCGCGTGCGATAGCCGGCTTTGTCGGCCTGCCAGATGGCCCGCTCCAGATGCGCCGGCAGTGGCTGGAACTGGCCAAGTCCGGCGTAGTTGTAGGTTACCTTGTCGAAGCGGATGGTGAAGCTCTTCGGGTCGTTGACGGTGAACTCATAGGCCGAGCGGTATGTCTCGGCCGGGCCGAAGCCGGTTTCGAAGGCGCGTCCGGCTTCCCAGGCGAAGCGCATGTCATCGGCCGTCACGGGCCGGCCGTCGCCCCAGTTCCATCCCTCGCGGATGCGCCAGGTGACACGGATGCCTGGCTTGCCCTCGGGCGTCGTTTCCAGCACGGCATCGCCCGCCTCGACCGAGGGCAGGCTGACGCATTCGATGCAGCTTTGCTTCCAGTCGGCGTCGAAGGCGGTGACGGGATGCAGGGCGAAGGCGAGGATATAAGCCTTGGCCGCCATGTTCTCGATATTCGGGTGGAAGTTGGACGGGTACTGATTGATGCCGATCGTCAGGCTTTCGCGCGGGGGCTGCGCCTCGACCGGCAAGGCGAGAGCGAGCGGAACGAGGGCAAGGGCGGTCAGAAGATGTCGTCGCATCGCCCGATGATGCCGCTCCTTGCTGCGTCGCGGTAGCGGAAATGGCTGGCCGCCACGGGATCATCCGCTGGCCAGAGCAAGTGGCGCGGGGCCCGGGTGGCCGGCCTCCAGCTCCTGGTCCAACTCGGCGGCCAGGCCAAAGAAGCGTCGCCGCACTAGCGCGGCGAAAGGATTGGAGTGCTCGATGGCCTGGAACACCTCCGGCGCGTCGTCGCGAACCATGCCCACCGCCTCCTGAATGAGTTCGAAACTGCGCGTGGTCATCCGCCCAGGCATCGGCTCCATCCGTACCAGCACCTTGGCGATCAGGTGCGTCAGGCCCTGGGCCAAGGCGGCTTCCCGGTCGTGCTCCTCGGGCGTTGCCACCATGACCCGCAGCCCTAGCCCGCGTCGCAGAAAGGCGGCGTGGCGGAGCCATTGCCGGCCTCGAATAGGACAGAGCGCAATCCTGAGCCCGGCAATGCCGTTCCGCGCGCTTTGCGGGCCGAAGAGCGGGTGGGTGCCCAGGATCTCGACATGGTCGGGCAAGCCGTCCCGCAGAATGGCAGCGGGGATGCACTTTACCGAGCCTACATCGGCCACCAGCGCACCGGGCCGAAGATGCGGCCGGATGGCCTCCACCGTGGCCGCCAGGGCGCGCACCGGCACAGCCAGAACCACGACCGGGCAAGCAGCGGCCTCGGCCAACGTCACCGGTCGGGCGCCATCCTCCTGCGCATCGCCCGGCGGCAGCCGCGGATCATGCGCCAGCAGCGCCACATGCGGCGAAAGATGCCGTGCCATCAGCCGCCCGAAGGCGCCGAAGCCGATAATGCCGACCTGGGCGGGCGGAAGGGATGAAGTGGGGGAAGTCATTCTGCGAACCTCTTTGAAGACTGAGAGGTCGGCACTGCCCCTGATGATCCCCACGCCGACTCTCAGCGGTGGGGACATGGATGATCGGTCCGCCGCTTATGGAAGCGGGCGGTAATACCGTGCGGAGAGGGGGCGGATAGCGGTCATCGTGGGCATCAAAGGCGATCCGGGCGTGTTCGTCAATCGGGCGCGCCGCGTCCGCCTGCCGGTGCAGCCGCGAAAGACACCGGGGCAGGGCGGCCTGCTCCACGCGCAGCGCCGGGGGTTACAAGCAGCGCTCTCCGCCAGGAGGGGCGGCTTGTAACGCCCTGCTATGAGAACAGGGAGGTTACCCCGCCTTGGCCTTGTAGGCTTCCGCTTCGGCTAGGCTGCCGACGCCACCGCGGTCGCGGCTCCAGCCTACGGGATCTTCCAGGAACTTGCGCACTTCCTTCAAGGCACCCTCGGAGAAGTAGGGCCGCTCGCGGCAGACCTCCAACACGTCCCACCAAGTTGCCAGGTGCAGCAGGTTCAGCTTGATCTCCTTCAGCTTCTCCTGCCCGCCGGGGAACACACCGTAGAAGAACACCACGAAGGTGTCGTCGCACACCGCGCCGGCGTCGCGCAGCGCCTGCGCGAAGCGGATCTTGCTGGCGCCATCGGTGGTCAGGTCCTCCACCAGCAGGGTGCGCTTGCCCTCGGGCACGTCGCCCTCGATCTGGGCGTTCCGACCGAAGCCCTTGGGCTTCTTGCGCACATAGGACATCGGCGCCCCCATGCGGTCGGCAATCCAGGCGGCATAGGGGATTCCAGCCGTTTCGCCGCCTGTCACCGCCTCGATCGTCTCGAAGCCGATGTGGCGGTTGATCTTCTCCACCGCCAGGTCGCAGATTTTGTTGCGGGCGCGGGGAAAGGAAATGATCTTCCGGCAATCGATGTAGACCGGGCTTTTCCAGCCGCTGGTGAAGGTATAGGGCTCCTCGGGCCGGAAATTGACCGCCTTGATCTCCAGCAGGATGCGGGCGGTGGTGAGCGCGGCGTCGCGATCCCAGTCGGAGGTCCCAGGGGAAACCCCGGGCGCGGAGAAGGGGGTCGAAGGCATGTCGGGGGCTCCTTTTGGCGGCGGTTCGTAAAACGAGCGGGGCGTCACGTCCATGACAGATCCGAGTCGCATCTGGGTTCTGGCCGATCCCAGGGCCGGCACCGCGGCGCAGGCCCTGGGCATCGCCGAGCGGTTGGGCACGCCCTTCCACACCGTGGAGCTGGCCTGGGGAGGGCTGTCTCGCCTGCCATGGCCGTGGCCCAGCCTAGCCGGCGTCGCGCCTGCCGCGCGGCAGGCGCTGGCTCCGCCCTGGCCTGAGCTGGTGATCTCGGCCGGACGCCGCTCGGCGCCGGTGGCGCGCTGGCTGGGCCGCCAGGGAGCACGCACCGTGCATGCCATGCGCCCGGGCTTCGGCGCCAGTGGCTTCGATCTTCTGGTGATTGGACGGCACGACCGGCCGCGGGAGGCGAGCAACATCCTGCCCATTCTGGGAGCGGCGCACCGAATGAGCGCAAGGAGGCTGGCCGAGGCGCGGGCGGAATGGGCGCCCACGCTGGGCACACTGCCGGCTCTGCGGGTGGCGCTTCTTTTAGGCGGCGCCGTACGGGCTGAAGGGCTGGAGCCTGGATTGGTCGCCGAGCTGGCGCACCGCGCCGCCGCCTTTGGCGGCAGTGTCATGGCCACCACCTCCCGCCGCAGTGGCGTCGCGGCGCGCCCGGTCCTGGAGGAGGCGCTGCGCGGAACGCCCCATGTGCTGCATGGCTGGCAGGATGGCGGCGCCAACCCTTATGCCGGCTTCCTGGCCTGGGCCGACGTGGTAGTCGTGACTGGCGATTCGGTGTCCATGATCAGCGAGGCTTTGGCCACGGGCGCGCCGGTTTTTATCGCCGAAACTACGGATGCGCCACGCCATCGTGCCTTGTGGCGCAGCCTGTACGAGGCCGGTCAGGCCCGCCCCTTCGTCGCCGCGGCGCCCTTTGCGCGGCAGCCGGTCGATGAGGCAGCACGGGTGGCGGAGGCGATCCGCGCCAGGGGCTGGGCCTGAGCCGGCCAGCGTGGTCGAGGGCGGCTGCTGGCGAGGAACTGCGGGAGGCGCAGAGGGCCGCCCCCTTGCCGTGGACGCTGAGGGGCGGCACCCTTCACCTGCGTCGAAGGCTTGGAGGAAGCGCATGACCCGTTCCTATCGGATCGCCGTGGTGCCCGGGGATGGTATCGGCAAGGAAACCGTGCCGGAGGGATTGCGTGTGCTGGACGCCGCCGCTCGCCGTTTCGGCTTCGAATTCAAGCTCGACCACTACGACTGGTCCTGCGAGACCTACAGCAAGACGGGCCGCATGATGCCGGAGGACGGCATCGAGCAACTTCGCCAGAGCGACAGCGTGTTTTTGGGAGCCGTGGGCTGGCCGGGCGTGCCGGACCATATCTCGCTCTGGGGCTTGCTGATCCCGATCCGGCGCGAGTTCGACCAGTATATCAGCCTTCGCCCTTGCAAGCTGATGCCTGGTGCCAAGACGCCGCTTGCCAACCGCACCCCCGCCGAGATCGATTTCTACGTGGTGCGAGAGAATACGGAGGGCGAGTATTCCTCCTCCGGTGGAAAGATGTTCGCTGGCACCGAGCGCGAGTTCGTGACCCAGGATGCCGTCTTCACGCGCAAAGGCGTGGACCGGGTGCTGAAATATGCCTTCGAGCTGGCGCAAACGCGACCACGCAGGAAGCTGACCAGCGCCACCAAATCCAATGGCATCACTTTCACGATGCCTTACTGGGATGAGCGCTTCGCCGCCATGGCGCAGAACTACCCGGGTGTCACCACCGACCAGTTCCACATCGACATCCTCTGCGCGCATTTCGTGCAGCATCCGGACTGGTTCGACGTGGTGGTGGGTTCCAACCTGTTCGGCGACATTCTCTCGGATCTGGGCCCGGCAGTGGCGGGCTCCATCGGCATCGCGCCATCGGCCAACATCAACCCGGAGAAAACCGCCCCATCGATGTTCGAGCCGGTGCATGGATCGGCGCCCGACATCGCTGGCAAGCACATCTGCAATCCGATCGGGCAGATCTGGTCCGGTGCCATGATGTTGGAGCATCTGGGGGAAAAGGAAGCGGCCGACTGCATTGTCCGCACCATCGAGAAGCTGCTGGCCGAAGGCGGCCCGCGCACCCGTGACATGGGCGGCCAGGCCGGCACGGAAGATGTCGGCCGTGCCCTGGCGGAGGCCGTCGCCTCGGGATCGTGACCCGGGCGTGTCCAAAGCTTTGATCGACTGGCCTTGATGGCATCATCGAGCCAGCCTATAAAACTGCAGGGATGAATTGCGAGCGATTCGCATTTGGCTCGCAAATTCACGGAGAATGCTGATGGGTCATGATTTCAGCCACATCACACGCCGGTGCGAACGGGCGGTGGTGACGGCGTACCGGGAGCTGCGGGAAACCGGGAACGACGATCTTTCGTCATTCCGTGCCTGCACGGCCCTGTACCGCATCCATCACCCTGAAGCCTCCGTCAACGAGGCTCGGCGACTGGTCTCCGAATGGATCGACCACCACGTGGTGCGGGGCGAAACCGGCCCTACCGATGGCTGCGTGTGCCCCTGATCGCTCGACCACTGGGCGAGTAAGATGGAAAGGCCGCCCGGAAGGTGCGGCCTTTTTGCTGTGCCTCCGGGCCTGAATCGGCTTTTTCCACAGGCGAAACGGGCAAACCTGACGCTCCTCCAGGGTTAATCCTGCACGCACGGCTGAAAAGCCGCTGCCAAGTCAAGGATCAAGAGGGGACATCATCATGCGCATCGCAAGGTTGGCTGGATTCGTGGCCGCGGTGTTGATGGCCGCGCCGGCCGCATGGGCGCAGGCTCAGCCCGGCGGCGGCACGGCCGGCTCACCCGAACAGCCCCGGGGTGGTGGCACCACCATGCAGCAGGGCACGCCTGGAATGAACAATCCCGGCGCGACCACGCCAGGCGCGACCACCGGCACCACGGGAACCGGCGCCGCCGGAAGCGGTGAGCGCCGGGATCCGCCGACCACCCAGACGCCGGCCGCTGGCTCGAACAGCTTCACGGAGGGCCAGGCCCGCAGTCGCATCGAGGCTGCTGGCTACACCGATGTGCAGGAGCTCCGCCAGGACGACCAGGGCGTTTGGCGCGGCAAGGCCATGCGCAATGGGACCCAGTCCGATGTGGGTCTGGACTTCCAGGGCAACGTGGTGACCGGCAGCGGCGCCGCCCGCTAAGCAAGCATTCCGAACCTCCAGTAAAGGCGACCGCAACATGGCTCAAAAGACCATTACCCGGATGTTCGACAGCCGGGAGCATGCCCTCAACGCCGTTCGTGACCTTGAGAGCGCCGGTTTCTCGTCGGACGACATCAGTGTCATCGCGCGCTCCGACGAGACGGGCTCGGCCGAAACGACCACCGGCTCGGCCACCGGAACGAAGCACAGCGACACCGGCGAGAAGGCCAGTTCCGGCGCCGGCATCGGCGCCTCGCTTGGCACCCTTGTGGGTGGCGGCGCAGGCGTGGCGGCAGCGCTGGGCGCCATTGCCATCCCGGGCATCGGGCCGGTCGTGGCGGCAGGCGCACTGGTGGCCGCGCTGACCGGCGCTGGTGTCGGGGCGGCCGCGGGCGGGCTGATCGGCAGCCTGACCGGCGCCGGCGTCAGCGAAGCCGAGGCGCCCGTCTATGCTGAGGGCATGCGTCGGGGCGGCAGCATCGTCAGCGTTCGCGCCGATGATGCGCGGGAAGGCGAGGTGCTGGACATCCTGTCGCGCCACCAGCCGGTCAATATGACGGAACGCGAAGCCAGCTACCGCGAGGGCGGTTGGACGGGCTACGACGACAAACGCGACACCCCCTATGTCGGTCCGGCCGGCAGTGCCGGAGACGTGATCGACCCGGCACGCCCTGGCGACCGTCGCATCTGACTTGGCTTGGCGCCGGAACCCGTCGGGTTCCGGCGCCGGTCAGCGCCGCAACTGTTCTAGGTTGAAGCGGACATCCGCGCGCGCCAGTCCGCCTGCGATGCCCACCGGCGTCCCATCGGCCCGCCAGCAGGCGGCGCCCTCCAGCATACCGTCGGCTGCGAAGCGGATGGCGCCCATGCCGCCGCCGATATGTTTCACCCGCTGCACCCTGTGCCCGAGACGTTCCAGGTGGCCATCCACATTTGCGGCAATGGTGGGCTCCAGTTCCAGCGTATGGCCGTTGGTCCACACCCGTGGTGCCTCCACCGCCTCCTGCAGCGACATGCCGTGGTCGATCAGGTTGATCACTGTCTGCATGGCCGATCCGAAGATCCGCAAGCCTCCCGGCAAGCCAAGGGCGAAGGCAGGCTTGCCGTCGCGACGGGCAATGGTTGGGGCCATGGACGTGAAGACGCGCTTTCCAGGCGCTACGGATAGGGCCTGCCCTGGATGCGGATCGAAGTTGAACATGTAGTTGTTGGCAATCAACCCGGTGCCCGGAATGGTGAATCTGGCGCCGAACAGGCTGTTGATCGTCTGGGTGGTGGCGACGATGTTTCCGGCGGCATCGGCGACCGTGACATGGGTGGTGTTGGCGCTTTCCGCCTGGGGAATGCCTGGTGCCCAGGCCTGGGCAAGGTCCGGATTCAGCAGTGCACGGCGTTCATCGGCATAGGCCTTGCTGGTCAGACGCTCCACCGGAACCTTGATAAAGGCGGGATCAGCCGTGGCCACCGCGCGATCGGCAAAGGCCATTTTCAAGGCCTCAGCCAGCAGGTGGATGGTTTCGGCGCTGCCGGAGCCCAGCCCGCGAAGGTCGAACCCCTCCAGGATGTTCAGCATCTGCGCGACATGCACGCCGGATGAGGAGGGAGGCGGGGGCGCCAGGACCTCGAACCCCCTGTAATGACCGATGATGGGTTCGCGCTCCGCCACCGCGTAACGCTCCAGGTCAGCCATGGTGATCAGCCCGCCGCGCGCCGCCATATGGGCCACCAGCGCCCCGCCGATCGCACCGCCATGGAGCGCCGCCGGCCCTTGATCGCCCACCATGCGCAACGAGTCCGCAAGCTCCGGCTGGCAGAGCAGCGTGCCGGCGCTGAGAGCCTCGCCGCCAGGCAGAAAGGTTGCTGCCAACCCCGGATCGGCCGCGAGATCCGCCGCGGCATCCAGGATGGCGCCGCGCAGGTAGTGCGTGACGCGAAAGCCGTCGGCGGCGGCGCGGATGGCGGGGCGGATCACGTCGCGAAGCGGCAGGGTTCCGTGCTCCGACAGCGCCTTGCACCAACCTGCCAGTGCCCCTGGCACCCCCATGGCGAGTACGCCGACCTTGTTCGCCTGCCCTTCCGTTTCCTGGTAATCGGGCAGGGTATCAGACACGGGACGGTACAAGGTGTCCCGCGCCGCGGCGGGTGCGGTGGACAGGCCATCCATCACGATGTGCCGGCCATCGCTAAGGCGAATATGCGCGACACCGCCACCCAGCGGACCGACCATCATGGGTTCCACCACCGTCAGGGTGAACAGGGCGGCGATGGCTGCGTCGATGGCATTGCCGCCGGCCAACAGCATCTCCGCTCCGGCCGAGGAGGCTACCGGGTGATTGGTGACTACCATCCCCTTGCTGGCCTGCGCCGGGCCCTTCTCGCAGGTGAAGGGCGATCCCGCGCGGCTCCTCCAGCCAGGCATGCTGTTCATCGGCGAGACTCCGGGCAGTTCGGGGAGGCGGTGCAAACCATGGTCAGGAACAAGGCCACGCACTCCGGAAGGGCAGGCGGCCGCCTGCGCGAACCGAAGGCTCGCGCTGGAACGACACCTTGTCCAGAGGGGCCTGCCGCGTCACCCCTCCAATTCGGAGCCGGCCGCGCCTTCAGGCTGAGCCGGCATTATGCCTCGGCTTCAAAGCGGAGAAGTTGCCTCGCCGCTTCAGCGGCCTGCCCACCGGAGTGCAGACAAAGCCAGCGCATCAATGGTGTCCACCAGTGGCAGGCCGATCTCGGCATGCGGCCCCGCCAGGATGCCAAGGGGGATTTCCGTGCAGCCGAGCACCACGGCGGCAGCGCCCCGTGCCTTGAGGATGCGGGCGGCCTCAGCCAGGGGAGCATAGGCATCGGCGACGCGATTGGACTTCACCAGCGCGATGCCTGGGGAAACCAGGGCCTCCATCTCGGCGGGTTCGGGCACGATGCAATCATAGCCGCGACTTTCGAGCCGTTCCTGGTAGAGCCGCATGGCCAGCGTGCCGGCGGTACCCATCACGCCGATCCGGCCCCGGCTCACACCCAGGCGCGCCAATTCCTCGGCCGCGGCATCGACGATGTGCAGGATGGGCAGACGCGTCACCGCCGCCATGCCGTCGTACCAGCCATGGGCGGTGTTGCAGGGGATGGCGATGGCCCCGCAGCCCGCCGCTTCCAGGCCCCCGATGCCGCGCAGCAGCCAGGGCAGGGGATCCTCGCCACCCGACAGGCGGGCCGCCGTGCGGTCGGGCACACGCGGATCGGACCACAGTACGGCGGGCAGGTGGTCCTGGTCGCGCGTGGCCGGGGTCAGCAAGGTCAGGCGCAACATGAATTGCGCGCTGGCGAGCGGACCCATGCCGCCCAGAACGCCCAGGAAAGGAAGGTCAGGATTGGGAGTGTCGGACATGGTTTGCTTCTAAAACCCCAGGCCATCGGCCACCAGCTTCAGCCCGGTGGCGCCGAGAAGAACATAGATCAGCCGGTAGAACAGCCGGTCGCTGACGCGGCCCTGCAGCCACACACCGAGCCGGACGCCGACCGGCGCCAAGGGCATCAGCGCCAGGCTGGTCAGCATGTTGGACAGGCTGAACTGTCCCAGCAGCGCGTAGGGCAGCAGTTTTACGTAGTTGACCATGCCGAAGAACACCACTGTTGTCGCGGCAAGCTGGGCTCGCTCAAGACGCAGGGGATACAGGTAGACGGCCAGCGGCGGTCCTCCGGCATGGGCGATGGTGGAGGTGAAGCCCGAAACAGCAGACCAGAATCCGCCACGTCCCACGCTGGGCCGGGCCGGCCGCGACGTCGCGGTGCCGCGTGCCAGCCAGAGTGAACGTGCCAGAAACGCCAGGGCAATGCCGCCCACCATCAGCTTGATCGCGCGATCTGTCATCAGGCCGAAGGCGAAGGCTCCGATGGCGATGCCCAACAGGCCGCTTGGCAGGATCACGCGCATCTCCCGCTTGCTCCAGCGTCCCCACCAGGCGCGCAGACCGGCGATGTCCATGGCGCAGAGGATGGGAAGGCAGATGGCCGCGGCCTGCGGCGCCGGGATCAGCAACGCCACAGCCGGCACGAACAGGTTGCCGCCGCCGGAGGCAAAGCCGCCCTTGCTGATGCCCGTGATCAGCACGGCCGGCACCGCCAGCGCGTAGAAGAGCGGATCGGTGATCAGATAGTTGGCAATGGCCACGGGCTGACGGAACCTCGGCTTGGGTGTAACAGCATGCGTCCACCGTCCAAGATCGCCAAGGTTCGCTGCTCCCATGGAACATATGACAGATCCCTACTGGCTGGCGGGCCTCGCTGTTGCGATGGCGCTCACGGGCCTGCTTTCCGGAACGCTGGCCGGGCTGCTCGGCGTCGGCGGGGGCATCGTGATCGTGCCTGTGCTGTTCAACATCTTTCCGTTGCTGGACATTCCTGAGGCGGTGCAGATGAAGCTGGCGGTGGGCACGAGCCTGGCCACCATCATTCCCACCTCCATCGTTTCGGCGCGCAAGCACCACGCGCGCGGCGCCATCGATATGGGGCTGCTGAAGGCCATCTGGCCGAGCATGATCATCGGGGTTGTCATCGGCACCGTGCTGGCCATCTGGCTGCATGGCGATGCGCTGTCGGCGGTGTTCGCAACGATCGCGCTGCTGGTCGCCATCAACATGGGCTTCACCGGGGTGGACTTCAAACTGCGCGACAGGACGCCGCGCGGGCCGGGGCTTTGGGGCATCGGCGGCTTCATCGGCACCGTTTCCGCCATGATGGGCATTGGCGGCGGCACGGTGGGCGTGCCGATCCTGTCCATGTTCGGTGCGCCGATCCGAGCGGCAGTCGCCACGGCCTCCGTCTTCGGGCTGATCATCTCCATCCCGGCGACGGCCGGCTTCCTCTGGGGCGGCTACGGCGATCCGCTGCTGCCCCCCTTTTCGGTGGGCTATGTGAACCTCATCGGCTTCGCGCTGATCGTGCCCAGCTCGATCCTGGCGACGCCCTGGGGGGTGCATCTGGCGCACACCATTCCGCCACTGATGCTGAAGCGCGCCTTCGCGCTGTTTCTGGCGATCACCGCAGTCCGCATGATTTACGCATTGCTGAGCTGACCACCCGGCGAGTCCGCTTCCAGCCCCAGCAGCGCCCGCAAGGCCTGCTGCCGGGGCGCCAGCAAATCCTGCAGCGTCACGCCGTCGAGCACGGCCATGAAGGCGCCGAGCGCGTCCGCCAGTACCGACGTCAACCGGCAGGTGCCGGCGATCAGGCAGGGCGCCACGCCCGGCGCCGTGGTTCCAGGAAAGCAGGCAACGAGGGCCATGTCCTCCTCCGTGGCGCGCACCACATCGCCTACCCGGATGCTTTCGGCCGACCGTGCCAGCCGCAACCCGCCGCCGCGCCCGCGTACCGTTTCCAGAAATCCCGCCCGGCCGAGCCCGTGCACCACCTTTGTCAGGTGGTTCTCAGAAATTCGGTAGGCCGCCGAGATTTCGGCGATCGAGGCGAGCCGCCCTGGACGCAGCCCGACGAAGATCAGCGTGCGCAACGCATAGTCGGTGTGCAGGGTCAGTCGCATCTGAAAGATATATGACGTTTACACCTTAAAAACACCGGCGCTATAAGATGCATATAATTTGCACCTTAAAGGTCGATGGAACCATGCCGAACCCGTTGTGCGAAGCCACGAGGCAGATCATCAAGGCTACAATCCCGGCCCTGGAGGCTCATGGCGTGGAGATCGCCCGCGCGATGTACGGGCGCCTGTTCCAGGATCCCGTGGTCCGCAACCTGTTCAACCAGTCGCATCAGGGCATGAGCGAGCGGCAACCCAGAGCACTGGCCGGCGCCGTACTGGCCTATGCCCGCAACATCGACGATCTGCGGCCGCTGGCGGGCGCGGTGGAGCTGATCGCCCAGAAGCACGTTTCACTCGACATCCAGCCCGCGCATTACGATGCCGTGGCTTCGGCACTGCTCGGCGCCATCTCCGACGTGTTGGGGAAAGCGGCGACGCCTGAGGTCCTGGGTGCCTGGGGTGAGGCGTACTGGGCGCTGGCACGACTGCTGATCGGGCGCGAAGCCCAGATCTACGGCGAACAGGCCGAGGCACCGGGCGGCTGGAATGGCTGGCGCGACTTCGTCGTCGCCGAACGAGTGACGGAAAGCAGCGTCATCACCTCCTTCCTGCTGCGGCCTGCTGATGGCGGAAAGGTGATGCTGCATCGCCCCGGAGCCTATCTGGGGCTGGAGCTGTTCATTCCCGGGCAGGCGCCGTTGCGCCGGAACTACAGCATCTCCTCGACTCCAGGCGATGCAGGCTACCGGATCTCTGTGCGGCGGGACGGGCTGGCGTCCCGATGGCTGCATGAACATGGCCTGCCGGGCACCAAGCTGCGGCTGGCGGCGCCGGCGGGTGATTTCGTGTTGCACGATACCGGGCGGCCGGTGCTGATGGTCTCGGGCGGTGTCGGCCTGACCCCGCTCCTCAGCATGCTGGAGGATCTGCTGGCGCGCCGTCCGGATGCGAAGGTGCATTGGGTGCACGGCACCCAAAGTGGCGAAACGCACGCCTTTGCAGGGCGGCTGCGGGAGCTGGCCGATCGTCATTCCGGACTGCGCGTGACGACCTTCTACGAGGAGCCTGGGCAGGCGGAGCAGGACCATTCCCTTGCCGGGCGCCCCTCGGTGGATTGGTTGCTGGCTGCCACCGAAGCGCGGGAGGCGGAGATTCATCTCTGCGGGCCGCGTGCCTTCCTGGCGCATTTCGTGCCGGGTCTGCTGGCCGCCGGCATCGCCGATGCCCGCCTGCACTACGAATTCTTCGGGCCATCGGAAAGCTTGCTCGCCGCCTGAACCCGAATGGTGCGGGCAGGAACGGTGAACTTGCCCGCAGCGCCGTCAACGCACCTCCCATCGACGCCAGAGGGGTGTCATCAGCGGCCAGAGCACGGCAAGCAGCGTCATCGCCCAGAGCGCAACCGAAACCGGCGACGCCAGAAGCACCATGGCGTCGCCATCGCTGAGGGACAGTGCGCGGCGCAGGTTGTCTTCCAGCAGCCGTCCCAGCACGAAGCCCAGGATGATCGGCACCAGCGGCACGTCAAGCTTTCGGAACAGCCAGCCCACAACCCCGAAGCCGACCGCCAGCAGCAGGTCGGAGGCTGAGTTCGACACGGCATAAACGCCGGCAAAGGACAGGCCGATCACCACGGGATAGAGCATCCATCCCGGCACCATCAGCAGCCGCGCGAACAGGCCTACCAGTGGCAGATTCAGCACCAGCAGCATGACGTTGCCGACATACATGCTGGCGATCAGTCCCCAGGCCACTTCCGGCCGCTGCTCGAACAACAGGGGGCCGGGCGTGATGTTGTACATCAGCAGGGCGCCCAGCAGCACGGCGGCGGTGCCAGAGCCGGGAATGCCCAGCGCCAGCATCGGCACCATGTTGCCGATCTGCGCCGCATTGTCGGCCGTCTCGGGTGCCGCCACGCCGCGGATGTCACCCTGCCCGAAGTGCCCCGTGCGGCCGTTCAGCCGCCGCTCGGTGGTGTAGGACAGGGCGGCGGCGATGGAGGCGCCGGCACCCGGCAGTACCCCGATGACGAAGCCGATGCCGGTGGAACGCAGCATGGTGGGAATGCAGCGCCGCACTTCGCCCAGCGTCAGCCTTGCGCCCCGGCCCAGATGGCTGGCGGCGGTTGTAACCGGGCTTTCCAGAAGCAGCAGGATCTCGCTGACGGCGAAGAGGCCGATGGCCAGCACGGTGAAGTCGATGCCGCCCAGCAATTCGATGCTGCCAAAGGTGAAGCGTTCGATCCCGGTGCCGCCATCGATGCCAACCAGGGACAGCAGCAGCCCGAGCGACGCCGCGATCCAGGTTTTCGCGGCATTGCCCATGGCCACGGCGCCGAGCAGGGACAGCGCGAAAGCGATTAGCGCGACATAGTCGGCCGGCGAGAACCCCACCGCCGCGCGGGACAGCGGCACGGACAGAAAGGTCATCAGCACCACCGACAGCGTCGCGCCAACAAAGCTGCCGATGCCCGAGATGGCCAGTGCCGCGCTGCCTCGACCGGCCCGGGCCATCGGGTGGCCGTCCAGGGTGGTCAGCACGGCGGCGGGCTCGCCCGGCATGTTCAGAAGAATGGCGGCAATGCGGCCACCGTACCCGCTGCCGTAGTAGACGGCGGCAAGCAGAATGAGCGCACTTTCCGGCGGCAGCTTCAGGGCGAAAACCAGCGGCAACAGCAGCGCAATGGCATTCAGGGGGCCGAGGCCGGGCAATGCGCCAATGGCAGTTCCGGCAAAGCTGCCGCACAGCGCCAGCAGCAGGTTGAGCGGGGCAAGGGCGACGGCGAAGCCGCCGCCGAGCTGGGCCAGGGCGTCCATGCGGTCAGAAGCCGAACGGGCCGCGGGGCAGGGGCAGGTCCAGCAGCCGGTCCAGCAACAGAAACAGCGCAGGAGCCGTGACCAAGGCCGCCATCCCGCATTGCATCGAGCTTCCGCCAAAGGCCCGCGCAATGACGAGGCAGAGCAGTCCGGTCGCAAGGATGAACCCCAGCGGCGACAGCAACGGAGCGTAGGCAAGCATGGCGAGGATGCAGGCCAGGCCGCGCCAGGGCCGGCCCGCGGATTCCCAACCGAGCCCTGGCCGCAGCAGCAGGGTCAGCGACGCGGCGCCGAGCAACGCCGCGATCACGGCAGGAAACACCTTCGGACCCAACGGATCGGCCGCAAAGGGCACTTCAAGCCTCGCCGCATGGCGGGCCGCCAGCATGGCCACGCCCAGCAACGCCAGCGCCAGCACGCGGTCCGGCAAGGGCGAGGAGGCCATGGCGCGCGGGGGATGCGGCGCCGGCGACGAGTGTTCGCTCATTGCGTCACCAGGCCCACATCCCGGGCGAGCTGCCGGTATTCGGCCGTGCGCTGCTTGGCCAAGGCGTCGAACTCGGCCCCCGCCAGATTGTACTCGAACAGCCCCGCACCATTGCGGGCATCTGCGTAGCGGGGTTCGCCCTGCAGCTTCCGGATCGCGTCAACCCAGAACTCATAGGCGGCATCGGGCGCCCCTGGCGGCATGTAGAAGCCGCGGACGATGGTCCATTCCGCGTCCACCCCCTGCTCGCGTGCGGTCGGCACTTCCGCAAAGGCGCCAGGTAGCCGGTTCGGCGCCAGAACGGCCAACAGCCGGATTTCCCCCGCCGCGAGTTGACCCTGCACCTCGGAAGCATCTCCAGGGAAAACCTGGATATGCCCGCCGAGAAGCGCCGCCATCGACTGACCACCACCCTCGAAGGGAACATAGCGGAGCCGGCGTGGATCGGCGCCGGCCGCCTTCGCGATCAGCGCCGCCTTGGTCCAGTCCTGGCTGCCGACGGCGCCGCCCGCTCCGATCGGCACGCTGCCCGGATCAGCCTTCAGTGCTGTCATCAGATCGGCCAGTGACTGAAATCGGCTGTCCTTGCGCACGGCGATGACGCCGAAATCGGCTCCGATGGCGCCGACCCATCGGACATCGTTCTCCGTCCAGCGCCCAAAGCGCCCCTGTGCAAGGTTGACCCAGGAGCCGGTGGACACCGCGACAATGACATTGGGATCGGTGCGGCGCTGCGCGATCACCTGGTTCATCGCCACGGCGCCGATTCCGCCGGGCATGTTCTGGGTGCGGATGGCCGGGCCGACGATGCCGTACTCGTTCAGCAGCCGTGCCGTGGTGCGGCAGGTGAGATCGAAGCCGCCGCCAGGTGCTGCCGGAGCGATGCATTCCGGATTCTGCGGTTTGAAGCCCTGGGTGGCCCCGATGGCCGGGAAGAGAAGGGCACAGGCCGGCAGAACAATGGCCAGCAGGGCGCGGCGCAGCATCGTGACGTCTCCGGTTTTGTTTCGTTTGCAGGAATGCTCTGCGGGCGGCTCCCCGGCGTCAAGCGCTGCCTGACATGTCGCTGAACGGAGGCCACCTTGCCTGCGGCTTGCGCATCATGATCAATCGGCTGGCGCGAGGCGGCGGCCGGTGGCCAATCGACCGCCGTTTTGTGGTGCAGCACCTCTGGACGTGTGGGCCGGAGCGGAGGCAGGCTGAACCGCGGCAACGAGGGGACCGGCGTCACGTGGTGAAGCTTCTGGTGAAGTCGGGCGGTGTTGAGGCCCTACCGGAATGGCAGGCCTGCTTCGGCGCGGTCGATCCCACCATCTCGGTGCATTGGTGGGAGGATGCCGACGTTCCCGCCGCGGAGGTGGACTACGTCCTGGTATGGGAGCCCGCCGCCGGCTGGTTAGCCTCGCTGCCGCGGCTGAAGGCGGTGTTTTCCTCGGCCGCGGGGGTGGACCACATCACCTGCGATCCGCACTGGCCCAGGCATCTGCCGCTGGTGCGCCTGGGCAACCCGGAAACGGCGCAGCGCATGGGCGAATACGTCGTCTGGGCCTGCTTAACGCTGTTGCGCGATGCTCGGCACTTCGCCCTGGGCCAGGCGGAACACGCATGGCGGTACCGGGAAAGCCGCTACATCGCCCCCGAACGCCGCGTGGGCATCATGGGGATGGGCAATCTGGGGCGCCACGCCGCGGCCATGCTCCAGGGTGTGGGGTTTCCGGTGCAGGGCTGGTCGCGCTCGCGCAAGGAACTGCCGGGCGTCGTCAGCTTCGCGGGTCCGGCAGAACTGCCCGAGTTTCTTTCCAGCACCGACACCCTGGTTTGCCTTCTGCCCTCCACCGCGGAAACGGCCGGGCTGATCGACGCCAGGTTGATCGCGCAGCTGCCGCGGGGTGCGGGGCTGGTCAATGCCGGGCGGGGCTCGCATCTGGTGGTGCCCGATCTTTTGGCGGCGCTGGATGCAGGGCATCTTGGCGGCGCTGTGCTGGACGTGTTCGAAGAGGAACCGCTGCCTGCCGCAAGCCTTCTCTGGTCGCATCCCGGAATCACCGTGACGCCGCACATTGCCTCCACGGCCAGCCGCTCCGGGCGGGCCCGGTATGTCGCCGGCGCCATCGCCGATTTCGAGGCGGGGCGGCCGCTGCCCAACCTTTACGACCCCACACGAGGCTATTGATGGCTTTGCCCCCGCCGCCCATCCGCCCCGATCCGTCGCATCAGCCGAGCGAGCAGGATCTGCGCGAGGACCTCGCCTGCGCCTACCGGCTGCTGGCGCAGTTCGGCATGACCGATCTGGTCTACACCCATTTGTCCGTCCGCATTCCGGGAGAAGGGCATCGCTTCCTGGTCAACCCCTACGGCCTGCTGTTCGAGGAAATCACCGCCTCCTCCCTGGTGGCCGTGGATGCCGAAGGGGAACCGTTGCAGCACACGGAGTGGCCGGTGAATCCCGCGGGCTTCGTGATCCATTCGGCGGTGCACCGGGCTGTGTCCCGGGCGCAGTGCGTGATGCACACCCACACCCTGGCCGGCATGACGGTCGCGGCCCAGGCGGGCGGGCTGCTGCCGCTCAACCAGATGAACATGGAATTGCACGATCGCGTTGCCATGCACGAGTATGAAGGCATCGCGGCCGACGACAATCTGAGCGAGCGGGAGCGCATCGTGCGCGATCTTGGCGACAAGCCCTGCCTGATTCTTCGCAACCACGGTCTGCTGACTATCGGCCGCACCGTGGCCGAGGCTTTCTACTGGATGTACTACCTGGAGCAATCCTGCCGCATCCAGGTGGCGGCGCAATCCACTGGCGCCGCATTGTCCATGCCATCGCCCGAGATGGTCGCCCGCGTGCGGGAACAGGCGCAGGATTCGCCGGTAAAGGGCTGGCTGCCCTGGCAGGCGCTGAAGCGAAAGATGGACCGCGAGCAGCCAGGCTATAGGGCCTGACACGATGAGCACCGCAACGGGACATGCGCTGGCGCTTCACGGCGTCGGCAAGCGGTATGGCGGCTTCACCGCCGTGGAAGGTGTCGACCTTGCCGTGGGGCGCGGCGAGTTCCTGACGCTGCTTGGCCCTTCGGGATCGGGCAAGACGACGCTGCTGATGATCATCGCGGGCTTTGTGGATCCGTCGGCGGGGCATGTATTGCTGGATGGCAACGACATTACCGCGCTGCCGCCCGAGAAGCGGCAATTCGGCATGGTGTTCCAGGGCTATGCGCTGTTTCCGCATATGACGGTGGCGGAGAACGTTGCATTTCCGCTGCGGGTGCGTCGCATGGCCCGTGCCGATCAAGCCGAGAAGGTGCGCGCCGCACTGGATCTGGTGCAGCTTTCCGCTTTCGCCGACCGGCGGCCGGCGCAGCTTTCCGGCGGCCAGCAGCAGCGCGTGGCGTTGGCGCGTGCGCTGGTGTTCGATCCGCTGTTGTTGCTGCTCGACGAGCCACTTTCGGCGCTGGACAAGAAGCTGCGGGCGGAGCTGCAGGAGGAGTTGAAGGCACTGCATCGCCGCATCGGCCGCACCTTCGTGAACGTCACGCATGACCAGGAGGAGGCGCTCAGCCTGTCCGACCGCATTGCCATCCTGAACAAGGGACAGGTGGTCCAGCAGGGCACGCCGTTCGAACTCTACGAAGCGCCGCGTACCCGCTTTGTTGCGGATTTCCTCGGCACCTCGAACTTTCTGCGTGGGCAGGCCGGGCCCGGGGGAATTGTAAAGGTTGGTGACCTCGCGCTGCGTGTCGCGTGCCCCATCACGGCGGGAAGGGACGTGCTGCTGTCATTGCGTCCTCAGAAGATCCTGCTGCTGTCGCCTGATGGAGCCGCTGACAACACTGTGTCCGGAGAAGTGGTGAGCTGGTCTTACGCCGGTGCCGCCTTCAGCCTGATCGTCGCAACGGAAGATCTGGGTCCGTTGCGTGTTGTCATGCCAGCCTGGAACGCATCCGTTGCTCCGTCCGAAGGCCTTGTCGTGCGTCTCGGTTGGTCCGCGGAGGCTGCGGTGGTGGTTGAGGACGACCAGCTTCAGCCAGCCTGATCAACAGGGCCACTCAGCACGGCTGTGGCGGAAAGGTTCCCGTAAACGTTTCCGGCAAGCGGCGATGCTCCGCGGATGAGCGGACTCTTGCTTAACATCTGCGCAGTTCCGCACTAAAGCTGCGGTGCAGCATTGATTCCCCTGATTGACGCTGCTCATGCCCCGGCTGACACTCCCGGCCATTCCAGGGAGAATGGTCATGAACGTCGCCACATCCGTCCCGCGCATGCAGTGTTCCGAGGAGGAGTGGCGCATTCGCTGCGATCTGGCCGCGCTGTACCGGCTGGTCGCGCATTTCCGCATGACCGACTTCATCTACACACACATCAGCGCGCGGGTTCCGGGGCTCGAGCACCATTTCCTGATCAACAAGTACGGTGTGCTGTTCGACCGGATGTGCGCGAGCGATCTGGTGAAAATCGACCTCGACGGCAACATCGTCGAAGAGGGCGGCGAGTCGAAGCAGGTGAACGCCGCCGGCTTCACCATCCATTCCGCCTTGCACATGGCACGGGAAGACGCCTTCTGTGTCGTGCATACCCACACCGCAGCGGGCATCGCCGTCTCGGCTCAGAAGGACGGGCTGCTGCCGATCAGCCAGCACGCGCTGAAGTTCCACGGCCACCTCGCCTATCACGGCTATGAGGGCGTCGCACTCGACCTCGACGAAAGGGACCGTCTGGTGCAAGACATGGGCGAGCACAGGGCCATGATCCTGCGCAACCATGGCCTGTTGGTTGCTGGCCGCTCGATCCCGGAAGCCTTCAACCTGATTTACTACCTGGAGCGGGCCTGCCAGGCGCAGATCGCGGCGCAATCGGGCGGTGCGGAACTCGTCTTCCCGCCAGAGGAGGTGCGCAGCAGAACTGCCGCGCAATTCAATGGCAATCCAGAGCGGTCGCTGGCGCACAGCGAATGGGCCTGGAGTTCGGCCCTGCAGCTGATCGAGGGCAGCAAGACGGATTGGCGCTCATGAGCGCCGACCTGCTGATCACGGGCGGCCGCATCTTCCGCGGGCTCGCCGGAGGGTTCGCCGAGGCTTTGGCGGTCAAGGATGGCCGCATCGTGGCCGTCGGCGCGGACGCCGAGGTGGCGGAAGCCGCCGGTGCCGCCACACGGCGCGTCGATCTTGGCGGCCGCGTTGCCATCCCGGCGCTGAACGAGGCGCACATGCACCTGCTGCCCTACGGGCTGGGACTGCGGCAGGTGAACCTTCGGGCCGAGGAGGTGCGCACGCTGGACGAGGTGCTGAACCGCCTGAAGGCTGCGGCGCGCAACACGCCGAAGGGGGAGTGGATCCTGGGCCGTGGCTATGATCACGGCGAGCTGGACATCCGCCGCCACCCGCTCGCCAGCGAAATCGATGCCGCCGTGCCCGACCACCCGGTGCTGATCACCCGCACATGCGGCCATGTGGCGGTGGCAAACACGGCGGCCATGAAGCTGGCCGGCGTTGGCCACAACACGCCCGACCCGGAGGGTGGCGCCATTGAGCGCAAGGGTGGCAAGTTGACCGGCCTGTTCCAGGAACGGGCCATGCGCCTGATCCGCGACATCATCCCACCACCCACCGAGGCGGAGATGGTGGACGCCATCGAGGCCGGTGGGCGGAACCTGGCAGGCCTGGGCTTTGCTTCAGCCAGCGACATGAACGTCGGCATGACGGCCGGCATGGCCGAGATCGGAGCCTATCGTCGCGCCGCCGCCGATGGCCGGCTGGTGCAGCGCATGTGGCAGGTGCTGGCGGGCAATCCGGAAGGCATCGCCACGCAGGCCTGGGGTGAAGGGCTGCGGCCAAACTTCGCGCAAGGGGCGGCCGCCGAGGAGATGCTGGCCTGGGGCGCGGTGAAGACCTTTGCCGATGGCTCCGCCGGCGGGCTGACAGCCGCCTTCTACGAGCCCTATCTCGAAAGCGCGGGCGGCGGCACCGGCATCTTCTGCTTCCCCGACGAATCGCAGTACGAGATGCTGGCGCGCTACCACGCACAGGGCTGGCAGCTCGATATCCATGCCATTGGCGACGCGGCGATCGAGCAGGTGCTGACCGGCATGGAAAAGGCGGACAGCGCTGCCATGCCGATCAAGGGCCGCCGGCACCGCATCGAGCATTGCGGCTTTCTCAATGCCGGACAGCGGGCGCGGATGCTGAAGCACGGCATCATCCCGATCCCGCAGCCTTCCTTCATCTGGGAATTCGGCGACCTCTACATCACCAATCTGGGCGAGGCGCGCGCCGCTGCTTCCTACCCCATGCGCACCTGGCTGCATGAGGGGCATCATCCGGCGGCCTCGACCGACAGTCCGGTCTGCTCGGTCGATCCCTTCCCGAACCTCTACACCATGGTGACGCGCAGAACGTCGAAGGGCACGGTGCTTGGTGCCGACGAGAGGCTGACGGCGGAAGAGGCCGTGCATTGCTACACCTGGTGCGGCGCCTACTCGCAGTTCGCGGAAGAGTCGCGCGGCACGCTGGAGCCGGGCATGCTCGCCGACATCGCCGTCATGTCGCACGACTTCTTTGCCGCGGAGCCCGAGGCGATCCTGGAAACGCAGGCCGACCTCACCCTCCGAGGTGGCCGGGTGATCTTCGACCGTCATGGCGAGGCGGCGGCACTCGCGGGGGCCGCGGACTGATCCGATGCTGCGTCATATTGTTCAACGCCTCCTGATGACCGCGCCGGTGATGCTGGGTGTGCTGCTGGTCGGCTTTCTGCTGATGCAGGTGGTGCCCAACGATCCCGCCATCGTCCGCGCCGGTCCTTCCGCCACCCCCGATGTTGTGGAGGCCATTCGCCGCGACCTCGGGCTCGACCAGCCGCTCTGGGTGCAGTTCGGCGTTTATCTCTGGCGCCTGCTGCAAGGCGATCTGGGCGTCTCCATCATCAACAACGTCGCGGTCACGCAGGAGCTGGGTGCCACCATCGGCCCGACGCTGGAGCTGATGTTCGCCTCGCTCTTCTGGTCCATTCCGATCGGTATCCTGTTGGGCACCGTCGCCGCTTATTACCGCGGTTCGGTGCTGGACCGTGTGGTCACCGCCCTGTCGGTTGCCGGCGGCTCGGTGCCTGTCTTCTTTCTGGGGCTGATGCTGATCTGGTTTGTTGGCTTTCAATGGCAATTGCTGCCCTTCACAGGGCGAGGCGGTCCGCTCTGGACGTTGGAAGGATGGCAGGCCATCGCCATGCCGGCCTTCACCTTGGGCGGCGTGTTCATCGCCCCGGTAGCGCGCATGACACGCACCGCCGTGCTGGAGGTGCTGGGCGCCGAGCATGTGCGCACCGCCCGTGCCAAGGGACTGGCCGAGAGCACGGTGGTGATGCGTCATGCCCTGCGCAACGCCATGATCCCGGTGGTGACGCTGATAGGCTTGCAGATCGGCTTTCTGCTGGGCGGCGCGGTGGTGACGGAGACGGTGTTCTCCTGGCCGGGCGTAGGCCGCTTGGCCGTGGGCGCCATTCTTTCCTCCGATTTCCCGATGGCGCAGGGCACGATCATCGTGCTCTCCCTCGGCTTCATCCTGGTGAATCTCGTGGTTGATGTTCTCTACGTCGCGCTCGATCCGCGCATGCGGGCGGCCTGAGCATGGCGAGCCTGACCTCCGCCGCCGCGGCCGCCGCCACCCCTGTTGCGGCATCGGCGCCGCGCCGTCCCGGCACGTTGAAGCGCATGTTGAAGGAGCCGATCGCGGCCACGGCCTTTGGCATTGCCATGCTGCTGATCCTCGCCGCGATCCTTGCGCCGTGGATCGCGCCGACCGATCCCTTCGACAACAACCTGGCCACGGCCATGTCGGTGCCGGGGACGGAAGGCCTGCCGCTCGGTGCCGACAGCCAGGGACGCGACATGATCACCCGCATGTTGTTCGGCCTGCGCGTGACGCTGGTGATGGGCCTTGCCTCGGTTGTGCTGGGCGGGGTGATCGGCGCGCTGATCGGCTTTGCTGCCGCCTTCTACCGCCGCGTCGACGGACTGCTGATGCGGCTGATGGATGTGCTGCTGTCCTTCCCGGCCATCCTGTTCGGCCTCGCTATCGCCGCCATCTTCGGGCCGGGGATTCCGGCGGTGGTGCTGGCGTTGTCCATTGCCACTGTGCCACTGATGGCGCGCATCGTGCGCGGTGCGGCGCTGGTGGTCATGCGTATGGACTATATCGAGGCCGCGCGCGCCACCGGCATGGGCGATGGCAGGCTGATCCTGAAGCATGTGGCGCCCAATTGCCTGTCCCCGATCTTCGTCTTCGCCACGCTGCGCTTCGGCCAGGTGATCCTGCTGGGATCGGCCCTGTCATTCCTCGGGCTTGGCGCACAGCCGCCGGTGGCGGAACTGGGTGCCATGGCCGCCGAGGGCCGCAACTTCCTGTTCTTCGCGCCGCATATCGCGGTGCTGCCCTGCGTCGCGATCTTTGTGGTCGTGCTCACCTTCAACCTGCTGGGCGATGCGCTGCGCGATGCGCTTGACCCCCGGCTCCGTGTCTGACCCGCTCATGAAAGGGCCAAGCATGCCTGACGCTCCCAATTTCGGCCGCCGCGCCGCCGCGCTGCTGGCTGGCACAGCGCTGTCGCTGGCGAGCCTGCCCGCCATGGCGCAGATGTCGCCGCGCGACACACTGGTCGTGCTGCGCGAGATCGACGCGGACCGCTACGATCCGGCCCGCACCTCTGCCACCGCCGCCGGCGAGGCGCTGTTCCTTTTGACCGATACGCTGGTATCGATGGATTGGGACCAGACCACGATCCGCCCCGGCCTGGCCGAGAGCTGGACGGTCAGCGAGGACGGCAAGCTCTACACCTTCAAGCTGAAGCAGGGTGTGAAGTTCTGCGATGGCAAGCCGATGACGGCGAAGGATGTGGCCTACAGCCTGAACCGCTTCGTCGATCCGGCGCTGCGGGGCCCGGTGCGCTGGCGTGCCGGCAAGGTGAAGGAGATCCGCGCGGTTGACGACCTCACCGTCGAGTACGAGCTGCAGGAGCCCTTCTCCGAGCTGCTGATCCAGCTCACCCAGTATTTCTTCGGCATTGTCGATCAGGCAACAGTGGAGAAGCTGGGCGACAACTTCGGGGTACAGGGCTTCAACGGCGTCGGACCCTATTGCTGGCAGAGCTGGCAGCCGCGGCAGGAAATGGTGCTGACCAAGAACCCCGCCTACAATTGGGGTCCGCCGATCTACAACAATCCGTCGCCGCAGGTCGGCCGGATTGTCATGCGCATCATCCCGGAGGCCAATACCCGGCTCGCTGCCGTGCAATCGGGCCAGGGCGATGTGACGCAGTGGATTCCGTACTTCGCGCTGGAAGGCCTGAAGCGGATCCCGACGGTGAAGCTGCAGCAGCAGACACAATATTTCTACGACAACTTCATGGGCTTCAAGGTCGACAAGCCGGTGGTCAGCGATGCCGCCGTGCGCCGTGCCATCAACATGGCGGTGGACAAGGCGGCCATCAACAAGGCCGTCTGGTTTGGCGCCGGTGAGGTGGCCGACGCCTACATCAATCCGAAGGCGCTCGATGCCAGCGCCGAAGCCCGTGCCGAGATGCCGAAGCTTGATGTGGAGGGCGCGCGCAAGGTCCTGGACGAGGCGGGCTGGGCCATGGGGACGGACGGTGTTCGGGTGAAGGACGGGCAGCGAGCCTCATTCCTCGCCTATGCTATCCAGCATCAGTACAACAGCGGCATGATGCAGGCGATCCAGGCGGACCTGCGGCGCATCGGGATCGAGATGCGCGTCCAGCTCTGGGACGCCACCGTTGCATGGGGCAAACTGGCGACGCAGGAATTCGACGCCTTCATTATGGCCTATCCTTACGCCTCGGCGACGGATGGGCTGGCCCTGTATTTCTCCGGTGCAAACCGGCCCACACCGAACCGGATGAACTGGAACGATCCTGAAACCGACCGCCTGCTGAACGAGGCCAAAGCGGCCACGGACCCGGCGCAGCGCGCCCAGGCCATCGGCCAAGTCCAGGTGCAGCTGGCGCAGGAAAGTCCATGGCTGCCACTGATCCGTCAGCCGCTCTGGGTCATGTCCGGGCAACGTGTGGAAGGCGTGCGGCCGCACGGCATCTACGGTGTCGCGCTCTACAAGGGCCTCGACATCCGGCTGACGCGCTGAGCGAGGGAGGAAAGAATGGTCACCACCGTTATCCGCAACGCCGATCTGGTTATTGCCTGGGACGCGGCGGAAAAGCAGCACACCTACCTGACGGATGCGGTGCTGGCCTACGAGGATGGGCGCATCACCCATATCGGCCGGGAGTATGACGGGCCGGCCGATGAGGTGATCGATGGCAAGGGCCTGATGGTCATGCCCGGCCTCGTCAACATCCACTGCCATCCTTCTTCGGAGCCGATGAACAAGGGGCTGCTGGACGAGATCGGCTCTCCCGGCCTTTATAACTCCTCGCTCTATGAGTACATGCCGATCTTCCGGGCCGATGCGGAGGCCGTGCCGAGCTGCGTGCGCGTAGCCTTGTCGGAACTGCTGCTGTCGGGCGTCACCACGGTGGCCGACCTGTCCATGGCGCATCCTGGCTGGCTCGACCTGCTGGCGGAGAGCGGCCTGCGCGTCTGCGTCGCGCCGATGTTCCGCTCGGCGCGGTGGTTCACCAAGAACGGCCACGTCGTCGAGTATGAGTGGGACGAGAAGGCCGGCGAGAAGGCCATGTCCGAGGCGCTCAACCTGATCGAGCGCGCGGAGCAGCACCAATCCGGCCGGCTCTTCGGCATGGTGGTTCCGGCGCAGATCGACACCTGCTCCGAGACGCTGCTGCGCGAGAGCTTCCAGGAGGCCAAGGCGCGCGGCTTGTCTTGGCAGATCCACGCCGCGCAGTCGGTCGTGGAGTTCCACGAGATTACCCGCCGCCACGGCTTGACTCCGATCGGCTGGCTGGACAGCCAGGGTCTGCTCTCGGAGCGCTCGATCATCGGGCACGGCATCTTCCTCGATGACCATCCGAGCACGCGCTGGCACACCGAGACGGATCTTGACCGGCTCGCCGCCACTGGCACCACCGTGGCCCATTGCCCCACCGTCTTCGCGCGGCGCGGCATCACGCTGAAGCATTTCGGACGCTACCGGAAGCGCGGCGTGAACATGGGCATCGGCACCGATACCTATCCGCACAACATGCTCGACGAGCTGCGCCTGGTTGCCTACCTCGCGCGCACGCAATCCGGCGATCCACGCAGCCTCACCTCCACCGACCTGTTCGACGCCGCCACCATCGGTGGCGCACAGGCGCTGGGACGCGACGATATCGGCCGGCTTGCCCCCGGTTGCCGCGCGGATTTCGTGCTGGTGGACGTGACGCATCCCATGATGCGCCCGGCGCGCGATCCGATGCGCTCGCTGCTCTACGCGGCGGGTGACCGCGCCATCCGCTCCGTGCATGTGGATGGCGAGGAAGTGGTGCGCGATGGCAAGGTTCTCACCATGGATTACGACGCCGCCGCGGCAGCCTTGGACGAAGCGCAGAAGCGCATCCTCGACCGTGCGCCGAAACAGGACTGGGCGCATCGTCCGGTCGAGAAGATTTCTCCTCCGACCTTTCGATGGGCCTGATGAATTCCCCTGAACTTCTCCGTATCGAAGGCCTGCGCACCTCCTTCAAGACCTCCTCTGGCCTGGTTCGTGCGGTGGACGGCATCGATCTTTCCGTGAAGCGCGGCCAGACGCTCGGCATCGTGGGTGAGAGCGGTTGCGGCAAGTCCATGCTGTCACTCTCCATTATGCGGCTGGTGCCGCCGCCGGGCCGCATCACCGATGGCCGCGTGCTGCTGGAGGGGAGGGACCTGCTCACCCTGTCCACCAGCCAGATGCGGCAGGTGCGCGGTGGGCAGATCGCCATGATCTTCCAGGAGCCGATGACCTCGCTGAACCCGGTGCACACCGTGGGCAAGCAGATCACCGAGGCGATGCGCGTCCATTCGCCGAAAGACAGTGCAGCGCAGTTGCGCGATCAGGCCATCGCCGCGCTGAAGCGCGTGCGCATTCCGGCCCCCGAGCGTCGTTTCGACGAGTACCCGCACCAGCTCTCGGGCGGCATGCGGCAGCGCGTGATGATCGCCATGGCGCTGGCCTGCCGCCCCCGCCTGCTGATCGCCGACGAGCCCACCACGGCACTTGATGTCACCGTGCAGGCGCAGATCCTCGACCTGCTGCGCGAGCTGCAGGATGAGACCGGCATGTCGATCATCCTGATAACCCATGACCTCGGGGTGGTCGCCGAAATGGCCGACGAGGTCGCGGTGCTCTATGCCGGCAAGGTGGCCGAGCGCACCACGGCCCGCGAATTGTTTGAGGACCCGCAGCATCCCTATACGCTGGGCCTGCTCGGTTCCGTTCCCCGGCTGGATGAAGAGCGCGAGCGGCTGCTGGCGATTGACGGCGCCGTGCCGCCGCCTTTCGCCTTTCCCGAAGGCTGTCGTTTCCACCCGCGCTGCCCCTTCAGCATCACCGACTGCACCACGGCTCAGCCGCCGCTGCGTGAGTTGTCGGCGGGGCATGAGGCTGCCTGCATCCGGGCGCCCATCGAAAACTCCTTGTCACTGGAGAATGCGGCATGAGCGCCCTGCTGGAAGTTTCCGGCCTCGCCCGGCACTACCCGGTGAAGAAGGGCGTGCTGGTGCAGAAACAAGTCGGCACGGTGCGAGCAGTCGATGGTGTTTCCTTTGAAGTGCGGCGTGGCGAGACCCTGGCCCTGGTGGGTGAGTCCGGCTGTGGCAAGTCCACCACCGCGCGGCTGGTGTTGCGGCTGATCGAGCCATCGGCCGGCACCATCCGCTTCGACGGGCAGGATGTCACCAAGGTAGGTGGCGCCGCCATGCGCAGCCTCCGGCGGCGCATTCAGATCGTCTTTCAGGACCCATATGCCAGCCTCAACCCCCGCCTGACGGTGGGCGAGGCGATTGCCGAGCCGATGGTGGTGCACGGCATCGGCGACAATGCCGCGCGTCGCGCCAAGGTGCAGGAGTTGCTGCGTCTCGTCGGGCTGCAGCCTTTCCATGCCGAACGCTATCCGCACGAGTTCTCGGGCGGTCAGCGGCAGCGCATCGGCATCGCCCGCGCCTTGTCGGTCGAGCCGGATCTGGTGGTCTGTGACGAACCGGTCTCCGCGCTGGACGTGTCCATCCAGGCACAGGTCGTCAACCTGATGAAGGATCTGCAGGCGAGGCTTGGACTCTCCTACCTTTTCATCGCGCATGATCTCGCCGTGGTTAAGCACATGGCGGACCGGATCGCGGTCATGTATCTCGGCCAGGTGATGGAGATCGGCGGCAAGCGGGAGTTGTTCGCCAATCCGCGCCACCCTTACACGCGCGCCCTGCTGGCCGCGATCCCACACCCGGATCCGGCCCGACGTGGCAAGGTGACCCCGCTTGGCGGCGACGTGCCGAGCCCGATGGCTGTTCCGCCAGGCTGCCGTTTCCACACTCGCTGCCCGTTTGCGCAGGACCGCTGCCGAAGCGAGGTCCCGGCCTTGCGCGAGGTGGCGCCGGGCCACAATGCCGCCTGCCACTTCGCCGAGACTCTGCCGGATGCAGGCCTCGATTACTCTGGCGGGCTGACTGAAACAGCCACGCGCAGGCTGGCGCTCTACGATGCGGCCAGACGGCGCGCGGCCTGAAGCGTCACTCGGCCGGCTCCTCCGCGGGCGGGCCGGCCAGTTCACGCACGCGCGCCACAAGGGCGCGGATCGGGAAGGGCTTGTCGAACACGTCGGCAAAAAGATGCGGATGCCCGCGCGCGATGCTGCCTTGCGCACCGCTCAGCAAGATGATGGGCAGATGCCTCCAGCGGGTATCCTCCTTGACTGCCTGAGCCAGTTCCAGCCCGTTCATCAGCGGCATCATGAAATCCGTGATGATCAGGGCCGGTTTTTCCCGTGCCAGCACTGCCAGCGCCTTGCGGCCATGATGCGCCTGGGTGACGTGGTAGCCCTGGTCCTCGAGCGCGCTCGCCAGAAGGTCCGAGACCAGGAACTCGTCATCAACCACCAGGATCGTCGTCATCGGCCGCTCTGCCTCCTTTCCGCCGCGTCAGGCGGGTCGGCCGGTGGGGGAAGGCAGGTCGTTGGTCAGATCCTTGCCCAGCAGGCGCTCCGTCACCACGATGCCTTGATCGGTGATGTTGAAGTCGTGCAGCATGGGGTCGAAGGCGCTGTCGCGGACCTTCACCATCGAGAAGACCCGGTGGATCCGCGCCTCCATTTCAACAAATCGCATCAGAACGATGTTGTCCACGACACTCAGCATCTCCGGCGCTGGCAGAGTGGGTGCGGGATCGAACAGGTTGTTGGCCTCCGCGGAAACCAGCACCGTCACGCCGCGTGCCCGCAGCTCGTTCACCAGCGCACTGAACCAGGGCACGATGCGGCCTGTTGTCAGCATGCCTCGCTCAATGGCACCTAGCCCATCGATGAAGAGCCGCTTGGCGCCCAGTTGTGTGACGCGTTTCAGCAAGTCGTGCCCGATCACGTCCGCCATACGCTCCACCGGTGGCCGCCATTCCAATGTCAATGCGCCGGAGGCAATCAGGGGATCCATGTCCAGCCCGATGGCCTTGGCCTTGCGCTGCAACCGGGGTTGCGTCTCATAGAAGCCGTAATGCAGCCCTGGCTCCTGGGAGGTGGAGGCGCAAAGGAAGTTAAGGCCCCAGCTCGTCTTGCCGCAGCCCGATGGCCCGATCACCACGGTTGTGGACGCCACGGGGAGGCCACCGGACAGCATCTCGTCCACACGCTGCAGGCCGCACGAGGTGCGGGCGAGGCTCTGCTCGTCCGGAACGGACGGCGTGGCCAGGTGCGCTTCCAGCCTGGGATAGAGGGCGATGCCGCTCTCCCGGATCATGTACTGGTGCAGTCCGCCCGAAGCCGCGCTGCCGCGAGACTTGCGCACCCGCAGCCGCCGCATGGTGCGGACGCCATATTCTTCTTCCCGCAGCTCGATCACGCCATCGACCATGGTGTATTCGGGGCTGCTCTCCTCAAACCGTGCGCTGGTCAGGAGCAGGGCGGTACAGTTCACGAAGGAGGCGTGGCTTTGCAGCTCGGCGATAAACTTCTTCATCTCCAGCGTGTTGGCCGCCTTCTCACGCGCGTTCAGAAGGCCATCCAACACCAGCAGTGTTGCCTTCTGGCGCGGGATCTCGCGGCGCAGCAGCTTGATGACTCCATCGAGCCCTTCCTGCTCCATGGTGGTGAAGGCGCTGACATAGGTGACGCCGCGCCCGAGCTTGGAAGGATCGTAGAACTGCAGGGTGGACAGAAAGGCGAAGAGGCGCTCGTGCGATTCCGCGAGCAGCGTGACGTACAGCACACTGGCTCCGCGCGCCGCCTGATGAAAGGCGATCTGGTTGGCAAAGATGGTCTTTCCGGAACCGGGATGACCCTGGATGATGTAGGTGCTGTCGGCGATCAGACCGCCGCCTGTGATCTCGTCCAGCCCTTCGATGCCGCTGCTGAAGCGTTTCAGGATCTGAGGCACGATACTCCTTCGCCCCGGCTGTCCGGGTGATCGGTCGGCGGGGGCGGCCAGCCCGCGCGGATGGCGTCTGACCCAGCGATAACCCAATCCGTCGCCGCCGCCTATCCGCCACCGTCGCCTGTCAAGCTGGCAAACGAAGCGGCTTTGGATCCGTTGCATGATCCAGCATGGCCAGAACGGCCTCTGCCGCGGCTTCGCTGGGCAGACCGACAGGCGGACGGAGGCGATGCATCACCTGGTCGAAGCCGCGCCTCTGCGCGTCGGCGGCGCGGGGATCGCGCAGCAGCTCCGCAAGAGCCGCAGCGAGCAAGGGTGGAGTGCAGCGCTCCTGCAAAAACTCCGGCACCACCTCTTGCTCGGCCAGCAGATTGACGATGCTGACAAAGGGAACCTTGATCAGGCGCCTGGCTATGGCGGCGGAAAGGGGATTTACCTTGTAGCCCACCGCCATGGGCACGCCTGCCAGCGCGACCTCCAGCGAGGAGGTCCCGGATTTGATCAGCCCCGCGCCGCCGCTCTCGCGCGCCGCGGCGAAGGCGTCGTACTTGCCTGCCACATCATGGATCAGGATCGGTGCAGGGCTCCAGCTGGCGGCCGCCTGGCGCACCGCGTCCTCCACGGGCCCTGCCAAGGGCACCACTGGCCGCAGGCGCGGAACCAATGCCTCAGCCCGGCTCAAGGCTTCTCCGAAGATGGGTAGAAGCCGGCCTACCTCGCTGCGCCGGCTGCCTGGCATCACCAGCACCACCCGCTCCTCCGGGGCGACGCCATGGGCTGCACGGAAGCGTGCCGCATCTCCGCCGTCAGCTCCGGATTCCAGAATGGAATGGCCGACGAAATCGACCGGAATGCCCGCCCGCTCGAAGAAGGGTGCCTCGAAGGGCAGGAGCGCGAGGATGCGGTCCACGTCCCGCGCGATGTGTTTCACCCGCCCTTGCCGCCAGGCCCAGACCTGTGGCGCCACATAATGCGCCACCTGGAAGCCCTGTGCTTTGGCCCGCCGCGCCACCCGCAGCGTGAAGCCCGGACTGTCGATGGTAACCACCAGGGTCGGACGGCGGGCAACAATGTCGGCCACGGTTTGGTCAAGGCGCCGCGCCAGGTGCCGCAGGTTGGGTAGCACTTCCAGCAGCCCCATCAGGGCCAGTTCGCGCATGGGAAACAGGCTGTGGAAGCCTTGCTCCGCCATCCGGTCGCCGCCGACTCCGGCAAAGCTGAGGTCAGGCCTGCGGCGTCGCAGCGCCGCCATGAGCCGGGCGCCGAGCATGTCGCCCGAGGCCTCGCCGGCAACGAGGTAGAGCAGCGTCACGAGAACGCGGCCGGACGAGCGGCGGGAAAGGCAGCGTCAGGCCAGTCCCGGTGGTTGAACACTGACGGGTTCTGCCGCAGCGTCACGACCCGCTCTGGATCGAGCTCGGCAAACACCCACTGCGCGGCATCCAGGGCGCCGCGCGCAATCAGCCCATCTTCCGGGAAGCCCCTGTCGACGGGACCGAAAATAGCCGCGTAGCCGCGGTTGCGATCCAGGGCCGCGGACCAGGGCGCCTCGCCCACTGTGGGCGTCATGGCAACGAAGCACTGGTTTTCCAGCGCCCGTGCGGCGCAGGACAGCCGCACACGGTTGAAGCCATGCAACGTATCGGTACAGGAAGGAGCAAGGATCAACCAGGCACCGGCTTCCACCTGGCTCCGAACATGGGTCGGGAACTCGCTGTCATAGCAGACGGAGACGCCGATCCGGCCCCAGGGCGTGTCGAATACGCCGGGCGCGCTGCCGCCGCTGACACCCCATCGCTCAGCCTCGAACCGGGTCATGAAATGCTTGTCCTGAAACGCCACCGCTCCTTCCGGCGTGATCAACGGGGCGCGGTTCAGGATGCGTCCGTCATCCATCCGGAATGGCAACGTGCCGGCGAGCAGCCACAATCCGCTGCGCTGCGCCGCGTGGCGCATCGCGTTCAGAATAGCCGGCGCGGCGTCCACCAAGGCCACCAGCTCGGCCGCCTCGTCGGCGGGCTGGCCGGCCAGCGCGGCGCCCAGTTCCGCACAGGCATACTCCGGCAGCACGGCCAGATGGCTCCCGTGCCGCACCGCTTCCGCCAGCCAACGATCCAGCTTGGCGGAAAACTCCGCAATCCCAGGCGGTCGCTCCACGGGATACTGCAGCAGGGCCACCTTCAGGGGGGTCAGGACGGGGGAATTCACGGCAGCGACGCTTCGGACAGCGGCTTGATCCAGAAACTGAGGTGGTGCGGGATCTCCGCCCTTCCGCCTGGTTCGCGCCAGTTCATGACGCAGCGCAGCGACGGGTAGGGCGTGTAGCCCCGCCGTTGCCAGAAGCCGTCGAGCGGCAAGTAGCCGGCAGGGCGCCGGGGATCATCCACTTCGCGCTCCACGGCACAGAAGGTGGCGTAATCCGCACCGAGGCTTCGCGCGTGAGCTTCCCTCAACTTGAAGAAGCGCAGCCCCGCACCGCGTCCGCGATAAGGCTGCAGCAGGACGCTTTCGCCAAAGTAACAGAAGCGCCCGGGATCCAGCCCTGCCTCAAGAAAACATGCACGAACGGCCTGATGCGTCGTGCCCATCGGTTCGCAGGTCGAGATGCCGACCGGCCGGTCGCCGTCGCGGCAGAGCATGACAGCCGCGCCTTCGCCCTCGGCATAGGCACGAAGGTATCGGGCCTCATAGGCCTCGTCGCCCTCGTAAAGATAAGGCCATTCGCGGAATACGGCGATGCGCAGCCCGGCAAGATCCGGCAGATGAGGCATCAGCGCGGCGCCACGCAAAGTTTCGAAGCGGAGCGGGAAAGGGGCCATGTGGTCGGGATAGAACAGATGATACGGGCTGGCGAGGGCCTGGAAGTGCTTGCACTCGGCGTGGAGAAGGGGCACGCCGCGGACCAGCGAAGAAGGAGACTGTCATGAACCGCGCCATTCCAGCCGTCGCTCTCGCGGCGCTGTTGGCCGCCTGCTCGGCGGCGCCGCAGAGCCCGCAGGGAGCAACCGGTTCCGACCGCACGGCTGGTGCGGCAACCCCGCCGGTCGAGGCGGTGGATTGGCGGCTGGCCGATGCGGGAGCCGTCGCGCGTCTGCCTTCCCTGCGGCTCGATCCTGTTTCCCGCCGGGCAAGCGGCTCGGGCGGCTGCAACCGCCTGGCAGGCCCGTACATGCTGGACGGTGCGCGGCTGCGCATCGGTCCCCTGGCCTCGACCCGGATGGCCTGCCTTGATCCTGCCGCCAGTGCCTTGGAAGCACGGTTCCTGGCCGCGCTCGACGCAACGGCCTCCTATCGCATCGGTGGCGGCTTCCTGACCTTGCTGGATGCCGCCGGCAGGCCTCTGCTGAAGCTGGAGCCGGCGGGCTGAGCCGCCGCTGAACCTTCTGGGCCGACGGCCACTATTCGGCGTAGATCATTTTCCGCGTCATGCCGCCATCCGCCATGAATTCCGCGCCGGTGACAAAGCCGCTTTCCGGCCCAAGCAGGAAGGCAGCCAGCGCGGCAATGTCTTCCACCCGGCCGACGCGGCCCGCCGGATGCTGTGCGTGGTCCTCCGGGCGCAGCGGCTCGCCGCCCACATCGATCCAGCCGGGACTGATGCAGTTGGCCCGCACCTCCGGCCCCAGGCTGATGGCCAGGGCGTGGGTCAGCGCCACGATGCCGCCCTTGCTGGCGGCATATGCCTCCGTATCAGGTTCAGACATGCGCGCGCGGCTGGACGCTATGGTCAGGATGGCACCTCGGTTCTGGCGTAACAGGGGCGCGGCCTTGCGGGACAGCAGAAAGGCGCTCGTCAGGTTGGTTGTCAGGACCCGCTGCCACTCCTCCAGCGAAAGCTCGGTGACTTTCTTGCGCACCATGATGCCGGCATTGCAGACCAGCGCGTCCAGACGGCCTTCCGCCGTGGCGATGCCCTCGACCAGCGTGTCGACGGCGGCCTCTTCCGACACATCGGCGATCACATGCCGGGTGCCGGCCATGCCGGGACGCAGATCAGCGGTGACCACGCGCCAGCCATCGCGGCACAAGCGTTCGGCAATGCCGGCGCCGATGCCGTGCGCGGCGCCGGAGATCAGTGCGACAGGGGATTGATCGATCATGCCCCGGGCAATGCGCGCCGCATTGCCCGGGTTGCGTGCGTCACATCACCGGACCGGAGCGGGCGATCTCGGTGAAGATGTCGCGCACCGCGTCGGTCAGCGCCCGGTTCAAGGGCTCACGGTCAGCGACGGCATCGATGCGCTGCTGGGCGCTCTCCAGCTCGGGCGTCGCCAGCAAAAGCGGCAGCAGTCCTGCCGCCCGGGCCAGCCCGATCAGCAGCGCGTCGCGCGGCGCGGGCGTATGATCCTCGAAGATCACCGACATCAGCCGCGCCTTGACCTCACGTTCCTCCTTGTCGGACAAGATCGGGTAGCGGCGTTCTGCGAAGAACCAGAGGAACCGGCCTTCCTCCAGCTTCAGCACGCCGCGCTCGACCAGCTTGTCGAAGTAATGGTCGCGCAGCCTGTCCGCCTCGCTGGCAAGCGCCTCGATCCACCAACGGCTGCCGCGCGGCTCTACCTCGGCACCGATCCGCGCCAGCACGTCGTCCAGCGCCGCGTCGCCGGTTGGCCGGGGATCAAGCAGAACGACCCGCTCTACCCCCGCGTCGATCCGGTTCTCCACCTCCAGCTCGGCCAGGATGGCCGCCACCAGGGCATAGTCGCCGGAAGGCGCTGCGCGGTCGATCAGCCGCCCGCTCTCATCATCGAGCATCAGGAGCAGCAGCTCCTCCGGCATGGTCAGCGACATGACGCGGTCCTTCTTCGTTTCGTGCTGAGGGAACGCGCCTTGATGCGGTGCGTCAATCGTCCGCTGCCTCTGCTCTCTTTGGCGTGATCGCAGCGGCGCAGAAGGCGGCGATACCCTTCTCGATAACGTCGCGGGGCATGTCGCGCAGGATGAACACCATCTGCGAGCAGGGCCTCATTGCATCTGGCCAGCTCGGCAGAAGAGCCGGCGCGTGCCACACGCCTTGCACACCGTGGATGGCCAATGGGCGATCCTGTCCCTTTACGTCCAGGATGCCCTTTATCCGCAGCACGGCATCGCCGCGTGTGGCGGTCAGCATCTGCAGCCAGGTGGCCAGACCATCCCAAGGCAGGGGGGAGTCGAAGCGCAGGCAGAAGGCATGGATCCGCGAGTCGTGCCGGTTCGCATCGTGGTGGTGGTGCCCGTGATGCCCGCCGCTGCCATGGTGATGCGCGGCCGGCGCCGTTTCCTTGAGCCAACGAAGCAACGCCTCGTCGCGCAGCGGCGCAGTCTCCGGACTCAGGCCGATGATGTCGGCGGCGTCGAGGCCCCCGGGCCCCAGAATGCGGGGCTCTGCCACCGGATTCAGCGCCGCCAGGCGCGCCAGCAGCGTGGACAGCTTATTCTGCGACGTCAAATCGGCCTTGGAAACCAGCAGCCGGTCCGCCACGGCGGCCTGGCGCTCCGCTTCGGGCTGGGAGTCCAGCGTTGCCGTACCGTTCACCGCATCCACCACGGTGACAACCCCATCCAGGGCGAAATGGCGCGCCGTCCCGGGATCCGCCATCAGCGTCTGCAGGATGGGCAGCGGATCGGCGAGGCCTGTGGTTTCGATGATCACGCGCCGCAGGTCCTGGCCATCCCTTACACGCTTGGCGATGCCTTCCAGCGCGCGCGCGAGGTCGCCACGGATGGTGCAGCAGAGGCAGCCCGCCTGCAGCAGCACCGCCTCGTCCTCCAGCGTTTCGACCAGCAGGTGATCCAGTCCCGTTTCCCCGAACTCATTGATCAGCACGGCGGTGCCGGCCATCGCCTCCTGCCGCAACAGGTTGTTCAGCAGGGTGGTTTTGCCGGCACCAAGGAAGCCGGTCAGCAAGGTAACGGGAAGCAGGCGATCAGCGGCCATAAAGCACCGCCGGATCGGCTTCGGGTGCGGTGATGGCGGTCAACTCGCCCTCGCGCAGCGCCTGAAAGAAGCAGGAGCGGCGTCCGGTATGGCAAGCCACGCCCTTCTGCTTGACCAGCGCCAGGATAGTGTCGCCGTCGCAGTCGAGGCGCAGATCGCTCCAGTGCTGCACCTGTCCTGATGTTTCACCCTTGCGCCACAGGGCATTGCGGCTGCGGCTGAAATAGACCACACGCCCGGTGGCGAGGGTTTCCTCCAGCGCCTCGGCGTTCATCCAGGCCATCATCAGGACCTCGCCATCGCCGGCGGCCTGGGCGATGACGGGGATCAGCCCCTGTTCGTTGAAGCGCACCGCCTCCATGAAGCGGGTGCGAGCGGCGGGATCGGTGACCGGCATGGTGCGGCTCCTCAACTCAGTTCTCGGTTACTATATAACGTCAGAAGCAGGATGGGAGCAGGGGGCATGACGGCGAGGGAGGCTACGACACGATCTGGCGGCGGCGAGACGGACCTGGCCGACAGGCTGCGTGCCGCGGAGGGACAGTGCGTACGTGCCGGCGTGCAACTGACGGAGCTGCGCCGCCAGGTGCTGGGCCTGGTGCTGGAGGCCGAGCAGCCGCTCGGGGCCTATGCCTTGCTCGACAAGCTGAAGGCATTGCGCCCCGGTGCGGCGCCGCCCACCGTGTACCGAGCGCTGGACTTCCTCCTGGAGCAGGGGCTGATCCACAAGGTGGAGCGGCTCAACGCCTTTGTCGGCTGTGTCGAGGCCGGGCATGACCATGCCGGCCATCACCATGCGCACCAGTTCCTGATCTGTCGCGATTGCGGTCTGACCATTGAGATCAGCGATCATGGGGTGGCGCATGCCCTGGCCGATGCAGCGGCGCGGGAGGGCTTCCAGCCCGGTCATGCTGTTGTGGAGGTGGAAGGACGCTGCGCCGCCTGTTCCATGAGCGCCTGACCAGGCGGGAGGTTCAGCGGGGACGCGGCGCGGCCTACCTGTCCTCCGCCTCCAAGAGCGCGCTGAGGCGCCGGTGCAGCGCCTCCACGTTGAAGGGCTTGGCCAGGATCTCCATGTCGCGCCCCAGGCTGCCTTCGCGCAACGCCGCCTCTTCGGCATAGCCGGTGATGAAAAGAATCTTCAGCTCCGGTTGAAGCACCCGCGCCGCATCGGCGAGTTGCCGTCCGTTCATGCCACCCGGCAAGCCGACATCGGTGACCAACAGGTCAAAAGCGCGTCCCGATTGCAGCATGGCGAAGGCGGCGCCGGCCTCGGAGGCCTCGTCCACGCTGCAGCCCATCTCCTGCAGCACTTCCCGCGCCAGCAGCCGCACCGTCGGCTCGTCATCCACCACCAGCACGCTGAATGGCCCAGGCGCCGGCTCCAGCACGGGCACCGGCGCAGGCACGGTCACGTCGGCCCGGTCAACGTCATGGCGCGGCAGGAACAGGCTGATGGCCGTACCCTGGCCGGGGCGGCTCTCGATCGACACCTCGCCACCACTCTGGCGTGCGAAGCCGTAAACCATGGAAAGGCCAAGGCCGGTGCCCTGGCCGATGGGCTTGGTGGTGAAGAATGGATCGAAGGCCCGCGCGAGGACCTCCGGCGGCATGCCGGTTCCCGTGTCGGCCACGCGCATGACCACGTAATCGCCGGGAGTCAGGCGAACCAGTTGAGCCCCGCGTCCTTCCAGCGAAAGATTGGCGGTGGAAATGCGCAACCGCCCGCCCTGGGGCATCGCGTCCCGTGCATTGATGCAGAGGTTCAGCAGAGCGTTCTCCAGCTGGTTGGGATCGCAGAGCGTGCCCCAGGGTGCGTCACCTCGCGCCACCTCCACCCGGATGCCGGGCCCCACCGTCCGTCGAACCAGCTCTTCCATGCCCAGCACCAGCTCGTCGGCCCGCACCGGACGGGGATCCAGTGTTTGGCGGCGTGAAAAGGCCATTAGCCTGTGGGTCAGCGAAGCTGCGCGCTCTGCCGCACCGCGGGCCGCCAGGATGAAGCGGTCCAGATCTTCCAGCCTGCCGCGCTGCAGCCGGGCCTCCAGCAGGTCCAGGCTGCCGATGACGCCGGTGAGCAGGTTGTTGAAGTCGTGCGCCAAGCCGCCGGTAAGCTGGCCCACGGCTTCCATTTTCTGGCTTTGCCGCAGCTGATCCTCCAACTGTTGAAGGAGCTCCTCGTGGTCCTTTTCGGCGGTGATGTCGCGGGCCGTGGCGAAGATCCTCTCCTCCACAGGGTTGGCATTCCATGACAGCCAGCGCCAACTGCCATCCTGATGCCGGTAACGGTTCACGAAGTGAAACTGCGCTTGGCCGCGGCGCAGGCCCTCCATGGCCTGCGAGGTTCTTTCATGATCCTCGGAATGCACATAATCCATGAAGGGCTGGTCGATCAGGCTTTCGACCGGCCAGCCCAGCGTTCGGGTCCAGGCCGGGTTGAGCGCCAACATCTGTCCCTGCACGGACGCGACGCAGAGCAGATCAGTGGAACTCATCCAGATCTGGTCCCGCTCCAGTGTCCGCTCCGCGACGACTCGCTCCAGCTCGGCATTGAGCCGGCGCACTTGCTCACGGCCTTGCATCTCGTCATGCACGTCGACCGTGCTGCCGAACCAGCGGGTGATCCGGCCTGTGCCAGGCTCCCGGTAAGGCAGTCCGATGTTCACCATCCAGCGGAAGCACCCTTTGGCATCGCGTTGGCGATAGGTGACACGGAACTCGCAGCCTTTGCGCGACGCCGCCATCCAGGCATCGGCCACCGCCTGTCGATCCTCGGGATGCAGAAGCTCCAGCCAAGGCTGAGCCTGTAGGGCGTGGTCGGCGGGAATACCGGTGACCTCCGCCCAGCGGCGGTTGAGGAAATCCACCCGCCCTTCGGCATCGGCCTGCCAAAGGATGTGAGGCACGGCATCCGCCATCAACTGCTGCTTGGCATCGCTTTCGCGTGCCGCCATCAGGGCGCGTTGCTCGCCAAGCGAGCTGAGGCCGGTGCCGATGATGCCGGCCAGGATCTGGGCCAGGGCACTGTCGCGTTCGGTGAAGGCGTCGGCCTTGGGCGAGATCAGCCGCAGCACACCGACGAAGCGACCGCGCAGCGGAAATGGCACGGCGATCGCGGAGCGGATGCCCTTGGCGCGGTTGATGGCGGTGTTGGCCCGGGGGTCATTGAAGCCGTCGGCCATGAGGAGGGGCCGGCCTTCCTCAAGGCATCGACCGGACAGGCTGGGATTGCGGCGGAAGCGGGTTCCTGCCTCGATGCTGCCAGCGGCCCCGTGGCAAACCAGATCATCACCCTCCGGGAGGGCGACGCTGGCGCCGTGCGCCGCGCGGACCACATCCAGGGCAGCCTCGGCCACTGCCTGCCAGACCTCGTCCTCGCTGCGCATCGGTCGAGTAAAGCGCCGATGCGCAGCGAGCAACGCCTCCTGCTCCGCCAGCGCTGCGCGCGAGGGCAGGGCTGAGGGAGACGTAGCGCATCTCGGATGCCGCGTTGCGCCCATGCCGACGCTCCGTCTCGGGCCAGGCGCCAGGGGGGCACCGGATGCCGCACCCCCTCAGGCTAGCACAAGCCGCAACGTGGCGGAACGCTAAGCGGATCAGGCCCGACGGCGACGCTGCCGCTTCAGGTAGAACAGCAGCAGGGAACGGCCTGTCACGGTGTAACTGTGACCGATCGGAAAGGCGGGTTCGTCCTCATCTTCCTCGTCGGCGATGTTGGTATCCATCAACCGCACCCAGGCTTCGCCTTCCACAGAGGAGGGGAGGGTAAACTCCACAGCCTCGTGGTAAGCATTGGCGATCAGCAGCAGTGTCTGATCATGCGCCGCAACCCTTATACCACTGGTCTGAGCCCGGCCATCCAGCATCTTGGCCAGGCAGCGCGTGTTGGGGTCTTCCCAATCCGCTTGCTCCATGGGCTCGCCGGAGGGCTTGTACCAGGAGATGCCCTGCACCTCGCTTGCCTCGTGGACCTCGCCGGACAGGAAACGGCCGCGGCGCAGCACAGGGAAGCGGTCGCGCAAGCCCGCCAGCTTCTGAGTGAAGGCGGTAAGCCGATCGCCCTTCTCGCCCCAGTTCCAGTCAAGCCAGGAAATCTCGTTGTCCTGGCAGTAGGCGTTGTTGTTACCTCCCTGCGTGCGACCGAATTCGTCGCCCGCCAGCAGCATGGGCGTACCCTGGCTCAGATACAGCGTGCCCAGCATGTTGCGGATCTGACGCTCGCGCACCGCGTTGATCTCGGGGTCGTCGGTCGGGCCCTCCACACCGTAATTGTACGAAAGGTTGTGCGAGTGGCCATCGCGGTTCTCCTCGCCATTCGCCTCGTTGTGCTTGTCGTTGTAGGTGACGAGGTCGTTGAGCGTGAAACCGTCATGCGCGGCCAGGAAGTTGACGCTGGCCCAGGGCTTGCGGCCATTGTGGTTGAACAGGTCGGCCGAGCCGGAGAGCCGGTTGCCAAGGTCCGCCGCCTTGCCTTCCTCGCCGACCCAGAACGCGCGAACCGTGTCGCGGTACTTGTCGTTCCACTCGGCCCAACCTGGCATGAAGTTGCCGACTTGGTAGCCGCCAGGCCCGATATCCCAGGGTTCGGCGATCAGCTTCACATCCGCCAGAACGGGGTCCTGCATGCAGGCCTTGAGGAAGGCGGACTGCGTGTCGAAACCGCCAGGCTCCCGCGCCAGAATGGTGCCGAGGTCGAAGCGGAAGCCGTCGACATGCATCTCGTTGACCCAGTAGCGCAGGCTGTCGGTAACCATTTGCAGCACCCGCGGGTGCGACAGGTTCACCGTGTTCCCGGTACCGGTGTCGTTGATGTAGTACCGCTTCTGGTCCGGCAGCAGCCGGTAGTAGCTGGCATTGTCGATGCCCTTGAAGGACAGCGTCGCCCCGCGCTCGTTGCCTTCGGCGGTGTGGTTATAAACCACGTCCATGATGACCTCGAGCCCGGCATCGTGCAGCCGGGCTACCATCTCCTTGAACTCCGCAAAGGCGAAATCCTGGTTCCGTGCGTAGCGACGAGCCGGCGCAAAGAAGCCGATGGAGTTGTAGCCCCAATAATTCACCAACCCCTTTTCGAGCAGGTAGTCGTCGTTGACGAAGAAGTGGATCGGCAGCAGCTCCACCGCCGTCACGCCGAGCGACTTGATGTGCTTGATGACATCCCGGTTGGCCAGGCCGGCGTAGGTGCCTTGTGCGTCCGGCGCGACCAGCGGGTGCCGCTTGGTCACGCCCTTCACATGGGTCTCGTAGATGATGGTGCGTTCCCAGGGGATGCGCGGGCGCCGGTCGTCACCCCACGTAAAGGCGGGATCGACCACGCGGCATTTCGGCATGAACGGAGCGCTGTCACGCTCGTCAAAGGACAGATCCTCGTCCTCATGCCCGATGGTGTAGCCGAACATGGAATGGTCCCACCGGAACTCGCCAACATGGCTCAGCGCATAAGGGTCGAGCACCAGCTTGTTCGGGTTGAAGCGGTGCCCTTCCTCGGGCGCATAGGGCCCATGCACGCGATATGCATAGACGGTACCGGGGCGGGCATCGGGCAGGAAGCCGTGGAACACTTCGTTGGTGTATTCCGGCAGCTCGATCCGCTCCAGCTCGGTCTCGCCGGCATCGTCGAACAGGCAGAGCTCGACCTTGGTGGCATGAGCCGAGAATAGGGCGAAGTTGACGCCCAGGCCGGTCCAGGAGGCGCCCAACGGATTGGCGCGGCCTTCGGTGATGCGGGATTTGTTGATGGCGGGCGGCACGGAGTTCCCCTCGGGTCTGAGCGCAAGGCCATAGACGCCGGAAGGGGGGGCAGGGTTGCCGCCCGCCCGCGATGTTGTTGCTGCGGCGCAGCGATCCTACCGTGGCAGCGCGTCCAGCCCTGCCTCCAGATCGGCAACGAGGTCCGCCGTGTCCTCCAGTCCGATATGGAAGCGGACGGTGGGCCCTTCCAGCACATCGAGCCGCGTGGCCGTTCGGGTGATGTAGTTCGTGGTGGGCAAGGCCAGGCTTTCGTAGCCGCCCCATGAAGCGCCGATGCCGAACAGGGACAGGCCATCCACGAAGGCATCGATCTGCCGCACCGTGTAGCGGGGATCGAACACCACCCCGAACAGCGAGCAGGCGCCGGTGAAATCGCGCTTCCACAGCGCGTGCTGCGGGTGGCTGCCCATGGCGGGATGCATTACGCGCAGCACCTCGGGCCGGCCATCGAGCCAGCGCGCCACCGCCAGCCCTGCCGCTTCCTGCGCCTTCAGTCGCACCGCCAGGGTGCGCAGGCCCCGCAGCGCCAGCCAGCAGTCATCCGGGCTGGCATAGTGCCCGACCTCGCGCGCCGCGCCGGCGATGATGGCCCAGTCCTCCGGCGTGTTCACGGTGATGCTGCCCAACAGCACGTCGGAATGGCCGCCCACATACTTGGTCAGCGCCTGGACCGACACATCCACGCCCTTGGTGAAGGGTTGGAAGTGGTGGATGCCCCAGGTGTTGTCCATGATCAGCTTGGCGCCCTGGGCATGCGCCACATCGGCCAGGGCCGGGATGTCCTGCATCTCGAAGGTATGGCTGCCAGGGCTCTCGGCATACACCACCTTGGTGTTGGGGCGCATCAGCGCCTGCAATCCCGCGGCGTCGATCTGCGGGTCGTAGTAGGTCGTCTCCACGCCCATCCGCTTCAGCATCCCGTCCGAGATGCGGCGGGTCGGGCCGTACACGCTGTCCGGCACCAAGGAATGGTCGCCGGCATTCAGGTAGGCCATCAGCGGCAAAGTGCAGGCGGCGAGGCCAGTGCCGACGATCAGCGCCCGGCTGCCGCCCTCGATCTCGGCGATCATGTTCTCCAGCGCGAAATGAGTCGGGCCCCCGGCGGTGCCGTAGGTCATGACCTGCTCGAGCGAGCGGGCATTGATGCTGCCGCGCTCGGCGCAGGAAGGGTAGAGCACGGTGGAGCCGCGATGCACCGGCGGGTTGACGAAGCCATGCACACGGGTCCCGGCGCGGCCGCCATGCGACATGCGGGTCGCGAAATGCGCGCCGGTGTTCGGGTGCTGGCCCTTCGGGCTGTTGGGGGGCAGATCGTCGGGCATCAGGCGTTGCTCTGCTTGGCAGTTTCGGGACGCGAGGCCCACTCCGTCCAGGAGCCGTCATACACGGCGGGCTCCGGCAGCCCAGCCTGCACGAGGCCGAGCGCGACGATGCAAGCGGTGACGCCTGTGCCGCAGGACGCGATCAGCGGCCGCGCCTCGTTCTCCGTCACGCCGGCTGCGGCGAAGCGGGTTCGTAGCTCATCAGGTGGGAGCATGGTGCCATCGGCATGCAGCAGATCGGAGGCCGGCACACTGGCGGCGCCCGGCATGTGGCCGGAGGGCAGCCCAGGGCGGGGTTCGGGAGCGGTGCCGTCGAAGCGGCCCTTCGGTCGCGCGTCCAGGATCAGGGCCGAGCGATCTTCCACCACGCGCTTCACATCGCCGATCCCCGCGAGGCGCCGGGCGATGAAGTCGGTCCAGAAGGCCTGCGGCTGCACGTCCGCGACGCTGCCAGCCTGAGTCGCACGATTCTCCGCGCGCCATTTTGGCAGCCCGCCATCCAGCACCGCCGCCTTCTCATGACCGAACAAGCGCATCAGCCACCAGCCGCGCGCGGCCGAGAACAGCCCCTTCTGGTCGTAGAACACGACGCGGTGGTGGTTGCCGATACCGAGTGCGCCTAGCATTCGCGCCGCGCGGCCCGGAGTCGGCGCCATGTGCGGCAGGTCGGTTTCCGGGTCTGCGACCGCGTCGATGTCGAAGAAGCCGGCACCGGGAATATGCGCCGCGGCGAACTCGGCCTGCGCGTCGCGCGGCTCGTTGGGCAGGTATTTGGTGGTGTCGAAGACCAGCAGATCCGGCGCGCCGAGCTCGGACGCCAACCAATCGGTGGAAACGAGATTCCGCATGGTCATCAATCCTCCAGTACCAGATAAACGCGGCGGTTCTGCCGCCCCTTGTTCTCAAGCTTGCTCACCGTGATCCGGCCGATCTCGCCGGTGCGGGCCACATGGGTTCCCCCGCAGGGCTGCATGTCCACAGGGGAGGCGTCGCCGCCGATCCGCACCAATCGCACCTGCCCCGATCCGCGTGGTGGCTGCACCGACAGGGTACGGACCAGCCCGGGATTAGCGTCCAGTTCCGCTTCGGTAATCCAGCGCGTAGTCACCGGATGATCCTCGGCGGCCAGTGCGATGAGGCGGTCGCTCAGCCATTCCTTCGGCGGCGGCTCCGCCAGGTCGAAATCAAGCCGGGAACGGTCGGTGCCGATCTGGCCTCCCGTGACGCCAGCGCCGGGAATGAGGGAACAGAGAAGATGGAGGCTGGTGTGCATCCGCATCAGCCTGTGCCGGCGCTGCCAGTCCAGCGCAGCGGTCACCTCCGTCCCCGCCGGAGGCAGGTCCGAGCCTTCCGCCGGCATGTGCAGCACGCCGCCCTCGCCGCCCTTCACGACGTTGGCCACCGGCATCTCGCCGCCCGGCCAGCGCAGCGTTCCCGTATCGCCCGGCTGCCCGCCACCCTGTGCGTAGAACACCGTGCGGTCCAGCACCACGCCATCGGGGCCTGAGGCGATCACGGTTGCGGTGCAGTCCTTCGCATAGGCATCGTCACGGAACAGCAGTTCGGTCATGCATCCATCCATTCGCGGTCAAGTCGGGTCAGGTTGAGTTGCAGCCACATCAGCAGCATGGCGGTGGTGACGTTGCGGATCTCATTGCGGGCCAGCATCCCGGCGACCTCCGCCAGCGGCAGCACCAGGATGCGGGTTTCCTCGCCCTCCTCCTCGAGCCCGCGCACGCCGATCAGGCCAGGCTCCGGAAGGCGAACCCTGCCGCAGAAGTAGTGCATCTTCTCGTCGCAGCCGCCCTGCATCAGCAGATATTCGCCGATCGGCGCCAGGCGGTCGGGAACAAAGCCCGTTTCTTCCTCCGTTTCGCGCAGCGCGGCCTCCGCAGGGTCTTCGCCGACGTTGAGCAGCCCGGCAGGGCACTCACGCATCACCGGCTCTTCGCCGGCGGCCAGGGCCGGCAGGCGGAATTGCTCGATCAACGCCACGCGCTTCGTCCAGGGATCATAGGGCAGCAGCGCCACGCCCTGACCGCGCCGCCACAATTCCCAGGTCAGGCTGCGCGAGGGCGTGCCATCGCTTCGCAGGTAGCGGAAGCGCACGATCTGCAGGGCGAACCGGCCAGACCAGACGACCTCGTCGCTTTCTGGGCGGTAGAGCGGATGCGGCGGAACGGGAGGGGCCTTGAGCGGTCTGGCCTTCATACGGCGGGCAGCCTAACCTCGCTTGGGGAAACGTTTCACGCATCATGAGCCGCCCAAACACCATCGTCCATGCCCCGGCGGCGCAAGATGCCGCGGAACTCCCCGGCTCTGCTGCCTCCAACCCGGCTGCGCGGAGCCGGGCCATTCTCTGTGTTATCGGCGCCGCGGCCACCTTTGCCACGGCGGCGGTGGCGGTGAAGGCGCTGGGTGGCGCGATTCCCGTGATGCAGGTGGTGCTGTTCCGCAACCTTTTCGCTGTGCCGGTGCTGCTGGCGCTGGCGATTGCGATGGCGGGGCCTGGCCGCCGTCGTACCATACTGGCGACGCGGCAACCCTGGGCCCATGCGCAGCGCACGGTCTATGGCGTTATCGGCATGCTGGGGACCTTCTATGGCTATACCCAGCTGCCCTTGGCCACGGTGACGGCGCTCGGCTTCACCATGCCGCTGTTTCTCACCGCCTTGTCGATCCCGCTGCTGGGGGAGAAGGTCGGGCCGCGGCGTCTGGCAGCCGTGGTGGCCGGATTCTGCGGGGTGCTGGTGCTGCTGCGTCCGGGATTCGGGGATGGCGACGCGCCTCCGGCCATGGCCATGCTGGCGGTGCTCGCCAGTGCCCTGGCTTGGGCCCTGGCCATGATCACCATCCGCCGCATGGGCGAGGCGGGTGAGTCCGGCGCCACCATCACGCTCTGGTTCGCCATTGGCGGGATGTTGGTGGGCGCGGCCGGAGCGTTGCCCGTGTGGGTCTGGCCATCGCCGGGACAATGGGCCTTGCTGGGGGCCGTTGGACTGGTTTCCGCATTGGCGCAGCTGCTGATGACGGCCGCTTACCGCAGCGGAGAGGCGACGCTGATCGCACCCTTCGAGTATTCCGGCATCCTCTGGACCATGAGCTTCGGGCTGCTGGTGTGGGGCGAGTGGCCGGTCACGCTGGATCTGCTCGGCGTTGCAATCCTGGTGGCGTCCGGACTTTATATTTGGCACCGCGAGGTCCGGCTTCGCGCCAGGTGATCAGAAGCGCTTGGCGAACCAGTGCCGGTCGTGACCTGCGGGACGTCCTTCAAGCCGGCCCATCTCCCGATAGCCGTGCTTGCGGTAGAAGGCGGGCGCCTGGAACGAGCTGGTGTAGAGATGCGCGCCCACAGCGCCGAGGCGCACCGCTTCGGCCTCGGCTGCAGTCAGCAGGGCAGAGCCGGCGCCCTGCCCGCGGAGAGTCTCGTCCACCCAGAACTTCTCGATGAACAGCCAGTCCAGAGCCACCTCGGCCAGCAGCCCGGCCTGGACAATGCCGGCCTCGTCGCGCCGGAACAGGCACAGCGGGTGCGTGAGCATGATGTCTGCCCGCAATCCGCGGAGGGCGGCGGCACGATGGCGGGACAGGCCATCGCGGATGGCCTGTGCCTCTGGTCCGGCCATGTCGCGGATCAGTTCGATATCCATGGCGCGAGCTTATCCTTTCGTAACGCGTTGGCCGCAGCGCCGCTGCGACTGGAAGGGCCGTTCATCCGGCCTTGCCCTGCCGCATGACGGCCTCTGCCACAGCACGCGCCTCGGCCGCCGCCAGACCGCGGGGAGCAGCCTCGGTCACCCCCAGGCCAACCGCAAAGGCATTGACGAAATCGGCGCGACTGCCGAAGGCCGGCTCCAACAGGGGCAATCCACGTTGCCCTATGGTGCTCAGTGTCTGGTCCCGCAACCGACCGGTCGCCGACAGCCGGTTCATCACCAGGAGAACGGTACGACGCTCCGCCCTGGCCTGATCCAGGGTCGCGTCCATGGCCCAGAGATCGGGCGGCGAGGCCTGCAAAGGTACCAGCACAAGATCGGCCGCGCGGATCGCCGTCCGCGAATCCAGGTCGTCATGTGGAGGTGTATCGATCACCACCAGCTCATGCGACGTGCGCATGCGGTCCACCGTGCCGGGAAGACGCCAGCCGGCAGAGGTTTCAAAGGTGAGGGGCGAGGCCTTGCGGTGGCCTGTCCGCAAGGTATGCCACCGGCCGAGCGTTTGTTGCGGATCGGTGTCCAGCAGCGCGACCTTGCATCCTGCCACGGCCATCGCCGTTGCCAGATTGGCCGCCACGGTCGATTTTCCGGCGCCGCCCTTGCGCTGCGCAACCGCCACCACGAAGGCCATGCCCTATCCTCTCGAGAACTTCCGCGCATCCTGCCGAAGGCGCGGCGGCAAGGCCAGCACCCCTCGGCCAGCCACCCATGGACGTTGCGGTCCGGCGACCCCAAGATCAGTGCCGGCATGTGGTGCCCTTGGGACAGACCGGGGGAACGTCGAATGTCATGGAACCTGTGGAGGACCTGTCATGAGCGTGGAAGACATCAATCCCCGCGCCGCCTGGGACGCGCTGCGGCAGGATGCCGATGCAGTGCTGATCGACGTGCGCACTGATGCGGAATGGAACTTCGTCGGTCTTGCCGAGCTGGCCGAGGCAGGCAAGCAGCCCATCCTCATCCCCTGGCAGCTTTACCCGTCGATGCAGGTGAACGGCGCCTTCGCCGATCATCTGCGCAAGGCCGGGCTGACGCCGCTGAACAAGCTTTACTTCATGTGCCGCTCGGGCGCCCGCAGCTTGGCCGCGGCCCAGGCCGCGCAGGCCGCAGGGTTCCCGAATGCCTTCAACGTCGCTGACGGCTTCGAAGGGCCGCCCGACATCGAAGGTCATCGCGGCCAGGTGGCCGGTTGGAAGGCCGAAGGGCTGCCCTGGCGGCAGCGTTGAGCAATTGGTCCGGCCTGCCGGTCAAGAGGCGTGGGCCTGCCGCGAACCGGGTGCTTTTTGTGCCGAGGCCGAACGTTCGGCGGCAGGGCGCTTCGCCGAGGCGGCGCCGCCCTTTCTACCTCCTTCATGCGCGGCGGCTTGGGTATCCGGCTTGCCGCGCCCCGACCCGCTCCTGTTGCCGCCGCCACTATCCTTGTTGACCGTGGCCCAGGCGCGGCGTTCGGCCTCGTCCTCGGGGATGCCGCGTGCCTCGTAGCTTTGCCCGATGTGCGTTGCCTTGCGTTTCTGCTTCTCGGTGTAGGCTGACTTGTCACCGCGCGGCATGGCGCCCTCCTGCTGCGAACGGTCCAAGCAGGAACGCGCCACGCCGCACAGGGTTATGCTCAGCCGCAGTTCGACGTGTGCTCCGTTGCATCATGGCCAGGGAAGCCCGGCACGCCATAGCCGGGGAAGACGACGTTCTCGGCATCGTCCTCAGCCGGCTTTACGCCGAACCATTTTTCCGACAAGGCGGCGATGGTGCCGTCTTTCTTCATGCATTCCAGCACGTTCTCGACCGCGTTACGCCCGGCCACGTCGTCCTTGCGGAATGGTGCGGCCCAGTGGGCGCGGGTCTCGTTCATGACAAAATCCGGCACGAACATCGGATTGCGTGTGGCGGCATAGCGGATGGTGGTGTTGCCACCCAGCGTCGCATAGGCCCGGCCCGCCACCACGGCCTGCACCGCGTCGGGCTGGCTGTCATAGGTCTGCACGGTGAAGCCGTACTTGCCGGCATTGGCCTGGGCCCAGGCATCGTAGGCTGAGCCCTTGTTGACCGCGATCGCCTTGCCCTTGATGTCGTCCATCGACTTGATTGGCGCCGAGCCCTTGCGGATGCCGTACTGGAAGGCGGTGTAGAGGTAGCCCTCGGTGAACAGCACGCCTTCGGCCCGCTCCCGGGTTGCCGTCACCGGCGCGGCCAGGAAGTCGTAGCGCCCGGCATTCAGTGCCGGGATCAGCCCGGAGAAGCTGGCGCTGTCGATGGTGATGGGGCGGCCCATGCGCTTCGCCACCTCAGTGAACAGGTCCACGTTGAAACCTTGCACACCGCCATCAAGCTTGGGAAAGGCATGGGGGGCGAAGGTTCCGTCCACGGCGGTGCGGATCGGCTGCTGGGCCTGGGCCGCGGCACCGAGCACGATCGGCGCGGCGAAGGCAAGGGCGAAGGCAAGTTTACGCATACTTCAACTGGACTCCCTGCGGCCGGGTGCGGCCGTTGTGACCGCATCATGCCAGCAAGAAGCGTGCAACGCCCGGGCAGCCGTGTCACGGGAAATACCGGACAGGCCGCCCGCACATGGCGCAGCAATTATTCCGCCGCAACGTTGGCCAAGAACTCGGGATAGAGACCAAGCAGCCCAGCTTCTGTGGCGTCGCAGCGCCCGCGCTCCGTGATCAGCCCCGTCACCAGACGCGCCGGCGTCACATCAAAGGCCGGGTTGAGGCCGGGACTGCCCGGAGCAGCAGTTCGCACGGTTTGAACGCGGCCATCCCAGCTCTGGCCGGTCACCTCCAGCACCTCTCGCGCGTCGCGCTCCTCGATCGGGATTTCCCGAACGCCGTCGCGGACGCTCATGTCCAGGGTAGAGTGCGGCAGCGCCACCCAGAAGGGCACGTTGTTGTCATGCGCCGCCAGCGCCTTGAGGTAGGTGCCGATCTTGTTGGCCACGTCGCCCTGCCTCGTCACGCGATCGGTGCCGACAAGGCAGATATCGACTTCCCCGTGCTGCATCAGATGACCGCCCGCATTGTCGGCGACCACCGTATGCGGCACGCCGTGCTTGCCCAGCTCCCACGCCGTCAGCGCCGAGCCCTGATTGCGCGGCCGTGTCTCGTCCACCCAAACATGTAGCGGGATGCCGGCATCATGCGCCTGGTAGATCACCGACAGGGCTGTGCCGAAATCAACCGTTGCGATCCATCCGGTGTTGCAATGAGTCAGGATGTTGACCGGCTTGCCCGTCTTGCGGGCGGCGATCGCCTCGATCAGGGGCAGCCCGTGCTGACCAATCGCGCGGCAGGTCTCGACGTCATCCTCGGCAATGGCCGCTGCGGCGGCATACGCAGCGTCCGCGCGCCGCGCTTCTGGCACCGGGCGCAGCGCATCCAGCATGCGGGCCAGGGCCCAGCGCAGGTTGATGGCGGTGGGGCGGGTGGCTCCCAGCATGGCCGCGACACCTTCCAGCGCCGCGTCCGAGGCATCGCGCCGCAGCGCCAGCGCCAGCCCGTAGGCCGCAACGGCGCCGATCAGCGGGGCACCCCGCACCTGCATGGACTTGATGGCGTGCGCCACCTGCTTCTCTTCCGTGAGGCGCAGGATCTCCACCGCCCAGGGCAGGCGCGTCTGGTCGATAATGCGGACGGACCAACCATCCTCGGGGTCGACCCAAACGCTGCGATAAGGAACGCCGTCGATCTTCATGGGGGCAAGCCTCCGTCCGTGGAAAGCCGCGCGCGGGCGGGGTGATAGGGTGTGGTGGGCGCATATAGGCCCGGCACCCTCTGAAATCATGTGAAGTTCGCATGCGCTGAGAGGGTGAGAGGGATGCGCCGTCAGATACGCTGGTGCAGGGCGCAAACCAGGGTGAACAGGCGGCGCGCGGTCTCGAAATCCAGTGTCACGCGGCCATCCAGTCGCGCAGCCAGCAATTCGGCGCCCTCGTTGTGCAGCCCGCGGCGGCCCATGTCGATGGCCTGGATGCGCGCGTCGGAGCCGCCTTCCGTGACCGCCGCCTCATGGCTGGCGACGACCATGTGGTAGTCCTTGATCAGCCGGCGGAATGGCCCCAGTGCCAGCGCGATGATGCGCAACGGCGCTTCGGTGACGCTGCGGATGTCCAGGATCAGCCGCCCCTCGCGGATCTCCAGATACAGCGCGTATGGGCCGGCGGGCAGTCCGGCGGGGTCGAAGCGGTTTTGTGCCAGAAGATCGGCCACCGCTTGGCTGCGGTCTGCCTCGGCATACGGGTTGGGGAGCGGCGCCTGATCCGGCAGCACCAGTCGCTGCAGGCACTGCTCACCCATGGCGCCCCTCCGGTGCGGGGCGGGGGCGCACCGGGCTTCCGGATGTGCCAGGCACTCCGCCTTCATTCCCCGGGACCGGGGGTGCCGCCGACTGGGCGGCCGAATAATCGCCCTGGGACTCGCCATGCGGATCGCCCGTGATGCCGAGCCTAAGCATCCAGCCCAGTACCGCCCCTTTCACCGGCCGCAGCATCGCCACGCAGATCAGCGCGAAGAGCGGCAGCCAAACCACCATGTGCAGCCACATCGGTGGCTGATAGGCCTTCTCGATCCAGAAGATCGGCGGCACCAGAATGTGGGCCACGATGAACAGGGTGAAATAAGGAGGTGCGTCATCCGCCCGCACCCGTCCCAGCGGCGCATGGCAGACGCTGCACTCGGGCACTATGCGCAGGTAGCCCTGAAAAACATGTCCCTCACCGCAGATCGGGCACCTGTTGCGGGCGCCGCGCAAAACCATGGTGGTGAAGGAAGGACCCCCCGGCGGCACGGCGGTGCCGCGGGCAGGTTCCCAGCGTTGCGGCGGGCGTTCCATTCGGTGCGGTCCTGGTTGCTGTTCTGTTCTTCGATCCGCCGCCCCTTGGCCGGCCGGCGGTCCGGGATCCCGTGATAGGAACCCGACGGCCGCCTTGTGCCGCGGCGCGTGATCCACATAGACCATATCGGCATGGCACCGGCCCCAGATCAAGGCCTTGCCGAGCAGCGAACTGCTTGCCATCCGTCCCAGCCACCAGGATGCTGTCGCCATGCGCCGCATCCTGGTCATCAACCCCAACACATCGGAAAGCTGCACACGCGGCATTGCCGAGAGCCTACGCTCCTTCTCCGCGCCGGCGGCGCCCCCGTTCCAGGTGGTTTCGCTTCCCGGCGGACCGCCTGCCATCGCCTCCTGGCGTGATTGGTATTCGGTGGCCGAACCGCTGTGCCGCATGGTCGAGGCCGAGCCGGCCAATGCCTACATCATTGCCTGCGTATCAGATCCAGGGCTGGAGGCTGTGCGGAGCGCAACGAGGCGGCCGGTCTTCGGGCCCTTCCGCTGCGCGGTGGCGGCAGCTCTGGCGCGGGCGGAGAATTTTGGCGTGATCGCCTTCGTGGAGGCCTCCAAGGCACGGCAAAGACGTGCCCTGCAATCCATGGGGGCGGAGGGCAGGCTGGCGGCCAGCATCGCTTTGAACCTGCCGATGGAGACATTGACCGATCCTGCGGCGGCGCGTGGCGTCATCTGCGACACGGCCCGGCGCCTCGCCGCTGAAGGGGCAGGAGCGGTGATCCTGGGCTGCGCCGGCATGGCCGGACACCGCGCGGCGGCGGAAGATGCCGCCGGCGTGCCAGTGATCGAGCCATGCCAGGCCGCGGCGGCGCAGGCGATCCTCGCCACCGTTGCCTGACGCCATCCCTTACTCGGGCTTGAGCTCCTGCTCGACGAGGCTCGCCCAGAAGGCGATGCCGGTCGGCAGGATGGCATCGTTGAAATCGTAGCCTGGATGGTGCGTGGCGAAGCCCGGCTTTGCCGGATCGACCTGACCGAGGCGGATGAAGCAACCCGGCACGGCATTGGCGAGGTAGGAAAAATCCTCGCCACCCATGGTGGGTGGGCGTTCCCGGATCAGCCGGTCCTCGCCTGCCAGGGCAGCGGCGGCGAGGCGGGCGCGTTCCACCGGCTCGTCCCTGTTGATCACGGCGGGGTAGCCGCGGACATAGGTGATCTCGGCGCGCAGCCCATGCGCCTCGGCGGTGGCGGTAATGACGGCCTTGAGCTGCTGTTCCACCGCGTCACGGGTCGCGGGCTTCAGCGTGCGCACCGTGCCGGTGACGGTCACCTCCTCGGGGATCACGTTGCGTGCTGTGCCGCCATGCACCGTGCAAAGTGACACCACAGCCGAGTCAAGCGGATCGGTGCGCCGGCTGACCACGCTTTGTGCCGCCACAATGATGTGCGCCGCGCCCAGCACGGGATCCAATGTCTGATGCGGACGGGCTGCATGCCCACCCTTGCCGAGGATGCGGATGTCAATGGAATCCGCCGCCGCGTTCACCGTGCCGCGCGCCACGGTGAACACGCCCGCCGGTGTTTGCGTGTCATTGTGGATGCCGAAGACCTGGTCACAGGGAAAGCGTTCGAACAGCCCTTCCTTCACCATTACCTCGCCGCCACCGCCATCTTCCTCCGCCGGCTGGAAGATGAAGTGGACGGTGCCGTCGAAATCACGCGTTTCCGCCAGGTACTGGGCTGCCCCCAGCAGCATCGCCGTGTGCCCGTCATGCCCGCAGGCATGCATTCTTCCGTCCACCGTGGAAGCATAGGGGAGGCCGGTGATCTCCTGCATCGGCAGGGCGTCCATGTCGGCGCGCAGTCCGATGGCGCGGCCGCTGTTGCGCCCCGAAGGAGCATCCCTGCCGCGCAGCGTGCCGACCAATCCGGTGCCGGCGATGCCCCGCGTCACCTCGATGCCCCAGGACTCCAGCCGGGCAGCCACCAGGTCACTGGTGCGATGCTCCGCAAAGGACAATTCGGGGTGGGCGTGCATGTCGCGCCGCCATTCGCCGGCTTCGGCAGAGATGGCGGCGATACGGGGATGGTTCTCGGTGGGCATGGGCAGGCTGCTCCGCGCTGGACTAGGTGGGCGATGCTCCCTCCGTGACCCCGCCGTGACAAGGGGCCGCGCCTCCAGCCACCGCTTCAGCCGTCAATCATCCCTGTCATCCTCCCGCCCGCCACGACGAGCGCGAGGACGCGCACGGCGTGCCTCCTCATCATCATCGTCGTCATCGTCATGGCGGTTTCGGAAGCGGAGCTCCTGCTGAGGGTGCCAGCGTGGATCCTCCGGGCGATGGCGGGTGCCGCGCCGATGGTCATCGTCATCATCCTCGTCGGCACGCGTGGGCAACGGCACCATTGCCGCCGCGCATGCCAGGACCATGCCCAGCAGGCGGCGCCGTTCCGGGATCTACACATCTGTCATGGTTCACCTCCAGAACGCGGGCTGCGGAGGTGCTGCGGCCGCAAGTGGGCAACCACGGCCATCTTCATGCCCGCTTCTGGGAGGCGCCCTCAGCCATTCGGCTTGTCGCCCGGCTTCCACTCGTCCGGCGCAACGCTGCCGGTCTGCTCCAGGATGCGGCCATAGGCCTCTGTCCGGCGATGCGCCGCGAAGTTGAAGATGGAGTTGCGGCCGAGCTCGCACTGTTCAAGATCGCAATCAGCCACGATCAGCTCGTCATCCCATGTCACCGCCTCGGCCATGATCTGCCCCTGCGGGTTGACGATGATGGAGTTGCCGAACAACTCGCACCCATCTTCCGTGCCTGCCTTGGCAACGGCGACGCCGAAGCAAGCATTCTGGTAGCAGCCTGCGCGAATCGACAGGTGGCTGTGCTCCACACGCAGGTGGTGCGCCTCGAAGCCCTGGGCATCCTGATTGGTGGAGGGCGTGTTGTAGCCCAGCATCACCAGCTCGACTTGCTGCAGGCCGAGCACCCGCCAGGCCTCGGGCCAGCGGCGGTCATTGCAGATCAACATGCCGATGTTGACCGGCCCGGCCTGACCGACCGGCGCCCGGACCACAGGAAAGCCAAGGTTGCCAACCTCGAAGTAGCGCTTCTCCAGGTGCTGCACCTTGCGCTTCGGATCGAAGTCGCGGTGGCCGGGGAGATGCACCTTCCGGTACTTCAGCACCACCTCGCCCGTCGGGTGGACATAGACGGCGGTGTTGAAGTGCCTCTTGCGCTGGACGCCACCCTCATCGGGCTCGTGCACGATCTCGCCATAGCCGATATGGAAGCCGATGTTGAACCTGCGGGCGGCATCAAACAGCGGCGCCGTCGCGTTCGAGGGCAGGGCGCTCTCGTACCAGTGGTCGGCGTTGTTGATGTCCTCCTCGTACCAGCGCGGAAAAAAGGTGGTGAGGGCCAGCTCGGGAAACACCACCACCTCGGCGCCGCGCCGGTGCGCCCCTTCCATCAGGCGCACCAGGCGACCTACCACCTCATCGCGGCCCTCGGCCTTCTGGATGGGGCCAAGCTGCGCCCCGGCGACGGTGATCTTGCGGCTCATGGGTCTGGTTCTCCCGGCTGGTTGGATCAGTTGGCGGCGGGGGGCAAGGGATCGATGAAATCTGCCCCGTAATCCTCCTGCACCTCGGCGACGGCCTGCAGAAAGGCTGAATCCCAGGCATCCTCCAGAGCATCGACCAGCGCCTCCGCCGCTTCGCGGCTTTTCAGCATGGCGACGCGCTCTCCTCCCGCTACCCAGACGGTCAGGCTGCCGTCCTTCTCCTCACGCATCTCGAACATGGGCCTCATCCCTCACTTCGGCGGGGCGGTGTCGTTGTCGCCGCCGCGTGGCGTCAGCAGGCGGTAGGCGATGCGGCCGGCCAGCAGGGCAACAAGACCGCCGCCCAGCGCCAGTGGCAGGCTGGTGCCCGGCCCCGTCACCACGATCCACAGGAAGAAGGCGCCGAGGGCGGCGCCTGCTACCAGCAGCGGCCGAATCACCCGAGCACGCTCTCGCGGTGCTGGCGGGGAACGAAGCGGCCCTGGCCGGGCTTGGCCTGCACCTCGGTGCCGTTCCAGATGGCAGCGCCGCGCAGGAAGGTGGCGGCGACCCGCGCCTTCATCGCGCGACCATGATAGGGCGACCAGCGCGCATCTGGACGGTCCTGGATGGTGGCCTCGTCGAACACGAAGTCGCCGGTCTCCAGCACCGCGAAATCGGCATCGGAGCCGATGCGGATGGCACCCTTCTTCGGGAACAAGCCATGATAGCGGGCGGTGTTCTCGGCACAGAGTCGTGCCATCCAGGTGACGGGCAGGCCGCGCTCCGCCAGCAGAGTATACATCAGCGGCGCATAGCTCTGCATGCCGGTCAGCCCGGCGCCGCAGGCAAAGATGTCGTCGCCGAGCTTCTTCTCGCGCTGCCACGGGGCATGGTCGGTGGAAACATAGGCGATCTTGCCGGCGGTGAGTGCCACCCACATGCGCTCCACCTCCTCCGCCGTGCGGAGCGGCGGATTGCACTTTCCAAAGCCCTTCAGGCGGACAAGGTCCTCCTCGGTCATGCAGAGATACTGGATGCAGGCTTCGCCGGTGGCACGTCCGCCCATGGAGCGGAAGCTCTCCGCGATATCGAAGCCGCGGGCGACGGAGGAATGCGCGATGTGGACATGCGCGCCGGTCTCCATGCCGATCTCGAAGATCTCCAGATCTGCCATGGTTTCCGCCAGGGGCGGGCGGGTGCGGGCATGCATGATCGGGTCAACGCGGCCGGAGGCCCGTGCCTCCGCGGTCAGACGCTCGACCAGCTCCTGATCCTCATTGTGCACGGCGACCATCAGGCCGGTCTTGGCGATCTCCCGGAAGGCCTCGACCATGGTCGGGTGATCGATGCGGGGGAAGCGCACCGCGTCATATTCATAGGTGGAAAGCTTGAACGCCGAAGCACCGGCCTCGGCCAGGCCGGCAATGGCATCGACGCCGCCCGTCTTGCGGATGGTGCCGTAAAGCGCGACGTCGACATGCGCCCACTGATGCACCGCCTCGACCTTCTCGCGGAAGATCTCAGCCGAGGTCACTGCGCGCGGCACGTCATACGGCATGTCGCAAACAGTGGTGACGCCGCCTGCGGCTGCCGTGGCCGTAGCGCCCTCGATGCCCGGCCAGCCAATGGCGCTGCCCGTGTGCATGTGGCCATCCACCAGCCCGGGCAGGATCAGCTTGCCGGAAAAATCATCCACCTGCTTCGCGGGCGGCAGCGTGCCCTGACCGATGGCTGCGATGGTTTCTCCCCGCACCGCAACGTAGGCATCGGGCAGCACCGCGTCGGGGAGAACAAGGTCGCCGCGCAAAACGCGGTCATAGGCTTCTTGCATTCGGCATGATCCGGTCGAGCTTGATGGGCGGACGATAAGCCCGCCCTCCGCCATCAACAAGCCATGACGGGCAGGCTTGTCAGGGCTGCAGCACCATGCAGGGACCACGGCGGGCGTCGCACAGGTTGCGAGCCGCTCCGGCGGAAAGGCCCATGACCTGGGCACGGTAATACCAAACGCCTTTCACCTTCACCCGCTCCACCCGGGCGGCGCCGAGGCTCTTGGCAGCGCTGGAGGCCGCGCGGGTGGCGATCTGGCGGTCGGTGAAGGCGCCAACCTGAACACCCCAGTTGCCCCTGGCGGACACCGGCCTGGCGGTGCGGCTTGCGACCGGACGCGCCATGGGCGGCGGGCTCAACGCCGGCGCGGCCATGGGTGCGGCATTGGCCGTCGCGATCAGTCTGGGACTGACCGAGGCCGTCATCATGTCGCTGTTGCGGCCGGGCCCGGCCGAGAAGCCACGATCGAGCAACGCCATCACATGGTCATCGCGCTCGCGACTGGTCGCGCCGCCAAACACCACGGCCACGATGCGACGGCCGTCCCGCTCCGCGCTGGTGGCGATGTTGAAGCCGCTGGCATTGATGTAGCCGGTCTTCAGCCCGTCGGCGCCGTCGTACTCGGTGAGGACCCGGTTGTGGCCGTGGATGGTCTGGCCGTTGTAGTTGAAGCTGCGGATGCTGAACCAGTCATAGCGGCCGGGAAAGTCACGGTGCAGAGCACGGCTCAGGATCGCCATGTCGCGCGCCGTGGTCACCTGCTGCGCGTCGGGCAGGCCGGACGCGTTGCGGAAGCTGGTGCTGCGCATGCCGAGCTCGCGCGCCTTGCGCGTCATCACCCGGCCGAACTGCACCTCGCTGCCGCCCAGACGCTCGCCGAGCGCGGCCGCGGCGTCATTGGCGGATTTGGTGATCAGGGCCAGCACGGCGTCGCGCACCGTGATGGTGCTGCCCGCACGCAGGCCGAGCTTGGAAGGCTGCTGTCCTGCCGCGTGGCGCGACACCGGAATGCGGGTCGTAGGAGAGAGCCGACCCTGCTGCATGGCCTCGAAGGCCAGGTAGAGGGTCATCATCTTGGTCAGTGAGGCAGGGTAGCGGGGCTCGTCAGCGTTGATTGCCAGGATCTCGCGCCCGGTACTGGCATCGACCACAATGGCGGCATAGCGGCTGCCACCGATTTGGGCCTTGGCCTCGGGTGCGGCGCACAGGGCGGCCCCCATTGCCGCCAGCGCCACTAGCCCGGTCCGGGCCTGTCCCCAGAACACGTTGCCGCAGCGCGCGAGCAAGGCACGCGCGACACGGCCCCGACCGGGCCTTCGCTGATCCGCCATCCGGCTCAATCCCCCATCGCGCGCCCCGCACCAACGCCCCCGAAGGCGGGCCGCGCATCCCCTCCCTCCCGGCGGCCTGCTGCCATGTCCGGGCGTGCCCGCCAGCCTCCCCCGAGGCCACGTGCACAAGCGCAACAATGCCGAGATTCCGAGTCAGAAGAAAGTTCTTATCAACTGATCGATAAAGAAAATCCGTCTCTGTATCGGTTTCATGGTGCGCTCAGGACAACCGAAACGCCTCACGCGCCAGGAGAAGAGCGGACCGAGCGGATTCCGTTTCGCGATCCTCGTTCCACGCCAGCGCCACCGCCACGGCGCGGATCGGGCCCCGCAGCCTGCGAAAGGCCAGCCCAGGAGGATGAATGCGCGCCATGCCGGACGACACCAGGGCAACGCCCAAGCCGGACGCCACAAAGGAAAGCTGCGCCATGGAGGAGCCGACCTCGCTCAGCCCGCGTGGCTCGAAGCCCGCCTCGCGGCAGGCGGCAACCAGCGCATCAAAATAGGCCGGGCTGATCGCGCGTGGCAGAGTGAGCAGCGGCGTATCGGCCAGAGCCGAAATCGGCAACGGCTCGGGAAGATCGAGCAGCGGATGGCCCTGAGGAAAAGCGGCAACCAGTTCGTCCTCGCCCAGCGCCAACACGCGCAGCGGCGGCCGGTCACCATCCAGCCGCAGCAGCGCCAGGTCCACCTCTCCCCGGCGCAGAGCTTCCATGGCGTCGGCCGTGTCCATCTCGCGCACGGTCACGGCCGCCTCGGGGCGAGCATCCCGCAGGGCGCGCACCAGCGGCGGAAGATGGTCGAACAGGGCGGAGGTGACGCAGGCGATGGCTACCGGCGCGTGCCGGCCGCTTCGCAGCTCGCGCGCCAGGGACTGCAGCTTTCCGGCATCCTCCACCAGCCGCCGGGCCAGCGGGATCAATGCTTCGCCCTCGCGCGTCGGCCGTGTGCCGCGCCGCGTGCGTTCCAGCAGAAGCACGCCGAGTTCCGCTTCCAGCGCCTGGATCTGCGCAGTGAGTGGCGGCTGCGACATGCCAAGCCGCGTGGCGGCGCGACCGAAATGCCCTTCCTCGGCAACAGCAAGGAAATGGCCGAGGCGGCGGAGAAGGCGTGCGTCCATACGCAAAAGCTATCGCGGACCGCGATCAATCGGAATGGACGCCCGTCGCGATGCGGCGCACAACGGCACGGCCAACCACCGCAACAGAATGGGAGAACGCCGTCGCATGAAGATGCACGACGTGAAGGTCCACCCCTCCAAGGCGCTGCTGCCGCGCGAGGAACAGCTCGCCTGGAAGATCGCCGCCGTCGCTGCCGACCGTGTGGCGGTGCAGAAACCGGTGGCCGAAATGATCATCAACCGCGTGATCGACAACGCCGCCGTGGCCATCGCTTCGGTCAACCGGCAGGCGCCGACATCCGCCCGCGCGATGGCGATGGGGCATCCCCGCAAGGGCGGCGCGACCATCTTCGGCCTGGCGAACAATGCCGGCTTCTCGCCGGAATGGGCAGCCTGGGCGAACGGCACGGCGGTGCGCGAGCTCGACATGCACGACACCTTTCTGGCTGCCGACTATTCGCATCCCGGCGACAACATCCCACCGATCCTCGCGGTCGCGCAGACCATGGAGCGATCGGGGCGCGACCTCATCCGCGGCATCGCGACGGGCTACGAGATCCAGGTCGACCTGGTCCGGGCCATCTGCCTGCATGAACACAAGGTGGACCACATCGCGCATCTCGGCCCCTCGGCGGCGGCAGGCATCGGCACGCTGCTCGGGCTGAAGCAGGAAACCATCTACCAGGCAGTGCAGCAGGCGCTGCACACCACCGTCACCTTCCGGCAGAGCCGCAAGGGCGAAATTTCCACCTGGAAGGCCTTCGCGCCTGCCCATGCGGGCAAGCTGGCGGTTGAAGCCGCCGACCGCGCCATGCGCGGTGAGGGCGCGCCGAGCCCGATCTACGAGGGTGAGGATTCGGTGATCGCCTGGGTCCTGGCCGGACGGTCCAACCGTGACGACGTGTACGGCCCGACCTACTACCAGGTGCCGCTGCCGGAGAAGGGTGAGGCCAAGCGCGCCATCCTCGACACCTACACCAAGGAGCATTCGGCCGAATACCAGAGCCAGGCGTTGATCGACCTCGCCTTCCGCATGCGGGAGAAGATCGCCGATTTCGACGCGATCGAGAAGGTGTTGATCCACACCAGCCACCACACCCACTACGTCATCGGCACCGGGGCGAACGATCCGCAGAAGATGGACCCGAAGTCCAGTCGCGAAACGCTGGACCATTCCATCATGTATATCTTCACCGTCGCGTTGCAGGACGGCGCTTGGCACCATGTGGACAGCTACGCGCCGCGCCGTGCGGGCCGGGCTGACACCGTGCGGCTGTGGCACAAGGTGGAAACGCGCGAGGATCCGGAATGGACCCGGCGTTACCATTCGGTCGATCCGGACGAGAAGGCGTTCGGCGCACGGGTGGAGATCACCTTCCGGGACGGCACCACGCTGGTCGATGAGATGGCGGTGGCGAATGCCCATCCGCTGGGCGCGAAGCCCTGGGTGCGGGAAGACTACATCGGCAAGTTCCTGACCATGACCGAGGGGCTGATCACACCGCGTGAAGGCGCGCGGTTCCTGGAGGTGGTGCAGGACCTGCCGCGCCTCGCGGCCGGCGAGCTGCATCTGCTCAACGTCGCGATGCCGCGCGGGGCGTTGGCCGAGGGCAAGCCGGGCATTTTCTGACCGGGAAAGGGGCGGAGACCGTTCTCCGCCCTGGCCGATCTGCCGGCGCCACGCCGTTTCGCCGGCACTCCAAACAAGGAACAGGAAGTCCATGAGCGAGAACCTCAACGAGATCCGCAAGGGGCTGGTCGGCGTGGTCGCCGACGTGTCCGCCGTCTCCAAGGTGATGCCGGAAACCAACAGCCTGACCTATCGCGGCTACGCCGTGCAGGATCTGGCCGAGCATTGCAGCTTTGAGGAGGTGGCCTATCTGCTGTGGAACGGAGAGCTGCCCGATGCCGCGCAGCTTGCCGACTTCCGCAAGGAGGAGGCGTCCAACCGGGCCATCACGCCTGCGCTGCACCAGGTCATCCGGGCCTTTCCGCATGACGCCCATCCGATGGACGCCATCCGCACGGCGGTCAGCTTCCTCGGGCTTGAGGACCCGGACACTGCCGATACGTCCGAGCCCGCGACGCGGCGCAAGGCCATGCGCCTGCTGGCCAGGATCCCGACCGCCATCGCCGCGGCGCACCGCGCCTCGAAAGGGCAGGCACCGGTCGATCCCGACCCGTCGCTCAGCTTCGCGGAGAATTTCTTCCACGTCGTGCTCGGCAAGGTGCCGGCGCCGGAAGTGGTGAAGGCCTTCGACGTTTCCCTGATCCTGTATGCCGAGCACGGATTCAACGCTTCAACCTTCACCGCGCGCACTGTGACCAGCACCGGCGCGGACCTGCATGGCGCGGTGACCGCGGCCATCGCGGCGCTGAAAGGCCCGCTGCATGGCGGCGCCAACGAGGCCGTGATGCACATGCTCACCGAGATCGGCAGCCCGGAAAAGGCTGCCGACTGGCTCCGGGGACGCTTCGATCACAAGGCGCTGGTGATGGGCTTCGGCCATCGCGTCTACAAGAACGGTGATAGTCGCGTGCCGACCATGACCCGGTACGCGGAGAAGATGGCCGAGGTGGTAGGCGACCGCCGCTGGATGGAGATGAGCCGCATCCTCGCCGCCGAGATGCTGGAGAAAAAGAACATCCATCCCAATCTCGATTTTCCGGCGGGGCCCGCGTACCACCTGATGGGCTTCGACATCCCGCTTTTCACCCCGATCTTTGTTGCCAGCCGCATCACCGGCTGGGCGGCGCATGTGATCGAGCAGAGCGCCGATAATCGCCTCATCCGTCCCTTGTCGCAGTACACCGGCGCCGCGCAGCGGGAGCTGCCGCACCGCTGATTTGCGTTCGATGCAGGCTGTGGCGTGTCTCCTGGCGCCGCAGCCCACCCTCGCTGCTCATGCAGCAGGGCGTGGATCCGGACGCGACGTCGTGATTTTGCAACGGGGACAGGCGGATTTCGTTGACAAGCAGATTGTGCGTGAAGATAGCGTGTGGCGCGCGCACCGGTTGAGCGCGATTCGCGGGTGGCGCTGTCAAGAGCCGCGTCGTGCATCGGCCGGAATGCGGGACAAGAGATCGGCGAGGCGGACTCTGTCAGCGGCGATCCGGCTGCCAGCGAAGCGCCGCGCAGAAACCGGGATGCGGGGCCAAGCCGTGCGCCCCGTATGCCAGACCATGGCGGCAGAGACTTTGGGTTAGGAGATCCAGCACATGTCCGACAGCGACAGCAAGACACCCAGGGCGCAAGCCATGGCAATGAGCACGAGCCGACGCAGTGCGGCGACGCGGAAGGCCAGCACGGCCGGCCGCAAGGCGGCGCCGGCCAAAGGCGCGGCCAAGAGCGCGGCCAAGCCGGCGGCGAAGAAGCCCGCTGCGAGCAAGGGCGCTACGGCGAAGAGCACCGCAGCGAAGGGCACGGCGACAAGGAGTTCTGCTGCGAAGAGCACCGCGTCGCGGAGCGCCTCGACAAAGAGCGCCTCGACGAAAAGCACCGCGAGCCGGAGCGCTTCCACAAAGAGCGCGGCGGTGAAGAGCGCGGCAGGGAAGAAGCCCGCCAGCCGCAGCGTCCCCGCGTCCCGCAAGCCCGCTGCAGCGAAGACAGCGGCCCGGAAGCCGGCTGCCAGCAAGACCACTGCTGCCCGGGGAACGGCTAGCACGCGCAAGCCCGCCGCAACAAAGACCGCGGCGTCTCGCAAGCCAGCAGCCACGAAGAGCGCCTCGTCCCGCAAGACGTCCTCCAGCGGCAAGACGACCGCGGCCAAGACGTCCACCAGCCGTTCCACAGCCAGCAGGCCGAGCAGCGCCAAGACGGCCACTGGGCGTAAGGCGGCGTCCACCAGAACAGCGACCGCCCGGAAGCCTGCGGCGGCGAAGGCGTCCTCGGCGCGGACCAGCACGGCGAGAACCGCCGCGAAGAAGCCGGCTGCCACACGCACGGCACCCGCTCGCAAATCCGCTACCTCGCAATCCACCGCATCTCGCAAATCCACTGCCACAAAGGCGACGGCAGCCCGCACCACGGCGGCGCGTAAGCCGGCTGCGGCCAAGAAGCAGGCGGCACGTCCCGCCGCGGCGAAGAAGCCTTCGGCCACCAAGGCTACCCCGGCACGCCAGGTCAGTGCGGTGCGGAAGCCCGCGCTTCGCAAGGCGACGGCGCCGACGGGCAGCTCGAGCCGGTCCGCAGCTGCCAAGAAGGGTGCGGAGACCCGTGCCCGCAGGAAGGCGGCCGAAGCTGCCGATGCAGCCGCCATGACTGAAGCGTCCGCGGCGGAACCGGTGCCGGAGGCTGTCGCGTCCGACATGCCGGCGGAAGCGCATAACGGCAACTGAACCGGTCGCGCACCGTGCGGCAAAGCTGGCCCGGCGGATTTCCGCCGGGCCGGTTCTGCTTTAGCCTGCCGTCGGCCG
>NZ_JBHRTN010000010.1:144713-415422 GCF_042646265.1 Teichococcus globiformis
GAATATCTGCCGCGTTCTGTATCTCAGCCACGCGCCCGAGCCTGTCTACGACATGTGGAGGGCGGCATTGCCCGAAGGGTGTGAACTGCTCACCCTTTCCGCCAACGACGACGCGGAGCGTGTGGAAAAGCTTGCCTCTGCGGATGTCGTTATCGTCGCCCCGGCCGTGCTGCGGCCCGAATGGGTGCAGCTTGCGCCCCGTCTGAAGCTTGTGCAGCATCAGGGTGTCGGCTGGCAGGGTGAGACGCCGATCGCCGCCATGCGTGAACGCGGCATCCGCCTGGCCATCAATCCGTCCGGTACCGCTGACGTGGTCAGCGAGCATGCCCTGGCGCTGATGTTCGCCGCGCTGCGGCAGATCCCACGGGTGGATGCCGCGATGCGTGCCGGCCGCTGGATGGGCACGGACCTTCGCACGGTGACGCGCAATCTGCGTGGCCGCACGGTGGGCATCGTGGGCATGGGGCGGATCGGCTCCGCCGTCGCCGCCCTGTTGCAGCCCTTCAAGGTGCGCGGCCTTTACGTGGATCCCCATGTTCGGCTGCCGGAGGGGCTGGAGCTGGCCTTGAACTTCCGCCGTGTCGAGCTGCCGGAGTTGCTGCGCGACGCGGAGGTCATCACCCTGCACCTTCCCGATACGCACGAAACCCGCCACATGTTCAACGATGCGACCTTTCGCCAGATGCGTCGCGACGCGGTGCTGATCAACTGTGCCCGTGGTCCAGTGGTGGATGAGGCCGCGCTAGCCCGCGCCCTGCGCGATGGCACCATCCGTGCTGCCGGCGTTGATGTGTTCGACCCTGAGCCACCGCGTCCGGACAATCCGCTCTTTGAACTGCCTAACGTGGTGCTGACGCCGCATGTGGCGGCGGGAACGTTGGATGCCATGCAGGCCAAGGTGAACGGCGCTACAGCCAATATCGGCCGCTTCTTCCGCGGCGAGGCGCTGCAGGACGAGATCGACCTTCTCCCGCTTTGACGAAGCGGCAACTTCGCCGCGCCCTCGGGCTTATGGTGTCGGACCAGGGGGTATGCCGGTGCGGGTCAAGGTCATCATCAATGCTGGCGGAGGCTCGGTCCAGGGCCAGGACAGAACGGCTGAGATCGCCCTGGCCTTCGCGCAGCACGGCATCGAGGCTACGGTGTCCGAAGTGGAAGGCGAGGGGCTGATCGCCGCCACCCGTGCGGCGGCGGAGCAGGATTGGGATGCGGTGATCGCCGGCGGCGGTGATGGAACGCTGGGGACGGTAGCCGGCATACTGGCCGGCACCGGCAAGTCCTTCGGCGTGCTGCCGCTTGGCACGCGCAACCACTTCGCTCGCGACCTGGGCGTACCGTTGGAGGTGGAGGGAGCGGTCGCGGTCATTGCCGCTGGCCACATCCGGCGCATCGACCTGGCCGAGGTGAATGGCCGAGTGTTCATCAACAACTCCACCGTCGGCCTTTACGCTGATATGGTGACGGAGCGAGAGCGCCAGCAAAAGCGGCGCGGCTGGCGCAAGACGCCGGCCATGCTGCTGGCCAGCGCACGTATTCTGACGCGTTTCGCCCGGCACCGGCTGGCGGTGCGCGCAGAAGGTTGGGGAGAGCGCCTGAAGACGCCCTTGGTTTTTGTCGGCAACAACCTCTACGAAACCACCCTGCCGCATGCCGGCCGGCGTACCTGTATCGACAGGGGCGAGCTTTGCCTCTGCATCACGCGCCATGGCAGCCGCCTGGGCATCCTGCGCATGTTGTTCAGGGCTGTCACAGGACGACTCAAGCAGGAGCGGGACTTCGAGATGCGTGCGGTGCGGGAAGCGGAGATCCGCTCGCCACGCCGGCTTCTGCGCGTTTCCATGGATGGCGAGGTTGTGACGATGCAGGCGCCGCTGCGCTACCGTACACGGCCCGGGGCCCTTGCGGTGTTTGCGCCCTCCGAAGCGCCACGCTGAGCCGCGGAGCCTTATTCGAACGCCTTCAGGAAGAAGTCGCGCGTGCCGGCCGGACCGGGCTTGAGCGCCATGTGCAGGCCACAGGGTTCGGCGAAGCTCCAGGGCACACCGGGATCGATCTGAGCGCCAACGCGCAGGCTGCGGATGCCAAGCCGCCGCGTGACTTCATCAGCGGTTTCTCCGCCGGCCACCGCCAGCCGCCCGACGCCTCGCTCGACCAGCAGCTCGGCCACCCCGCCAACGGTGTCGCGGAAAAGCGCGTCGCTGGCCTCAACACCCAGCCTAGTCCGCAGTGCCGCAACCCGTTCCGCCCCGGCCGAGGTGGCGATGACCACCGGCCGGTCTTCCGACAACCTTCCTTCCATCCACGCCGCCGCCTGGGCACACAGCGCCGACGCATCCGGTGTGGCTAGCAGGTCCAGTTCCAGTGTCGGCAGATGACCGCGCGCCAGGCCGATCTGCGCCAACGTGGCCCGCGCGCAGGAGCCGGAGATCACTGCCATGGCGCCGCGCGGCGGAGGCAGCGCGTCGGCATCCGCACGGTCCGGTAGCAGGCCCTGACGCCGGAAGTTTTCCGGAAGGCCCATGGCAAGGCCCGACCCGCCGGTAACCAGTGCATGCGCGGCGCAGGCTTCGCTTATGGCCAGAAGATGAGCGTCGGTCACGGCATCCGCGATGGCGTAGCGCCGGCCGCGCTCGGCCAGCTGAGCGCAAGCGGCACGGATGGCCACGGCGCCCTGCTCGACCATGGCAAAGGGCAGCAGACCGACCGCGCCATCCGTCTGGCGCGCCAGCACGCGCGGCAGATTGGCATCGGGCATGGGGGTCGCCGGGTGGCACTCCATGCCGCTCTCGTTCAGCAGGGAGGAACCGAGAAAGAGATGCCCCTGAAAGACGCTGCTGCCAAGGGAAGGGAAAGCGGGGCAGGCGATGGCGAAGCCGGCCTGCAGGCGGCGCAGCAGGGCATCGGCAACCGGTCCGATATTGCCCGAATCGGTGCTGTTGAAGCTGGCGGCGTAGTGGAACAGGATCTGTTGTGCACCGCCCGCCAGCAGGGCGTCGCAGGCTTGCAGGCTGTCGCGCACTGCCAGCGTCGCCGGTGCGGTCCTGCTCCTCAGCGAGATCACCACCGCATCAGCCGGCGGCACCGGTCCCTGCGGCAAGCCCAGCATCTGCACCGTGCACATGCCCTGCGCCACCAGCATGGCAGCGAGATCCGTGCCGCCGCCGCTATCGTCCGCAATGCAGCCAAGCAGCATGGCGCTCTCCTCAGGAATGGGCGGTGCCGCGTGGCGGCAGAGCGAGCAGATCGGTATGGCCGACGCGCACACCGAGCCGCCCGCGTCGGGCCTGGTCGCGGCGTGCATCTTCCCAGCGTCGCAGCAGGGGATGGGCGGCCCGAGGCAGCGCGGCAAGGGCGGCACCGGCATGGCCCTCGGCCAACGCGTCAGCCATGGCCGGCAAGCCGGCACCCACAACCCAGGGACTAGGCGCCTGCATCACGGCAAAACCCCGCGCGGTGAAGGCGGAGCGCAGCGCCTTCGGTGCCGCAGGTCCCAGGGCTCTTCCACCAAAGCCTTTGTCGCGCGCCTGGTCGCGCAGAAAGCCGCGCGCCACCAGCCTGTCGACGGGATGCGCTGGAAGGAAGCGCTCCCGCCCGTCGACGTTCAGCGCCGCATAAAACGGGACTCGCAGGGAGGCCGCCATGTTTTCCACCCATCGGCGGGAAACAAGATCGCAGAAGGCGCTGCAGACCACGGCATCCGCCTTGTCGAGCGGCAGGGCGGCGGCGTCAGCCGCCAGATCCGCCACCTTGGCCTCGACGCGCCAGACGCCATCCGGCGTGTGCACCAGCAGGGTATCGCGACGGGGCCAGGTGGTGGTCCAGCCGGTCAGAACCGCGCGCTCCTCGATCGTGGCGAAGGCCCGGCCGAGCAGGGCAGCGTCGGCATCCACCAGCGTCCAGAATTGCGAGCGTCCGAGAAGAGGGCCCAGCCAGCGCAGCAGCGAGCCCGTGCCGGCGCCGAGATCCACCAGATGCGGGCGCGGCGGCAAGGCCTCGGCCAGTGCGTGGGCGAGGCCCGCATGGCGGGCGCGGGCATCAAAGGGCTCGCGCAGATCCAGCCAGTCACCGGCGAAAGACTCGCTCATGCCGCAGCCTGCTCGATCTCGGCGATGAAGGCGTCGGCACGGTCGGTCCAGCGCGGCAGGGATTGCCCGGCCTTCCAGGCGGTCTCGGCCATGGCCTTGCGCAAGGACAAGTCGTAGATCGGGCGGCGCATGGCACGGGATAGCGAGGCGATATCGCCGGGTGGTGCGATCACACCGGCTCCGATCGGAACCAGATCGCCAATGGCGCCACCCGCCGTGATGGCCAGCGGCAGACCCCGCGCCAGCGCCTCGGCCGCCGCCATGCCGTAGCCTTCCCAGTGGGTCGCCAGGGCGAACAGGTCGCTGCGGGCGTAGAGCGCCTCCAGGTCCTTCTGCACGACCTCCCCGGCAAAGGTGACGCGGCGTGCGATGTTCAGCTCCTCGGCCAGGGCGACAAGGCCTTGCGCGTGCACCGGGTCGCGCGGGCTCCCCGCGATGGTCAGCGTCCAGTCGAGGTCCGTGAGCTTGCCCAGGGCGCGCAGCAGAACATCATGTCCCTTGCGCGGCACCAGCACAGCCACGGACAGAATGGCGCAGCCCGGCCCGCCGGAGCCGTGGCTGCGCGGCGCCGCATCGGTGCCCGGCTCCACCACGCCGATCTTTCCCGGCGCGGCGCCAAACTCCAGCGGCAGCCGGTCGGCGGTGAGCCGCGACGTGGCGACCAGCCGGGCCATGCGAGGGAAGAGCAGCGTTTCGCGCTGGCGCAGTTCCTCGCGCTCTTCGTCGGTGAAGCCCGGCTCAATGGCGGTGGGATGGTGGATCAATGCCACGGCGGCGCGGCTTTCGAGCTCATCAACAAAGGGAGCGAAGGCCGGCAACCCGAGTCCGTCGATGAGCAGCCGGGTGCTTCCCGGCACGGCATCAAGCAGCATTCGTGCCGATTCCTGCGCGGCCGCGTCCGGCAGTGGGTGACGGCCGTCCAGTTCGAGCACCTCCACCTCATGCCCGCGGCCGCGGAAGCCTTCCACCAGCCTGCGGTCATAGCCGTAGCCACCAGAGACCGTGCTGAAGGGCGCGGGAACGACAAGAGCGATCCTCATGCCAGCGGTGCCTCATAGGCCGCCCAAGCCAGCGGGCTTTCGCGCAGCAGCACCTTGATGGCCTCCACCTTGTGCCCGCTGTCGCCGAGCCGGCCTTCCTTCACCGCCACGGCCAACTCACCATGGATGTGGTGGCAAAGGAACTCGGTGCTGGTGTTCTGTCCGGCGAAGCCCTGCACATCGTCCAGGTTGCGGTAGTCGATCGCGTCCAGGATGCGTCGAAGCTCCACGCGCGCCGCCGCGATATCCACCAGCAGATTGGCCCGATCCAGGCAGGGGGCGCGGAACTCTGCCTCCACCACAAAGGTGGCACCGTGCACGCGCTGGGCGGGGCCGAATTCCTCACCCTTGAAGCTGTGGGCGATCATGATGTGATCGGCAACCGTCAGGCTGAACATCGGCAATCCTCGTTCGTGGGTGGTGTCATCGACGCGGCCAGGCCCACCGCTCAGTAAGTGACCACAGGGCAAAGCGGAGCCGCTTCCCCGGGTGGCGGTGACAGCAGCGTACGCATCCGCCCTGGCAATTCGGCAAAGGGGATGGCCGGCCCAACCAGCGCATCAAGAACCGGCGCCTCCAGCAGCGAGAGTGCCAGTGCGAGCCGCTCGGCATGGCTGCGGCGTCCGCGCATGGCGGGTGACATGGCCCCTACCTGCGTGGAGCGCAGCGTCAGCCGACGGGAATGGAACTCCTCGCCCAGCGGCAACGCGATGTCGCGGTCGCCGTGCCATGACGCCTCCAATATGCGGCCCTCGAAGGCAGCAAGTCGCAGAGCCTGACGCAGACCTTCCGCACTGGCCGAGGCATGGATGATCAATTCCTGCCCGTCCGGGCCATTTCCGGGAGTGACGAAGCGCGCCCCCAGCGCCTCCACCGCGCCGCGCCGCGCCGGGTCGGTGTCGAGCACCGAGACGACGGTGCCAGGAATCTGCGCGAGCAGATAGGCTGCCAGCAGCCCCACCACGCCGCCGCCCACCACGAGGATGCGCTCTCCGGGCAGAGGTGCCGCGTCCCACACGATGTTCAGCGCGGTTTCCATGTTGGCGCCCAGCACGGCGCGGTGGTCGGGCACGCTGTCGGGCACGGGAATGCACATGGCGGCGGGCGCCAGGAAAAGGTCCTGGTGTGGATGCAGGCAGAACACGCGCCGCCCCTTCAACTCCGTCTCCAAGGCAGCGGCCTCGGCGATTCCGACTGCCGCATAGCCATAAGCGAGGGGAAAGGGGAAATCGCCTCGTTGCAGCGGTGCCCGCATGGCGTCCCACTGGCTTGCGGGAACTCGGCCCTCGAACACCAGCCGCTCCGTTCCGCGCGAGATACCGCTGGCGCGGCTGCGCACCAGGACCTGGTCCGGTGCGGGCGGCGACAGGGCAACGGATCGGATCTCGCCCTGGCCGGGCGCGATGATCCAGAAGGCTCTGGCTTCCATCACGCACACACACCCGGCCGGGCGCGGTGCAAGGCAATGTCGAACAGCACGTCCTGGCCCAGCACATGCACCTGCCATTCGAAGCGCAGCCCGTCAGCGATGCGCGCCGCTTCCGGCAGGGTAAAGGCCGGGATGCCGCTGCCCAGCAGCACCGGCGCCACCGTGACATGCAGCCGGTCCAGACAGCCCGCCGCCAGGAACCGAGACACGGTCAGCCCGCCGCCTTCCACGAAAAGACGCTTGAGGCCCCGGCTCGCCAGCATCGGCAACAAGGCTGGAAGGTCGATGCCGCCAATGGCCGAGCGAGGTGCGCGGAGCACCTCGGCCGCACCATGCCGGTCCGGGCCGCTGGCATCCGGCGCGCAGACCAGGAGGGTAGGTGGGCCACCCGCCGCGAACAGCCCATAGCTGGCATCGAGCCGCCGGTCAGTGTCCAGGACGATGCGCGTGGGATCCGGTCCCGCGACCTCGCGGGTGGTGAGGCGGGGATTGTCATGCCGCACGGTTCCAGCACCGACGATCACGGCATCGCACAGCGCGCGCAGCCGGTGGGTATGGAGGATGTCGCCGCGTCCGCCAATCCACTGGCTGGAGCCTGAGTTCGTTGCAATGCGGCCATCCAGCGTTTGCGCCAGCCGGCCCAGCACCATGCATCCATCCGGACCCTGAGGCGGTGCCATGATGGGACGGAACAGGCTGGCGAGCGGGGAAGAAGGCGAAGGGCCGGAGCCGCTGTCCCGCAGGCAAAGCAGGGCCTGCCAGTCGGCATCGTCGGCGGGCGGGGCGGGCGGGGCTTGCATTGCCTTCTCTATGCCGCAGCAGCGCCAAGGTTGCCACCCTGGCCCTACATGCCCATCCTCGGGCCTTGGCGCGCCGGCCGGTGCGGTGATCCGCCGGGAGCGAGGCGGGCGGGGCAGGTCCCTGCTTGACCGCATCCCGGGCGTGACGCTGCGGCAGCCCGCCGCACAAACCGGGCGGCAGAACCGCATGACGACCTGCGATGCCTCAGCCGGGCCGCGAACCAGCCTTGCACCGAGCTTCAGGCTTCGTGAAGTTCTGCCTTTCCGGCGGATAAGCCTTCAGGCGGGCTGTATGCCGCGCCGTGCATCGGCGCGGCGCAGCCAGGCGGCGAAGGGCAGAGCCAGAAGAATCATCCAGAGCTTGCCCAGTACCTGTCCCGGCAGATAGCCAAGGTCGCCAAAGGCGATCCAGAGAAAAGCAAGGCTGTCCACCATCAGCCCGACCACGCCCGACGCCAGCACGGCGAGGACAAGGTTGCGCTTCTGCAGCGGAGTATAGACGGCGAGGTCGGCGGTTTCCGACACCAGAAAGGCTGCGGCCGACGCCATCACCAGCGCCGGTGGTGCCAGCAGGGCCGAAAGCGCAGTCCCTGCCAGGATGGCGCTCCAGGCCCAGCGCAAGCCAAGTCGACGCTGCACCAGGTCGCGCAGCACCAAGGCCAGTCCGATCATCAGCACGCCCGACGGCGCCATGATGCCCGGCGCCACCGGGATGAGGCATGGTCCCTGTGGCACGCAGACCGTGCCCGCATGGCCGATCAGCCAGTTGGCGGCGGGGATGGTAAGCCCGAAGGCAAGAAGGGCCACCAGGCCCTCGGCACGAGGTCCGTTCATTCCTGCGAGTTTTCCCAAAAGGGTGGGGCGGGAGCATCCGCACCGAAGCCGAAACGGCCTCAGCGGGCGGAGCGATACGCCATCCAGCCCTTGGCCCGCAAGTCGCAAGCAGGGCACTGGCCGCAGCCATAACCCCATTCATGCCGAACCCCGCGCTCGCCGAGATAGCAGGTATGGGTGTGTTCCACGATATCGGCCACCAACCGCGACCCACCCAGTTCCTCAGCCAGCCACCAAGTCTGCCCCTTGTCGAGCCACATCAGTGGCGTGTGAAGGACGAAGCGCCGGTCCATGCCGAGGTTCAGCGCCACCTGGAGGGCCTTGATCGTGTCGTCGCGGCAATCCGGATAGCCGGAGAAGTCCGTTTCGCACATGCCGCCCACGATATGGCGCAGCCCGCGGCGGTAGGCGAGGGCCGCAGCAAAGGTCAGGAAGACAATGTTGCGGCCCGGCACGAAGGTGTTGGGCAGGCCACCCTCGTCCAGGGCGATGGCCGTGTCCCGCGTCAGCGCAGTCTCGGAGACGGCGCCCAGCGTGCCTAGCGCCAGGGTGTGGTCAGGGCCGAGGTGAGCCTGCCAGGCGGGCTTCAGCGTGTCGCGGAACACGGCGCGGCATTGCAACTCCACCTTGTGGCGCTGGCCGTAGTCGAATCCCAGTGTTTCCACGCGGCTGAAGCGCTCCAGCGCCCATGCCAGGCAGGTCGCCGAATCCTGGCCGCCGCTGAACAGGACCAGCGCGCCGTCATCCATGGCGTTCTTCATCATGCCGCCCTGCATCGCGCCGGGGCAGGGCCGGCGTCAAGTACGGCATTCAGAAGAAGCTGAAGCGCTTTTTTGTCATTCGTTCGGCCCGGACGATGAGCTGCGCCCTGTCGGCCGCGAAGAGCCGGCGTGCCTGCAGCCCCATGCCGTACTGACCGATGCCGCGCTTCTGGCACCAGGCAAAGAACTCTTCCGGACGGACCGCGACGCGGATGACCCTATAGCCTTCCTTCTCTGCGCGCTTGACGTCGCGCGTGGCGCCGGTCCGCCAGTCATCGTAGCGCTCGCTCATGTCCGGCATGGCCTGGCGCAGGGCATCGAAGCTGCGCTCATCATACCAGGCGAAACCCATCACCGGTTTGTCACTCATCGGGGCGGCACTCTCCAGGGCTATGGGCTCGCGAATCAGATGGCGGTGCCCGGCGTCCAGTGTCGCCGCGGAAGGTAAACGGCCCGCTAAAGTGCTGGCGCTTCGGCCAGCTTCCGCGTCGCCCAGGCCGCTGCCTCGGCCACCACGGGGTTGGGATCGCTCAGGAGTCCCTCGGCCGCCATGCGGAGCAAGGGCTCGCCTGAATTGCCGATCGCGATCAGCACGTTGCGAACAAACCGGTCCCGCCCGATCCGCTTGATCGGGGAGCCGCTGAACAGCGCCCGGAAGCGGGCATCGTCCAGGGACACCAGCTCAGCCAGGCGTGGCGCGCTCAGGTCTTCCCGCGCGATCAATCCCGGCTCCTGCGCCGGGCTGGCGAACTTGTTCCAGGGACAAACCGCCAAGCAATCATCGCAACCATAGATGCGGTTGCCCATGGCTGCGCGGAACTCCTCTGGGATCGACCCCTTATGCTCGATGGTGAGGTAGGAGATGCAGCGCCGTGCATCGAGCCGATAGGGACCGATAAACGCATTGGTCGGGCAGGCCGCGAGGCAGCGCGTGCAGCGTCCGCAATGATCCACCTCCGGCGCGGAAGGTGTCAGGTCCAGTGTCGTGTAGATCTCGCCCAGAAACAGCCAGGAGCCGTGGGCACGGCTGACGAGGTTGCTGTGCTTGCCTTGCCAGCCCAGCCCCGCCTGCTGCGCCAGCGGCTTCTCGGCCACTGGCGCGGTGTCCACGAACACCTTCAGCTCGCTGCCCTTCCACCGATCGACCATCCAGCGTGCCAGCGCCTTCAGCCGCTTCTTGACGATGTCGTGGTAGTCCTTGTTGCGAGCATAAACGCTGATCGCCGCCCGGTCCCGGTGGCCAAGAATGGAAAGCGGGTCCTCTTCCGGCCCGTAATTCATGCCGAGGGCAATGACCGAGATGGCTTCGGGCCATAGCGCCTGCGGATGGGCGCGCTTTTCAGCGCGGTCGGCCAGCCATCCCATCTCGCCCTGCATGCCGGCGGCAAGGAAGGCATCCAGCCGCGCACGCACCTCGGGACCGAGATGAGCGGGCGCGAAGCCCACGGCATCAAAGCCGAGGCGCAGCGCTTCATTGCGTATGGCATCGGTTGCCGGAAGGACAGGCTTTTCCACGGACCTCCCATCCTTCTGCAAGTGTGACGCCCTCTCTTGCCTGCTTTCTGAGGGCACCGGCGGCACCTGCGAACCTCCGGAAGAAAAAGAATGGGGAGCGTCGCCGCGCCCCGGTGCTTCAACCACGCCCGCGGTAGTTCGGAACATCCTGGGCGGGCACCCAAACGCCGGAGGGCGCATCCCCCGTCTGCCAAAACACGTCGATCGGGATGCCGCCGCGCGGATACCAGTAGCCGCCGATGCGTAGCCATTGTGGCGCCAGCAGCTCCGCCAGCCTCAGCCCAATGCCCACCGTGCACGCCTCGTGGAAGGCGCCATGGTTGCGGAAGGAGGTGAGATAGAGCTTGAGGCTCTTGCTTTCCACGAGCCAGTCGCCCGGAATGTAGTCGATCACGAGGTGCGCGAAGTCCGGCTGCCCGGTGATCGGGCAGAGGGAGGTGAATTCGGGTGCGGTGAAGCGCACGCAATAGGGCTCGCCCGGATGCGGGTTGGGCACGCGCTCCAACACCGCCTCTTCCGGTGATTGTGGCTGCTGCGTTGCCTGGCCCAGCATGGTAAGGCCCGAGACATCGGTGGTTGTCATGCGGCGATCTCCCCGGCGCGGCTCCAGCCGGCCTCGATGATGGCGGCTTCCTTGTCGAAGCACCCGGCAAGAATGGCCTCACGCAGGCGCTGCATCAGCCGCTGGTAGTAACGGATGTTGTGCCAGGTCAGCAGAACCGGGCCCAGCATCTCGCCCGCCTTGAACAAGTGCTGCAGATAGCCGCGCGAATGCCGCGTGCAGGCCGGGCAGTCGCATTCGGCATCCAACGGCGAAAGGTCGTCCGCGTGCCGGGCGTTGCGCATGTTGAACACGCCGGCGCTGGTGTAGGCGCGGCCCGTGCGGCCCGACCGGGTCGGGATCACGCAATCGAACATGTCCACGCCGCGGCGTACCGCGCCGATGATGTCGCCCGGCGTGCCGACGCCCATCAGGTAGCGCGGATGCGTTTCCGGCAGCATGGGAACGGAAAAATCCAGCGTGCGGAACATCTCATCTTGCCCTTCGCCCACCGCCAGGCCGCCGATGGCATAGCCCTCGAAGCCGATCTCGCGCAGGGCGCGGGCGCTTTCGCCGCGCAGATCCTCGAACACGCTGCCTTGCTGAATGCCGAACAACCCGTAGCCTTCACGATCCACGAAGGCGGCGCGCGACCGTGCGGCCCAGGCCATGGACAGGCGCATCGACTGCGCCGCGACCTCATGGGTGGCCGGGAAGGGCGTGCATTCGTCGAAGCACATGGTGATGTCGGCATCCAGCAGGTGCTGGATCTCAATGCTGCGTTCGGGCGTGACGCGGAAGCGCTCGCCATTGATATGGCTCTGGAAGGTGACGCCGTCCTTGTCGAGCTTGCGTAGCTGCGACAAGGACATGACCTGAAACCCGCCGGAATCCGTCAGGATCGGGCCTTGCCAGTCCATCATCCGGTGCAGCCCACCCAGCCGTCCGACGCGCTCGGCGCCCGGCCGCAGCATCAGGTGGTAGGTGTTGCCGAGCACGATCTGCGCGCCGGTCGCGCGCACCGCATCCGCCGTCATGCCCTTCACCGTGCCGGCAGTGCCGACCGGCATGAAGACCGGCGTTGGCACCTCGCCATGCGCCGTGTGCAGCGTGCCGGCGCGGGCGTGGCCGTCCTGGCACTGGCAGCTCCAGCGAAGCGTCATGGGGTACGGTCCTCCCGGAACAGCAGACTGGCGTCGCCATAGGAATAGAAGCGGTAGCCGCCGGCAATGGCGCGGGCATAGGCACCGCGCATGCGCTCCAGCCCGGCAAACGCCGAGACCAGCATGAACAGGCTGGATTTCGGCAGGTGAAAATTGGTCAGCAGCATGTCGGCCGAGCGGAACACATGGCCGGGCAGCAGGAAGATGTCCGTTAGTCCCCGGAAAGGATGAATGATCCCTTGCTTATCGACCGCGCTTTCCAACAGGCGTAGCGCCGTGGTGCCAATGGCCACGATGCGGCCACCCTTCGCGCGCGCCGCGTTGATGGTGGCGGCGGCCGCGGGCGAGATCTCGCCCCATTCGGCATGCAGCTTGTGCTCGCGCGGGTTATCGGCGCGGATGGGCAGAAAGGTGCCCGCGCCGACATGCAGCGTCAGCGATACCTGTTCGACCCCGCGATCCCGCAGGCCTTCCAGCAGCGAGGGAGTGAAGTGCAGGCTGGCTGTGGGCGCGGCCACGGCGCCCGGATTGCGGGCAAAGATCGGCTGATAGTCGTCCCGGTCCTCCGGAAGCGGTCCTTCAGGGCGGGCGATGTAGGGTGGCAGCGGGATCTCACCCGCCCGCTCCAGCGCCGCGGCCAACAATCCCTGATCCCGGCCAAAATCGATCAGTGCCGCGCCGCCTTCCTGCCGCTCGACCACCCGAGGGGCAAGTTCCGGGGCGCCCTCGATGGACAAGATATCGCCCGGCCTGAGCTTCTTCGCGTTGCGTACCAGCGCGTGCCAGACATTGCCCTGGGCGCCGGCTTCGGCACGGTTCAGCATGATCTCGACCCGCGCCTCGCCGCGCCGGGCGCGAAGGCGTGCCGGGATCACCCGTGTGTCGTTCACCACCATGAGGTCTCCGGGGCGCAGCCAGGCAGGCAGGTCGCGCACCGTCCCATCCTGCTCCGCATCGGCCTCCACGATCAGAAGCCTGGCGGCGTCGCGGGGTCTGGCGGGGGATTGGGCGATCAACGCCTCGGGCAGGGCGAAGTCGAAATCCTCGGCCCGGAGTTCGGGAAGGGGCATGGTGCTGGTCATGGCGCTGTGCCGGCGCGGGTAGCGGAGGGGAAAGGGGAAGGCAAGCGCCATCTCGGCATTTCATGGTTCCGCGACGGGTTGCTCCCTGGACAGGACGGGGGCAGGCTTGGCCTCAACAAACAAGTGGAGGGAACCGGTCCATGAGCCTCAGGGGCGCTGACTGGCTGGCGCGCAGCATCGCGCAATCGGGCCAGAGCCATGTGTTCTTCATTGACGCCGTGCTGCGGCCGACGCTGATGGCGCTGGAAGAGCGGGGCGTGCAGCCCGTGCTGGCGCATTCCGAGAAAGGTGCCGCCTACATGGCCGATGGCTATGCACGCCTTTCCGACCGGCCAGGCATCGTCGCGGCCCAATCGGTGGGCGCAGCCAACCTCGCGGCCGCCCTGCAGGATGCGTATCTTGGCCGGGTGCCGATGATCGCAATGACGGGGCGCAAACCGCCATCCGCCCAGCATCGCAACGCATACCAGGAAGTGCCGCACACTCCGCTCTTCGCCCCCGTCACCAAATGGGGAACTGCAGTGGAGGCGGCTTCCGACCTGCCGCGGCTGTTCCGCCAGGGCTGGGCGGCAGCGACCACAGCGCCGCCGCGCCCGGTGCATCTCGACCTCAACGGGCTGATGGGGGAGGTCGTGGAGCAGGGTGCGTCAGGCGCCGAGCCCGCCGATCTGTCCGGCTGGACCGCGCCGCGGCACCGCCCTGTCGCGGATGCGGCGGAGATCGAGAAGGTGGCGGCACGCCTCAGGGATGCTGGCCGCATCGTTATCCTGGCAGGTGATGGCGCTGCGCTGTCAGGCTGCGGCGCCGAGGTTCTGGCAGTGGCGGAAGCCCTTCAAGCGCCGGTGGCCACGAGCCTCGGCGCGCGGGACATGCTGCCGTCCCGCCATCGGCTCTGCGTCGGCGTGGCAGGAAGCTATTCGGCACCTCCTGCCAACAAGGTCGTGCACCAGGCAGAACTGCTGCTGATGATCGGATGCGATGGCGGCGACCAGGTGACCCATGGATGGCGCCTGCCGCACCCCGGCGCTGCCGTTATCCAGATCGACGCCGACGCGCTGGAGCTGGACCGACTGCCAGCCGAACTGTCGCTGCATGGCGATCCGCGCGGCACGCTGAAGCTGCTGCTTGAGGCACTCGGGCAGCCGCAACGCGATGCCGGCTTTGCGCAGGAAGCGGCACGGCTGATGGCGGATTGGCGCTCCGGGATGGCGCCACGTCTGACCAACAACGAAGCGCCCATCGACCCCGCGCGTCTTTGCGCGGAGATTTCGGCGGCCCTGCCCCAGGATGGGGTGCTGGTGGCCGATACGGGTTATTCCGGTATCTGGACCGGCACGCTGGTTGATTTCAACGGCTCCGGCCAGCGTTACCTGCGGGCCGCGGGGTCGCTGGGCTGGGCCTTCCCCGCGGCGCTCGGTGCGAAATGCGCGGCCGGCGACCGTAAGGTAGTCTGCTTCAGCGGCGATGGCGCGCTCTACTATCATCTGACGGAACTGGAGACGGCCAAACGGCGTGGCATCGCCGTAACGCTGGTGGTCAACAACAATCGTGGCTTTGGCCAAGGCTGGCCCAACCTCGTCCGAGCGGCAGGCAACCGGCCGGAGGTGGCGGCGACGCTGTTGCGCTTCGGTGAACACACGGATTTCTGCGCCCTCGCACGCGGCTTCGGGCTGCATTCCATTCGCGTCGAGCGGCCGGAGCAGATTGGGCCGGCGCTGCGCGAGGCGATGGCAGCGGATGAAACGGTTCTGGTGGAGGTGATGACCGGCATCGACCATCGTGCCCCTGAGCCCTGGACTCCGGAGGCGTCAGAATGAACATCGCCATTATCGGCGCCGGGCTGATGGGTCACGCGCTTGCGCTGGTTTTTGCCATTGGCGGCCACCGCGTGCGTCTGACCGACAACCAGCCCGACACGCTGGCGCGCGCACCCGCCCTGATGGAGCGAGCCCGTGCTACTCTCGACTCCGCTGGAGAAGCCGGCGGTCTGACCGAGGCGGCGCTCGGCGAGCGCGTGACCATCCATGCCGCCTTGGCCGATGCGGTTGCGAAGGCCGATCTGGTGATCGAAGCCATCATCGAGAAGCCCGAAGCCAAGCGGACGCTCTATGCCGAGCTGGATGCCGTCATGCCGCCCGGTGCGATCCTGGCCAGCAACACCTCCTACCTCGACGTTTTCCCGCTGATGCCGCCGGGACGCCTGCCGCGCGCGGTCATCATGCACTGGTACACGCCGCCCTATCTGGTGGATCTGGTTGACGTGGTCGGCAGCCCGGAATGCCCCCCCGCTCTGCTGGAGGATCTGGCGGAGATGCTGCGTGCGATGGGCAAGGCGCCACTGGTCATGCGCCGCTTCCTGCCCGGCTATATCGCCAACCGGCTGCAATCCGCGCTCAACCTCGAATGCTACCGGCTGATGGATGAGGGCCATGCCACGGCGGCGGAAATCGACGAGGCCATTATCCACGGTCTTGGCCTGCGCCTATTGCTGCTGGGCCAGATGGCCAAGGGTGACTTCACCGGACTGCAGCTCACCGCCCACGCCCTGGCCAATCGGATGTACGAGCCGCCGCCGCTGCGCGGCCGCAGCGAAACCATTGACCGCGCCCTGGCGGAGGGGCGCGGCGGCGTCATGCACGGACGCGGCCTCTACGATTGGGGCGGGCAGAGCCCCGAGGCGCTCTTCGCCGAGCGCGACAACCGGCTCATCGCGCTGAAGCGCGTGCTGCGCGAGATTGGCCCCATGGCGGGCTTCGCTCAAAGAAAGGAAAGCTGAGAGCATGATCCGCTACGATCTGTCCGGGAAGACGGCGCTGGTAACGGGCGCCGCCTCCGGCATCGGCCTGGCCACCGCGACCATGCTGGCCGAGGCCGGCGCGCGCGTTGCCATCAACCACCTGCCCGGCGATGCGCGCGGCGCTGAGGTCGTGGAGAGCCTGCGCGGGCGCGGTCTGGATGTGTTGGCGGTGCCCGGCAATGTGGGCGACGCGGAGGACGGGCCTCGCCTGGTTGGGCAGGCCATCTCCGATCTTGGCGACAGGCTCGATTTCCTGGTGAACAATGCGGGCACGCCGGGCACGACCAAGCTGATCCCGTCCGCCGCGCTCGACCTCATCACCGAGGAACTATGGCAGGCGGTGATCCAGGTGAACCTGCTCGGCCTGTTCCGATGCGCCAAGGCGGCGGCGCCGGCGCTGAAGGCGACTGGCGGCGCAGTGGTGAATGTTGCCTCAGTGGCCGGGCTCGACAGCCCCGGAAGTTCCATGGCCTATGGCGCCAGCAAGGCCGGCGTGATCTCGCTGACCAAGAATCTGGCCCGGGCGCTGGCACCGGAGGTGAGGGTCAACGCCATTGCCCCCGGCGCGGTGGATAGCGCCTGGATGGTGGAGTGGACCGAGGAGCGTCGCGCCAAATCCGCCGAGAAGGCGCTGCTGAAGCGCCGGTGCCAGCCCGAGGACTTGGCCGAGGTGATCATGTTCCTGCTGGGCGGGGCGGCCATGGTGACCGGCCAAACCGTGGTTGTGGATGGCGGGATGACGCTGGAAGCACGATAACCTCCTGCACCGCGAGCCCCTGCATGAGCGACGGGCATGAGCCTGTTTCATCGAGCCGCCGGACCGCGGGCTTCCGCCTGAGCCGGACCCGGTACCTCCAGGCCCGGCACCTCTATCGGCGGCCACGACACCCTGTGGCTATGGCCGCATCAGGCGGCAAAGGTCCGTGTTGGCGCCCGTCCAAATTGCTGCGCCGAGGCCAGCGGCTTAATCCTGTGCTGGCGCCGCTGCACCGGAGATGCGGTGCCTGTGGAGATCCGCATGCCCGACGTGAACGATGCCATGGCGCCGTGCCGGGGCTTGATCTGGGCCTGGCATCCGGGCCACGCAGCTGCTCTGGATGAAGCCGCGATCGGGGCGGTGCCGCGGGGCCATCCCAAAGGCGATGGGCTGTGGCTGCACCCCGACCGGGTGGCCGAGGAAGCCAGTCGCCGCCTGCCGATCCTGTCGTTCCTGACGGCCGTGCTCCTGCCACCGAGCCTTGTTGCCGGGATCTTTGGCATGAACGTCCCCGACTTGCCCGATACGGCTGCGCCAGGCGGCTTCTGGTGGGCCATCCTTTCGATCCTGGCCTTGGGCGCCTTGGTGCCGGCACCGATGGGCGGGCTGCGCCTGGCGGGCAGCGCCGGACGGCCCGACCGCGGTTCAGCGGCGGCACAGGTCTTGCTCCTCACGACACGCAACCGATCGGACAAGCTTCCATGGTGAATGTTGATACCGCGCGCTTCCTTCAGGATTTGTACGAACTGCGCAAGATCGGTGCATTCAAGACCGGCGCGCATCGGCCGACCTACAGCCAGCAGGACATGGAGTCCCGCCGTTGGCTGAAGACGAAGATGGAGGAGGCCGGGCTCGAAGCGACCATCGATGGCATCGGCAACGTCTTCGGCCGGCATAAGGGAGCGGGCCCGCATGTGCTGGCCGGCAGTCATATCGAGACGCAGAACGAAGCGGGCTGGCTCGACGGCGCGCTGGGCGTTGTTTCCGCCCTCCATCTGGCGCGTGCCGGCCTGCCGGTCGATGTTTGCGCCTTTGCGGACGAGGAAGGGCATTTCTCGGGTGGCTTCATCGGGAGCCGCTCCATCATCGGCGACTTCTCCGAAGCCGACATGGACGCCTCCACCAACCGCTATGACGGCACGCCGCTGCGCACCGCCCTGACGGCGGCGGGGCTCGAGGGCATTCCCAGGCTGCAAATCGATCCCGCCCGCTACAAGGGCTTCTTCGAGATGCATATCGAGCAGGGAACACAGCTGGAGAACGCAGGGCTGCAGATCGGCGTGGTGACTGGCATCGTCGCCATCTGGCAGTGGCAGCTCCGCATCGCCGGCCAGCAAGATCATGCCGGCGGCACCACCATGGCCGAGCGCCGCGACGCCGGGCTGACGGCTGTGCGGCTGCTTGCCGCCATCGATGCCGATTTCCCACGCATCTGCGGCGAGCGCAGCACCTGGACCACCGGCAACATCGAGTTGTCTCCAGGTGCCGCCAGCATCATCCCCGGCCGGGCGGAGGTGCTGTTCCAGTTCCGGGATGTGTCCATGCTCAAGCTTCAAGAGATGGAGGCTGCGCTGCGCCGCCTGGTACAGGAAAGCAACCGGCGCGAGCGGTGCCACACCGAACTGATCGAGGTCCACAAGGCCACGCCGGCCTTGTGCGATCCTGGTACCATGCGTGCACTGGAAGGCGCGGCCGAGGCTCTGGCCCCCGGCAAGTGGCAAAGCATGCCGAGCGGCGCCGGGCATGACGCGCAGAACATCGCCAAGGTCCTGCCGGTGTCCATGCTGTTCGTGCCATCCATCGGCGGCATCAGCCATCACTGGGCAGAGAACACCAGGGATGAGGATCTGGAAATGGGGATGCGCGTGCTGGCGGAGGGTGTCGAGCGCTATCTGGCGGGGTCGAACTGAGCCATTCCAGTCATCGGCGGGCAAGGGCCGGCTGTGTTACCCGCCGTGCCATGCCGCCCGCCAGCACCTCGGCCATGCACTGGTAACCGAGGTCGTTCATGTGGAACCCGTCCTCTGACAGCATCAGGGCGGGTTTCGGCAGGCTGTCCCAGTAACGCATGATGGCGTAGCGGCGCAGTTGCGGCAGCCGTCGTTCCTCTGCCACTCCGTCGATGGCGGTGATGACACTCAGATACAGGCTCTGATCCGGGATGCGGGGATAGAATTGCGGGTTGATCAGCAGCAGATCGGCACCGTTCTCCGCCACAGCATCGGCACCTTCGCGCAGGATGCCGGCGAAGCCCTGTGGGGTGACGCCCCGCAGCGCATCGTTGGTGCCGATCTGCCATAGCACCACGTCCGGTTGCCATTCGCCCAGCAGGCGCTCCATCCGGGCCAGTGTGGTGGAGGCTACCTCGCCACCGACGCCCTCGTTCCGGACAGTGATTTCCGCGCCCGGTAACAGGCGCTGCAATGCCGCGGCGAGACGAGGGGGGTAAGCGCGGGCCGGGCTCGATGCACCGACGCCTTGAGTGGAGGAGGAGCCGATGGCGAGGACCCGTACCGGCTTGCGTTCCCGGATCAGCCTGGCCATGCGCGGCAACTCGCCCGGCAGATCGCGGAACTCGTCGGGTACTGTGCAGGCTGCCGGAACGTTGTCCGCCACGACCGGCGGCGGAGACCCGCTCTGCTCCGCCAGCGCCGTGCCACACAATATCAGCATGGCCGGAATAAGAGCAGCGTGCCGCATCAGGAGGCCCGGACCGCCACCGGCTGAGCTGCATTGCCGCCGCCGCGCCGTTTTTCGGTCGCGGTCAACAACGCCGCTACCGCGATCTGCACGGCCAGCCCGGCCGAGACATAGGTGATGTCGAAGACTGCCCCGTCAAAACCCGTCTCCTTCAGTGCCACGCCGCTGATCGAGACGACAAGGCCGGTGCAGAAGACCGGCAGCGAGTGCCGGCCCATCATGGCCAGCGGATTGCGGGCCGAGAACCCGCGAACCCAGCCTTGCAGCGGCGAATGCACCACGAAGTAGCACAGGGCGAGCACATGCAGCAGCCGTGGCAACGACAGGAACTGCTTCTCGGGAAGGGTCAGGAAGTCAGGCAAGGGGAGCCAGCCGGAAGGCGGCAGGCCGGTGCCGCGGACCAGCAGTAGCGCCACGGCCAGATAGGCTGCACATGCCCACCAGAGAGGCCGTGAGTACCATGTCGCATGGCTGTGCCGCAGCCGCCGGGTGCCTAGCGCGAACCCCAGGACGAACAGGAACTGCCACGACAACGGGTTGAAGAACCAGCCGCCAGGAAGGGGATAGGTCTGAAAATTGATGCCACCGAGCCCCGCCAGCAGCCACATGGCGCCCGACAGACCCAGCGCCACCGGAATGGAGCGCGCCGCAACCAGCATCAGGAGCGGCAGGCTGCCGATCAGCACGAAGTAAAGGGGCAGGATGTTCAGGAAGCCTGGCTGGTAAAGCAGCATGGCCGCCGAAACCAGGGCTTCCGCCGGATCCATCATCAGCGGTTCCAAGGCGATCACGGAGAACAGCCCCAGATCGCCCGTCCGGATGACGCCCAGTGAAAACACAGCGCCCCCCAGCACCACAAGGGCCAGATGGGTGGTGTACAGGCTGACGGCGCGGCTCAGCACCTTGGTGGAGATGGCCAGGCGCTGTCCCGACAGGTATTTGCCGAAGTAGGCGCATGCGGCGGCGTAGCCGGCAAAGAAGACGAAAAGATCGGCAGCGTCTGAAAAGCCGAAATTCTTATGCGTCACGGCTTCCAGCACATTGCCGGACACGTGGTTGATGAAAATGGTGGCCAGCGCGAAGCCGCGCCAGACATCCAAGGCGGTATCCCGCCCCGAGCCCACCACGCCGCCCGCCGTGACCTGAGACCCTAAGCCCACGCTTCCGTCACTCCCCTCCGGCACCGGCGGCGACCGGTCGATTTCGACATGTCAACGGACCAGAAGCGGCAGCGTTGCGCCAAGGGTTGCTCCGCCTCTGCGGCCTCTCGTCGGAAGCTGACGTCAACCTTTAGCCTGCGCCGTCCACTTCCCGGAACAATGCCGCGCCAAGCCGGCAGGCCCGCGGAATCCTGCCCCAACAAAGGTTCATCGCGCACAAGAACGCCATTTGTTGAAGCGTTCCCCCTGCCGGCCATGCCAAGGAGCAAGCCGGCTCGGAATGTGACGAATGGACCCGTCGGCTCGATGATCCGTTTCTGGCCCAGGACCAGCAAGAAGCGGGGATATAACCGCAGATGCGGCACGCCGGAAGCCCAAGGCGGTCCAAGGCTCAGGCCACGAGTGCCGCAAGCCCCCCGGCCCGCCCAAGGTCACACGGGGCACCCCTATGCCTTCGAGGATGCACCAAAAGCCTCAGCTGTCGTGGAAGAGGACCTTCCAAATGGCAGACTTCACAATAGCAGCCGCCCCAGCCGGAAGCCGCTGATGGCATGGCGGGCCGGAAGCGGTGCCGGCAGCACAGGCCGAGCAAAGTTGGCTTCCGCACCTTCTGTCCAGCACTTTGCTGCAGGAACGGCCTGCCGCTGCCGGCTGAAGAAACGGCTCTCAAGGTGCAAGCTTAAAGGACAGCGATGGCAAATGGGCCATTCCGCGGAAATGGGCTGGCACCTACCGGTTGCGCTCGTTGTCCAGCCGGGTGATCTCGGCATTCACGGCACCCGCGGCTTCTGCCGACCGGGGCAGGCGGGGAAGAGAGGAAAGGGCACGCAACGTGCCTTCTCCGCCCAAGGAGAAGGCAGGACCACCCAGCGCCTCGACGGCAGCCCCACGCTGCCCGTCCTGCAGTGACTGGGCCGCCTGCCGCAGCTGGCGCATCACAAGCTCCGGCTGGGCGCCGCTGGCGATGCCGAGCGCCTCCCGCGCCTCGTCACGGGCCCGCTCCATCTGCATTGTGACCAGCGGCGAAACCTTCTGGTTCCAGTAGCTGTCATTGGCGAGAGTTTCGGCGAGGTACTCGATCTGCACGATGGCCAGGGCCGCGCGGTCCGGCTGACCGTGCCAGCGGGACAGGTCACCGAACTGGAAGGGTGCGTTCATCGCGGCGCCCCGCAGTGAAACTCCAACGCCGCCCAGATAAGAGCGGGCAGGATCAGTGGCGCAGGCGGCCAGAAGGAAGGGCAGGGCGGCGGCGGTGAAGTATCGGCGTCTCATGCTAAGCAAATGGAGCAGGCCGGCTGTGGGTTCAGGGATTGGCGATCACGGTCGCGCGCGCGATCCGCCCTTGCCGTCGCGGCCCGGCGCTGCCACACACGCGCCGTTTGCCCGCGCCACCGGACACCATGACCGAAGACCTGCCCAATCCTGCCCTGCTGCCATCCGGCCTTTCGGACGTTCTGCCCCCCGAGGCGGCACGTGAGGCCGCGCTGGTGGAAGCCATGTTGAGTGTCTTCGCGGCGCATGGCTATGAGCGGGTAAAGCCGCCGCTGCTGGAGTTCGAGGACAGCCTGCTGGCTGGCTCCGGCGGCGCCGTGGCCGACCAGACTTTTCGGCTGATGGACCCCGACAGCCACCGCATGATGGGAGTGCGTGCCGATGCCACGCCGCAGGTGGCGCGCATCGCCGCAACGCGGCTTGCCGATGTGCCGCGTCCGCTGCGCCTCTCCTATTCGGGGCAGGCCTTGCGGATGCGCGGCAGTCAGCTGGCGCCGGAGCGGCAGATCGCCCAGGCGGGCATCGAGCTGATCGGCCCGGATTGTGCTGAGGCCGATGCCGAGGTGGCGCTTCTCGGAGTGCAAGCGTTGGCGGCGGTGGGCGTCACCGCTCCCAGCCTAGACATCACCCTGCCGACCATGGCACCCGCCTTGCTGGATGCCGCAGGGGTGCAGGGTGAGCTGCGTCGCCGGCTGGCCCGTGCGCTGGACCGCAAGGATGCCGCCGCTGTGCATGCGCTGGCCGCCGAGGCAGGCCCACCAGCCATCGGGTTGACCGCGCTGCTGACCGCCGCCGGCCCGGCCGACAGGGCCTTGCAGGCGCTGGGCGAGGCAGAGCTGCCGCCGGCCGCCCGTGCCATCGCTGACAATGCCGCTGCCATTGTCGCCGCCATCCGTGCTCGGGCGCCGGAGCTTCGCATCACGCTGGACCCTGTGGAGTTCCGTGGGCTTCAGTACCATGTCGGGGTCGCTTTCACCCTGTACGGGCCGGGCAGCACCGGTGAACTGGCACGGGGCGGACGATACCGGTCTGGCGAGGAAGCGGCGACCGGCATGACCATGTACCCGGATGCAGTGCGCCGCGCCGCGCCGGTGCCGCCGATGCCGCCGCGCGTCTTCATCCCCCTTGGCGCAGATCTGGCGGTGGCGGCCGGATTGCGGACCCAGGGCTTCATCACGGTGGCGGCGCTTTCGCCCGCCGACACGCCGCAACGGCTGCGCTGCGGCCACATCCTGCGCGGAACCATTGCCGCGCCGATCGAGGAGAACGCATAGCCATGGCCAATGTCGCCATCATCGGCGCCCAGTGGGGCGACGAAGGCAAGGGCAAGGTTGTCGACTGGCTGGCCAGCCGGGCCGATATCGTCGTGCGCTTCCAGGGTGGCCACAATGCCGGCCATACGCTGGTGGTGGGCAACCAGACCTACAAGCTGTCGCTGCTGCCCTCGGGCGTGGTACGGGGCAAGCTCGGTGTTATCGGCAACGGCGTGGTGCTGGACCCGGAGGCGCTGCTGTCCGAGATTTCCCGTGTGCGCGGCCAGGGGCTGGATGTTGGCCCGCATAACCTCCGCATCGCCGAGAACGTGCCACTGATCCTGCCGCTGCACCCGGCCATCGACAAGGCGCGCGAGGAAGCCCGCGGGGAGGGCAAGATCGGCACCACCGGGCGTGGCATCGGTCCGGCCTATGAGGACAAGGTGGCCCGCCGTGCCATTCGCCTTTGTGACCTGGCCGAGCCCGAAACTCTGTCGGCCAAGCTCGACGAGCTGCTGCTGCACCACAATACCTTACTGAAGGGCCTGGGCGCCCAGACCTTCGAGAAGCAGGCGCTGCTGGACGGGTTGATTGCGCTGGCGCCAAAGCTGCTGCCCTATGCGGAAGCGGTTTGGGAGCGGCTGGAGGAGGCCCGCCACGGCAACAAGCGTGTTCTGTTCGAGGGCGCGCAGGCGGTGATGTTGGACGTGGATCACGGCACCTACCCCTTTGTCACCTCGTCCAATACCGTGGCGGGCAACGCCGCGGCAGGCGCGGGGATCGGGCCGCACGGTATCGGTACGGTGCTGGGCATCGCCAAGGCCTACACCACTCGTGTGGGTTCCGGTCCGTTCCCGACCGAGCTGCATGACGAAATCGGCAAGCGCCTGGGCGAGCGGGGGCGGGAGTTCGGAACCGTCACCGGCCGTCCGCGCCGCTGCGGCTGGTTCGATGCCTGCCTGGTGCGGCAGGCGGTGAAGGTCGGCGGCGTTCAGGGGCTGGCGCTGACCAAGCTGGACGTGCTGGATGGCCTGACCGAACTGAAGATCTGCACCGGCTATGAGATCGATGGCGAGGTGGTGAAGCGCCTGCCCGCTGCGCCGGGCGCGCAGGCCAAGGCCAAGCCGATCTACGAGGTGCTCGAAGGCTGGACCCAGTCCACCATGGGCGCACGGTCCTGGGCCGAGCTGCCGGCCACCGCCATCAAGTACGTGAAGCGGATCGAGGAACTGGTTGAGGCGCCGGTGACGCTGCTCTCTACCAGCCCTGAGCGCGACGACACCATCCTGGTGAGTGATCCCTTCGCCGGATAGAAGCCCAGTGGACGCATGAAAAAGGGCGTGGCCAAGGCCACGCCCTATCCTCAAAGCGACCGCCGGACCCTTAGTCCACCGTCAGCCGCCGCTCCGTGATCTGCATCTTCATGCTCTTCTGAAGCTTCTCGAAGGCGCGGACCTCGATCTGCCGCACACGCTCACGGCTGATGTTGTACTGTTGCGACAACTCTTCCAGCGTCGTGGGCTCGTCTTTCAGCCGGCGCTCGATCAGGATATGACGCTCACGCTCATTCAGCGTCTTGAGTGCTTCGCCGAGGAGCTGGCGGCGGTTGGACATGTCCTGCCGCTCGGCAATCTCGGTTTCCTGAGATTCGCTGTCGTCCACCAGCCAATCCTGCCACTCGCCCTCGCTGTCGGCGCGTACCGGCGCGTTCAGCGAGTTGTCGGGCGATGCAAGACGACGGTTCATGGACACGACGTCCTGCTCCGGCACCTGCAGCGTGTGGGCGATCTTTTCCACCTGCTCAGGCTGAAGGTCACCTTCCTCCAGCGCCGCCATCTGGCCCTTCAGCCGACGCAAATTGAAGAAGAGCTTCTTCTGCGCGGCGGTCGTGCCCATCTTCACCAACGACCAGGAGTGCAGGATGTACTCTTGGATCGCGGCGCGGATCCACCACATAGCATAAGTGGCCAGACGGAAGCCCCGATCCGGATCGAACCGGCGGACGGCCTGCATCATGCCGACATTGCCTTCGGAGATCAGCTCGCCGACCGGAAGGCCATAGCCGCGATAACCCATGGCAATCTTCGCCACGAGACGAAGATGGGACGTCACAAGCCGGTGTGCAGCCTGCTGGTTGCCATTGTCCTTCCAGTCCTTCGCCAGGCGGAATTCCTCCTCCGGCGAAAGCATGGGGAATTTACGGATCTCCTGCAGGTAGCGGGAGAGATTGCCCTCGGGGGCCATCGGAACTGAAAAAGCGTTAGTGGAAGCCATGTCTGCATCTGCCTCCTGCACCGGCCGGGAGCCCCTGTGACGGCGAGCCTCCGGAACAGCATGTGGTCCGGTCGTCCGCCGCTGGGCCCTGACGCGCCGCCTGTTCCCCGGTCACACGGGGACAGGTCCGGCGGCCGCGCCTTGGTGAGTGGCACCCGGCGTTGGCGACAATGGAACGCTATCGCGCTGCAGCGAGTTGCGCAAGAAAAACCCGACTGTAATAGTCGGGTTACTGGCCGTTACGATCCAGCAACGCGAGCAGGGCGGACATGTCTGCCGGAACCGGGGCGGAGAAGCGCAGCATCTCGCCTGTCTCGGGATGACGGAAGCCCAGGGTTTCCGCGTGGAGAGCCTGACGTGGAAAGGCCAGCAGCACCTCGCGCTGCTCCGCTGGCAGCCCTCGCGCAGCTGCCGGCAAACGGCGCAGGTAAACGGGGTCGCCTACGAGAGGGTGGCCCAGATGGGCCATATGCACCCGAATCTGATGGGTGCGTCCGGTTGAAAGGCGGCAGCGAAGCAGCGCGCAAGCGGTGCCCCAGGCCCGCTCGGTCGCGTAGTGGGTGAGGGCATGCTTTCCACCCTTGACCACCACTGCCATGCGCTTGCGATCCATCGGATGGCGACCGACAGGCGCGTCAACGGCGCCGGACGAGGGCGATGGCATGCCCCAGGCCAAGGCTAGGTAGGAGCGTTCCAGATCCCTGCTGGCAAAGGCGGAGGAGAGTGCCACATGCGCTGGCTCGCTCTTCGCCACCACCATCACACCCGATGTTTCCTTGTCGAGCCGATGCACGATGCCTGGCCGCTTCTCGCCACCGATGCCGGTCAGCTCCTCACCCGCATGGGCGAGAAGGGCATTCACCAGCGTGCCGTCCGGATTCCCTGGCGCCGGGTGCACGACCAAGCCTGCAGGCTTGTTCAGGACGATGAGGTGGCGGTCCTCGAACAGGATTTCCAGCGGGATCGCCTGAGCCTCTGGCGTCGCCGCCACTGCTGCCGGCGGAACCATCCGATAGAGGGCGCCCGCACGGATCGTTTCCGACGGATCGGTGGTTGCGGCTCCGTCGCGGCTGACATGCCCGGCCTCGATCAATGCCTTGACGCGGGAGCGCGAGAGCGTGCCTATCGCCGCCGCCAGGAACCGGTCCAGCCGGTTGCCCGCGTCGCCGGAGCTGGCGGTGATTTCGAGGGAAGTGGCCGCTTCGGGCGGCGGAGGAGTGTCAGTGCGCGGGCTCAAGATTCTTGTCGGGGTTATGGGAGTTCTGATCGTCCTGGGGACGGTGGGGCTGGTGGTCGCCATTGTCCAGAAGATGAACGAAGCGGCGACCGGGCCCGCAACACCCGGGACGGCTGAGTCGGTGGCTCGGCTTACCACGGATCTGGCCCTGCGGCAGCCGCCCGGCACACGGATTGTCCAGATGGCGGAGATCGGAGGGCAGCTCGCCATCTGGGTGGAACGCGCCGACGGTCCGTGCATTCTGATGGTCGATCTGTCAGGCGGACAAGATGTTCGGGAAATTCGCGTCGGCGAATGATGAAGGACAGAAAAGCATGATAGTCGCAGAAAATCCGCCGTCAGCCCTTGATCAAGTCGGAACCCCCGGATAAAAGCCCGCCACGCCTTTAGTCCCCTTCGTCTAGAGGCCTAGGACACCGCCCTCTCACGGCGGCAACAGGGGTTCGAATCCCCTAGGGGACGCCAAAACTCTGGCTGGCTAGGGAGATCGACGCCGCGCTGTATCAGCTGCGGCGTTTTTTCATGTTCATGCATCATCTCGGTTGCTCCCTCCGTGCCGTGCGGCTGGATCGTCACAGCGAAGTGACGCACAACTCTTGCAGTCCACCTTGCGAGACCTTCATGAAACTCGCCCGGCATTGCTGGGGCTTTGGCCATGATCCCGGTTAAAGCGGTGCCGCGGCATTAACACTTCGTAAGAAGCCTGTGCTTGAGCGGAGACGTAGCTCGAATAATCTCAGGAATGAGCAATTCTGTTCGTTTTGAGATGGTGGGTGAGGCTTCGTCATGTCGCAAAGGCTCGAGGTGCGTCCCTTTACGGGCTCGCCCACACAATGGAATACCTTCGCCAAACAATGTGGGGCCTCCTTCCGCTGTGCCTGGCGCGCCTTGGCGCTCTGGCAGCTAGACCATCATCTGCTGCACAGGATGCGGCGGCTGGACATCGGCCAGTCCGTCGGAGGGGAGTGGGTGAAGGTCGGCCAGTGCGCGGTTGGCATCGGCCGCAAGCATCGCGTCTTCGCTGACAGCCTCCAGTTGCTGCCGGAGCATGGCCACTGCTGGACCATCGCCATGGAGGCAGTTCTGCTGCATCTTGGACCGGGCGATTATCACTATGGCTCCCAATGGAACATGGAAGTCCCACGACAGGACGCTCTGCGTGACATTGCCGGGCTGAAGGTATCCGGAGTGGAAGCCATCACCCTGGATGTGGTGGATTTCCGACAATGGCCGGACTGGCCTGCCTACCTGCGGAACGTGAGCAACAATGCCAAGCGCAACGCCCGGCGAGCGACGGACAGCTTTCCCGGTATGGGGATGGAACTGAGGCAGGGTTTGTCCGCCTTACGTTCAGGGCGGGCCCTTTGGAGCCTCCGTGCCAGGATGGCGAGGCGCAAGAAGATCGACCTCAGCGGCGCGAGGACGCTTTTGCGTTACGCGCTGCGGATGCTGGCCTTGGACCGGGAAGCCTTCACGGCGATTCTGAGCGTGGCGGGACAGCCTATGGCCGGTTTCTCGGGCATTGATTTCGGCGGCCGGACCTATTTTTTGGAGGGCGGCTCCTCCGACACCAACAATGGGACCAACTGGCATCTTCTGCTCGCCATGCTGCAGCGTGCCTTTGACCGTCACCCGCAGGGATGCCTGATCATGGGGGCGCAATATGCCAGCCAGCCGCGGGATGAAGGGCTAGCCTTCTCACGGCGGCAGATCCGCGTGATCGCCGTCGAGACGAGCGAGGTACGCTTCTCCTTCCATCCACCCGCCATTCGACTTGTTGGCGGCACGGATATGATGCCGAACAATGCCGACGCCGGCACAGATGAGTTGGCTGCTGCAGCCCGGCTCGGGGAGAAAGGATTGCTTCAGGCCTGAGAAGCATCCGCCGCTGATCCATCATGGCAGACGCATGAAGTTGGCGGCGCCTGACGCCCGGGCGATCAAGGCCTGCATGGCGGGATTGCTGGCCCCGGCCTCATCAGTCAGGGCGTCCATTGGACAGAAATATTCATGTGCCTGTGGCATCTGGGTGCGGGCGAAGCCGTCATATTGCCGTTCCTTCAGGCCGTAGAGCACGCGCACGTCGCGGATAGGAAGCACCAGGGGTTCAGTTGGCTCCTGGCGCAAGAGCCTGATGCGGCGCCAGCGCGGTTCGGAGTCTCCCGCGTTGTTGTCGCACAGCCACGGCACAGGACACACCGCCAGAAGTGATGTTGTGGAAGGCGCGAACCGTGACCGCTTGTCCAGGAGGTTCTGCAACGAGGCGCACGCCTCGATGCACAGGATATCGCAGTAAGCGTCGGCTGGATCGGGGCTGAAATGCAGCCATAGACCATCTGGCACGGTGCGCAGACGATTCGAGCCAGGCAGGCGGAGGAAGGGGTGCACGGTGGTGTCAGCCTCGCCCGGCCTTGCCCGCATCCAGACACCGCGCTGCTTCGGCGTCTCCATGGCACCTGGTGGACGTTGCGGCCATGTTCTCAGTCGCCGCCGCACAAGATCGTCTAGAGAATTGTGCACCAACTTAACTCTTGCAGATTCACGCATTTGCAGTCCGCCCACCCCTTGCGGTTGACGATCAGCAATGAACGTCATCTCAGCTTTGTGATCAAGTGATTTTAGTAACTTATGGGTGAAAATCAAAGTCGAATCAGCGCGGGTATGGTTAATGTCTATCGAAATGAACTTTCCTTACTAAACGAATTCTTGTGTTTTACTTTTTGTGAACAGAGGTTTGCGTTCTTTTCTTAACGTTACTTTGAAGCTTGGCCATTAGCCATGAAAAAACCCGCCATGCCAACGCATGACGGGCCATTGCCTGTCTGTCCCCGGCCGGAGCTGCCAGCCGGGGAGGGTGGAAGGCAGGACGATCAGCCGCGCGTGTCGATCTTGGTGACGTCGCGGCGTGTTGCTCCGGTATAGATCTGGCGCGGACGCCCGATACGCTGACCTGGCTCCTCGATCATTTCCTTCCACTGGCTCACCCAGCCAACCGTGCGCGCCACGGCGAACAGAACAGTGAACATGTGGGTCGGGATGCCCATGGCCTTCAGGATGATGCCCGAATAGAAATCGACGTTCGGGTAAAGCTTGCGGGAAACGAAGTAATCGTCTTCCAGCGCGATCTTCTCCAGCGCCATAGCGAGGTCGAGCAGCGGCTCGTCCTTGATGCCCAGCTCGGCCAGGACCTCGTGACACGTCGCCTGCATGATCTTCGCGCGTGGATCGAAGTTCTTGTAGACGCGGTGCCCGAAGCCCATCAGCTTCACGCCGGAGTTCTTGTCCTTAACCTTCTCGATGAAGGAGGGAATGTTCTCGACGCTGCCGATCTCCCCCAGCATCTTCAGCACCGCCTCGTTGGCGCCCCCGTGGGCAGGACCCCAGAGGGCCGCAATGCCGGCGGCGACACAGGCGAAGGGATTAGCACCGGTAGAGCCCGCCAGTCGCACGGTCGAGGTGGAGGCATTCTGCTCGTGATCGGCATGCAGCACCAGGATCCGGTCCATGGCACGCGAGAGGATCGGGTTGGGCTTCCACTCCTCAGCAGGCACTGCAGTCATCATGTACAGGAAGTTCTCTGCGTAGGAGAGGTCATTCCGCGGATACATGAAGGGCTGGCCGATGGAATACTTGTAGGCCCATGCCGCGATGGTCGGCACCTTGGCAATCAGGCGGAACGCGCTGATTTCGCGCTGCGCCTCGTCGGTGATGTCCAAGCTGTCATGGTAGAAGGCGGAGAGGGCACCCACCACGCCGCACAGGATCGCCATCGGATGGGCATCGCGGCGGAAGCCGCTGAAGAAGGTCTTCAGCTGCTCATGCACCATGGTGTGCATGGTGACGTCGTGCTTGAACTTCTTGAGCTGCTCCTGGTTCGGCAGCTCGCCATTCAACAGCAGGTAGGAGACTTCCAGGAAGTCGGTCTTCTCCGCGAGCTGCTCGATAGGGTAGCCGCGGTACAGCAGCACGCCCTCATCGCCATCGATATAGGTGATCGCGCTTTCACAGGCGGCGGTGCCACCATAGCCGGGATCGAAGGTAAAGACACCGAGCTCGGCGTAGAGCTTGCGGATATCGAAAACATCGGGGCCGATCGAACCGGAGATCAGCGGCACCGTGGCAGAGCGGTTACTACCGTCGAGCGTGACGGTGACAGACCCTTTGGCCGTGCTGCTCATGGCGTCTTCCTCTTAAACGGAGCGGCACGCGCCTGGGCGTGTCGCCAATGATGCAGTGCAAGATTAGGCGTCGCCCCCCCTCATTGTCCATCCGGCGACATGCCTCAGGATGGCTTGCTGCGAATCCGATAGGAGATTGGGGAAGGCGAGCCTAGTGGCGTACGCGCCAGGCGGCCGGTGCGCCGGCAGGGTAGGACCACAAGCCTCGTGCGGCCGCCCGCGCGGCGCCCTCGGCCAGCCGGATCTCCGGGACTGCCTCAGGCCCCGCCAGTGCCCAACCAGTGGCTGCCATCGCCAGATTGACGTCGCGGTCGCCTGCTTCGCAGAGGGCCAGGGCTCGCCCGAAGTGATCACGTCCCTGGACGCGGCATTCCATGTCGCGCCCCTGAACCAGGCGCGACAGGGCTTGAGCAGCGGCTGCGCCGCAGTCGAAGCCGACGCCGACCTCCGTGCTGCAGGTCTGGCCACGTTCAGGCGTGATCAGGCCCGCAAGCCGTAGGGTCCGGTCGCCCAGCCGCAGGGTTTCGCCATCCACGACGCGCACCGTCTCGGCCGCGGCGCTCCAGGCCTGCTCGCGCGGAGCGGACCCCAGCAGGTTTGCAGGCAGACCGATGGTCACCAACAGCAGCGCCAGGAGGGCGGCCCCCAGACCCAGGACGGCACCGCTCCAGCGCCGCGAGGTGCGGCGGGAAGAGGCGGCGGAGCGGAAAAGGCGACGATGGTACGGCACGCCGCCAAGCGTTAGACCACCACAGGCTGTGGTTTCAAGTCTCAGTCGCGAAGGGTACCGCAGGTTTCATTCGTCGGTCCGATACATCCTCGGACCAGAAGCTGTCCTGCTTCTTGAAGCCGTGCCACGCTTCGATTGCTCGAGGCCGCATGTCCTGCGCCGCCGCCAATGACCAGCCTTCCGCCAGGCCAATAGCCCAGGCCGGCGCACCTTTCAGGCTCGCAACCCGTGCCCGGGCAACCACCGCATCGTTGGACAGGCCGAGCGCATCCTGAAGAAAGGCCAGGCGCTTCTGAAACCGGCGCGTGGCGCGTCCTGGCCAGAGTGGCGCGAAAAGCTCTGCGGCATAGCGGAGCTTCTTGGCCTCCAGACGAAGATCGTGCAGCGACTCGTCCGTCGCGTTCTCGATATCGCGAGCCAGCTTCTTCATAGCCTTCCGCCGCTTTTGCAGCAGGCTGGCCGCCCAGGGTCGCAGAGGTGCTTCGTTCAATCCGGCTGAAGCATCCCATTCCCTCAGCGACGCCAGCCGCACTGCCTGCCAGACAACATGCCGGAAGGCCGGGCCCTCCAGCAGGACCCGCAGGGCACCGTAGGCTTCGAGCCTCTGCATCTCGGCCTGCCGCAGCAGCCGTGACCAGCGCTGATCCTGGCCCAGAGCAGCGCCCAGCTCGGCGCCCAATCCTCCCAGGAACACGTCCCATTCGCGGGCATCGGTCAATCCGCGCGCCAAGTCGCCCAACCCGCTGTTGAGTGCCTCCAGCGCAGGGCCGGAGAAGGATCGGCGGAATTGCTTCAGACAAGAGCGGAGCCGGCGCGCCGCGACCCTGAGCTGATGCACGCCGGCCGGGCCGGCTTCCGCACGAGCCTCCGGCGCCTGCGCCAGCAGCACCTCGGTCAGGTGAGCCAGGGCAAGTGCCAGGGCCTCGGCCGGGTTGCCGGTATCGCCAAGATCCGGAGGGCCGCGTCGGCGGTGGCGAGGCGCCGCACCAAGCGCCTGAGCCTGTGCCAGTTCGTCAAGACTTGCATGGGCAGGAAGCAGGGGAAGGTCGGCTGCCAGGTTCTGGGCCAGTTCCACCACCGCCCGTCGGGGACCAGTCAGAGACAATTGAGCCACCGCGGAGCCGCCGGTGCCACCTTCGATCCGGCCAACCTGCAGGCGGAGCGCGACGCCGGTCGCATCGGCTCGCGACCATTGGTGACGCCCCGCATAACGCGCCACTGTTTCCAGAACCGCGCCTTCCACTGCTTCCGGAACGGCTCCCGCCGGCAATTCGGTTTGCGGTCCCGTCGCTTCACCAGGCAGGCGGAACCCGATTGCGGGCATCAGCGGGCAGACTCGGCGAGGTCCCTTGGACGGCGCACGCAGTGCCAGGCCCGCATCGCGCAGCCGCTTATCCGGGGTGTCCAGCCAGATCCAGGACTCGGCTGTGGAACGTGGACGCGTGCGGCTGGCGAGCGCCTTGTGCCGCCAGACCAGTGCCGCGCCGGCCGCCGGCAAGCTGAGCTCAAGCGTCAGCGGCGGCTCGCCGGCGGCGGGGTCCTGTGTCGGGAGCAGGGTGCTCAGCTTGCCATCTCCGGAAGGTCGTTCGGTGCGACAAAGCGCACCAGCCGTGCTCCGCCGGCCTGCAGCATTCGCCAGGGCGCGGCGATGCTGAACTCGGCGAGGGCACCGGTCGGGTACCCATCCGCAAGCCGCTGGGTTCCAGGTGCGTTGCTGGCCATCCCCGCGGGTCCGGCGAGTGCCAGGGCCAAGTCGTGCAGGCCGGGGTTATGGCCGAGCAACAACAGGCTTCGGGCAGTTTCCGGAGCGGCCTGCAGGGTGTCCAGCAATCGCTCCCATGGTGCCAGATAAAGATCGTCCATAGGTTCGATCATCGGGCTGTCCGGGAGTGGCGCCAGCGCCTCCAACGTTTGCAGAGTCCGGCGAGCCGAGGACACCAGCACGATGTCCGGCGCCAGGCCGAGGCCGCGCATGACCCCCGCCATCGCCAGGGCCGCGCGTTTGCCGCGCGCGTTCAGCGGGCGGGCATGGTCGGGCAAGCTCGGATCGTCCCATGACGATTTCGCGTGCCGCAACAGAAGCAATTGCCGCATGGGGCCAATGTGCCACGGCTTCGGCAGGCTTGCCAGGGCGTGACACAACACTGTTGCAGCGGAACGTGCGGCGCCCATCTCTGCCAGGCTGCCTCTGCAGGCGGCATTGGACGGGAGTGTTGTGGATGGGCGGATGCGGGATGGGGCGGCGATTGTGGCTCGGCGGGGCTCTAGGATGCCTGTCGCTGGCGCGGCCTGCAGGGGCTGTACTGCCCCGGGATGGGTATCGCTTCCGCGTGCTGCGGGACGGCAGGGCAGTCGGGACCCATACGGTAGGGGCGGAGCCGGACGGCATCGTGCGCACCGTGTTGTCGCTTGAAGTGAAGCTGCTATCCTTCACGGTGTTCCGCATGCGTCATGAATATGCCGAGCGTTGGCAGGATGACCGGCTGTTGAGCTTCGCCGCCCACACCATCCGGGAAGGGCGGGAAACACGGCTGGACCTGGCTGCGACGCCACAGGGTCTGCGGGGACGGGGGCCTGGCGGAGAGATCTTGCTGCCACCCGCGGCGCTGCCGCTGTCCTGGTGGGAGCCGGCTCATCTGCGTCAGCCGCTTTTCGATACGGCAACGGGGGAAGCGTTGCAGGGTGGCCCGTCGCCACAGCGCGACCAGGGAGGCACCCGCTGGCTATGGCCGGAACGCGGGGCCGCAGCCTATTACAACGCCAACGGCCGCTGGGTCGGCTTTACCATGCGCGGCGATGACGGCATTCCCGTGCAATACGAGCCGGCCGGATGACCGACAGCCCAGCCGGCGTGCTGCGCGTCGTGCTGGGCGATCAATGCAGCCGCACCCTGTCCGCCCTGCGTGACCTCGATCCTGCGGTGGACGTCGTGCTGACCATGGAGGTGGCGGAAGAGGCCGATGCCGTGCGCCATCATCGCCAGAAGATGGTGCTCATCTTCTCGGCGCTGCGCCATTTCAGCCTGGCACTGGCTGCCCGTGGCGTCCGGGCGGAGCATGTGACGCTCGACGATCCGGCCAATAGTGGCAGCTTCAGCGGCGAGGTGGAGCGAGCCGTCCGGCGGCATAGGCCGCGGAAGATCGTGGCGACGCATCCGGGTGAATGGCGCGTCATGCGGATGATGCAGTCTTGGGAGGCCAGCACCGGTGTGCCGGTGGAGATCCGCGACGACGACAGGTTTCTTTGCACCCGCGCTGGGTTTGCGCGATGGGCCAGGGGCCGGCAGCAGTTGCGGATGGAGTTTTTCTACAGGGACATGCGACGCCGCCACTGCATCCTGATGGAGCCGGATGGAGAGCCCTGCGGCGGGCGCTGGAATTTCGACGCCGAAAACCGAAGGCGCCTGCCGCGCAACGTTGCGGTGCCGTCGCCGCCTCGCTTCGAACCCGATGCCATCACCCGGGCCGTGCTGTCGATGGTGCGGCACCGTTTTCCCGGCCGCTTCGGCGCGCTGGAGAACTTTGCCTGGCCGGTGCGGGCAAGGGATGCCGCGGTGGCGCTGCAAGACTTCCTGCAGCACCGACTGCCGGCCTTCGGACAGTATCAGGATGCCATGGCCAGCGCTGAGCCGGTACTGTTCCACAGCCTCATCTCGGCGGCCCTCAATATCGGGTTGCTGGACCCGCTGGAGGTTTGCCGAGCGGCAGAGGCGGAATACCGGGCAGGGCGAGCTGCCCTGAGCAGTGCAGAGGGTTTTATCCGCCAGATTCTCGGGTGGCGGGAATATGTACGCGGCATCTACTGGCTGCACATGCCGCATTACGCGGCGCTCAACATGCTGGCGGCGAAGCGCCCGCTACCAGATTTCTACTGGAGCGCCGAGACCAAGATGAACTGCATCCGGCATGTCGTGACGCAGACGCGGGATCATGCGCATGCCCACCATATCCAGCGCTTGATGGTGACGGGGAACTTCGCCTTGCTTGCCGGCATCGCGCCGGAGGCCATCAACGAGTGGTATCTGGCAGTGTATGTCGATGCCTTCGAATGGGTCGAACTGCCGAACACGCATGGCATGGCCACCTTCGCCGATGGCGGCCTGCTCGGCAGCAAGCCTTACGCGGCCTCCGGCGCATACATCAACCGGATGAGCGATTACTGTGCCGGCTGCTCCTACGATCCGAAGGCGCAGGCCGGCGAGAGGGCTTGTCCGTTCAATTTCCTTTACTGGGACTTCCTGGCTCGGCATGCGCCGCGTTTGCGGGACTTCCCTCGGATGGCCATGCCGCTAAGCAACCTCGAGCGCCTGGGGCCGGAAAAGCTCGAGCAGATCCGGCACCAGGCGGCACGATTCCTGGAGGCGCTCCCCCACGCGCCGGCTGAAGCCTATCGCTGACGACCTAGAGGGCCATGCTCTGCCGATGACCCTGCATCTGCATCGAAGGTTGCGGCCTCACGACCTCCTCGCCGTGTCGAGGCGCATGGATGATCTCGGGCGACAAGCCCGCGACCGATTTCATGCCGGTAAGCGCCATGGTCACGTCCATTTCCTTGCGGATGATCTCCAATGCCTGGGTCACCCCGGCGCCACCGCCTGCTGCAAGACCGTAGAGCCAAGCCTTGCCGATCATGCAGCCCTTGGCGCCCAGCGCCAGCGCCTTGATCACATCCTGGCCCGAGCGCACACCGCCATCGAACAGCACCTCGATCTTGTCGCCCACCGCCTCGGCGATGGAGGGCAGGACCGAGATGGAGGAGGGGGCGCCGTCGAGCTGCCGGCCGCCATGGTTCGAGACCACCAGGGCGGAGGCACCGAGACCAGCAGCGATGCGGGCATCTTCCACATCCAGCACGCCCTTCAGGATCAGCTTACCCGGCCAGATCGAGCGGATCCACTCCACATCCTTCCAGGACAAGGACGGGTCGAACTGCCCAGCGATCCAGTGGGATAGCGTCGCAAGCCCTTCCTTGGCGCCAGGCGCTTCGGTCAGATTGCCGAAGGTCTTGCGTTTCCCGCGTAGCACCCGCAGCGCCCAGTCGGGCTTGGTGGCGACGTCCAAGGCATTGCGCAAAGTCAGCTTGGGCGGCACGGCCAGGCCGTTTTTGATATCGTTGTGCCGCTGTCCCTGGATCTGAAGGTCGAGCGTGAGCACGAGGGCCGAGCAGCCGGCCGCCATGGCACGCTCAACCAGGGAACGGCTGAAACCCCGGTCCCGCATCACATACAGCTGGAACCAAAACGGGTCCTTCACCTCCGCCGCCACATCCTCGATCGAGCAGATCGACATGGTCGAGAGGGTGAAGGGGATTCCAAAGGAATGGGCAGCTCGGCACCCATGGATCTCGCCATCAGCATGGAACAGGCCGGTGAGGCCGGTTGGCGCGATGGCAACCGGCATGGACACCGCCTCGCCCAGCATGGTCGATGCGGTGCTGCGCTCGGCAACGTCGATCATCACGCGCTGCCGCAGCTTCAGCGCGGCCAGATCGTCCCGGTTGGCACGGTAGGTGGCCTCGTCATAGGAGCCGCGATCGGCGTAATCGAAGATGGCGCGGGGAATGCGGCGGCGAGCGCGTAGACGCAGATCCTCGATGCAGGTGACCGGCGGCATGGGCGTTCCTTCTCCTCCTCGATCGCGCCGATCTATCAGCGGGCGCTCGGGAATACCTAGCGCGTCGAAAGCAGGCCCGCCATGCATCGCGCCCTGCTTGATCCTGTTGCGCGGCCGCGAGGCTGCCCTGTCGGACTGGCCGCGTTTCCCGATCAGATCGGAAGGTCAATCCACGACAGATGGCCGCCCTTGCCTGCTCCTGTATCCAGGAACACCGCCCGGCCTCCCGCAGCGGAGATGGCCACGAAGGGCCGGCCGTTCAGGCTGCGCATTTCATGGCCGCAATAGACGGTGATGCCGGAGGGGATGCGATGCACCCAGTTGTGCAGCCTTTGCGGATAGCCGTCATCCCGCATGCGGCTGGTAACTTGGCCGAACAGGGCCCGTGGCACCAGCCCGTCCGGCTTTTGCGCACCGGCATCCATGGGAGAGGGTTCGCGCAGCATGCGGGGATGGAAGCCGCCATGCACGAAGATCCAGGAGCCGAGCCGCAGCCAGGCCGGCGCACGCGAGATTTCCTCGATGGCCTGGGCCTTCAGTGCCTCCCCATCCGGTGCTGCATCGAGCTGCGCGAGAGTTTCGCCTAACCCTTCGGGATCGGGCCGCACCAGCGCACCGGTCAAGGCGCGCCTCAGCTTATGGTCATGGTTGCCCAGGATAAAAAGGCCGCGGCGCTCTTGCCGCATGGCGAAGGCCAATCGCAGGGCGCCAGGATTGTCCGGGCCACGGTCGGTCAAATCGCCGAGTTGCACCACGAAGAGGCGCTTCTCCTGCGCTCCGGCAACGGCAGCCGCGAAGGCATCGGCATCGCCATGCACATCACCGACCACCCGCAACCCGGCGAAGTCCTGGCGAAGCCTGACCCAGAGAATGGAGGATGATCCCGTCATCCATGTTCTCTTTGCACCGGCCGCCGCAGGGATTGCAACGCCTGCAATGCGATGGCGCGACCTGCGGCCGGGCGGATCAATGGTTCGGGATAGTTCCGCCCAAGCTGGATTCCGGCCGAGGCCAGCACGGTGCCGGGAGCCTCCCAGGGCTCGTGCAGCCATCGATCGGGCAACCGTGCCAGCTCGGGGACGAATCGGCGGACATAGTCGCCGGTCGGATCGAATTTTCGCCCCTGAAGCACCGGGTTGAAAATCCGGAAGTAAGGGGCGGAATCCGTGCCACAGCCGGCGATCCACTGCCAGTTCTGGCTGTTGTTGGCGAGGTCCGCATCCACCAGCGTATCCCAGAACCAGGCAGCACCGTCCCACCAAGGCTGCAACAGGTGCTTCACCAGCAGCGATCCCGCGATCATGCGGACCCGGTTGTGCATCCAGCCAAGTTTCCACAACTGCCGCATGCCGGCATCCACGATGGGGTAGCCGGTGCGGCCTCTTTGCCAGCTTCGCAGCAAGGCGGCGTCCGGCCGGTATGGAAAGTCGGCGAACTCCGCTCGAAGCGGAAACTCGGGCAATTCCGGACGGTGCCACAGCATGTGATGGCTGAACTCGCGCCACAGGATCTCGCGCAAGAAAACGCCGTGGCCACCATGATGGCCGCCCCCTCGCATCACCGCGTCCCACACTTGCCGCGGGGACACTTCACCCCAGTGCAGATGCGGCGACAGACGGGACGTGCCGTCCTGGCCCGGCAGGTCGCGGCCCTTGCTATAGCCGGCTGCGGCTTCGGTCAGGAAGCCCTCCAGTCGCGCCTGCGCTCCAGCCTCGCCCGGCACCCAGAGATCGGTAAACGCCGACGCCCAGGGGCCTTGCCGCTCAGGCGGCAACAGGGTCAACTCTTCCAGAGCCAGTCCACCCGTGGGATGCGTCGCGCCGCGCAGCCTTTCCGGCGCCGTGCCAGGTTGCGGAACTTCGCCCAGCGCCAGCATAGCCCTGGCAAAGGGCGTATAGATGGAATAGGGACGCCCCTGGCGCGTCCGCACGGCGTCGGGGCCGAAGAGAAGCCCCGTATCGTGCAAGGTAAGCTCGCGGCCGGCGCGTCGAAGCGCTGTGTTCACGGCCGCATCCCGTGCCCGTCCCCAGGGGCTGTAGAGGCGGCTGGCAAAGATCCTGCCGGCGTCAAGCTCCTGCGCCAAGGCAGGGATCAGCGTCTCGGCGTTGCCCTTCAGCAGCAGAAGCGGTGCTCCACGCTCGGCAAGAGCCTGCGACAGAGCTGACAAGCTGTGATGCAGCCACCAACGCGACGCCCCCCCCAGCGTCCAGCGGCCCGCCGCTGCATCATCCAGCACATAGACAGGCAGCATCGTTCCACCTGCCGCCTCGGCGAGTGCTGCGTGGTCGGACAGGCGGAGATCCTGGCGCAGCCAGAGGATGTCGGGACGTGCTGTCATCCGATGGAAGTCGTTGCCACTGGCCGTGCAGCCAGCGCCAGATGCCGCATCGGTCCAACAGCGAAGCTGAACAGCCGCTCGCGGCCGAGCAGAAAGGCACGACCGCCGCGGGGGAACAGGGCGGCCACGGGAGGGGCCGTGATCTCCAGCCCTCCCGTATAGCTGCCGAAGGCGGGCAGCAGAATGCGCCGGGCATCGGCCAGAAAGCAGGGGCGGGTCACAGGGCCGCAGCGGGTCGGCATGCTGGCCTTGGGATGAAAATGGCCGCTCAGCTCAAAGCCCGAGGCAGCGTCCGGGATACCCTGATGCCGAAACACCAGTGGACCCAGCCGGAGTGTCTCCACCGCCTCACCCGGCAGGCCGACTGGCGGCGCGGGATCGTGGTTGCCGAGGACCCAGGTCACCCTCCGTCCTGTCAGCAACTCCGCCAGCAGCGCACGATCGGCCAGTTGCATTCGGGCTGAGCCACCGCTGTCATGGAACGAGTCGCCCAGGAAGACGATGTGTTGCGGTGTGTAGCGACGCAGCAGGGGCTGGAGCCGGGACAGCGTATCGCGCGTGTCGAAGGGCGGCACCATCTGCCCGCGAGCCGCGAAATGGCTCCCTTTCTCCAGGTGCAGATCAGCCACGGCGAGCAGGCGTTGCGCGGGCCAGAACAGGGTGCCGGCCGGATCGAGGGCCAGGCGCTCGCCAGCCAGATGGAAGGGGGCGGAAATCATTGCTTCAAACGGGTTACCGAACCTGAACAATGCGGGGAAGGGGGCAAATCACGCGGTGCGGGCCCGCCGCCGGCGATTGTTGCGCCGATCCTTGCGAAGCCCACGCTTTTCGTCGCGATCAGGCACGGGCGGCAGGACATCGAGCCCGAGCATGTCCTGAAAATGCTCGGCGCCACCGGTTGCTTCCTCGACCAAGGCTTCCGCTTCAGCCAGGAGAGCTTCGCCCACGTCACCTGAAACCCATTCACGGCCTTCCTCGATCAGGGCCGGGACGGCCAGCGGCGATACGCGGTCGAGCGCCCTGTGGCGGATCTTCCCGCGGATGCGTCCGAGAAGGGCGCCGATGCGAGCAACATCCGTCAACCCGGCCGCCGCTTCGGCTCGGGTCGCCCGCAGCAGGATGTGGTCAGGCTGGTGACGGCGGAGCACGTCATAGATCAGGTCGGAGCTCATGCTCATCTGACGACCGGACTTCTCCTGGCCAGGGTGGTTCTTCTGCAGCAATCCGGCAATGGTGGCGATGTTTCGGAAGGATCGCCGGAGCATGGAGCTCTCGGCCATCCACTCCTCCAACTCCTCGCCCAGCAGGTCCTCGGCAAAGAGGGCATCCATGTCGCTGGGCGGAAAGGCCGACCACGTCGCGACAACATAGTCGGTGCCGAGAAAGCCGAGTGGGCCGCAGCCCATCCTCTCCAGCCTGCGGGTCAGCAGCATGCCCAGCGTCTGGTGCGCCAACCGTCCTTCGAAGCAATAAGCAACCACGAACCAGCGCTGCCCACGCGGGAAGCTTTCCACAAGTAGGCCTTCGCGCGAGGGCAGCTCGGAAGCGCGCTGCTGCATGCGCAGCCATTCGCGAACCGGGGTGGGCAGGGCACGCCACTGCCGTGAGTCGGCGAGGATGGCGCGCACCCGCTTGGCCAGATCGGTCGTGAGCGGCATGCGACTCCCGGCATAGGCCGGTACGCGGGGCTCGCCCTCGCCCCCGGGGGAGACCACAACGGTCATGAGTTCCATGCGCTCGTAGCGAAGGAGCTGCCCGCCGAACATGAAATTGTCGCCCGCCTCCAAGGTCGAAACAAAATATTCCTCCACCTCACCCAGCACGCCACCGCCGCGCATCCGCACCTTGATCAACGGCGTCTCGACGATGGTGCCGAGGTTCATTCGAAGTTGCCGCGCCACCAGCCCGTTGCGCACATGCACCAGCCCCTCCGCGTCCCGGAACAGTTTGCGGAAGCGCTCATAGGCGGTCAGCGCGTAGCCGCCATCCTCCACGAAGCGCAGCGTGTCGTCGAAATCACGCCGGGTCAGTTCGGCATAGGGCGCCGCGCGCGTTACCTCGGCATACAGCTCGTCAGGATGGAACGGTGCGTGGCAGGCCATGCAGAGCATATGCTGCGCCAGTACGTCCAGCCCACCGGGCCGGGGTCTGTCGCCATCCACTTCGCCGGCGGCGACGGCCTGGATAGCGGCGCGGCACTCGATCACCTCGAACCGGTTGGCGGGCACCAGTGCCGCTGCCGAGGCCTCGTCCATCCGGTGGTTGGCACGCCCCACGCGCTGCAGCAGCCGGGCGACGCCTTTAGGCGCGCCCACCTGGATGACCTGGTCCACCGCACCCCAATCGATGCCGAGGTCAAGCGATGCCGTTGCCACCACCGCCCGCAGCCTTCCCGCCGCCATGGCGGCCTCGACCTTGCGCCGCTGCTCGATGGTCAGGGAGCCGTGATGGATGGCGATCGGGAGGTTGTCGTCGTTCAGTCGCCACAGGGCCTGGAAGCAAAGTTCGGCCTGGGCACGAGTGTTGACGAAAACAATGGTGACTCCGGCCTGACGCAGACGCCCGTAAACCTCCGGCATGGAGGCAAGGCCCATATGCCCGCCCCAGGGCAGCCGCCCCTGAGGCAGGATCACGTCGAGCGCCGGTGCCGCGCCGCCCTTCTCCCAGACCAGGCGCACCGAGGCGGGCCGCGCATCGGGTGCCACCCAGCTCGCCATCGCTTCCGGATGAGCCACGGTCGCAGAAAGCCCCACGCGCCGCATGGCCGGCGCCAGCGAAGAAAGGCGGGACAGGCACAAGGCAAGCTGATCGCCGCGCTTGGTGCCGGCCAGGGCATGCACTTCGTCCACCACCACATTCCGCAGCCCTCCGAACATCTCGCCGGCTGAGGGGAGCGACAAAAGCAGGGCCAGGCTTTCCGGCGTGGTCAGCAGGATATGAGGCGGGGCTTCGCGCTGGCGGGCACGGCGGTTGGCAGGAGTGTCACCGGTCCGGGCTTCCACTCGAATGGCAAGTTCGAGCTCCTGTATCGGGGCCATCAAGTTGCGGCCGATATCCACGGCCAGCGCCTTGAGCGGTGAGATATAGACGGTGTGCAGACCCGTGGCTGGATGCGCGTGAAGGTCCAGCAGAGTGGGCAGAAAGCCTGCGAGGGTCTTGCCGCCGCCCGTGGGTGCGATCAGCAAGGCCGACTCACCCGCGCGTGCCGCATCCAGCATAGCGAGCTGATGCGCGCGGGGTTGCCACCCGCGGGCAGCGAACCAGGCGGCGAAAGGTTCCGGCAATGTTCCCATCGATGCAGCCGGTATGCCGCGCTTCAGGCGCCGCGCCAAGCTTGGCTGTTCAGCCTATTGCAGGGCGCCCCAGCGATCCACCGCCGGTTCCGCTGCCGCCCATTTCCAGCCACGCCCCTGATGACAGGCGGTGGCGACGAAGATGCCTTCCGGCGCCTCGCCTTCGCGGCCCTCCAGCGTGAACATCACCTCGCGGCAGGAAGCCAGCGGTGTTTCCATGACGCGCGTGACCTCCAGCTTGCCGTGACTGTCCCGCCACCCGAAGGGCAGGCCGCGCTCCACCAGCCATGGATGTGGCTGCCCGGCCGGCAGCGACCCTGCCAGTGCTGCGATGGCGTTCTGCTCATCGGTGGTCATGGAGCGGAACCAGCCCGAAAGCGTGGCCTCCACCACCGTCCGGATGCCCAGGCCCACCGCATAGCCGACCGCCGGATTCGAGGTGAGGCCACCCACAGCGATGCCGCCGATGCCCCCTGCGGCGGCCGCCGTGTTCTCGCCCTTGCCGCCGCTTTCGCATCCCGCGACAACCAGCAGGAGAAGGATCAGCAGCCCGCGCCTCACTGCAGCGAACCCCACCGTTCCGTTGCGGGCTCGGCACTGGCCCATTTCCAGCGATCCCCGGCCCGGCAGATGATGGCGGTGTAGAACTCCGCGGTCTCCAAAGCCGCATCGTCGCGCTGCTCGACCGAGAAGACGATCTCGCGACAGGCCAGGCCCAGCGCACCGATCTCGCGCGCCACGGTAACCCGGCCCTGGTTGTCATACGCCAGCGGGATGGCATGACGTACCGACCAGGTGGCGACCACCCCCATGGACAGCGGACCGGCCGCACCGGCGATGCTATCCTGCTCCGCCTGCTGCAACTCGCGCTGGGTGTACTGCAGACCTGCGCGCGCCAGCGACTGAACGCCGATGCCGATGCCCGCCGCCACCGCTCCATTGTCGCTCACCGCGCTGGACAGCGCGGCGCCGCCAAGGCCTGCCAGATCCGCTGTGCTTTCGCTGAGGAACGCATTGCACCCGCTCAGCGCAAGCAAGGCAAGCATTGCCACCGGCCTCATGCTCTCATGGCGCCTCTCCTTTGGATGATGTCGAGCAGGTCGCGCCTGCAGGCGTGACAACTCGGTCACAGCCGCGCCAGCACGCGGTCGATGAAGGCGTCAGTGCTTCCAAGGTAGCGAGCCGGATCGGTGAGCCGTGCGATAGCCTCGGCATCCAGCGTCGCGGTCACCCTTGGATCGCGACCGAGCGCGGCAGCCAGTGGAACCCGCTCCGCGAGCGCCACGTCACAGGCATGGTGCACGGCATCATGCGCCGCGCCTCGGCCAATATAAGGGGCGAGGCCCATCATCACCGCCTCCGCAACGATCAGCCCGCCCGTCTGGTCAAGGTTGCGTCGCATACGGGCGGCATCCACCGTCATGCCTTCTGCGAGCAGCGCTGCCTGATGCAGCGCGCCATGCGCCAGCGTGAAGGCCTGCGGCAATGCCAGCGGCTCCGCCTGCCAGGGGCCGGTACCGCGTTCCTGGTCCACTGCCATGGCGTTCAGCATCTGCGGCACCAGCGCGGCAACCCCGCGTGCCTGGGCGATGATGTATTCGCAGGCGATGGGATTGCGCTTCTGCGGCATGGTGGAGGAGCCGCCACGGCCCGGGGCATGCGGCTCGGCCACCTCGGCCACCTCAGTCTGCATCAGCAGCATGATGTCGGTAGCGAGCTTCGACAAGGCGCCGGTCATCAGGCCGAGAAAGCACACGGCCTCGGCCATCGTGTCGCGTGCCACGTGCCATGGAGCGTCGGGCGCTACGAGGCGCAGCTCGCGAGCCAGCTCCTCGGCGACGGCGACACCCTGGTCGCCCAGCGAGGCCAGGGTTCCAGCGGCACCGCCGAACTGAAGCTTCAGAAGGCGCGGCAGCAATTCGCGCAGGCGGTCGCTCATGGTGATGAGTGGGGACAGCCAGATGGCGCATTTATAGCCGAAGGTGAGGGGCAGGGCGTGCTGAAGATGCGTCCGGCCTGCCATGACCGTTGCCCGGTGCTCGCGCGCCTGGGCCGCCAGAGCCGCCTGGATGCGCCGGAGGTCGCGGGCGATGATGCCAAAGGCCTCACGCATCTGCAGCACCACGGCCGTGTCCATGATGTCCTGCGTGGTGGCTCCCCAATGGGTCCAGCGCCCCGCCTCGGCCCCGGCCAGTGCGGTCAGCTGCTTTACCAGCCCAACCACTGGGTAGCCGGTGCTGCGAGTGGCCTCCGCGAGGGCAGGAAAATCGATCTGCTCCGGCCTGGCCTGGGCGGAGATGGCCTCCGCAGCTTCCGACGGAATGATGCCGAGGCGTGCCTGCGCACGTGCGAGGGCGGCCTCGACCTCCAGCATCCGGGCCACAAAGGCAGACTCGCCCATGATGCCGCGCATTTCGTCCGTGCCATAGAGGACGGAGAGGATGGTCCCGTCGGCGGGATTGACCGAATGCATGGCGGCTCAGACCTTCTGGAGGCCGGCTGTGCAGCTGTTCCGCAGGCGCCGGACTGATCGCCTACCCGAAGGCTGCACCGGCCCGGCGGTGGCGGATGCAACGCTATCCAGGAGCGTGTTGCTTGCCTCCTGCGGGGGGTGGCAGCGCAGCAGAGCATGGTCTGGCGCCATGATCATGCTCCGTCCTCCATCTGCCGCAGCGTGTCCTTGGCCAGCTTCAAGGCATGGTTGGCAACGGGAACGCCGGCATACGCACCGACCTGCAGAAGTAGCTCCGACAGCTCCTCCGGCGTGACCCCTGTCTGGCGGGTGGCCCGAACATGCAGAACAAATTCCTCATGACGACCCAGAGCCGCCATCATGGCCAGCGTCAAAAGGCTGCGCGTATGCGACGGCAAGCCGGGCCGCGTCCAGATCTGTCCCCAGACGTTGCGAGTGATGTAGTCCTGGAAGGGCTTGTCAAGTGCCGTGACGGCGGCGGAGGCGCGGGCCACATGGGCGTCGCCCAGTATGGCCCTGCGCATGGCGACCCCTGCAGAAAGCTCGTCCGGCTCCGGCGTGAGCTGTGCTTCCAAGTGGCGCACCATCGCAGCGCTTAATGCCGGAGCCGCTTCGTAATTCGGAATGTGGTTGACGCCTGGCAGGATCACGAGGTCGGCGCCTGGGATGGCCGCTTGCAGCGCCCTGGCGGCTGCCAGGGGCGACGCAGGATCATGTTCTCCGACAATAACGGTGCAAGGACCGCCCATCCGGCCAAGCACTTCCCCGGCGCGGGCGTCCCGCAGCGCGGCGGCCGCGGCGGCATAGCCGGCAGGGTCGGTCCGCAGCAGCATCTGCCGCAGGCCATGGGCCGACGGCGTCGAGGGATCCATCACCCAGCGAGGCATCACGGCTTCCACGAGCGCAGCGGTGCCCTGGGCCCTTACCGCTTCGATCCGGGCCTGCCATGTGGCGGGATCCGGGAATTCCAGCGCGGTGTCCACGAGGATCAGCGAGGCGACACGTTCCGGTGCATCTGCGGCAAGCTGCTGCGCGATGCGCCCACCGATCGAAAGACCCGCAACATGCGCTTGCTTGACGCCCAGGGCATCCATCAAAGCGAGCAGGTCAGCGGCGAGGCTCCGCATGCTGTACTCGCCCTCACCGGCTTCGGAGAGGCCGTGACCCCGGATGTCGGGCCGGATGACTCGCCAGCGGCGCGACAGGGCATCGATCTGGGGATCCCACACATGCATTGTGGTGCCGATGGAGTGCAGCAGGAGCACGGGAGGAGCGGATTGTGGCCCCTCGATCACGCAATGAACCAGGCGTTCCCCAATCCGCAAGAACATGCCCGAAGCCTCCCGCCAGCCATCCGTTAGCCGAAGGGTTGCCCCGGCGGGCCGAGTGGTCAAGCCTGCCCGGCCAAACCATCGATGCAATCCGGATCAGGAACCCAGCCAGCGCAGCAGGGTCAGCGACAAAGCGGGAAAAGCAGTGCAAAGGGCAAGCCGAACCAGATCGGCTAGAAGAAAGGGCAGGGTGCCACGATAGATCCTTGTCACGGGTACATCGCGCGCAAGTCCTGCGACCACAAAGACATTCAGCCCGACGGGCGGAGCGGTAAGGCCGATCCCGACCACCACCAGAACGAGAATGCCGAACCAGATCGCCACCTCATCGGGCGGAAGGCCAAAATCAAGCGCCATGACCACGGGAAAAAAGATGGGCAGGGTCAGCAGGATCATCGCCAACTCGTCCATGACCGCACCGAGCAGGAGGTAAACGAGAAGTAGCAGGGCCATCACGCCATAGGCGGGCAGGGCCTGGTCGGCGATCCACATGGCCAGCAGATCCGGGGCCTGAGTCAGCGCCAGAAAGGCATTGAACACCTCGGCACCAAGCAGGATCACAAAGATCATGGCGGTGGTTTCCGCCGTTCCCTGGAGCGCTTCCAGGAACTGCCTCGCGCTGAGCGTTCGCCGTGCCAGCGCGACGCCCAGTGTGGCCACCACCCCGATGGCAGCGCTTTCCGTGGGCGTGAACAAACCACCATAGATGCCGCCGATGACGATCACGGCGATACCCAGGATGGGCAGCACCGCCCGCATTGCCTGCCTCCGGGCCCCGGCCGGAATGGGCAACGCCGCGGGCAGAGCTTCCGGGCGGAGCCTAGCCAGAATTGCAATGGTCAGAATGTAGAACACGGCGGCCAGGATCCCGGGCACCAGCGCCGCCTTGAAGAGCGACGCGATGTTCTGCTCCGTGCTGATCGCGTAGATCACGAGCACGATGCTGGGCGGGATCAGGATGCCCAACGTACCGCCGACAGCAATGGTTCCCGCCGCGAGCCCGGGATCATAGGCGCAGCGGCGAAGTTCCGGCAGGGCCGCCCGACCAAAGGTCGCCGTGGTGGCCACGGACGATCCGCAAACGGCACCGAATGCCGCACAGGCGCCAATGACACCCATGGCCAGCCCGCCGCGGCGCCGGCCCGTCAGGATCTGCGCAGCAGTAAACAAATCCCTCGCCAGGCCGCCGCGTTCCGCAACCGCACCCATCAGGATGAAGAGCGGTATGACGGAGAAGGTATAGTTGGCGAAGAGATGGTAGGGCGTGGTCTTGAGATAGTTGGCCAGCACGGCCCATCCCAGAATGTGCTGGTACCCGCAGGCGCCCACCACCAGCATGGCGAGTCCCACCGGTGCGCGCAGGGCGATCAGGAGAAGCAGCGCCACGAAGCCGCATCCGGCCAGAAGGAATTCCTCGCTCAACGTGCCCCATCCCGCCAGCGCTGCGGCAGGCCATGCAGCGCGGCCAGTCCCACCACCACAAACGCCACCGCGCCGAGCGCAACTGGCCACCACAAGCCAACGCCCAGCACCATGGTGCGTGTGCCGCTGATCCACGCGTCGCGCGCGCCCAGCGCCATCCCCCAGGCCAAGCCTGCTGAACAGGCCGCCCACACCACCGACCAAGCCATGTCAACCAGCGCGTTGACGCGGCGTGGCAGCCAGCTCGTCATGCTGTCGACCATGATGTTGGACCTGCGCAGCGATCCGTAAGCCAGAAAGCCGAGGATGGCGAGGCCGGAGCCGGTCTGCACCAGTTCGAAATCTCCGGCAACCGGTTGCCCGGTCAACGTGCGAGCGCCGACGCTGACGCTGGTGACGAGCGCAACGCCCAGCAGGACCAAGCCGCCAGCCAGCATCAAGGCTCTGGCCATGCGAGGAACAATGCCGGCGCCATCATGCGGTACGCCGAGCGCTTCGGAGCCGCCATTCTTGCTTTCGTCTTCAGGCGGCATGGCGTGCGAAGCTCGCGCGCGCGGCGGCAAGCAGGGCCTCTCCGCCGTCATGCTTCATACGGGACAGCCACGCCTCGGCCACCGGTGCCGTGGCTTGCCGCCAGCGCGCCGCCTCGTCTGCGCTGATCTCGGAAACAGTATTGCCGCGTCGGCGCACGAGTTCCGCGTTCTGCGTCGCCTGGTCATCCAGGCTCATGCCGATCTTTTCTGCCAGCGGCGTCCCGGAATGCGTGTCGAGAACCTGCCGCAGCTCGGCCGGTAGCTGTGAATATCGGTTCTTGTTCATGGCCAGGATGTTGGTCGAAGTGTAAAGGGTGGGCCGTCCAGGGACGGCCGTATGGCTGTGCAGCAACTCGTGCAGCTTGACGGTGGGCACCACCTCCCATGGCACCACGGCGCCGTCGAGTACCCCCTGGCTGAGCGCTTCAGGCACTTGCGGCAGGGGCATGCCGATGGGGGCTGCGCCCAGGGCCCGCAGGGCCTCGCCTGACTGGCGCGTTGGAAATCGTAGCTTCAGGCCGCGCAGATCCTCCAGGTTCGAGACGGGCTTGCGCGTATGGATCAGTCCACCATCATGCGCCCAAAACACGAGGGGCTGAACCTCGGAGAACTCGTCTCCAAGGGACGAGGCGGCAAAATCATGACAAGCAGAGGCATTCTCCACACCGCCCTTGTTGGCGATAAAGGGAAGCTCCATGACTTCGATCCGGGGGAAGCGACCTGCCGTGTAGCCGGGCAGGGTCCAAACAATATCCGCCACACCGTCACGTGCCTGGTCATAAAGCTGCTGCGGGGCTCCGCCGAGCTGCATGGATGGAAAAATCCGGATGCGCAGATTGCCGCCGGAGGCCTGCTCGATCTGCCTGGACCAGGGCACCAGGACGTTGCGGTGGATGTTGGAGACGGCCGGAAGGAAATGGTGCAGCCGCAGCGTCACCGGCCCCGGCCAGGCCAAGGCCGGACGGGCAAATGCCAGCCCCGCAGCCAGGCCCGCACCATGACGCAGTAGGTTTCGGCGGTGCAGCATCATTCTCAATCCCTTCGCCATAGCCGCAGCGTGGCGGGCAGCGAAACCTCGCGCAAGCGGCGGCAATACTTCAGGCTGCGGTTCATCGTCGCTTAAGGCCAATGCTGCATGCTCAGCGGCGAAAGGACGTGGCTGCGCCGCGTCTCCTCACCCCAAAGGCTCAACCATGCCGCGAATAATCCCTGCCGAACTGCGCCAGCGCTGCCATGCCTTCGGCCTGAAGGAAAGTGACCTTGAAACTCTGGCGGGGCTGCAGCCCTTCGCGGAGCAGAAGCTCCCCGCGCTGTTGGAGCAACTGCACGAGCGCTTCGCTGCCTGGCCCACCACTCAGGCCGCGCTCCGCAAGCCCGAGGTTCACAAGCTGCGACTCGCACACTGGCAGCGGATGGTGGCGGGTCGGCTGGACGATGGCTTCCTTCGATCGGCGCAGCTTTTGGCTGAGGCCCTGCATGCCCACGGCGTGCCCGCGCATGCGGTGGCTCTGTGCCATTCGACGGTGATGTACGGGGTGGTGGATGGCATCGGTGCCGGAGTTCAGCCGCGCGGTTTCTTCCGTGGGGAAGGGGATCGACGGATCGCTCAGCGTCTCGCCCTCTCACGCATGGTCTGGCTGGATCTTGAGATCCTGTTGTCGATCTATGTCGAGGCGGAACTGAAGGCGCGGGAAAGGGCCACAGACGCATTGGCATCGAAGTTCGAGGCGCGAATGCGGGGCGTCGTCGATGGCGTGGGCGCGTCGAGCCGCCAGATTGAGGATGCCGCACAAGCCTTGAGCGGCAATGCCGGGCGCAGCGCCGAAATGACAGGGGAGGCGGTGCGATCCGCCAACCGGGCCGACAGCGATGTCCAGGCGGTTGCTGCCGCGGCGGAGGAGCTGGCGGGCTCTGTCGCTCAGATTGGCCGTCAGCTCGGGGAGGCCACGCGGATCGCGGGCCGTGCCGTAGAGGATGCGCGGCGCACCGATGCGGTGGTGCAGGCCCTGGCAGAGGGCGCCGGCAGGATCGATGATGTGGTCAGCCTGATCAGCTCCATCGCGGGGCAGACCAATTTGCTTGCCCTCAATGCAACCATCGAGGCGGCACGGGCAGGCGAGGCAGGCAAGGGCTTTGCCGTGGTGGCGAGCGAAGTGAAGAGCCTTGCCAACCAGACTGCCAAGGCCACCGAGGAAATCAGCGGCCAGATCAGCCAGGTACAGGGCGCCACACGCGAGGCCGTGGCGGCCATCGAGACGATTGCTCGCACCATCGGCGAAGTGAACCAGATCGCCTCCGAGATTGCCGCGGCTGTGGATCAGCAAGGGCAGACCGCGCATGCGATCGCCCGCAACGTTCAGCAGGCAGCCGAGGGCAACCGTCTGGTGACCGGTTTGATGCGGGGCTTCGAGAGCAGCGCCGGTGCCTCGCAGCAGGTCGCCGTACAATTGGGCGATGCGGTGCGTGCTCTGTCCACCCAATCCCACGCGTTGAATGAGGCTGTGGGCGGCTTTCTGAAGACGGTGCGGGCGGCCTGACGCTCGAAGGCTCAGCCGTCCAGCGGCGCGACGTTTTGCTCTGCCTGGCCACGCATGGCCCAGCCTGTGGTGCGTTGTTCGATGGCGGCGGCCACGGCGTACATGGCGACACCCATGACCGCGGTCACCACCAAGCCAGCGAAGACCAGGGGAACGTCGAACCGGCTGCTGGCGGACAACATCAACTGGCCGATACCCGCATTCGAGCCCACTGTTTCCGCCAAGATCGACCCCACAAAAGCAACCGTGATGGCGATCTTCAAGGAGGCAAAGAAATAGGGCATTGCGCGTGGCAGGCCAACTTTTCGGATGATGTCCGAGGGCCGTGCTCCGAGCGCCCTCAACACGTCACGCAGTTCCGGTTCCACGGTGGCGATGCCCGTGGCGACGTTGACCACGATGGGGAAGAAGCTGATCAGGAAGGCCGTGATGATGGCCGGGATCGTGCCAATACCGAACCAGATCACCAGGATCGGAACCACCGCCACCTTGGGGATCGAGTTGAAGCCGATCAGAAGGGGATAGAGGCCGTGGTAGAGCAGGGTGGAACTGCCAATGGCGACCCCCAGCCCAAGCCCGAAGATGATGGCCAGGGCAAATCCGGCCAAGGTGGTCATCAGGGTCTGCCAAGCATTCGTCAGTAGCGGATCCCACCACTGCACCATGCTGCCGGCAATGGCGGAGGGAGCAGGCAGGATAAAGGCATCGATGGCCAGGGCATGGACCGCCGCTTCCCATAGAAGGAAAGTGCCCAGCATGATCACCCATGGCAGCAGCTTTTCCAGCCGGCGCCGGCGACGAGCCTTCACGGCCATCGCTTCCACACGGCGTGCTGCGGCCTGCCCCTTGGTGCGCTGCTCCGACATGGGTGCGGGATCATGCGGCATCGGCAACGCCTTGTTCAGCGCCCTGGCGGGCCGCGTGGATGTGGTCGCGCAATTCGTGCACCAACTCCTGAAAATGCTGGTCATAGGTGTTCTCGAGCCTGCGGGGGCGCGGCAGGTCGATGCGCCGCTCATTGATGATGCGCCCCGGCCGGGACGACATCACCAAGACCCTGTCCGCCAGAAACACAGCTTCCCGCAAATCATGCGTGACCAGGATCACCGTGGGTTTCAGGGATAGGCAGACATCCTGCAACTGGGCCCAAAGCTCCTCCCGCGTGAAGATGTCGAGGGCGCCGAAGGGCTCGTCCAACATCAGCAGCTGAGGATCATGAATCAGCGCCCTGCACAGGCTAGCGCGCTGCTGCATGCCTCCGGAAAGCTGATGGGGATAATGAGTGCCGAAGCCTGCCAAGCCGACCATGTCCAGCAGTCGGCCGGCCTTGTCTGCATAGTAAGCACGTTTGGCGCGCAACTGCCGACGATGAGGCTCCACTACCTCCAGCGGCAACATGACATTGCCTAAAATGGTGCGCCAGGGCAGCAAGGTAGGATTTTGGAAGGCCATGCCTACCATGGGCAAGGGCCCATCGACTTCACGGCCACCCACCGTGACACTCCCCGAGCTTGACGGCCATAGCCCGCTCACCAGTTTCATCAGCGTGGATTTTCCACAACCGGAGGGACCAACCACGGCCACGAATTCGCCACGCTCGACCTGCAGCGACGTTCCGCTCAGGGCGAGGGTCGCATCGGCGCCGCCGTAACGCATCGCGACGTCATCGATTTCCACGAAAGGCTGCCCGGCTGCCATGCGCCATCCCTCTGCTCGCGCGCCCCTACTGCCCGGCAAGCGACGTGGAATGCAAGATCGCCTGTAAGCGACGATGCCGCTGATGGCGGGGCCGGTGTTCAGGTCCCCGAACTTTTTTGCCACGGCGCTTCGCACCCGATCGCTCCAGAGTGCGTTGTCCGCGTAGCGGAGGGGGGCGTGATCCGTGTCAAAGGGCATGACCTTGTTGCAATCCATCGAGTTGCTGACCCCGGCACAGATGCTCCAAGCGGATCTATCGGCCGCTGAATTTGGCGTTGCCGGCCTGACGCTGATGCGGGCAGCAGGTATGGCGACCGCTCGTGCTATCTGCCAACGCTTCCGACCGTGCCGCACTCTTGTTCTGACCGGGCCAGGCCATAATGGTGGCGACGGCTATGTGGTGGCGCGTGTTTTGGAGAGCCGTGGATGGCCAGTCGCCGTCGCGGCACTTTCTTTGCCCCGCGAAGGGAGCGACGCCGCGGTTGTGGCAGCCGAATGGCGAGGTCCGATCGTTCCGTTGGACCCGACGGAAATCGCCCGTTCCGGGTTGATTGTTGACGCCCTTTTTGGCGCCGGGCTGCGAGGCGATCTGCCGCCAGGGCTGGTGGAACTGCTGCGCGGTGTTTCGGTGCCCGTGGTGGCCATCGACGTCCCATCCGGAGTGGACGGCGAGAGCGGGGTGGTGCGGGGCTATGCTCTGCAGGCCACCTTGACGGTGACCTTCTTTCGCCTCAAGCCAGGGCACCTGCTGCTGCCTGGACGTGACCTTTGTGGCGAACTGGTTTTGGCGCCTATCGGGCTACCGACGAGCGTTCTGACTGGCCTGGACGTACAATGCTTCGCCAACAAGCCACCTTTATGGACGCTGCCTGCCCGGACATCCCAAAGCCATAAATATTCGCTGGGCCATGTGACGATCCCGGCCGGGAAAGCCATGCCCGGAGCTGCGACACTGGCGGCCGGTGCGGCGCGGCGTGCAGGAGCAGGGCTTGTGACCCTGGCGGCACCAGATAACGATACCGCAACGATCTTTCGGGGCGGTGAACCTGGTCTGCTTGTGCGCGAGGACAGCCTGGAACAACTGCTGCAGGACAAGCGGCGGAATGCATGGCTGCTTGGACCTGGTCTTCCTCCAGATCAGGAAACGTTGCTGATGCTGCGGCAGATTGTTCAGGCCGGACGGGAGGCGGTGGTTGATGGCGGTGCACTCACCGCCGCTACAGGTAATCCCTCGGCGCTGAAGGGCGCGGCGGTGCTGACGCCGCATGCCGGAGAGTTTGCCCGCGTCTTCGGTGCGGCAGGGGAGAACCGCATGGCTGCGGCCCGCTCGGCAGCGGCGGACACAGGTGCAGTGGTAATCCTGAAGGGATCCGACAGCATCATCGCTGCGCCTGATGGACGAGGGGCGATCAACGCCGATGCCCCGCCAGCACTCGCCACAGCAGGAAGTGGCGATGTTCTGGCTGGGCTGGTCGCGGGACTTCTTGCGCAATCCATGCCACGCTTTGAGGCTGCCTGCGCCGCCGTGTGGCTTCATGCCGAAGCAGCACGTCTTGCACTCTCCGGAACGACCTTGGAACGACCTCTGATCGCCGAAGCCTTACTGACCGAAATCAGCGCCGCCTTCGCCACCGCCCATTCCATCCGGGCTTGGCTTCAGGCAAGGTGATCACCAGATATTTCGGCAGATTTCACCCCGCTTGCGGGCGCTGAGGAGGGTTCATGTCAGACGTCGCCATTGCTCCTGCCGGCTCTGAGGCGGGGCTGTTCGACAGAGCACTCAAGCGTGTCACTCTGTTGTGGCGCGACATGGCTGCTTCCGTGACGGGGCCTGCGGAGGATGCTTCCTGGGAAGCAAGGATGCGGGCCTGCCTGGAAGCGCGGGGCGGTGAAATTTCTGCACGCAACCGCGCTGCCAGCCTGGCTCAGTCTTACCTGAAGGTGGACGAAGGCGGCCAAGCAGATTTCTTCAACGCTCTGGCAGGGTTCGACTCCGACCCACAGATGGTCGAAGCCGCAATGCGGGAGGTTTCCGCCGCACGGGACAGCGCTGTCCGTGCTGCGGCCAAGGCCAAGCTGCGCCGCGTCCTGGAGCCGCCTCGCCTGAGGTTGCTGACGCAGTTTACCACCATCCCTGACGGCATGAAGTTCCTGGTGGATCTGCGGGCCGATCTGCAGCGACTGATGGGCAAGGATCCGGTATTGAACGCGTTGGATGCCGATCTGCGCGGATTGCTCGCGAACTGGTTCGATCTTGGCTTTCTTGATCTCCGCCGGATCGACTGGAACTCGCCCGCCGCCCTTCTGGAGAAGCTCGTCGGATACGAGGCGGTGCACCGCATCAAGACCTGGCGTGACCTGAAGAACCGTCTCGATTCTGATCGCCGCTGCTACGCCTTCTTCCATCCGCGTATGCCCGAGGAGCCACTCATCTTCGTGGAAGTGGCGCTGGTCCAGGGGCTTTCGGCCTCGGTACAGAAGTTGCTCGATGAGAAGGCTCCAGTACAGGATCTTCGCAAGGCCGATACGGCGATTTTCTATTCCATCAATAACTGCCAGCGCGGGCTGGACGGCATCTCCTTCGGCAATTTCCTGATCAAGCGTGTGGTGGCACTGCTCCAGGATGAGCTTCCTAACCTCAAGAGCTTCTCCACCTTGTCTCCGATTCCCGGCTTCCGGCGCTGGCTTGAGGAACAGGCGAACATGCCTGAGCCGCGCTTGTTGACTGAGGATGAAAACAAGCAACTAGTGGAGTGGTCCGGGCTTGGAAGTGGCCGTGAAGCGTTGAAGGCCTTGCTGGCTGGGCCGCGTGCCTTGGCGGGAAGCTGGGGGCTGAAGGCGGAACCGGTGCTGACGCGTCTCTGTGCGCGCTACCTTGTTCTGGAAACCGGAAGGGGCGGCAAACGGGCCCGGGACCCTGTCGGTCATTTCCATCTGTCAAATGGAGCACGGGTGGAGCGGATCAACTGGCGGGGCGACATCTCTGACAAAGGGATGCGTGAGTCACTGGGCTTCATGGTGAATTATCTCTACGATCCGACCAAGATCGAAGATTACCACGAGGCTTACGTGGGTGAAGGCAGCAGGGCCGCGACCACGGCGCTGCGTAAATTGGCACGAAGCGGGCCAAGCTAGGATTGGTGGTCTTCTCGGATTTCTCCTAGCCTTCATCCGTCCAGGATCGAAGCAAAGGGGAAATCCCTCATGAACGCCACGCCAGACCCGCGCAAGTTCCGCCCATCCGGCGACCCATCCCGCCACCTGGCGCTGTTGCGCGCGATGGAACGGAAGCTCCTCTGGCTCTCGGCTTGGATGATCCACCATGCCAACCATGTGCGGCCAAACCTTGATGGTTTGAAGGTGGGTGGCCATCAGGCCTCCTCTGCTTCGGTCACGGCGATCATGACGGCGCTGTACTTTGATCTGCTGCGTCCGCAGGACCGTGTGGCGGTGAAGCCGCACGCCGGGCCGGTTTTCCACGCCGTCAACTATTTGCTGGGCCGACAAAGCCGGGAGAAACTGGAAACGTTGCGCCAGTTCAACGGCATCCAGCCCTATCCTTCCAGGGTCAAGGATGGGTCGGAGGTGGATTTCTCCACGGGCTCTGTTGGCCTGGGAGTGGCGCTGACAAGCTTTGCCGCCCTGGTGCAGGACTATGTGCATCTGCATGGGCTTGCACGTGACGGTATGCCCAAGGGTCGGCACGTCGCCATTGTGGGTGATGCCGAGCTTGATGAGGGCAACATCTATGAAGCCCTGTTGGAAGGCTGGAAACACGACATTCGCGATGTCTGGTGGGTGGTCGATTACAACCGCCAGAGCCTCGATTCTGTGGTCCCGGACCGCCTCTTCGGCCGCATCGAGGGACTATTCAGGGACATGGGGTGGAATGTTGTTACCCTGAAATACGGAAAGAAGCTGGAGGCTGCCTTCATGCGGCCAGACGGCGAGCACCTGCGCCGTTGGATCGACGACTGTCCCAACAGTCTCTACGCCGCCCTGACCTTTCAAGGCGGTGCGGCGTGGCGGGCTGCCGTGCTGGCGGAGCTTGGCCGCATCGAAGGCGTCAGGGCCATTGTCGATCCTCTGAGCGACGAGGAACTAGGCGCCCTGATGACCAATCTTGGCGGTCATGACCTGGAAACGCTGACGGAAGCGTTTCGCGCCCAGGAAGCGGCGGGTGACCAGCCCACCTGCTTTATCGCCTACACGGTCAAGGGCATGGGATTACCTTTTGCCGGGCACAAGGACAACCATGCCGGCCTGATGACGCCCGAGCAGATGCAGGCCTTCCGCAACGAGATGGGCATCCGTGAAGGCCATGAATGGGACCGTTTTGAAGGATTGATTCCCTCGGAAGCGGAGCTGGATGGCTTTCTCCGGGGGATACCCTTCGCAGCGGTCCTGGCGCCGGAGGGGCGGCGTCTTGAAGCGCCGGAGGTCGTTGTTCCGGCCCTCTTGGCGCCGCCACGGCTCTCGCCGTCGCGGATCCTTTCCACACAGGCCGGCTTCGGCGAATTGATGGCGGAGATCGGGCGAGGGGCCCGCGAGTGGGCCGATGTTGCCGAGCGCGTGGTGACAACCAGTCCCGACGTCACCGTTTCCACCAGCCTTGGTCCATGGGTCAACCGGCGTGGCATCTTCGACCGACACATGAAGAATGACGTGTTTCGTGATGCCAAGCTGGCAAGCGCTCAGCGCTGGGGCATGTCTCCCAAAGGGCAACATGTTGAGCTCGGCATTGCAGAACAGAACCTTTTTCTGGTCCTCGGCGCCCTGGGGCTCGCCGATCGGATGCATGGCGCAAGGCTCCTGCCGGTGGGAACCGTCTACGATCCTTTCGTGAACCGCGGTCTCGATGCGCTGATCTACGCCTGTTACCAAGATGCGCGGTTCCTTCTCGTCTCGACACCTTCCGGCATTACCCTGGCGCCTGAAGGAGGGCAGCACCAGAGCATCAACACACCGCTTATCGGCATGGCGCAGGACAGGCTGGCTGCGTACGAGCCGGCGCATGGCGACGAATTGGCCATTCTGCTCCGCCACGCTTTCCACCACATGCAGAAACCGGATGGATCAGCGGTCTGGCTGCGTCTCTCCACACGGGGCATTCCGCAACCGGAACGGCAACTCGACCCATCGGCCGTGATCTCTGGCGGCCACTGGGTTGTGCCTCCTGAGGAAGGGGCCCGAATCGTCATAGCCTATCAGGGAGCCGTGGCGCCGGAAGCCAAGGTCGCTTTCGACGAGCTTCAGGCTGAGGAGCCAGGTGCCGGCCTCCTTGCCATCACCAGCCCTGACCGCTTGCATGCCGACTGGTTGTCAGCACGACGCCTTGCCCGAAAAGGGCCGGGCGCGGCGCCGTCCCATATCGAGAAGCTGCTGGCGCCTTTAGCAAGCGACGCGGCTATCGTGTCGGTGCTGGATGGTCATCCAGCAGCACATGCGTGGCTAGGCGCGGTCCGCGGCATGAGGGTTGTGCCGCTTGGTGTGGATCGGTTCGGCCAGGCCGGCAATATCCCCGATCTTTACCGGGAATACGGTCTCGACAGCGATGCCATTCTCGATGCCTGCGCCGAGGCGATGCTGAGGATTTGAGGGCAGGGAGAGCTAATGGCGGATGGGGTGGGATTCGAACCCACGATACCCTTTTGAGGTATACACACTTTCCAGGCGTGCGCCTTCGACCACTCGGCCACCCATCCAGCGCAGGCGGCGGGGTATAGCAGGCCTGTTTGCCTGGACAAGGGGTGAGACACCCGGATTACCCTGAAAATTCTGCTACGGGAGTTTTTCCGTAGAAGCCTCGGGGGGGTCCGGGGCATTTGCGGGTCGGTTTCGCTTCAGCGCGGAGAGATGCGCGTTGAACGCAGGAAGGACCCGCGATTTTTTCGGCCGAAAAGTCCCGATTTTTCTTGTGGGCGGGGGGCGGATGCCTCATAAGCCGCCCCCGTTGACCCCGATCGAACCCCGATCACCCTGGTCATCTTCTGGTGGGAAGGAGCACACGCTCATGGACGCTCTCGTTTCTCCGCTGGGGATGGTCTCGGATTGCAGCCCGAGCGAAGCCCAGTCTGTTAATAACCACGGCGAGCCGAAGGACCACTTCGTCGAGCGCGATGGCGTGCGTTTCGCTGGTACGCACCTGATCGTTGATCTGTGGGGCGCGACCAACCTCAACGACCCTGCGCACATCGATTCCGTGTTGCGCGAGGCCGCCATCGAGACCGGCGCGACCATTCTGCATGGCCACTTCCATCACTTCTCCCCTGAGGGTGTGTCCGGCGTGCTGGTTTTGGCCGAGAGCCACATCTCGATCCACACATGGCCGGAACGTGCTTATGCCGCGCTCGACATCTTCGTCTGCGGGATCTGCAATCCGTACAAGGCGGTGCCGATCCTGAAGAAGGGCTTCGAGCCGGAGCGCGTGCAACTGGCTGAGCACAAGCGCGGGCTGATCGGCTGACCACAGCCTTTCATGTGACGCGGCCAGGGGCGGGATCCTAGGATCCCGCCTTCTTGTTTTGGATCGAGGACGAACCATGCCGACCGAATCCTGGGTGAACGAGACGCTCTATGCCGAATGGGGCCAGCGCTTCCTGGTGAAGCGAGAGCTCGCTCGCGTCCAAAGTGAGTTCCAGGACATCATGCTGTTCGAGAGCTACAGCCATGGTCGGGTGATGTTGCTCGACGGCGCCGTGCAGATCACGGAGAAGGACGAGTTCGTTTATCAGGAGATGCTGACCCATGTGCCGCTGCTGGCGCATGGCGCTGCCCGACGCGTCCTGATCATCGGCGCCGGCGATGGCGGTGTGCTGAAGCGGGTTCTGCAGCACAAAACCGTCGAGAAGGCAGTAATGGTGGAGATCGATGGCGAGGTGATCCGCCTCTGCCGCGAGCACATGCCGGACATCGGTGGTTCGGCCTGGACGGATCCCCGTGCCGAAGTCATCGTCGGAGACGGCATCGACTATGTCCGTAAGGCCGAGACTGGCAGCTTCGACGTTATGATCGTTGACTCGACCGATCCCATCGGCGTCGGCGAAGTGCTTTTCACGGACGAGTTCTATGCCAATGCGGCCCGGCTGCTGTCTGAACGCGGCCTGATTGTCAATCAGTGCGGCGTGCCGATCATGCAGGCGGAGGAGCTTGAGGTAACCAGCCTTCGTCGTGGCAAGGCGTTCAATGATATCTGGGCCTATGTTGTGGCGGTTCCCACCTATGTAGGCGGCTTTATGACTTTGGGGTGGGCTGCAAAGGATGCTTCCTTGCGCCAGGTCGACGTAGCCACCATCCGGCAGAGGGCAGAGGCGGCCGGTGTGGCCGGCCAGACGCAGTACTGGACGCCGGAAATTCATGTGGGAGCGTTCAATTTGCCCCCCTACATCAGCAAGCATCTTCCCCTGGCAAGCTAAGCTCATCTTGAAGAGGATCGATCCGAACAGCTCCGATCCTCTTCAAGATGCAGAAAATCGCCGGAGAAGCTTCGCTTTCAGCCGCTGGGTTAATGATTCATTCACCGCTTGCATGACTCCTTATGGCCCGGTGGATCACCAGCAGGAGTGCGGACGTGCAGGTTGGCAACAGGTTTCGGAACGGGCCTGCCGGATTCTCCTTCCCTGTTCGACGTAGCACCGCGACTATGGCCATGCCTGCGGCCTTCTTCAGGTCCAGCGGCGCCGAGTAGCCGACGTGAATCTGCTGGAGAATTGGCGTAAGGCGCGCAAAGTCGGGGCGAAGCCGGCCGATGATTTATTTGCCTGCCTCCCGGATGCTGCGTTTCGCATGGACAAGCAGAAGTGCCTGCTGGAAGCGAACACAGCCCTGCTGCGTGTTCTCGGCCCCATCGTACCTGTTCGCACCGGCATGCCTGCAAAGAACATCTTCCGCGCTTCGTCGCGTGATGACTTCCTCGCATGGACACAGCACCCACAGGGAGAGGCGGAGCTTCAACTTGCCACGCTGGATGATCGGGCTCCCTCAACCTTTGCGCCATTGCTGGTGATCAGTTGCGATGTTGCCGGCGACACGGTGATTCTGAAAGACGTCAGCCAGCAGAGCATCTTGGTGGCTCAGACACAGGAAGCAGAGCGCCTCCAGGCACTTGGCGCACTTGCTGGCGGCATCGCGCATGACTTCAACAATCTCTTGTCAGTCGTTATCGGAGCAGCCGACCAAGCTGTTCAGCTTCTAGATGAAAAAGGCGTATCGCAGCCTCGGGAAGAGCTGGAGCAGATCAGGCAGGCAGCCGAAAGGGGCGGCGCGCTCGTTCGTCAGCTGCTGGCCTACGCCAGACAACAGGTTCTGACCCCGCAGAATGTTGCGCTCAATCGGGCGGTCAGGAGCATGGCTCAGATGCTGCGGCCGGTTCTGGGGCAGGGCATAACCTTGGATCTGGCGCTGGAAGAGCCGGAACGTTTGGTGCGCATTGATCCCTCGCAGCTTGATCGTGTGGTGATGAACCTTGCAATGAATGCAAGGAACGCCATGCCGAACGGCGGGCGGCTTTCGATCTCGACAGGGCGCTCCTTGCTGCTGGAGCCGCTTTCCGCCGATCCGGATGATGTTCCCGCTGGAAGATGGAGCGTTCTGCAGGTCGCAGATACAGGAAGTGGCATTTCTCCCGATATTCGAAGTCGGATCTTCGAGCCTTTCTTCACCAGCCGCGCGCGAAGCGGTGGGAGCGGCATGGGGCTTGCCACTGTCTATGGAATCATTCGCCAGTCCGGCGGCTACGTCCTCTTTGACAGCGAGGTCGGACAGGGAACGCGCTTCCGGATCCTGCTGCCGCGTGTTGAGGGGGTGGGCGAAGAACAGCCGAAATCCGGCAAAGTGCCAACTGTCCCAGCTGAGCACCAACCTGCCGGGTTACTTCTCCTGGTAGACGATGAAGCGCCTCTACGGCTGCTGGCTGAACGGGCCTTACGTCGGGCAGGCTGGAATGTTGTGGCTGCTGAGGATGGCGAGGCTGCCCTGTTCTTGGTGGAGCAAGAGGGGCTCCGGCCATCGATCTTGGTGTCGGATGTCGTCATGCCAGGCATGGACGGCCCTGCCCTGCGGGACCGCCTGCGGCAATTCTTTCCTGCGCTTCCGGTACTGCTGGTAAGTGGATATGCCCCATCCATCGTGGGGAAAGGCATAACCGAGGACCGCCTCGCGCATCTTGCAAAACCCTACCGCCCCGCAGAGCTTGTAGAGGCTGTTCGAAAATTGGCGGCTGATTGATCCCTTGTCTTTCTTTGGTGGAGAGAACATATAGGGAACTCATGGCTCTATGTGATGTTGAAATCTTTGTGGGGAAATTGACCACCGTACGGTAGAGTTCAGGTGGATGAAGCGCGATTCTGCCCTGCTGATTTGGGACAAGACGCTCACTAGATTGGAACCTCGACATTCTCGCCTTTGGCGAAAGGGATTTCCAGAATGGATAAGAACAAGGCACTCGATGCTGCGCTCAGCCAGATCGAAAGGGCCTTCGGCAAAGGCTCCATCATGCGGATGGGCGCCAAGCAGCAATCCGACGAAATTGAGGTAATCCCAACTGGATCACTGGGTCTGGATTTGGCACTCGGGATCGGCGGCCTGCCGAAGGGACGTATTGTAGAGATTTATGGTCCTGAGAGCTCAGGCAAGACCACGCTTGCGCTGCACGCCATCGCTGAGGCTCAGAAGCGCGGCGGCACCTGCGCCTTCGTGGATGCGGAGCATGCGCTCGATCCAGGCTACGCCCGCAAGCTTGGCGTCGATGTCGATAATCTGCTGATCAGCCAGCCTGATGCCGGCGAACAGGCCTTGGAGATTGCCGACACCCTGGTCAGGTCCGGCGCGGTTGACGTGCTGGTGGTGGACTCCGTGGCCGCCCTGGTTCCGCGTGCCGAGTTGGAAGGCGAAATGGGCGACAGTCACGTCGGCCTGCATGCCCGCCTGATGAGCCAGGCACTGCGCAAGCTGACAGGCTCGGTTTCCCGCTCCAACACCTTGCTGATCTTTTTGAACCAGATTCGGCTCAAGATCGGCGTGATGTTCGGCAACCCGGAGACAACGACGGGGGGCAATGCGCTGAAGTTCTATGCCTCGGTTCGCCTGGAGATCCGTCGCATCGGGCAGATCAAGGATCGCGAGGAAGTCACCGGCAATCAGACACGCGTCAAAGTGGTGAAGAACAAGATGGCGCCGCCTTTCCGGCAGGTCGAGTTCGACATCATGTATGGCGAAGGCGTCTCAAAGGTTGGCGAACTGATCGACCTCGGCGTGAAGGCCGGCGTCGTGGAGAAATCGGGTGCTTGGTTCAGCTGCGACAGCCAGCGGATCGGTCAAGGGCGCGAGAATGCCAAGCAGTTCATGCGCGACAACCCCTCCATGGCCGACAGCATTGAGCAGCGGATCAGGTCTCAGGCTGGTATCGTTGCTAACAGCATGATGGTGGGACCGGAACCCGACGAAGCCGCAGCGGCCGAATAGTGTCGGCCTGAGCGTTTTGGATGATGAAAGCGCCGGATATGTCCGGCGCTTTTCTTGCTTATCGAAGATTTGCTGGCGAGCAGCTCAGGGTGTGCGGCGTGCCGCATGGGTGCGCGGGACCTCGAAGCCGAGAGTCGAGAAGCTTTCCGTCATGTGGCGAGGAAGCGGAGCAGTTACTTCCAGAGACCCACCATCCGGATGCGGAACGGAGATGGCGCGCGCATGAAGATGCAGTGCGTGCGACATGCCCTCCAGGTGCGCCTGTTGCCCGCCATACTTGCCATCACCCAGGATGGGGCAGGCGAGGGCCGCCGCGCAGTGCACTCGCAGCTGATGCGTGCGGCCCGTCAAGGGCTTCAGCTCAAGCCATGTCGCATGGCGTCGCGCTACATCGATGGTGTTGAACTCAGTGATGGCGTAGGCTCCATCCTTGCCTTCGGCGGGCACAATCCTTTCTCCACGAGGACCGCCTTGCTTGGCCAGGGGCATGTCGATGCGCCCCCCCTGGATCTGCGGCTGACCGACCACAAGAGCCCAGTAAGTCTTCTGCGCGTCACGCCCACGAAAAGCCGAGGCAAGGCGGTTGGCGGCAAAGGCGCCACGCGCCAGCAGAAGGACCCCCGAGGTGTCGCGGTCTAGCCGGTGCACCAGTCGCGGCCGCTCGTCATGACCGAAGCGAAGCACATCAAGCATGCCATCCAGATGCTTGCGGATGTTCGGCCCGCCTTGCACCGGTAAACCATGCGGCTTGTTCAGCGCGATGACGTGCTCGTCCCGGTAGAGGATCATCCGCTCCAGGTCGCGAGCATCTTCCTCAGAAGCCATTCGCTCCCGCGCAGGAGCTTCCGGTGCCGGCCCTTCCGGCAACGGAGGAATGCGAATTTCCTGCCCGCGTTCTAGCCGCGTACTGGCCTCGGCACGGCGTCCATCAACCCGGATCTGCCCGGTGCGCAGCATTTTTTGTAGCGCACCCTGGGTCAGTTGCGGGAAGTGACGGCGAAACCAGCGGTCTAAGCGTGATTCCGCGTCGGCCGCATGCACAATTCGATGTTGAACACTCATGGCATTCTCAAGAAGGCTTCAGTGAACCTCATAGCAGAAAGGTGGCAAATCCCCATGCGGATGCCGCTCGCCACCGGCGTCAGGCTAGCCGCCGTCCTAAGGTCAAGAAGATGAAGAAGGCACTCAGCCCCAGCCCTACGGTCAGCGCGACATAGGCGAAGGCCGCCACACCTGAGCGCTGCGCCAAAGAGCCCGTATCCAAGGAGAAGGCTGAGAAGGTGGTGAAGCCGCCAAGCACACCGGTCACCAGGAAGAGCCGCATAGCATCCGATAGCACGAGCGGACCTACTGCCAAGCCTGTCAGGAAGCCGATCACAGCACTCCCGGAGACGTTCACGATCAGTGTCGCCCATGGCCAAGCCGTGCCGAACCACATGAGGCAGAGCACTCCAAGCAAATGGCGCAGAACAGCCCCGGATGCTCCACCCGCTGCCACGAGAACCAGTGCAACAGGAGAGGCGGGGCTCATTCCCGCAGCTTGCTCCGCTGCCTCTGCAGCCGAAGACTGGACCAGTGTTCCAGACGATCCCGAATCTGCGCTTCCCGGCCTCGATCTGTAGGCCGGTAAAACTGCTGCCTCTCCATGTCATCCGGAAAGTAGTTCTGGCCGCTGAAGGCTTCATCGGAATCATGGTCGTAATCGTAGTTTTGCCCGTATCCCAGCTGCTTCATGAGCTTCGTCGGAGCATTCAGAATATGTGTGGGCGGCATCAGGCTGCCGGTTTGTTTCGCGGCCCGTCGCGCAGTTCCATAGGCTTTGTAGACCGCGTTGGACTTTGGAGCGACGCCGAGATGAACCACGAGCTGCGCGAGGGCCAGCTCTCCCTCGGGTGATCCCAGGCGTTCGTAGGATTCCCAGGCCGCGATCGCGGCGGGCAAGGCGGTAGGGTCGGCTAGGCCCACATCCTCTGCCGCGAACCGCGTCAGGCGGCGTGCAATGTAGCGAGGGTCTTCGCCGCCTTCGAGCATCCGGCAAAACCAGTACAAGGCGGCGTCCGGATCGCTGCCGCGGAGGGACTTATGAAGGGCCGAGATCAGATTGTAATGCTCTTCCCGATCCTTGTCGTAGAGGGCCGCCCGTTTGGAAAGCAGAGCAGACAGGCCGGCGTTGTCCAAAGGTTGCGGGACATCCTCCGCCAGGAGTTGCTCCGCCATGTTGAGGCCGTACCGGCCATCACCGTCGGCCATCGCCCGCAGCGTTCCTCTCGCCTCCATCGTAAGGGGGAGAGGGCGGTCCGCCTCATTTTCCGCCCGCGCCAGAAGCTTCTCAAGCGCTTCGTCATCCAACCGCTTCAGTACCAGAACCTGGCAACGCGAGAGCAAGGCGCCATTCAGGGCAAAGGAGGGGTTCTCGGTGGTCGCACCCACCAGGATGACGGTGCCGTCCTCCACATAAGGTAAAAATCCATCCTGCTGCGCGCGGTTAAACCGATGAATTTCATCGACGAACAGCAGGGTCCCCTGTCCGATGCCACGTCGCGCTCTGGCTTCGTCGAAGACTCGCTTTAGGTCGGCCACACCGGAGAACACCGCCGATAGCGGTGCGAACCGCAATCCGGATGCGTCGGCGAGGAGACGGGCAATGGTGGTTTTCCCGACGCCTGGAGGTCCCCAAAGAATCAGGGATGCCATAGCGCCCCTGGCAAGCATCCTTGTCAAGCTGCCGCTTGTGCCAAGCAAATGATCCTGCCCGACAATCTCGTTCAGGTTGCGTGGCCTCAGACGATCGGCAAGCGGCCGGATGGTTTCGGCCTGGCTGTGGCTTCCGACGTTCGATACCGGTTCTCCGGCGGAGGAGCCGAAGAGATCGCCATTGTCGGATGTGGATCTACGCGCCGGCATGGCTTGCCTGTGAAGCATCTCGGTTTCAGCAATAAGCCGCCCGCAAGTGCGGCGAATGGTGCTGGGCTTTCCACTCTAGCTCTGGCGCGCTACGTCAGCTACCCACCATTCGCCGACGCCAGGGCAAGACAGCGGACGATGACCAGCAGCAACGACATCCGTGCGACCTTCCTCGAATACTTCGCCCGCAACGGCCATACCATAGTGGAGAGCTCTCCGCTGGTTCCCCGCAACGACCCCACGCTGATGTTCACCAACAGTGGAATGGTGCAGTTCAAGAACGTGTTCACCGGGCAGGAAAGGCGACCCTACTCCAGAGCCACGACCGCGCAAAAGTCGGTTCGCGCAGGTGGTAAACACAATGACCTGGACAATGTTGGCTATACAGCGCGGCATCATACATTTTTCGAAATGCTGGGTAACTTTTCTTTTGGCGATTACTTCAAGGATCAGGCCATTACTCATGCCTGGACCTTGCTGACCAAAGATTTCGGCTTGCCCAAGGAGAAGCTCCTGGTCACGGTCTTCTCGGAGGATGAGGACGCCGCGGCACTTTGGCGCAAGATTGCGGGCCTGCCGGATGAGCGCATCATCCGCATCCCTACAAGCGACAATTTCTGGCGTATGGGCGATACCGGGCCATGTGGCCCTTGTTCCGAGATTTTCTTTGATCACGGCGACAGCATTCCGGGCGGTCCACCTGGAAGTCCAGATGAGGATGGCGATCGGTTCATCGAGATCTGGAACCTCGTCTTCATGCAGTATCTTGAGGACCCGGCAGGGGTACGCAATCCGCTGCCTCGGCCATCTATCGATACCGGCATGGGACTTGAGCGTTTCGCCGCTATTCTGCAGGGCAAGCACGATAACTACGACATCGACACCTTCCGGGCGTTGATTCTGGCCAGTGCTGAGCTGACCGGTCAGGCGCCCGATGGGCCCTTCAAGGTCAGTCACCGCGTGGTGGCGGATCATCTGCGGTCTGGCGCATTCCTCATCGCCGACGGTGTCATGCCGTCCAATGAAGGAAGGGGCTACGTGCTTCGGCGCATCCTACGCCGCGCGATGCGCCACGCTCACCTTATGGGCACGAAGGAGCCGTTGCTTTACCGGTTGCTGCCAGTTCTGGTCCGGCAGATGGGCACAGCCTATTCCGAACTCGTCCGCGCCGAGGCGTTGATCTCCGAGACGCTTAAGCTGGAAGAGGGCCGCTTCCGGACCTTGCTCGAGCGTGGGCTCGGCCTGTTGTCGGAGGAAAGCGCAAAGCTGTCGGATGGCGGCGTGCTTCCGGGTGACGTTGCCTTCCGTTTGTATGACACCTACGGCTTCCCCGTGGATCTGACCCAGGATGCATTACGCGGCGAAGGAAAAGCCGTTGACCTTGCCGGGTTCGAGGCGGCCATGGCCGAGCAGAAGCGGCGTGCCCGTGCCGCTTGGGCTGGCTCTGGCGAGGCTGCGACCGAGGCTGGATGGTTCGACCTCAAGGAGAAGCTCGGTACGACCGAGTTTCTTGGCTACTCCACGGAGACCGCTGAGGGCGAGATCCTGGCGATGCTCTCTGGTAGCGTACCTCTTGCCCAGGCACCTGCCGGAACGGAAGTTGCGGTCGTTCTGAACCAAACGCCCTTCTACGCCGAGAGTGGAGGGCAGGTTGGTGATGCCGGCCTCATCACCGGCGCCGATGGCCTGAAGATCGCGGTTCGCGATACGCAGAAGAAGCTGGGGCTCTTCGTGCACCTCGGCATTGTCGAGGCCGGTGAAGCCCGCATCGGCACCGCCGTAACCGCGACGGTGGACCACGAGCGTCGATCAGCGATCCGCGCCCACCATTCTGCCACTCATCTGCTGCACGAGGCGCTACGCCGACGACTGGGGTCCCATGTGACGCAGAAGGGCAGCCTCAACGCGCCTGATCGCCTGCGGTTCGATGTGTCCCAGCCGACACCGATCACCCCCAGCGACCTGTCCTGGGTCGAGGCCGAGGTGAATGCTCGCATTCGGCAGAATTCCGAGGTCGTCACCCGCCTGATGACCCCGGAGGCTGCGGTCGAGGTTGGCGCAATGGCCTTGTTCGGCGAGAAGTACGGTGATGAGGTACGCGTTGTCGGCATGGGCAAGGATCCCAACGCCGTCGATCGCCACGGCGTCTACTCGCTGGAGCTCTGCGGTGGCACTCACGTGCGCCAAACAGGCGATATAGGCCTTTTCAAAATCGTCGCTGAAGGTGCTGTTTCAGCCGGCGTACGCCGCATCGAAGCAGTGACCGGTGAGGCAGCCCTGTCGCTTATCGGAGACGAGCAGCGCTTGTTGAGGGATGCCGCCAGTGTGCTGAAGGTTTCGCCCACAGACCTGCCCGCCCGCGTGTCCGGACTGGTGGAGGAACGGCGGAAACTTGAGCGCGACCTTGCCGAGCTGCGCAAGCAACTGGCCACTGGTGCCGGCAGCACCGCAGTAGAGGATCTAGCGGGAGTCCGTTTTTCCGGCCGCAATCTGGGAGAGGTTCCACCGCGTGACCTGAAGGGCATGGCGGACGCGATCCTGAAATCCGGGCAAGCAGATGTTGTGGCGTTGTTGTCCACCGCCGACGGGAAGGCGAGCATCGTTGTGGGCGTGGGCGAGGCAGTTAAAGATCAGGTTGATGCCATTGGTCTCGTTCGCGTCGGAAGTCTTGCCCTGGGTGGCAAAGGCGGGGGCGGACGCTCTGACATGGCTCAGGCCGGTGGACCGGACGCTTCCAAGGCGGACGAGGCGATCGCCGCTATTCGGAGTATGTTGGCCGGCTGAACAACTGCGGCGAGGGGAGCAACCGGCTGTCTCTCCTCGCGAATGTCCCACTCAGGCAGGCACTTCAGGTGGAAGCTTGCTGCAGGGTTTGCTGCTCAAGAAAACCCAGCCGAGCGGCATAGTCATCCAATCGGCACAGCATGAAGCTTCGAAGGCCCAGGCCGATCCGCCTTGGGTCCGGCAGGCCCAGAGCCGGAAGATCGATGCCATTCCCGTTGTCCAACTCGATTTCGAGCAGGTTACCCTCAGCTATAGGCGGTAGATCCAGCATGAAGGTGTTGTCGCCGCCAGCTTCCAGCGAGACGTCGAAGTGTGCAACGGCGGCGTTTGCCGAGTGGCAACGGACTGGAATGGTCACCGCCACCGGCGGTGAACGAAGCTCCAGGTAGAGGCGAAGGGGTGTTCCAAGTGCAGCGGGCGGAAGGGGGATGCGCAGGATGGCCGCACCTGATCGGCACCACACGCCCCATTCTTCGACCGGATGCCAGGACAGGCCGTCCCGTACCGCCTCGGCCAGAGCCAGGGCGACGTCTGGACGTGTCCGGAGGAGGCGCTGCGTTCTGTATTGCTGCCCGAGATTCACCGTCTTGCGCGCCGCAAGAGGCTGGCGGGGATGCTCTGCAAGCTCCAGCACGGCGGCCAGCGTCTGGTCCTTGATCTCGCTCCAACTGCGAGGCCGGCCTTTGTCGCGGACGATTGCCTCCTGCGCCATCCTGAAGTCCCGGTCGAACATAAGCTGCTCCAGCTTATGCTGCAGGTCAGGCTGGCTCTGAGGCACAAAGTACAGGGCGGCCTCACCGCCGGCCTCGGCCAATGCGGAATGGCGTGGGGTCAGGACAACCTTGCCATGGGCCAACGCCTCCGTGATGGGCAGGCCCCACCCTTCGTAGTGGCTGTTATACACGGTGAAGAGACATTGATCGTAGAGTGCATCGAGCTCCTGGTCCGACACGCGTGACAACAGAACGACATGGCGCTGAAGTTCCGGAGCATTTTGCAACAAGCTGAGCGCGGCCTCGGAATGCCACCCTGCTTTTCCCACGCAGACCAGACGCGGCACCTTTGATGGTCCATGCCGGCGCACAAGTTGCAGCCAAGCCTGGAAAACGAGGAGATGGTCCTTACGGCTCTCGATTGTTGCAACGAAGAGGCAGTATGGCTCGCCGGGGCGGAGAGCACGCAGGGCAGCCAGGCTAGCGTCTTCCGGAATGGCAGCCACGCTCCGCGGGTCACCATCCAGGCGGATCACATGGATCGGCAGTGTTTGTCCTGGAAGCAATCGATCAAGTTGCTGAAGAACATCCCTTTTCGTGTTCTCCGAATTGCACAGGATGCCATGCGCATGCAGGCCGATCGCGCCGAACCAGCGGGAATAATCCTGCACCATGGTCAGGAGGCAGTGCTCAGGGACGATCAGCGGCACGCAGTCATGGATGAAGGGGATGTAGCGAACACCGTAGACATGCTGAGCTGCACGCAGGGCCCGGAAATAGTCCGGAAATCCCCAGGAATTCCCGAGATTGACAAGAAGAGCGCCTTCCCTGAAGGCAAAGGCCGGCGCATGCGCAACATGCTGTCGGAGAGTGTCCCGGGTGTATACCCACACGGGATCTTCCGTGTCGGAGCCTCGGGCAGCCAGAGTCGTAAGTTCGGTGAAGCCCTTGGTGGCGACCTGATGCCAGGAAAGGTCGCCTGCATCATACGCAGCAAAGCATAGGTCGACCCGGGATTCTGACGACTCCTCAATGGCACGGGAAACGATGCCGAGCTGAACCCTTTGAATGCCTGTAGGCGTTCTGGAACTGTTGAAGTAATCAAGCAGGTCAGTCACATCGAGGACCATTTGGACGCGGCTTGATACCAACGAGCCGGCAAGCACAGGCGCGCTGTCCTGGTGGAAAGCTGGCGGATCAGGTCTTTCCAGTGCCCCCGGGAATTCCGTCGAAAGCAATTCATCCGCGGTCACATCCGTATCTGGATGCCGTACAAGCCATTCTGCGGTCGACGAGGACTCCCTCCAGGCATCCACATTGCCGGGGTCAAGAGAGACTGCCCTGGCATAAGCCAGCGCCGCTTCCTGCCAGTCGCCCAGGATCTTGTGCGCGTGACCGATTTGGAGATGCAGGTCGGAATCGTCTGGCGCGTGGTGCTCGGCTTCACGATAGCTCGCCAGGGCTTCCCGGACGCGTCCTGACTCCTTCAGACAGTGGCCGCGCTGCACCATGAGCGGCCAGGCGTCAGGACGCGCTTTAAGGACCGCCGTGTAAAGCTCTGCCGCCTCTACCCATTGTGCATCGTTACGCTTCTCATCCGCAGCTAGGGCAAGGGCATCCGCATCGGTTGCGGCGCTTTGTGGTGCCATCTGCTTCGCGGAGTCCTGGGTCATGGTGAATCGACTCCTAATAGAGCCCTGGGGGACAAGCAATCGCTTTGCGGTTTTACCCCCAGGAGAGCGCTTCGCCCCGGTCGAGCAGCTTTGCTGCAGCCGCGCTCCAGCCAGAACCATCATGCAAGATCAGGCCTTGATGAACGCGATCAGGCGCGTGGCTGAAGCGGCGGGCCTGCAAAAGGACACGTTTCGAAACGCTTCCAGGCCGTGGCCAGAGCGGCATGACTTCCACGCCAAAGCAGTGCGCCGCCCGCAATGCATCAGCTCCGTCCAAGTAGCGCGTTGTTGGCAGGATGAAGGTCATGGAAGCCCGGTGCGCGAGTGGGCGCGCCATGGCGGTTGCCCACGCTTTCAGATCGCCAGCGCTTTCGGTATGCGTTGCTTGAGACCTCAAGGCCTCTGGTGGCCGCGTGCCGGTGGGCCAGTAGGGCGGATTAGCGCAGGCGTGCTGGACCGCGAGGTGACGCAGCTCGTCCAGCTGGGTCACGTCGCCCTCTATGACGGTAACCCGATCTGCGACGCCGTTGATGACTGCGTTGCGGCGGGCAAGCTCAGCGAGGGCAGCAACGCGTTCAACCGCAACGATCCGCAAGCTTGGTATGCGTGCCAAAAGGCAGAGAAACACAGCACCGCTGCCGCAACCTGCCTCAAGAACGGTTTCTCCAGGCTGCGCAGGAATGCTCGCAGCCAGCAACACCGCATCCAGGCCGGCGCGAAGGCCGCTTGAAGGCTGAAGCAGTTGGACACGCCCCTGGAGAAGCGTGTCGCTCGTCAGGCCTTCTTTCTCAGATCGGATCATCACCATAGGGGAGGGCTTTGCGAAGGGCAGCCAAGCGGCAGCGGATGGTGCCTGGGCTGCTCCTATCCGCCAAGTTGCGATGTGGGAAGGCTGATGCGGCTGGCGGTCTTGTCCCCAGGTACCTGATGTCGGACGTCTCAGCCAAGGTGCTCTCCTTGCTGGCTGCCGACCTGACCGGTATGGTGCGGCGCGTAAGAAAGAGGTCTATGGCCGCGTGAACTTCCCCGCCACGCAAGGGCGCGAGGCGCCCCATGCTCCGGCACCCGATGCCGAAGACGCCCTGGCTGCCTTGATGGACTTGCTGCGGGATGATCTCGAGGCGTGCAATACGGCAATCATTGCCCGCATGCAGAGCCCGGTTCAGCTGATCCCCCAGCTGGCGGCTCATCTTATCGCTGCTGGCGGTAAACGTCTGAGACCGCTTCTGACATTGGCTGCCGCGCGCCTTTGTGGTTACAGCGGCGAGCGACATGTTGGCCTAGCCGCCTGCGTCGAGTTCATCCACACGGCCACCCTGCTGCATGACGATGTTGTGGATGAGAGCGACTTGCGGCGTGGACTAGCCAGCGCCAACGCCGTTTTTGGCAACAAGGCCAGCGTTTTGGTCGGCGACTTCCTGTTTGCCCGAGCCTTTGAGCTGATGGTGGCTGACGGATCGCCGGAGGTCTTGCGCATCCTTTCCAGCGCTTCCGCGACGATCGCCGAGGGCGAAGTCCTGCAGTTGGTCATCCAGAACGATACAACTTCGACCGAGCAGCAATATCTGGAGGTCATCGAGGGGAAGACGGCAGCCTTGTTTGCGGCCGCGACGCGGGTTGGTGCCGTGGTGGCCGACCGTGGCCTGGAAGAAGCCGAGGCCCTCCACAGCTATGGGCATAACCTTGGTATTGCCTTCCAGCTTGTGGACGATGCCCTTGATTATTCGGCAGAGCAGGAAAGGCTCGGCAAGACGGTCGGGGATGATTTCAGGGAAGGAAAGATAACCCTGCCGGTGCTGCTTGCCTTTGCCCGCGGTGACGAGGATGAACAGGTCTTCTGGCGGCGTGTTCTGGAGGAACGGCAGCAGAATGAGCATGATCTGCAGCACGCTTTGACGCTGATGCGCCATCACCGGACACTGGAAGATACTGTCGCCAGAGCAAGGCATTACGGAGACCAGGCGTGCCGCGCCTTGGACGCATTTCCTCATTCGCCTTATCGGAAGGCACTTTTGGATGTCGTGGAGTTCTGCATCGCGCGGGCGCACTGAATCACGGGCCGGCCTACAGTGCCGGCCTTGTGGCTCAAGGCCCGACCATTACAATAGGCGGGAGAAGCCCAGCCGTCGGTGATGAGTCTGGCCGGAGCTTTCATTAGCCATTCGCGCAGCTACCAAGAACAGCCAGAACCGCGTCTCCATACCGTTCCAACTTGGTGGCTCCTACACCTGGCACCTGCGCCAAGGCAGCCTTGCTGGCCGGCCTGACGGCTGCGATCTCCGCCAGGGTCCGATCCTGGAAGATGACATAAGCCGGCACCCCTTGAGCCTGCGCTGTTTGCCTGCGCCAGTTCCGGAGCGCCGAGAAGCACGGATCCTCGGGGGTGGCGGGCTGAGGCCCTCTGGTCTTACTTCCCACCGCGCCAACCAGGTCTTCTCGGAAGCTGATCTGCTTCTCGCCCTTAAGGATCGGTTTTGCCGCATCCGTCGGCAGCAACTCCCCATGGTTTTCGACGGCGATGTCGAGAGCCCCTTGAGCCACCAGCTGCCGAGCGATCCCACGCCAAGCTGCCTCGGAGAATTCACGCCCAACTCCGAAGGTCGGAAGCTGGTCATGCCCAAACTGCGAAACTTTCTCAGTAGACTTGCCGCGAAGCACGTCAACCACATGACCTAGACCGAAGCGTCGGCCTGTCCGCAGAACCGCGGACAGAAGCTTCTGCGCGGCGATTGTGCCATCGAACACCTTCGGTGGTGCATTGCAAATGTCACATTGACCACAGCGATCCCCAGCCTCTTCTCCGAAGCATCGCAGCAGCATCTGGCGCCGGCAGGTGGCCGCCCCAGCCAGTGCTACCATGGCGTTCAGACGCTGCAACTCAACACGCTTCTGATCGTCTGAAGCAGCGCTATCGCCGATATAGTGGCGCGCCCGAGCGATATCGTTGGCGCCGTAGAGCAGCAAGGCTTGTGCAGGAAGCCCGTCGCGACCGGCTCGGCCGATTTCTTGGTACCAGCTTTCAGGGCTGCGAGGCAGATCCGTGTGTGCAACATATCGGACATCGGGACGGTCGATGCCCATTCCGAAAGCGATAGTGGCAGCCATCACCACGGCATCGCCCCGGGCAAACCTCCGGTGGGCTGCCCGCTTATCGGCAGGATCCATGCCGGCATGGAACATAACAGCATCATGACCGTCTTGCCGCAGCCACTCCGCCGTGGCCTCTGCCTTTCGGCGCGTGCCACAGTAGATCAAGCCAGCGCCTGTACTGTCGCCTGCCATGCGGATGAACTGGCGAATTTGGCTCCGCTCCTGTTCCCGCGGTTGAGCCGAAATATGGATATTCGGCCGGTCAAAGCTTGCGCGGAAGAGAGGGCTGTCCTCCAATCGCAACTGGCGCTGAATGTCCTGAACGGTGCGCAGATCTGCAGTGGCGGTCAGCGCAACCCTGGGCACCCGTGGGAACCGCTCAGCCAGGATAGGCAGTGAGCGATACTCCGGCCGGAAGTGATGACCCCACTGGCTAACGCAATGAGCTTCATCGATCGCGAAGAGCGATATTGGAGTCTCGTCCAGGCGGGAGAGGATGCCTTCGCCGGTCAGCCGCTCTGGAGAAACGTAGAGCAGCTTCAGCTTTTGACTATCAAGCGCCTGCCAAACTGAGCGGGTTTGCTCCCGATCCAGCTCGGAATGTAAAGCGGCTGCAGCAACGTCCTGCTGCGTCAGAGCCGCTACCTGATCCTCCATGAGCGAGATCAGGGGAGAAACAACGATGCCCACGCCCGGACGGCAGAGAGCAGGAATTTGATAGCAGAGGCTCTTTCCTCCGCCGGTCGGCATCAGGACCAGCCCGGAACCCCCATCGACGAGGTGACGGACCACGGCTTCCTGAGAACCGCGGAAGCCTTCATAGCCAAAGGTTCTGTGCAGCACCTCGAGCGGATCATGGCGGTCTAGCATCAAAATTGCAGTGGCACCGGGCGGACAAGAGCCGCATGGGGAACGTCCGCCGACGGAGGCTGACGAGGGAAGGGAAGCGAGAAATGGCTGATCGTTTTCTCAGCGCTCCATTACCAGATTGCAGGCGGCCGGCGAAGTCCAAAGCCTGCTATCGCGGAAAGATTGGCGTGAGCCGAGTACGGCGGCGACCTGTGAAGCAGCGGATCGTTACGTTTCGTGGCTCGACAGCTTTAGTAAATGAATGAAGAAAAACAGCATGTCAAAGCTTGCGCATAGTCGAACCTCTCTCATTTCTCGATGGATCTGTTTCGAACGACCATGTCCACGAGCATGACGCTGCGTTAGCTGAGGCTTGGCGTTGCGGCAGTAGAGGAGCAGGTGGCGAGACGACCTCCCACTGAAACTTCTGCCAGTCCACGACGCTAACTCGTCGTATAAAATTCTACTTCTCATCTATTTAATTTAGATCCAGTCCAAAACACTGGTTCTCGATCAAGTGGGTGTTCTAAACTTCTGAGCAACATTGCTGTGTCGCCAGAACGCTGGGATTGAAGGATCTTGCTATGTCGGTGTCGAACTCTCCTGATCAACTGATCAGCATCCTGCGCGAGACGATCGTGTCGCTCGTACGCCGCGATGGCCATGATCTGTCAGCTCGGCAGTTGGGAGTGTTTCTGACCGTCTACATGAGCGATGGCCCGCACACCGTTCGAGGATTGGCTGCTTCGCTCAACGTTTCGAAGCCGGCGATCACACGGGCCTTGGATCGCTTGGGCGAACTTGATCTGGCGAGGCGCAAGACGGATCCTCAGGATCGGCGGAGTGTTCTGGTTCAGCGGACTGCGAAGGGTACATCCTTCTTGCGGGAGATCAGGATGATGATGACCGAGGCTGATAAAACCAGCCGAAGCGTAGCACCGTCTCAGCCGGCCAACTCAGAGAGTGCAGCACTGAAAGCAGGCTAACATCACGATCCTGTGATGTTATATACAACCTTTGCGCGAAGCGGCGCCATCCTTACGCTCATCCAATCAGGGTCGCCTGTTTCTCGAATCGCTTCTAGGCTCTGGCAGTTCTCCGCATCAGGGGTGTTTCATGCCAGATGTCCTTGCTTCTCACGCATCGCCGCTCAAATTCGGCGTGGGGCAGCCAGTCTCCCGCAATGAAGATCCGATCCTTCTAAAGGGTCAGGGCTGCTATACCGACGATCTGCAACTGCCAGGTCAGTTGTGGTGCGTGATGGTGCGCAGCCCCTATGCGCACGGTTTTCTACGCACCGTGAACACGGAAGCTGCGCTCCTTGTTGAGGGCGTCCTTGGCGCATTCACGGGTGCTGATCTGCAGGCCTCTGGTTACGGCACGCTGAAATGTACGGTTGCTCTGGAAGGTCTTGTCCAGGTCGAGCGCCCTGCACTGGCAACAGACAAGGTGCGGTTCGTCGGAGATCCTGTCGCTTTCGTTGTTGCGGAGACGAAAGAAGCGGCCAGGGACGGCGCTGAAGCTGTTTTCGTTGAAGTTGAAGCTTTGCCGGCGGTCACGACGGCATCTGCTGCAGCGGTGACCGATGCTCCCCAACTGTACGACCACGTTCCGGGCAACCAGGTACTGGATTTCCATTTTGGCGACCGCGACAAGGTGCGCGGGGCTTTTGCCAGCGCTGCCCATACTGTCAGGCTCAGCATGCGCAACAATCGCGTGGTTGTTTGTGCCATGGAGCCGAGAAGCGCCATCGCTGAATACGATGCGGCTGATGGTCGATATACCTTGCGAGTCGGCTGCCAGGGCGTTTTTGGTCTGCGCGCACAGCTGGCCAAGGACCTTCTGAATGTTCCAGTTGAGCAGGTGCGTGTTCTTACGGGGCATGTTGGCGGAAGCTTTGGAATGAAGGCGTCAGCCTACCCTGAGTATCTCTGCCTGCTGCATGCAGCGAAGGTTTTTAGCCGCCCGGTGAAATGGACCGATGAACGCACGGGAAGCTTTCAGTCGGATCAGCATGGCCGCGATCACGAGGTCATCGGCGAACTAGCGCTCGATGCGGAAGGTCATTTTGTGGCCGTCCGGCTGACTTCGTTTGCAAATATGGGCGCCTACCTCGCAACGGTTGGACCGTTGATGGGGACAACCAACTTCCTGCGCAATGTGCAGAGCAACTACAAAACGCCGCTGATCGAGATCACGACGCGCTGCATGATGACGAACACCACTCCGGTGTCGGCGTATCGAGGCGCAGGACGTCCTGAAGGCAATTACTTCATGGAGCGTCTTATTGAAGTTGCGGCGGCGAAGATGGGCGTGGATGCCGTGGAGTTGCGCCGCCGCAACCACATTCCCCCGGAGCACATGCCGTTCAGGGGGGCGGCCGGCACGCTGTACGACGGTGGCAATTTTTCGGCCGTGATGCGCGAAGCCATGCAGAACGCGGACTGGGATGGCTTTGAGGGCAGGCGCTTGGAGAGCGAAGACAAAGGTCTTCTACGGGGCAGGGGGATGGGCAATTTCCTGGAATGCACCGCAGCTCCGGCAAAGGAGATGGCAGGGATCCATTTCGACGAGGATGGCGGCGTGACCATTGTCACCGGCACGCTGGATTATGGACAAGGCCATTGGACACCCTTTGCCCAGGTGCTTCACCAGGTTTTGGGCGTACCATTTCATCGCATACGGTTGTTGCAGGGTGACTCCGATCGCCTGTTGGCAGGTGGTGGAACCGGAGGGTCCAAGTCGCTGATGGCCTCGGGCACGGCCATCGTCCAGGCTGCGCAATTGGTCATCGAGAAGGCCCGTCATGCGGCTGCCCATTTTCTGGAGGCTGCTGAGGAGGACATCGAGTTTACGATGCAGCCGGACGATGAGAGCGGCGCCAGATTAATGATCGCAGGCACGGATCGAAGCATAAGCTTGATGGAGCTGGCCAAGCGGCTGAAGTCCGTCGAGCAGGCGTCCGAAGAGCTACCTGCATCGCTGGACGTAGACCATGTTTTGGACGAGGCGCCTATGGCCTACCCAAATGGGTGCCACATTGCTGAAGTGGAGATTGATCCGGAAACCGGTGTAGTGAGGATCGAACGCTACGTCACCGTGAATGACTTCGGGACACTGGTGAACCCGAAGCTGGTCGAGGGACAGGCGCATGGGGGCATCGTGCAAGGCATAGGTCAGGCATTGATGGAGCGCACCGCCTACAGCGATGATGGACAACTTCTTTCTGGCTCCTATTCAGATTATGCGGTGCCACGAGCGAATGATGTTCCTTCCTTCGTCTTCGGCAGCCATCCCGTACCTACATCTACGAACCCTCTCGGAGTCAAAGGATGTGGCGAGGCTGGCTGCGCAGGATCACTGCCCGCGGTCATGAATGCTGTGGCCGATGCCTTGTCGCGACGTGGCGTCCTGCACATCGACATGCCAGCAACACCTGAGGTTATCTGGAGGGCCTTGCAGGAGGCTCCGGCATGATCAGGCACACGCGGCTTCGGTCTAGCCGATTGTCCGAGACTTTCAGGCTCTCAGACTTGCCTCGTTGTTCAATGCTTTCGCTGCGGCTGCTACTTCTTTGACATGCCCTGGCACCCGAACCCGTCGCCAGATCCGGGACAAGGTGCCGTTCGCATCGATCAGGAAGGTGGCTCTTTCCATGCCCATGTAGCTGCGACCGTACATCGACTTCTGCACCCAGGTTCCATAAGCCTGGGCCGCAGCTTTGTCGTGGTCCGAGGCCAGCGGAAATTGCAGCCCATATTTGGCAGCAAATTTCTCAAGTGCCGGCAACGGGTCAGGCGAAATAGCGACGATATCAATGCCAGCGCTGTTGAAGGAGGTGAGCGCCTCCTGAAAATCGCAAGCTTGCTTGGTGCAACCGGACGTGTCGGCCTTGGGGTAGAAATAGACAACCAACGGCCGGCCTCTATGGGCAGAGATCGAAAAACTACGTCCGCCGGTTGCCTGCAAGGTCACGTCAGGCGCCGCTCTACCTTCTTCAACCATCATCTTGGTTCCTCCGCCAACCGACCCAGCCGGTCTTCAAAGATTTGTCGAACATCCGCTGCCTTCTTCTCGATAAAGTCTCGGAGCATGGGAAGATCGTGCAGCGTGCCGGTCAAGCCGGCAGTGCCCCTCAGCAACACTGTGCCGACGGATGGGGGAAGCTCTGGCCGGCGCCAGGGCCCGACGGTCAGCCGCAGAAGGCCGGTCAAGGTGCGATAAAGCCGATCTGCTTCAATCAGCGTCGAGGCTTCCTGTTGTGTTAGCAGATCGTGCCTTGCAAGTGCGGCGATGGCCATCCGGGTCGATGCCGCCAGAACTTCCGGGTGCTTCTGTGCATAGGCCAGTTGAAGCGCCTGAGCCACGAACTCGACCTCAACCAACCCTCCAGGCCGTGCCTTAAGGTCCCACGGACCGTCGGCGGGCAAATCACGGAGCATGCGGGCCCGCATCGACACCGCATCTGGAAGAACCCTCGCTTCCACCCGCATCAGAAGCGCATCTCGAATCGACGATGAAAGTCTTTTCCGGAGCTGCTGCGTTCCGAAGACCGGCCGGGCACGTGTCAGCGCCATGCGTTCCCACGTCCAGGCACTCTCCGCATGGTAGCGCTTGAAGCTCGACAACGAGGTCGCTACTGGCCCTTTATTGCCGGAAGGGCGGAGCCGCATGTCCACCTCGTAGAGCTTGCCTTCCGCACCAGGGGAGGTAAACGCCGCAACCACCTGCTGTGCGAGCTTTGCGAAATAGACGCTAGACGGCAGCGACCGAGGCCCTCCATGGCTTTCAGACACGTTCTCGGGATGGTCATAGATCAGAACAAGATCCAGATCCGATGCCGGAAGCATCTCTCGCCCACCCAGCTTCCCGAGTGCGATGATGCCCAGGCTGCCATGGCGAACCTTGCCGAAACGCCGGGCAAAATCATCGAAGACATGCGGAACAAGAGCTGAGATGGCAGCGTCGGCTAGGTCGCTGCGCGCTTCACCTGCTGCGTCCACATCAATTGCGGCTTCCAGCGCCGCCGAGTCGATTTCAAACTTGCCTTCGGTGACGAGGCGCCGCGCACCTTCCAACGCTTCTTCGAAATGCCGGGCAGTGCCCACAAGTGCAGGCAGAAGGGCAGTCGAGCTGCCCGGTCCACTTTCTGTCAACAACCCCTCCAAAGCCGAGGGGTTATGAGCGAGATGGTCCGCCAAGGCAGGCGCCGCTCCCAGGATATCTGCCACCCGACGCAGAAGGGCGGGGTTCCTCTGGAAGAGCGAGAGAAGCTGCACGCCGGTTGAAACATCAGACAGAATGGCGTCGAAGCGCGAAAGGGCCACGTCTGGCTCACGCTGGGCGGCCAGTGCCGCGAGAATCGCAGGCAGCTGGCGGCGCAGCAGATCCCTTGCCCTGGAGCTGCGTACGGCCCGCACCCTTCCGGCCTGCCAATCACGCATCATGGTCGATGCACGAGTCGGCTCCCGAAAGCCCATTTCGCTAAGCCTTGCAAGGGTCAGCGCATCATGCCCGTCGGGAGGGAACAGCAGCGGCTGTGCGGACGGATCATCTGCGGCATGCTCGTCGCTCTCCGACGATTGCTCAAATAAGTGTGCATACTGGGCTTCAACCAAGCTCAGATGGCGCACCAATTCGTCGGCGAAGGTTTCAAGATCCGCAAAGCCCATGAAGCTCGCGATCCGCGCGAGTCCAACCTCATCCTCGGGCAGTTGGTGCGTCTGCCGGTCATCAACCATTTGCAGACGGTGCTCGACATCGCGGAGAAAAACATACGCTTCTGAAAGTTCCGCCGCCGCCTCTGCAGAGAGCCGGCTTGCCTCTGCCAGACTGGCCAGCGCGCCCAATGTATCCTGGTTTCGCAAACCCGGATCGCGACCGCCCCAGATCAACTGCAGGACTTGCGTCGTAAACTCGATCTCGCGAATTCCACCACGACCCAGCTTGACGTTGTGTCCGGCAACCTGAACGGTTTTATGGGCACCGCGAACTTCGTGGGCCGCATGGATCTGGGTCTTGATGGCCTGGAAATCCGCAATGGTGGCGAAATCCAGATGGCGCCGCCACACAAAGGGGCGAATTTCATCGAGGAAGCTTTGCCCGAGCTGCCGGTCGCCTCCCACTGGCCGAGCCTTGATCATGGCGGCTCGCTCCCAGTTCTGACCTAGCGACTCATAATAGGTGATCGCGGTCAGGATATTGACGGCAAGCGGTGTCGCGGCTGGGTCCGGGCGCAGGCGAAGGTCTGTTCGAAAGACATAGCCGTCGGCCGTGCGTTCCTCCATCATCCGCACAAGGTCACGGGCCAGCCGGACGTAGAGGGCGCCGGCAGCTTCAGCGTGATAGGCTGCCACATGCGGATCGTAGAGGATCACGAGGTCGATGTCGGACGAGTAGTTCAGCTCTCGCCCGCCGAGCTTACCCATGCCGAGGATCGCAAGACCGGAGTCCTGAGCAATGCCTCGGGCATCAGACAACTTGGCACGCGGCAGCCGCAGGTCGCCACGCTGAGCGGCCTCCCGCAACAGGTAGGCGCAAGCATGGTCAATCGTGGCCTCAGCGAGTTGAGACAACGCCCCGGTGACCTGCGCAAGACTCCATCGGCCCTGCAAATCCGCCGCCGCTGCAATCAGCGCGCCACGGCGCTTGCTGCGCCGCAGCCTCGTCACCGTTTCGCTGCGGGTTGCTGCTACCGGAAGCCTCTGCAACGGTGCCAGCACTTCCGCAAAAGCATGGTCGGCGCCATGTTGCGCGAAATCGAGGATGGCTTGGCTTTCCGCCTGGGCCAAGTGAGCCAGATGGGAGCTATGACCACCCAGTGCGGCAAGCAAGCTATGGCCTTCTTGCGACTCGACGTAAGCGCGTTCAGCGTTGCCGATTGCGCCGAAGGCCTTTTGAAGTGCCTCGGCATCTTCGGCATCGTAAGGGAGAGGGGGAGATCGGCGGGAGCCAGTCATGATAGCGGAGCGAAGGCGTGGTGCGGCTGAAAGGTCAAGTCCCTAATCTGTTGCACCACTTGGCGCGCCTTCTTCTGGGGGGCGGATTGCTGGCTGTCACCCTGCTTCTGCTTCTGGCCTGGAGGCTAAGCACCGGCCCTCTGCATCTTCCCATGGCAGCGGAGATCCTGGAACGGAGCGGCCTGGTGGAACGCACCGTGCCCGGGTTGAGCCTTGGGTCCCTCGCTCTTGCCTGGAGTGGATTTCAGGCTGGAGCGGCCACACCCTTTGAAGTTCGGGCGTCCGACGCGACGTTGCGGGATGATGCCGGAGTGGTGCAGCAAGCATTGCCGGACCTCGCTATTCGCTTCTCGACCGAAGGGCTTCTTCGGGGTCGCCTTGTTCCTGTGTCGGTCACGCTGCGTGATCCCCGCATTGTGCTGGAACGTGGAATGGACGGCGAGCTGACGGTGTCGCTCGGCAGGACGTCCGCACCGCAGGAAGCTGTTAAGGATGGACCTCCCCTCGAGGTGCTGGAACTGTTCCGGCCGGGCTCCCTGCTTGCAGAGCTGACCACCGTTGATTTGAGTGGCGGGAGTCTAATCGTGCTGGACAGGCAATTGCACCGTACCTGGATCATGCGGGGCATCGCCATTTCTCTTTTCCGCACCCCGGGAACATCCGAGATTGCCGGACAGGGCAGGGCCGATCTGGAGCTTCCCGGCGACGGGCCAGACTTGGCTGCCTTCCTGAGTGGAAAGATCCAGCTCGACGGAACGGGTTATTCAGGGTCCGTGACGCTGCCACTCCTGCAGCCCCATCGATTGGCGCTGCTGATGCCCGCTTTGAAACCAGCGGCGCTTCTGGAGGCGCCTGTCAGCCTTACCTTGTCGGCGCAAGGTAGAAAGCAGGGGCCTGAGCCCTTGCCGGAGCTTTCGCTGGCTCTCACGGTAGGTTCCGGGCGCCTCACCGCCCATGGCCATGACTTACGCTTCAAGAGTCTCAATCTCCATGCCCACGGAACGCCGGAAACCCTGCGGCTTGAAAGACTGCGGCTGGAGCTGGCTTCATCACCTGGCGTCGCGGCGGGTACCGAAGGGGTTGTCATCGAAGGGGAAGGGGAAGCGGCCCTCCGGGATGACGCTTGGCAGATGCGGCTCCAGTTGCGGACCGGACCGCTGAACGTCACGACCCTGGGAAGCTATTGGCCCGGACATGTCGCAGAGGGAGCCCGGCAATGGATCCTGAGCAACATGACGTCAGGCAAGTTTGACCAGGGCAGGTTTCTTCTTCAGGCACAGGCAAAACCTGACCTATCGCAATTCGAGATCACCGGCTTGGATGGCAGCCTGAACCTGGTAGCGGGGACCATTCACTGGCTACGGCCCATTCCTCCGTTGGAGCAGGTTGTTGCCAAGGCGCGGTTCGGTCTCAAGAACATCGTCATTCACGTGTCCGAGGCTCAGCAAGCGGGGACGGGACTCGTGGGCGCCGGCTCGGTCATCCGGCTGACACAACTCGATGGCAACAACGAGCAGGCGGAGGTCGATGCACAGCTGAGAGGCCCGGTGCCGGATGTTGTCGGTTTGATCCGCCACCCCCGTCTCCGGCTTTTTGAGCAACGGCCGCTTGAGCTCAAGGAGCCCGGAGGGCAGGTGGATGGACGTCTCCACTTGGCCTTCCCGCTCAAGGCCGATGTTCCCGCAGAGGCATTCAAGGTCCTGTTTCGCGCGCGCCTGACGGAATTACGGATCGCCGATGTGGTGATGAACAAGGCCCTGGAGCGCGGAACAGCTGACCTCGTCGTGGACAACCAGCGCCTCAGCGCCTCGGGACGGGCACAGCTTTCCGGAATTCCCGCGACCCTCAACTTAGAAATGGATTTCAGGCCAGGGCCAGCCAGCCAGGTCGTGGAGCGTGTTCGCGCGACGGCTCGGCCGGATGCCGGCAGGATTGCGGAATTCGGGCTGGATCTGGATGGATTTGTCAGCGGACCTATTGGGGTGCAGGTGCTCATGGAGAAGCGCCGGGGCGGCCAGATGGACGTGTTGCTGGACGGTGACCTTCAGCAGGCCGACATGCGGATGTCGCCGCTCGCATGGAGGAAGGCCAATGGAGTGCCGGCATCCGCTCAAGGCCAACTCAACATCGCTGATGGCGAGATCCGCTCAGTGTCCGGCTTTCGGGTCGAGGCTCCGGGTCTTTCTTTCTCGGGACGCGCCAGCTTTGCGCCACGAAGCCGCCTCGATCAGATTGACATCCGTGAGGCCAGGATCTTTGCCAGCCGCTTCTCGGGTCAGGCTTGGCCACCAACATCGGCAGGCGCCGCATGGCGCCTGCGAGCTTCAGGCCCTGTCTTGGACTTAGGGCCACTCCTTGCTTCCTCCGACAGCGAAGATGAGGGATCGAGTGGCAGCTCGACCTCAGCGCCAGTCTCGATGGATGGGCACTTCGATCATGTCCTCCTGGGGGAGGGACGTTCCGTCAGCGGCGTGCAGGGACGTGCAGCAGTTGATGGTCGAGGGATCTTCAGAGAGGCCCGCCTAGTTGGACAAGCGGGGAATGATGGGGGCTTTGACCTCGTGATCGTTCCACGCGGGGCAGGTCGTGATCTTCGGATTAACGCCAACAACGCCGGGGCATTGTTGCGGGCGTTCGATATCACCCGCCAGGTTGAGGGCGGCCGTCTCAGCCTTGAGGGGCGTTGGGACAGCAATCAACGTGCCGCAAAGCTGTCCGGCACGGCAGATATGTCGGACTTTCGCTTCCAGGATGCCGCGGCCGCCGGGAAGTTGCTGCAGGCACTCACGGTGTATGGCGTCATTGACGCCGTGCGTGGACCCGGCCTCGCCTTCGGCCGCATGGTTGCGCCATTCACCTTAACAAGATCGACTCTGACTATCGAGGAGGCCCGAGCCTTCTCGTCATCCCTGGGGCTGACAGCGAGGGGAGCCATTTTGCGGCAGCAGAAGAGCGTGGACCTGCAAGGCACGATCGTTCCTGCCTACGCGATCAACTCGATCCTGGGATATATCCCACTTTTAGGGCGCCTCTTTAGTCCTGAGCAGGGAGGCGGCCTTTTCGCGGCCACTTGGCGCATGCAGGGGCCGCTAGCAGATCCCAGCATCTCGGTGAACCCGCTTGCGGCCTTAACGCCGGGCTTCCTGCGCAGCATTTTTGGTGAAGGGGGCGCCGCTTCTCAGCAAGATGCGCGATGATCCGCTGCGTCGGGCATAGGACGTGGCCCGCGCCAGCCTGTTGAGGCAGGCGCGGACTGTTCAATCACGTGGCGGCTGAGCTTTTCACCTGGTCAGGGCTGGGGGCTTGGCCGAACGAGCACGTGACGCTTCCGCCCGGCTGACAACTTGACGGATCCATCACGCAGGTCCTCGTCGGACACAATGCGCGTTTCATCGCTCACAGCCTCGTCATTCACGCGGATGCCGTTCTGCCTGATCAGCCGCCGGGCTTCTCCCTTGCTGGCGGCAAAGCCGGCTGCCACCGCCAGGTCCAAAAGCCCGGCCGGGAGAGCGTGGAGAAGGGACGGCAAATTTTCTGCCGATCCTCCTTGTTCAAAGGTCTGCCGCGCTGCCTCGGCAGCGTCGTCTGCTGCGTTGCGCCCGTGCAGCAGGGCCGTGGCCTCGGTCGCGAGAAGCTTCTTGGCTTCGTTGACTTCCACCCCGGAAAGCGCGCTCAGCCGATCGATTTCCTGGATCGGCAACTCGGTGAACAGCTTGAGGAAGCGTCCCACATCGGCATCCTCCGTGTTGCGCCAGAACTGCCAGTAACCATACGCGGAAAGGCGATCCGGATTGAGCCAGACCGCACCCCCCGCCGTCTTGCCCATCTTCATGCCGGAGGATGTGGTCAGCAACGGTGTGGTCAGGCCGAAGACCTCAGCTCCATCAATCCGCCGGTTCAGCTCAACGCCCATGATGATGTTGCCCCACTGGTCGGAGCCGCCCATTTGCAGGCCAACCCCGCGACGTCGTTGGAGCTCAAGGAAGTCATAGGACTGCAGCAGCATATAGTTGAATTCGAGGAATGAGAGCGGCTGCTCACGATCGAGGCGTAGTCTGACACTATCCATCGTCAGCATACGATTGACGCTGAAGTGTCGGCCTACATCGCGCAGGAACGGGATGTACTTCAGTTCATCGAGCCACGCGGCATTGTCCAACATGACAGCCGTGCCGGAACTCTCATGAAATTCCAGGAAAGCCGAGAAGGTCTTCTGGATCCCAGCCTTGTTCTTGGCGATCTGCTCATCGTTAAGGAGCGGTCGAGCATCGTCTCGAAAAGAAGGATCGCCAATCCTTGTGGTTCCGCCGCCTAGCAGCGCCACAGGCGTATGTCCCGTTTTCTGGAGGAGGCGCAGAAGCATAACGGACAACAGGTGGCCAACATGGAGGCTGTCAGCCGTGCAGTCAAAACCGACATAGGCCGGCAATGATCCCTGCTTCATCCGCGCAGCAAGAGCCGCCTCATCAGTGATCTGATGAATGTAACCGCGCGCACGCGCGATGTGCAGGAACTCGTTCATGGTACCACATATGCCGCTTTTTGAACCAAGGGGACTTCCACCCCGGACGTTGCCCTAGCACAGTGTAGCCATGCTGCGAACCATAGGGCTGATGAGTGGCACCTCGCTGGATGGCGTTGATGCTGCCTGGGTGGAAACGGATGGGCGAACCATCGGCCGGTTCGGTCGACGTCTGACCCTTCCCTACAGTGATGACATGCGACGTGCTTTGCGGGAGCTGCTGGATCTTGCCCCGACCCTCGATCCCGGCAACGCGTTGCTGAAGACCTGTGAAGCAAGGCTTACCGACCATCATGCCAAGGCGGTACGAGCGTTGGGCGAAGAAGCCGACCTCATCGGCTTCCACGGTCAGACAATCCTTCATCAGCCTGCAGCGGGACAGCCTGGTGCAGGCCGCACTTGGCAGATCGGCGATGCCTCGAGCCTGGCCGAGGCAACAGGTATTCCGGTCGCCTTTGACTTTCGAAGTGCCGATGTTGCGGCAGGTGGACAGGGTGCGCCACTTGTGCCGGTTGTGCACGCAGCCATGGCGACGGCATTGGAGAAGCCGCTGGCGATCATCAACCTCGGTGGTGTAGGCAACATCACCTGGATCGGCCGCGACCAACAGCTTATCGCCTTCGACACAGGGCCAGCGAATGGGCCGCTGGACGACTGGCTCTTTCGGAAAACGGGGCAAGCCTTCGATCTGGACGGGCGGTTGGCTCTCTCAGGACGTGTAGACCCCTTTGTCCTGAAGCACCTCAGCAACCATCCTTTCCTGCGAATTGCGCCCCCGAAGTCACTGGATCGGCAGGACTTCCACGATGCAATTCGGTCTGCCGGTCTTGAGGCTTTGTCTGCGGCTGATGGCGCGGCGACTCTGGTGGGCTTTGTGGTCCACTGTGTGGCGGCTACTTTGCCGCATCTCCCGGAAGCGCCTCAGCAGTGGCTGGTTACCGGGGGCGGGCGACGCAACGTTGCCATCATGCAGGCCCTGGCCAAGGAGCTGCCGGCACCGGTCTTGAGTGTGGATGATGTGGGCTGGGACGGGGATGCGCTGGAGGCGCAGGCCTTTGGAGTGCTTGCGGCGCGGGTCAAGCTAGGACTGCCGCTGACATTTCCAGGAACAACAGGAGTTCCCAAGCCGCTGACAGGTGGACGGATTGTCGCGGCCACGTCGTCAACTGCGGCAGTGGCGCGCCTCTAGCGCGCCATCCTGTCCTTGCTCAGTCGGCCGCCATGGCCATCCGGGTTCTGTTCAACACGGTACGGACATGGTCCTCCGCCGCATTGGCCACGCGTTCGGTCTGTTCGGCGGTGAAGACATGGCCAGCGCCTTCCTCGACGCGATAGTCGATGCAGATGCCACGTTGGGCATTCAGCTTGTCCACCAGCTTGCGCACAGAGGCTTCGGGAACCAGTTCGTCATCTGCCCCATGGAGCATCAGGCCTGAACACGGACAAGGTGCGAGAAAGCCGAAATCATAGTGGCTCGCAGGAGCGGCAATGGAGACGAAGCCGCCCATCTCGGGCCGCCGCATCAGCAGCTGCATGCCCACATAGGCACCAAAGGAATAGCCGGCGACCCACAGCATGGAAGCATTTGGGTTGACTGCCTGAAGGAAATCGAGCGCGGCCGCAGCGTCCGAAATTTCGCCGATCCCGCCATCATACCGGCCTTGGCTTCGCCCAACTCCCCGGAAGTTAAAGCGGAGCGTCGAGAAGCCCATATCCTGGAAGCGGGAGTAAAGCGCATGGACCACCCGATTGTTCATCGTCCCGCCATGGAGCGGGTGCGGGTGCAACACCAAGGCCACTGGGGCATTAGGCTGCTTCGCGTGATGGTAACGACCCTCGAGCCGGCCATCCGGCCCGGCAAACATCACTTCAGGCATCGTTCCCTTGCATCCGGTGCAGTGGGCGCGGCAGCGCCCGGTTGGGAAACCACAACGCGACCGCCACCGAACCGGCAGCAGGGATCGTGCAGCGAAGAGCTCCAAAGGTTCGACGTTGCGCCGCAAGCGGCCCAATGGTTGACCACCACAGTCAGGAATCCTAATTTCCTTCGCGTGTGGTGCGAACGTCGGAGGGACTTCCCTGGCCGCGAGGCAGGCTTCCGCTCCCCGCGACTTGCGTCACTATAGGCGACGGAGCGGCTGTTTCATAACGGATTCATGGCATGGCCGACTCATTGGCTTGGATATTTCAGATGCAGCACAAAAAAGGTTCCACCCTTTATAGCTGTTTTGGTTCATAGTCGATGCGCCTATCCACACGGGGCCGCTACGCTGTCATGGCACTTCTGGAGCTTGCTGCCCACGCAAGAAGCCAGGGCCCTGAAGTCCGTGATCGAGCTCAGGCCGAGCATCGTGTTTCAACGTCAGAGACTGCCCGCTGCGCACCTTTAAGCCTTACCGAGATTGCTCAGGCGCAAGCCCTATCAGTGGCTTACCTCGAGCAGATCTTCGCCAAGCTGCGTCGCGCCGGTATTGTTGAGTCAGCCCGGGGGCCGGGCGGAGGGTACAGATTGGCTAGGCCCCTGGAAGGCATCATGATCGGCGCCGTTATCGATGCGGTCGACGAGTCCATTTCAGCGACCCGCTGTGGCGCGGATGCCGCCGGATGCGTAGCTGGGCAACGCTGCCGGACCCATGATCTTTGGGCAGAGTTGGGCCAGCAGATCGATCTGTTCCTCCGTGGTATTTCTCTGGCGGATGTTCTGGACGGGCATGTCTGCGGCCGCGCCATGCCGCCGCGTGCACCATGAACAACCGGCTTTATCTAGATGCGAACGCCACCGAGCCTCTGCTTCCCGAGGCGCGGAATGCTGCAATGGAGGCGATGGAGCTGCTTGGAAATCCTTCGTCGGTTCACGCGGCGGGCCGGGCTGCACGTCGGCTTCTTGAGGCTTGTCGGTCGGCGGTAGCGGAGGCTGCACGATCCCGACCGGAGGATGTGATTTTCACCTCTGGCGCCACTGAAGCCAATGCCATCGCCATCCACGGCATTGGCAGGGGGCGCCGCATTCTGGCGGGCGCAACCGAGCATCCATCGGTGCGCCAGGCTGCGCCTGAAGCATTGATTGTTCCTGTTCTGGATGACGGGCGGATTGACCTTGAGGCTCTGGAGGCGCTGCTGGCGGAGGGGCCGCCATCAATGCTGTGCCTGATGGCGGCCAACAACGAAACAGGCATCCTGCATCCCGTTCAGGAAGCGGCGGAGCTTTGCCATCGCTTTGGTGCCTTGATCCATGTCGATGCTGTTCAGCTGCCAGGGCGCATGCCTTTTGCGCTTCCCGGGTTGAGAGCGGACTCCTTGGTGCTTTCCGCGCATAAGGCCGGCGGACCTAAAGGAGCGGGTGCCCTGATCATCCGTCCGCATCTGGAAGTCAGGCCTTTGATGGGTGGCGGTGGTCAGGAAAGGGGCAGGAGGGGAGGAACCGAGCCTCTTCCGGCTATCGCAGGTTTCGCCGCCGCTCTGGCTCACGCTGATCCGGACCGGGCGTTGCGTCTGACATTGCTGCGAAACCGCATCGAGGAGCTGACCGGCGCAGTGGTGATCGGTCGAGGGGTGGAGCGACTACCCAACACAAGTTGCCTCCTTCTCCCCGACGTTCCGGCTGAAACCCAGGTCATCGCGCTGGACCTCGCAGGCGTCGCGGTTTCGGCCGGCGCGGCCTGCTCGTCGGGCAAGGTAGCGGAAAGTCCTGTTTTGCGGGCGATGGGACTGGAGCGGCAGGCGGGATGCGCCATCCGAGTATCGCTACCCTGGAACGCCCCCGAGGATGCCGCCGACCGTTTCGCTCAAGCTTATGCTGCTGTGCGCCAGCGTATTCAGGCCCGCAGGGTCACCATCAATCATGGATGACGAAGTGAGCAGCGGCGTCGCAACCTCACCCATCTACCTGGATCATCACGCGACGACCCCGCTTGATCCTCGAGTGAGGGAAGCCATGCAGCCTTGGTGGGAAGGCAACTTCGCCAATCCCGGCAGCTCAGAGTACGAGCTCGGCCGACTTGCGGGCGACGCTGTAGAGGAAGCGAGAGAGCACGTTGCTGCGCTGCTGAAGGTGCAGCCCAGCGAGATCGTCTTCACCTCAGGCGCCACTGAGGCCAACAATTTGGCCATCAAGGGCTTTGCCCGTTACGCGTCCCGACAGGGAGACCAGCGTCGGGGGATCCTGACTTCTGCCATTGAGCATAAGTGCGTCCTGGAAGCTGTCCGCGATCTGGCTGAGGAGGGATTTGAACCTGGAGTAATGCCTGTAAGTGCTTCTGGCCTTCTCCGATCCGACACGTTGCAAAGCCATTTGGCGGATGGCTCCGTCCTGCTTGTCAGCGTGATGGCAGTGAACAACGAGATCGGGACCATCCAGGACATCCCCCGCTTAGCTGCCCTGACGAACGATTCGGGAGCGGCGTTCCATACGGACGCAGCCCAGGCCTTTGGCCGTGTACCCCTGGATTTAAAAGGCAGCGGCGTGGCTCTGGCCTCGCTATCGGCCCACAAGGTCTATGGTCCAAAGGGGGTCGGGGCACTCTTCGTCCGCAGGCGCCCGAGGATCCGGCTGCAGCCGCTTTTCTCCGGAGGCGGGCAGGAAAGGGGTCTGCGGTCAGGAACTTTGCCGACCCCCCTGATCGTAGGCTTCGGGGAAGCTGCTCGGATTGCTAAGCTGGAGCTGGAGCATGAGGCGGGCAGCATCGCCGCTTTGCGTGATCGGCTGCTGGGTCGCCTGTGCAGCGATGTTCCTGGCTTGCTTCGCAATGGCGATCCCGTTCGCAGTGTCGCCGGGAACCTGAACCTGACCTTCCCCGGCATCTCATCCGCTCAGGCCATGTTGCGACGCCTGGGGGGCCTCTGTGTTTCGACGGGCTCCGCCTGTTCCAGTGCCGAGGTGCAGGTATCCTATGTGCTGCAGGCCATCGGCCTGCCTGCGCAGCAGGCGAGGTCCACCTTGCGGATTGGCATCGGGCGCTTTACTTCGCTTTCCGATATTGATCGGGCCGCGGCTATGCTGGCCCAAGCCTGGCGCGAGGCGTCGGCCGAAACAACCACCGCGTCGGAGTGATCTGTAGCGATGCCGAAGATGACCTTCATCGAGCGCGATGGTACCCGGCGTGAGGTGGATGCACCCTTGGGACTTTCCGTCCTCGAGATCGCACATCGTCATGATGTGGATATTGAGGGCGCCTGCGAGGGGAGCCTTGCCTGTTCGACCTGCCACGTCATCGTGGAAGAAATGTGGTTCGAGAAGCTGGGCGAGCCGACTGAGGATGAGGAAGACATGCTTGACCTGGCATTTGACCTCCAGGAGACGTCCCGCCTTGGTTGCCAGCTGATCATGACCGAGGAACTGGACGGGTTGGTCGTGAAGCTGCCCGCCGGAACCCGGAACGCCAGCTGACCCGAGATGATCACTCTCCCCTATGGACAGCCGGACGGCCTCTTCCGCCGGCTCCGCGGCGCCGCCAAGGCAGAGTGGAGTAGCTTCTGCTGGCATCCCTTTGTGCAGGAACTGGCTGAGGGCACACTTCCGGTCGCCGCATTCCGGCGCTACCTCATTCAGGACTGGCTGTTCCTGATCCATTTCGCCAGAGCCAAGGCGCTTGCCGCTTACAAGGCTGAAAGCCTGGAAGCCCTGCGTGGAAAATCACAAGCCTTAACGGCGCTGTTGTCTGAGATGAACATGCATCTCTCCTACTGCACCAGTTGGGGCTTGCAGGAGGCGGATGTTCTCGCCGAGACCGAGGCGCCTGAAACCGTCGCTTATACGCGATGGGTTCTGGATCGCGGCATGGTTGGCGATATCCTTGATCTTGAAGTTGCGCTTGCACCGTGCACCGTGGGGTATGGCGAGGTCGCGCTGCGTATTGCAGCTCATCCTGGACTGCGCCTTGCCGGCAATCCCTATCAAAGCTGGATCGACGCTTATTCGAGCAGCGAGTACCAAGCATTGGCCCAGGGTTCTGCTGATCGCATCGATCGGCTCGGATTGACCCACGGGGGGGAAGCGCGGTTTGCGAGCTTGTCCGCCACCTTCTCGGAAGCGGCCAGGCTTGAGGCGGCCTTCTGGCAGATGGGCCTGGATGCGGCGCCATGAGGATCCTTGTGGCCATGTCGGGCGGCGTCGACTCGTCCGTTGTCGCAGGATTGTTGCAGGAGCAAGGGCACGAAGTGATTGGTGCCACGCTTCAGCTTTACGATCACGGCGCGGCGACGCGGCGGAAGGGAGCGTGCTGTGCCGGGCAGGACATTCATGATGCCCGGAATGTGGCGGATAAACTTGGTATCCCCCACTATGTTCTCGATCGGGAAAGTCGCTTCCGCAGTGCCGTGATCGAGGATTTTGCATCCTCCTATGCCCGTGGTGAAACGCCCATTCCTTGCGTCCGCTGCAACCAGACTGTCAAGTTCCAGGACCTTGTAGAGCTGGCGCACGATCTGGGCGCAGACGCCCTGGCGACTGGACACTATGCCCGCAGGGTCGATGACGGCGATGGTCCCCGGCTGTGTCGGGCAGCCGATCCTACGCGTGACCAGTCCTACTTTCTGTTTGCGACGACCCGGCAGCAGCTTGCATTTCTACGCCTTCCACTCGGCGACTACTCGAGCAAGGCCGAAGTAAGGACGCAGGCCGAGCGGCTGGGGTTGGCTGTGGCCGAGAAGCCGGACAGTCAGGATATCTGCTTCGTGCCGGACGGCCGTTACCATGACCTCGTTTCTGCCCTGCGGCCGGAAGCTGGCGAGAATGGGGTGATCGAGCACGAGGATGGTCGGGTGCTCGGCCAGCATCGGGGTGTAGGACGTTACACGGTAGGCCAGGGCCGAGGTCTTGGAACCGCGTCGATGGACGGCGACGTGCCGCTTTATGTTTCCTCGCTTGATCCGGCGCGGCGTCGCATTGTGGTAGCACCGCGCGCGAACCTCACGAAGCATACCGTGTCAGCAGGCGAAGTGAACTGGCTGATCTCGCCGCCCTCCAGCGAAATCCGATGCGAGGTTAAGCTCCGGGCCAGAGAAGTTCCTCAGCCTGCTACGGCTTCCTGGGACCAGGAACGAGCGGTTCTGCATGTTGCCTTGGATCAGGCTGCCATTGTGGCCCCGGGGCAAGCCTGCGTGCTGTATGACGGCGATCGCGTCCTGGGTGGAGGCTTCATCCTTCGGCAAGACAGGGTAGTTGACAGCACAGGCCGGGCCGCTTAAACGCCCGCCACCCGGTAGAAGCCTCCAAGGCGTAGCCGAGGTCGGGGCGGTGTAGCTCAGCTGGTTAGAGCACGGCACTCATAATGCCGGGGTCGGCGGTTCAAGTCCGCCCGCCGCTACCAAACATTTCTTTCCTGGTTATCTGAGGCTCGGCGGACTTGCCGCCGAGCAGCCGATCACGCAGCGGACCATCCGCCATCGATCGACAAGGCTGCGCCGTTGATGCTGGCAGTGGCTGGTCCGCAGAGGTAGAGCGCCATCTGCGCCACCTCTTCCACCTCGACCCAGCGCTTGCTCGGCTGACGGGCGAGCAGGAAATCCTTTAACGCAATCTCCTCGGACACGTTCTGCCGCTGCGCCAGCGCCACCACCTGCTTTTCCGCGAGCGGGGTACGGACAAAGCCGGGGCAGATCGCATTGCAGGTAACGCCCCCTTGCGCGGTTTCCAGTGCCACCGTCCGGGTCATGCCGATGACGCCATGCTTGGCGGTGACGTACGCCACTTTCTCAGGTGAGGCCACCAAGCCATGGATGGAGGCGATGTTGATGATGCGGCCCCAGTTGCGGCGGTTCATGCCAGGGAGTAGCGCCTTGATCGCATGAAAGTTGGCCGACAGGTTGATGGCGATGATGGCGCTCCACTTGTCGTCCGGGAAATCAGTGATCGGACTCGTGAACTGGATGCCGGCGTTGTTGACCAAGATGTCCACCTGACCCAAGGCTTCTTCAGCTTCAGCGCACATGGTGCGGATCTGCGCCGGATCTGACAAATCTGCCGCCGAGTGTGGCGGCTCAGCGCCATTGCCTGCCTTCGCGACTTCCCGACGGGCGGCACCAATCTCGTCGGCTGTGCCCAGGCCGTTCAGCATGACCCTCGCTCCGGCCGCGGCCAGGGCCTTGGCGGTGGCGAGGCCGATCCCGCTGGTTGAACCGGTAATCAGGGCCGTACGACCGTTTAACATCTGCTCCATAGTGTCTAGCTCCTCGTGATGTTCTCAATGCTCGGCCGGTGGTGGTGGTGTAGCTTGCCACTCCTTCAGGTGGTTTGCAGGGGAGCACGTAACTGCAGCAAGGCCGATACTTCGGAAATGGTCGGCCGATGTTTTGCGGTTGCGAGACTCTGCACAAGATCGCCGTCCTGAATTGCGCCTTCACGGAGAAGGATCAGGCTCTGCAACAAGCCTTGCTGATCACCGGAGAGCTTGGCCAGGAAGCTTCCGCGCGAGGGCACGGCGTCAAGAGGCAGTCCTTCAAGGCGCAGTTGTTTGCCACCCGATGCATCAGAACTTGAAAAATTTAGCTCCAGGCGCACCAGTTCGGGGTCCACTCGCACGGATTGCCGCTTCAACTGCTGGAAGCTGCCTTGGGGAATTGTTTCGAACCAGCGGGTGGGTAGCAGGGGATGACGAAGCGCAAGGAGTGCTTGTTCTGACCAAGTCCCCGGCGTGCTGCCTGCCGCGAAAACGCGGCGGTTGGTGACACTGCGACCTTGTCCGTCGAGGCGGATGCCTTTCTCATCCTTGTCGATGCCGCCTGCCCGAAGGTCGAGGGCGTCGAGCCTCGAAGCACGACCCTCAGCGACAACCAGATGCGTGGCCTGCATCAAGCTGCCTGTCGCCATGCTGATCGCCACGCCTTCAGCGTAGTGTGTCACGCGGAAGGGCGGTGAGTTTTCCGAGAATTCAATGCCGTCGCGGCGCAGGTGACCCCTTAGGCGTGTTCTGATTTCAGGGTCCCAGTCCGACAGGATGTTTGCTGCACGAGTTACAACTGTGACGCGGCTCCCGAAGCGCGCAAAAAGCTGGGCAAGTTCCAAGGCAGCGCTTCCGTCGCCAAGAACAAGCAGGTGTTCCGGAAGATCTGTCTTCGCAAGCAGGCTGGAAGGTAGGAGCCACGAACACCCTGCAAGGCCTGGGATATTCGGCACCACAGCTTCCGTTCCAGTGGCGATCACCGCGCGGTGAAACATGAAGCTACGACCGCCGGCCTCGATCTGGTTCTCGGATATGAAGTGGGCCGAGGCTTCGATAACATCGATGCCCTGAGCCCGAAGGACTGATCCCTGCCTCAATGAGGCCTCGTGTGCTACGACTTGAGCAACGTGCCTTCGGCCCATTTCCCACCAATCGGTATCCCGGACAGCGGCCCTTGTGGCACCACAAGCCGCTGCAGACGCCATGCGGGCCACCTCCCGAAGAGCCCTGAAAGGGACCTCCTCTTCGAGAAAGGTTCGTCCACCCAGTTTATGACTTTCAAAAACAGCCACGCTGTGTCCTTGAGCGGCTGCGCGAGAAGCAATCTCCAGGCCCGTCGTGCCGGATCCAAGAACAACGAAATCATAGCGGCGCATGATCGATAGGGGTCCCGCATGAGAGTTCAGGTAAGCGGGTGCCACGGGAGGCGCGGCCAGGGAAGGGGGGAGTACGACAGAGCTGTGTCATGCATCCTGTAGGTCGGAGACCAGGTGCCCATGGAGAGTGGTTGACGGATGGGGATGCTGGTTCCTATACGGTGCGCCTTCGCCGGTTCGCCGCCTGGTGGCCGGCGCGATTCGTCGTGAGTACCATTTTAGCTGTTAATGCTGTTGATCATGCGGAGTAGCGCGTCGTGAAGCGAACCTATCAGCCCTCCAAGCTCGTCCGGAAGCGCCGGCACGGTTTCCGCACCCGGATGGCGACAGTCGGTGGCCGCAACGTCATCGCCAATCGCCGTGCCAAGGGGCGGAAGAAGCTTTCCGCCTGATTCGGTAGGAGCTTCAAGGATGCCTGCGCCGCCTTGCCTTAAACGTCGCAGGGAGTTCCTGCGAGCAGCGGGCAAGGGCAAGAAGGCCGCGAGGCCTGGTCTGGCGCTGCAGGCCCTGCCAAATACCGGTCGTCAGCTTCATGTTGGCTTCACTGCCACAAAGAAGATAGGGAATGCAGTCGCTCGGAACAGGACCAAGCGGCGGCTTCGCGAGGCGGTCCGGGAGGTTCTATCCGATGAGCAGCCGGCAGGTTGGGATCTTGTTGTGATTGGCCGGGAAGCCACGCGATCCCGGCCTTTTGCGTTGCTGCTGGCCGATCTGCGTGGGGCTTTGCGGCAGACGGGCGTCATCGGGCCATGAAGCGGCTGTCCGGCGCCCCTCGCAGGGGAGCCGCAGCCTGGGCGCTGATCGGAGGCGTCCGCACCTACCAGCTGACAGTTCGGGGACTTATTGGCAGCCACTGCCGGTTCTATCCGCACTGCAGTGCTTATGCGATTGAGGCGGTCAAGCTCCATGGTGCCAGCAAAGGCTCCTGGCTGACCTTGAAACGTATCCTTCGCTGCCATCCGTGGCATGCGGGCGGCTATGATCCCGTGCCTCCGGCCGAGCCGGAAGCATTCTCAGTGGCGCCCGACACGGCGCCCTCCCTTCAAGCCCCTGCGGGCGGGAAGGGCCAGCACAAGGCCGGATGACACGGATCCGATGGACCAGAAGCGACTCTTTGCTGCAATAGCAATCTCGATCGGCATCCTGCTTGCCTTCGATCTCTGGAAGCGGGAAACCACGCCAGTCCAGGAACCGCCTCCAGCTGTGGCGGCAGGGCAGGCGCCTGCGACCACGGCGCCGCGTCCCGGAAGCCCAGCGATAGATGGGCAGGCGGCAGCAGCGGCGGTTCCGGCTGATCGCGGCCCCGCGCAACGCCTTAGGATCGATAGCCCTCGCGTATCGGGTACCCTTCTGCTGCGTGGCGCACGCCTCGACGACCTTGTTTTGAAGGATTATCGGGAAGCTGTGACGGCTGGATCGCCCTTGGTGCGCCTGCTGGCGCCGCAAGGAGAGCCGCAGCCCTACTTCGTGCAGTGGGGGTGGTCGGCGACGGCTGGCCGGGTTCGTGTGCCCAGTACCGATACCGACTGGACGGCGAGTGGCGCGGCTCTTAGCCCCGACAACCCTGTCACACTCTCCTGGGACAATGGCGAGGGGCAGATCTTTGAAATTTTGGTCAGCCTCGATCAGAACTTCATGTTCCAGGTGGAGCAGCGCGTCATCAACCGTGGTGCGGAGCAGGTGGAGGTATTGCCCTGGGCGCGCATCAGGCGAGAACGTACGCCCCAAGTGGCGGGATACTACATCCTGCACGAGGGCTTTGTGGGCGTGCTCGATGGACGCCTCAATGAGCAGACCTATCGCGACGCGAAGAGCAATGGTGAGAACCGCGGCGGCCTGGCACTGGAGCAGGCTACTCATGGCGGCTGGGCGGGCTTCACCGACAAGTATTGGCTGACCGCCGTAGCGCCCGTGAACAGTGCGGAGAGCATGCGGGCCAGCTGGCGCCATGTCTCTGATCGCGGTGAGGACCGTTGGCAGGTAGATTTTGCCACGCCCCAGCCGCAGGCTGTGGCGCCGGGGGGAACCGCCACCAATTCAGTTCGCGTTTTTGCCGGAGCCAAAGAGGTACGGCTGCTAGATGCGTACCAAGACAACCTCGGCATCACGGACTTCGACAAGGCCATCGATTTCGGCTGGTTCTACTTCATGACCAAGCCGTTCTTTTACGCTCTTGACTTCCTCTTCCGGCATATTGGCAATTTCGGCGTGGCCATCCTGGTCTTCACCGTCGCGCTTAAAGCTTTGTTCTTCCCGCTGGCCAACAAGGCCTACAAATCGATGGCGCGGATGAAGACGATGGCGCCGAAGATGCAGGAAATCCGAGAGCGCTACAAAGAAGACCCGGCCAAGGCGCAGTCGGAGATGATGGCGCTTTACAAGACCGAGAAGATCAATCCTGCCTCTGGATGCTTACCCATCCTCATTCAGATCCCGGTGTTCTTCGCGCTTTACAAGGTGCTGTTCGTCACCATCGAGATGCGGCATGCGCCCTTCTACGGCTGGATCCAGGATCTCTCGGCACCAGACCCGACCAACCTTTTCAACCTTTTCGGTCTGATCCCGTGGGATCCGCCGCAGATGCTGCATATGCCGGTCTGGGCGATCATCATGGGCGTGACCATGTATCTGCAGCAAAAGCTCAATCCAGCGCCCCCGGATCCGATCCAGGCAAAGATCTTCCAGTTCATGCCGCTGATCTTCACCTTTATGCTCGCGAGCTTCCCGGCCGGACTGGTGATCTATTGGTCTTGGAACAATCTGCTCTCGATTGCACAGCAGTGGTACATCATGCGGCATGAGCGGGCAGCGCGGCGTCAGGACAAGACGCTGGGCAAGACGGCCAGGGCGAAAGGGTGAGCGGGTACCTCGACGCTCGAACCGAGGAGGAAAAGGCCAGCCTCGTGGAGGCTGGCCGCCTGCTCTTCTGTCGGCCCTGCTCGTTCTTCTTTGCGGCACAGCGCCTGGATCAACTTCCGCCGCCTGCGCTGCCTGAGATCGCCTTCTGTGGGCGGTCGAATGTGGGTAAGTCGTCGCTCATCAATGCTCTGACAGGTCAGAAGAGCCTGGCGCGGGTTTCGAATACGCCTGGACGAACGAAGCAGTTGAACTTCTTTGATCTTGGGGGGCGGCTGACCCTCGTGGATATGCCTGGTTATGGTTATGCGCAGGCATCCAAGAGCGTAAAGGAAGACTGGCAGGGACTGATGTTCGATTTCCTGCGCGGTAGGCCAACATTGAGGAGGATCATTCTGTTGCTCGACGCGCGGGTGGAAACCAAAGCAAGTGACCGCGCTGCCATGAAGTTGCTGACCGATGCCGCCGTCACTTTTCAGATCGTGCTGACCAAATCCGATGATGTGAAGCCGGACCGGCTGCGAAGCCGACAGGAGGAGGCGGCTTCGTTGACAAGGCAGTACACTGCCGCGCACCCGCTTATTGTCACGACAAGCAGCGAAACCGGAGACGGCCTTCCGCTGCTGAAGGCCGAGATTGCCGCGCTTGCTGAAGCCGAAGGGCCGCCCGCCTGACCAACCCTCAGACCTGGAAGCCTTGACCCTCCCGTCAACGCCGCTTAGAGGCGCGAGCGCGGCTTAGGAGCGAAAGAGGACGGCCATGACCGAAGATGCTCGCAATCAGATGGAGATCCTGGCTGCGGCGCTGCCGTTCCTCAAGCGCTATGACGAACAAATCGTTGTTGTGAAGTATGGCGGCCATGCCATGGGCGAAGAAGAGACGGCACTGCGCTTCGGCCGGGACATCGCTCTGTTGGAGCAGATGGGCGTTAATCCTGTCGTCGTCCATGGTGGCGGCCCGCAGATCAACGCCATGCTCAAGCGCCTGAACGTACAATCAACCTTTGTGAACGGTCTTCGGGTAACCGACGCCCAGATGGTTGATGTCGTCGAGATGGTTCTTTCAGGAACCGTCAACAAACAGGTCGCCGGGTGCATCACGCGGGCCGGTGCTATTGCTGTCGGCATCTCTGGGAAAGATGGGGGGCTCATCAAGGCCCGTAAGCTGCAGCGAAGCTACAGGGATCCCGAGAGCCAGATTGAGAAGGTGCTGGATCTTGGTTTCGTTGGAGAGCCGGAGCATGTCGATCCCCGCGTGCTGAAATTGCTGATCTCGTCCGACATCGTGCCGGTGGTCGCACCAGTGGGTGTCTCGGCAGATGGTCAGACCTACAACATCAACGCGGACACGGCGGCGGGCGCTATTGCGGGTGCCCTCCATGCCTCCCGTTTGCTGATGCTGACCGATGTCCCGGGCGTGCTTGATAGCGAGAAGCGGTTGATCCCCGAGATGACCGTGGCTGAGGTGCGTTCCGGTATCGCTGAGGGCTGGATTTCCGGCGGCATGATTCCAAAGGTGGAAACCTGCATCTATGCCATTGAGCAGGGTGTAAAAGGAGCGGTGATCGTTGATGGCCGTGTACCTCATGCGGTGCTGATTGAGCTGTTCACCAATGGCGGGGCGGGAACCCTGATCAGGCCCTGAAGCCGCTTGCGTCGCCGATTGTTGACAGCAGCTAGACGCATCCCGATACCAGATCAACTACTCAGCCGGAGCCGTTCTCATGGAACTCGAAACAACAATCGAAAAGCTGTGGGAAAGAAGGGCAGAGCTGTCGCCCAGCACCACAGGCGATGATCGAGTTGCCGTTGAGCAGGCTCTCGAACTCCTGGACGGCGGGCAAAGGCGGGTGGCCGAGCCGGATGGCGCAGGAGGATGGAAAGTCAATCAGTGGCTGAAGAAGGCGGTTCTTCTTTCCTTCAGGCTGGAAGAGTCAGCGTTGATGCCGACAGCACCCGGCGCCTACGACAAGGTTCCGCTCAAGTTTGATGGATGGACTGATGTCCGGTTCAAGGAAGCCGGGTTTCGTGCGGTTCCCGGAGCCATTGTGCGACGCTCAGCCTACATTGCACCGGGCGTTGTGCTGATGCCGAGCTTCGTGAACCTTGGTGCATATGTAGGCCGCGACACCATGGTCGACACATGGGCCACCATTGGCTCATGTGCCCAGATTGGCAGAGGATGCCACATTTCTGGCGGCGCCGGTATTGGCGGTGTTCTTGAGCCGCTCCAGGCAAATCCCGTTGTGATCGGTGACAACTGCTTCATCGGTGCCCGATCCGAGGTTGCGGAGGGGGTCATCGTCGGAGAGGGCAGTGTGCTGTCCATGGGTGTCTTTGTGGGAGCCTCCACAAAGGTCATTGATCGCGCGACAGGCGAGATCTTCCTGGGCAAAATTCCCCCGTACTCCGTTGTTGTGCCGGGAAGTGTGCCGGGCCGTGCACTTCCGGACGGCTCGCCAAGCCCCAGCCTTTACTGCGCCGTGATCGTGAAGCGTGTTGATGCACGCACGCGGGAAAAGACATCGATCAATGAGTTGTTGAGGGATTAAGGGCAACCGAGGAATAGAGGTAGGCCTGATCGGTGTTCTAGCTGCGAGATGCCACCTCTCTTCCAGGACCGTCTGGCGTCACCCTATGCCAGATGTACCCTCGCTTCTCGATTGTTTTGATGCATAGCTATTCTCCCGCACCACGGAGCCATGTTAGCTTCGGGTCGTAACTTCCAATGGCTGCGGCATATCGCACTATGTGCCAGGCCCTATGGTGATGAAGGAGCGGCTCGAAGATGCGTCATGCTGACCTTGCCGGCATCGTCAGCCATTCTGACGCTAAGCGGACTGGAGTCGTACGAGCCGCTCCGTTTCGAGGCGAATTTAGGGAGAAGTGCGTCATCTAGCTGTCGGTCAAGCAGGTAGAGACATACTCGGCATGAGCGCTCGTATTCTTGTCGTCGATGACATTGCTGCAAACCTTCGCTTGCTGGAGGCGCGGCTCAACGCTGAATACTACGATGTTCTGCTGGCCTCTTCTGGACCTGAGGCCCTGCGCAAGGCATCCGAGTGGCTACCGGATGTTATTCTCCTCGATGTCATGATGCCGGGCATGGACGGATACGAAGTTTGTCGCATCCTTAAAGCCAATCCAGTCACGGTCCACATACCTGTAGTCATGATCACCGCCCTGGTCGATCCCGTGGAACGGGTACGTGGATTGGAGGCTGGAGCGGACGACTTCCTGTCAAAGCCGGTGGACCATCCCACTCTTTTTGCGCGGTTGCGAGCGCTCCTGCGCGTCAAGCAAATTTCGGATGCCTTCCGGGCACGGGCAGCAACAGCCCTGGATATGGGCTTCGATCCACTTCCCAGTCCAGCCGAGCAACTCCGCGGCGCTTCTGTGCTCCTGGCCACTGAGGATATCAATGAAGCTGAGTTGGTAGAATCAGTGATGCGCCAGGAAGGCGTGCAGCTTCACTCAGCCAGCACGGTGCAGGCTGCGTGGGATTGTCTGGATCGCTGTTCCTTCGACGCAATCCTGTTGAGCCTCTCGCTTGATGGGGGAGAGGGGCTGCGTCTGGCATCCCGTCTGCGGGCGCAGGCATCAACGCGTGACATGCCGATGATCCTTTTGGCCGATCTTGATCAGCGCTCCCTTGTTCTGCGAGGGTTCGATCTGGGTGCCAACGATCATGTGCTGAGACCTGCTGATTCCAACGAATTGCGTGCAAGGCTACGCAATCAGATCCGGCAGCGGCGCTACCAGGAGCAGCTGAGGACCGAACTGGATCGCTCACTCGAGATGGCAATCACCGACAGCCTGACAGGTCTGCGGAATCGGCGCTACATAGCGCGGCACCTTGAGCACCTTCTCAGGACCACGCGCCCAGCTGTGATGCTGCTGGATGTCGACAGGTTCAAGGCTGTCAACGACACCTATGGCCACGGGGTTGGCGATGTTGTGCTGAAAGAAGTCGCCCTACGACTTCAGGCTCAGCTGCGGGCCGTTGATACAGTGGCGCGGTATGGGGGCGAAGAATTCCTTGTGGCCCTCGCCGACACCTCCGAGGAAGAGGCACTGCAGATCGCGGAAAGACTTCGTGGCGCTGTTGAGGACGACCTGATTGCCACAGGATTTGGCGACGTCCTGCGGATCACCATCAGCATCGGCGTTGCATTCGCTCGGGATGGAGAGGCGGTATCAGATATGATACGGGCTGCCGACGGCGCCCTGTATCGGGCAAAATCTTCGGGGCGCAATCGGGTAGAGTTCGCCTGCGACAAAGACTGGAAGCCGCGATCAGCCAGTGTCGCTTGAGGCAGCGCAAGAGGATCAATGCCGCGGCAACAGGGCGCGGCATTGTCTCATAGCATAAATGCCTTACTTGATCTTCGACTCACGGAAAGCAACATGCTTGCGAGCCACCGGGTCGTATTTCCGCATCTCGAGCTTGCCGGTGGTGTTCCGCGTGTTCTTCTTCGTGACGTAGAAGTAGCCCGTGTCGGCAGTGCTAACGAGCTTGATCAGAATGGTGTTTGACTTGGCCATGATTTTCTTCCGTGGGCACTGTCCGGCACCCCAAGAAGGCGGCCATCAGCCGCGCACCTGGGTGCGACGCAAGGTGCCGTACACTAGTCGATGACCGCAGTCAGTCAAGCTAAACCTGATGTGCCATCCCGAATCATCGCTTGATCGCGGTCTCGTAGGCAACAGGATTGTTGAGGAGAAAACGCACCGCCACTTGGTCCAGGTCCCGTCCTTCGGCCGGGGGGCAGGTACTTCGGAGCGCTGAGACTTCACTGAGAGGAACAGGCGCACGGAGTCCGCGAACTCGGGTCAGCACGGGCGCCGTAGACAGGGTGCCCTTGCCGAGCTGTTGAAGCTCCTGACGAAGGGCCTCTTCACCAAGGCTGGTGCAGATCGCGGGCAGAACTCCGAGGCCCTGGATGGGCCAGGAATGCGGTGCCAGCACTCTGGACCAGGAGATCAGGATCTCGGCTCTGTTTGGAAGAGGAATTACGACCTGAACAAGCCCCTTACCCAGTGTCGAGCTCCCGACAACAACTGCACGGCCACGATCAGAAAGAGTAGCGGCGGCAATCTCTGCAGCGGATGCTGTTCGGCCATCAACCAAAACGATGAGGGGTCTTCCACCTGTGACATCTGGTTCGGATGCAAACCAGGACCGGGTTGCATCCGGGTGCCGGCCCACACTGGTGGCAATGAGCCCTTGAGAAAGGAATAGATCAGAAACACTTACGGCTTGCTGCAGAATGCCGCCTCTGTTGCCCCTAAGATCCAGGACCACTCCTCGCAGCCGAGGCTGCGCAGCGATCCTAGCCATCAGGCCCTTCATCAACTGTTCTGTGGTCGCGGCCGTGAAGTATGGGAGCTGAACCCAGAGATGACCGTCACGGACCATGAACTCGGCACCGATCACCTCTCCCGGCTCTGGCCTGATCATGACATCCAGCCTGATTTTGCCACGCAACAGTTGAAGGTTCAGAGGCTGTCCGCGCAGTTGCTCCAGGCGCCGAGCTATCCCAATGAGAGGTTCATCGCGGGTTCTTCGCCCATTGATGCCCAGGATGATGTCGCCGATCTGAATACCGGCCCTTGTTGCCAAGCTGCCGCTTCTCAGACCAACGACCACGGTTCGGCCGGCTACATCCTCAGCGATTCTGATGCCTGCATCCTGTGGTCCTATACGCCGCTGATAGGCAAGTTCTGCCTCAGCCGAACTGACATAGCGGCTGAAAGGGTCGAGATGGTTGAACAGCTCCTCGAAGCCGGCTTGCAGAAGCTGCTCGACGCCTGCGGCGCGGATCTCCGGCGAGGCGTCCCACGCTGCGGCGTAGATCTCAGTGAGCAAGGATGTGGAGCCCTGTAAGGTGGGCAACTGGGCTCCAGGGCTTCCGCTGCCGACCGATGACGACAGCGAAACCGAAATCACGAGCTGGTCGCCCCGCATAACGTGGAGTACGCCGCCAGCTGCCTGTACCGTGATCGTAACGTCAACAGCTGCCAACCCTCGCACCGACCAGAGCAGAAGGTCTGCGGCGGCTGCTGCTTCCAGATGACGGTCAAGAATGGCAGAAAACGCAGTATCGAGCACGCGGTGCACCTCACCGCGTGGGAAGTGCACCGGCTGTGCCGTTGCGAAGGACAAGAAGATCGGCAGCACAAGAACTGGCAAAGCCAGGAAAGTGGAGCCGATTCGAATAGGCCGAGCGAGCATCCTGAATAAACGCTCGCCCGCAGCGGTCCAGCCGAGGCGCCTCCGATGGTCACAAAGCCGCAGACGTACAGGCGCTGTGTCAGTCATGGTCCGCCAACGGATGGTGAAGGCTAGACCTTGGCTTTCGCCCGCGGGCTGGCCTTCCTTGTTGCTCTAGGCGACGACTTCACCTTTGGTGGCGCTTTGCGCTTCACCGGAGCTGCATCGTCGCCCGCTTCGGCAGATGCCTTCCGCGCTGTCGGCTTCTTAGTCGGCTTCTTGATGCCTCCAGGTGGCGTCAGTTTCTTACCTTTCTCCGCCAGAAGAAGGACAGCCTGTTCCAGTGTCACGTCGTCCATCTGGGTGCCGCGCGGGAGGCTCGCGACGAATCCTGCATGCTGAGCATATGGGCCAAACCGGCCGCGCTTGACCTCGACAACCTCGCCATCCTTGGGGTGATTACCCAGCGAGCGAACCTTCGCCTTGGCATCGGCCAGCAACGCGACCGCACGGTTGATGCCCACGGTAAGAACATCATCATCCCGGTCCAGCGACTTGTAGATGCTGCCCATTTTGACGTAGGGGCCGAACCGACCAACAGCCGCTGAAATCTCGTCGCCGCTTTCCGGATGAATGCCAACGATCCGCGGCAGGGCAAGAAGCGCCAGCGCCTTCTCGATCGTGATCGAGTCAGGATCCATTCCACGGACCAAGCTGGCCCGCTTCGGCTTGATCGCTTTCCCTTTCTCATTGGTGCTGCCTTCTCCAAGCTGCACATAAAGGCCATAGGGACCTCTGCGGAGCGATACCATCTCCCCGGTCGCTGTATCGGGGCCAAGCTCCTTGACACCTCCAGCGAGCGCACCCTCCGCCTCATTCTCGCCCGCAACCGTAAGAGGGCGAGTATGGCGGCATTCAGGATAATTGGAGCAGCCGATGAAGGCGCCGTTGCGGCCAAGGCGGAGGCCGAGCCGTCCATTCCCACAGGCCGGACAGGCCCGGGGATCTGAGCCGTCGCCTGGAGCAGGAAAGAAATGCGGCCCTAACTCCTGATCGAGCGCGTCGATAACGGCGCTGATGGTCAGGTCCTTGGTCGCGGCAATGGCGGCGTTGAAATCCTCCCAGAAGGCGCGCATCACTGCACGCCAGTCCGCCCTCCCACCTGAAATGTCATCAAGCTGCTCTTCCAGCGAGGCTGTGAAGCCGGTGTCTACATACCTTTCAAAGAAGTTGACCAAGAAGGCAGTGACGAGGCGTCCACGATCCTCCGGTAGGAAGCGCCGCTTCTCAAGCTTCACATAATCCCGGTCCTGAAGGGTCTGAAGAATGGAGGCGTAGGTCGAGGGGCGCCCGATGCCTAGCTCCTCCATCTTCTTCACCAGCGATGCCTCGGAGTAGCGGGGAGGAGGCTGGGTAAAATGCTGATCGGCCTGCGCCGCACTAAGCCTTGCCGGATCCTGCTCGCGCATGGGCGGCAGCATACGGGTGTCCTCGTCCTCGGAGCCAGCACCGCCCGGTGCGTCATCGATGTCTTCCCGGTAGAGCTTCAAGAAGCCGTCGAAGGCCACAACGCTGCCTGTGGCCCGCATCCGCGTCTGTCGCGTAGGCTGGCTGAGCTCGATACCGGTTTGATCAAGCTCAGCCGACTGCATCTGGCTTGCCACAGCCCGTTTCCAGACCAGTTCGTAAAGCCGGCGCTGATCGGGAGCCAGATATCGTGCGACTTCTTCAGGCGTACGCGCGACATCTGTCGGGCGGATTGCTTCGTGCGCTTCCTGGGCGTTCTTGGCACGGGATGTGTACTCCCGAGGCGATGCCGGCAGATAGGCTTCGCCGAAGGCCTCCCGCACGTGATCACGGATCCCGGCGATGGCCTCCCTTGCCATTTGAACGCCGTCTGTCCGCATGTAGGTGATAAGGCCCACTGTCTCGCCGCGGATTTCAACACCTTCATACAGCTGCTGCGCCAGACGCATCGTCTGCTGCGCGCCGAAGCTCAGCTTGCGCGAGCTTTCTTGCTGAAGAGTGGAGGTGGTGAACGGAGGAGGAGGGTTCCGCCGGACCCGCTTCTTCTCAATTGCGGAGATCGTGAAATCAGCGGCTTCAACCGCAGCCTTGGCCTCAAGCGCGGCGGCTTCATTGCCGAGGTCAAATTGCTCGAGCTTCTTTCCATGAAGATGCGTCAGACGGGCCACAAAGGGGGCACCGTCCAGCGTCAGAAACCTGCCCTCAACCGTCCAATATTCGCGGGCTCGGAAAATCTCGATCTCCGCTTCACGCTCGCAGATCAGCCTCAGGGCCACCGATTGGACCCGACCAGCCGATCTGCTGCCCGGCAGCTTCCGCCAAAGCACGGGCGAGAGGGTGAAGCCCACCAAGTAATCCAAGGCGCGGCGCGCGAGGTAAGCATCGATCAGCGGAGCATCTAGATCGCGTGGCTGAGCCAGCGCTGTCTGCACCGCCCTTTTCGTAATCTCGTTGAAGGTGATGCGGTGCACCTGGACGCCTTTGAGCGCCCCCTTCTGCCGGAGCATTTCCTGGACATGCCAGGAAATGGCCTCGCCCTCGCGGTCGGGGTCGGTGGCTAGGTAGAGGTTACGTGCCCCCTTGACCGCCTTCGCGATGGCCGCGACCTGCTTCTCGCCACGATCCTCGGCTGTCCAGTCCATGGCGAAGTCTTCGTCAGGTCGGACGCTGCCGTCCTTGGGCGGCAGATCGCGAACATGTCCAAAGCTCGCCAGGACGGTGAAGTCCTGCCCGAGATACTTATTGATGGTCTTCGCCTTGGCCGGCGATTCGACGACGACAACGTCGGTCATGGCGGATGTAAGCGCTCTCTCCTGGCCGCCGACAGCTATGCGCCGGAGGCTGACTTATCGTGACCCGCTACGGATCACCCGGTTCCCAGGCAGAGTGTCTATCCGCCCGTCAAGTTCCAGGTCCAGCAAAATGGCCTGCACCGCAGCAGCAGAGAGGTGGCAGTGTCGCATCACCTCGTCAACTGTGACGGGTGATGCTCCGACCAGACTCAGCACCTTGTCTGTATCGGTCCCGCTCACCGAATCGCCATCCGTTGGTCTCACCGGGGAAGCAGCCTGCCTTGAGGCCGGGTTGGAAGGCAGGTATTGGGGCAGGTGGTCCAGAATGTCGGCCACGCTCTCCGTCAGATAGGCTCCCTGGCGGATCAGGTCGTTAGAGCCGGTACAGCGTGGATCCAAAGGACTTCCAGGCACAGCGAAAATCTCGCGCCCCGCTTCTAAAGCGAGCCTCGCCGTCATCAGCGTGCCCGAATGCAGCCCCGCTTCGATGACAACCACGCCCAAGCTTAGGCCCGCGATGATCCTGTTTCGCTTGGGGAAGTGCCGGGCGAGGGGAGCTGTTCCCAAGGGAGCTTCCGCAACAACAGCACCCCGTTCCGCAATAGAGGATTGCAACTCGGCGTGCTCCGGCGGGTAGGCACGGTCGAGGCCCCCAGGCACAATGGCAATGGTCGAGCCAGAACGCAGTGCGCCGGCATGAGCTGCCCCATCGATGCCCCTTGCTAACCCTGAAGTCACAACAAAGCCGGCCTGGACCAAGCTGTTTGAGAGTTCCATCGCTACTCGGCGCCCCAATGCCGAGGCATTGCGCGCTCCGACGACGGCGATTTGAGGCTTGGCAAGGAGCTGGGTGTCTCCCACAACGGCGAGAGCAGAGGGTGCATCTTCAAGCTGCGCGAGCATGGGCGGATAATCTGGTGCCCCGAAGAACAGGAAGCTGCCGCCCATCTCGCTGATCTCGCGAAATTCCTTCTCAGCGGCACTTGGCAACGGCGGCAGGAATGGAGTTGCCCGGCGAGCGGACAGATCAGGGAGGGCCCGGAGTGCGGCATGAGCGGACCCGTGACGTTCCAGCAGGCGCCTGAACGTTTTCGGCCCTACGCCGTCGGTACGCGCGAGGCGAAGCTTGGCCAGTGCCTCATCACCGCTCATGACTTGCTGCCGATCCGCGGTTCCTCCCCCGCGAGGAGGCGACGGATGTTGTCGCGGTGCCTTGCCATGATCAGCACCGTCAAGGCCAGAGCATAGAGGGCCAGTTGATGATCGCCAGTGGCCAGGGCGATCAGCGGCGCGGCGGAACAGGCCACTAGAGCTGAAAGCGACGAGATCCGGCTCACCCGTGCCATCACCAGCCAGACCGCGGCGCAAGCCAAGCCTAGCCACCATGCCGCTCCCAGGATCGCGCCTGCACCGGTGGCTACGCCTTTCCCACCGCGAAAACCCAGCCATAGCGGAAAAATGTGGCCGAGCAGGGATCCCAGGCCTGCCGCAAAGCCGCTCTCCCGACCCCAGGCGAAGGTCAGAAGAACAACCGGCACCGCTCCTTTCAGGGCGTCCAGCAGCAGGGTAGCGCCTGCCACCTTCTTGTTGCCTGTACGGAGCACGTTCGTTGCGCCGATATTGCCGCTGCCGATCTTACGGATATCACCCAGACCAGCTGCGCGGGTCAGCAGGAGCCCATAGGGAACGGACCCCGAGGCATATCCGATCAGCAGCGCCAGCAGGAACGTGGTCATCCGTACACACGCCGCCCTGATTTCCAGGTCCCTAAGACCTTACCTTCCAGCGCCCTACCATCGAAGGGTGAATTCTGGGCCTTACCAGGCAACTTGCCGGCCTCCACTTTCCAGGCGGCTTCCGGGTGAAAGAGCACCAGGTCTGCCGCCGCGCCACGATCCAACGTACCGGCCTGAATACCGAACAGGCGTGCCGGGCCGGCAGTCAGCAGATTGATGGCAGTGGCCATCGTGAGGTCCCCCGAATGTACGCGTGCCAGTGTGATTCCCAGCAGTGTCGCGAGACCGATGCCTCCAGCCGAAGCCTGGGCGAACGGCAGGCGCTTATCGTCGGGATCTGCCGGCTGATGATCCGAGGCAATGGCGTCGATTGTTCCGTCGGCAAGGGCCGCAACGATGGCGAGGCGGTCCTCTTCCGGACGGAGGGGGGGCGACAGCTTGGCGTAGGTTCGGAAGTCTCCGATCGCGGTTTCGTTCAGATCAAAATACGGTGGTGCCGTGTCGCAGGTCACATGCAACCCTTCTGCCTTAGCGGCACGAATGAGGTTCACCGCGGAACACGTTGATATGTGCGCGAAATGCACATGGCCGCCCGTGATTCGCGCTAGGCTGATGTCCCGTGCAATCATGATGGCTTCGGCCGCCGGAGAGATCCCGGGCAAACCGAGCCTTGTGGCCAGCTCACCCTCAGTGGCCGCTCCGCCCATGGCGAGAGTTGGCTCCTCAGGATGCTGCACAATGATGCTGCCGAAAGTCCGGGCATAGGATAATGCCAGCCGCATGGTGCGGGCGTTTGCGATGGCCCGCTTACCGTCGGTGAAAGCAACAGCGCCAGCTTCACGAAGCAGGCCAAGCTCCGCTATCTCCTTTCCCAGGCAGTTCTTCGTCGCAGCTCCATAGGGCGCGATCGACAGGCTGCCCGTCGCCTCCCCGCGGCGGACCATGAACTGAACCAGGGCAGGGTCGTCCAGAGCCGGTTCCGTGTCAGGCAAGGCGCAAAGCGTTGTGATGCCGCCTGCAGCCGCCGCATCCGCGGCAGTTTCGATGGTTTCGCGGTACTCCGCCCCGGGTTCACCCAAGGTCGCGCGGATGTCGATCAGGCCCGGAGCCAGGATTGCGCCGTCGCAATCAATGACCAAGGCACTCTCGGGAACGCCTGAGCCACTCCCGTGATCCATGATGACGCCTTTGCTGACCAGCAGGCTGCCCGGCGCATCGAGAGCGCGCGAAGGGTCCAGAAGGCGCGCGTTGACGAAGACGATGTCCTGGGATGCGTTCATCATGCGCGCGCGTTCCGACGCAGGTTGCGGGAAAGCACGTCAAGCACCGCCATGCGCACGGCCACGCCCATCTCTACCTGTTCACCAATGACGCTTCGATCCGGATCATCGGCTACGGCGCTGTCGATCTCGACGCCCCTGTTCATTGGTCCCGGATGCATGACAATGGCATCCGGTCGGGCAAAGGCGAGCTTGGTGGCGTCGAGGCCGTAGAAGCGGAAGAACTCCCTTGCCGAGGGGATCAGGCCGCCCGCCATGCGCTCCTTCTGCAGGCGCAGCATCATGACCACGTCGGCATCGCGCAGGCCTTCCCTCATGTCATGGAAAACCTCGACGCCCAAACGCGCCGCCTCGGCCGGGATAAGGGTCGGTGGGCCGATCACCCGAACCTGGCAGTTCATGGCCGACAGGAGATGGATGTTGCTGCGAGCTACCCGGCTATGAAGCACGTCCCCACAGATCGCAACGGTCAGGTTTTCCAGCTTTCCCTTGCGGCGGCGGATAGTCAAAGCATCCAGTAGTGCCTGCGTCGGATGTTCATGCGTACCGTCCCCAGCGTTGATGACCGCCGCATCCACCTTCTGGCTCAACAAGGCCGGAGCTCCGGATTGCGCATGGCGTATCACCAGCAGGTCGCACTGCATGGCGTTGAGCGTCGATGCCGTGTCGAGCAGGGTTTCGCCCTTGTTCACGCTACTGGTGGAAACCGACATGTTGATGACGTCGGCGCCAAGGCGCTTGCCCGCCAGTTCGAAGCTGGTGCGGGTACGGGTGCTGTCCTCGAAGAACAGGTTGATCAGGGTCTGGCCCTTCAGGACGTCACGCTGGGTCTTTCCGCTACGGTTCAGGAGGACATAGGATTCCGCCAGATCCAGGAGATCGGCTATGTAGGGCGGCTCCAGTCCCTGAAGGGCCAGGAGGTGCCTGTGGGGAAAAGGCAGCATGTCAACCAGTCCAGCTAGAGGCCCGGAACCATACCGACGTCGCGCTCAGGCTGAAAGGGGGGCGCCGTCGCTGTCACCCACCGACCGGCTGGCATCAAGGGCAGCCTGCAGCATGTAGCCGGCGGCAGCCGAATCCACGATCTTCATCCTTTTTGCCCGCGAAAGATCGGCTTCCTCGACCAGCATCCGATTGACCGCGGAAGACGACAGCCTTTCATCCCATAGCGAAACGGGCATTTCAGTGGCCACGGAAACGGCCATGGCCCAGTCCTTTGCTGCCTGGGCTGCGGGCCCAAAGCTGCCATCGAGGCTCAGCGGAAGGCCCACAACCAAGCCTGCCGCCCCCTCTTTCTCAGCCATTGCCCGGATCTGGGCAGCGTTGGCGGCGAGCTTGCCCCGCTGCAAGCTGCCATAAGGAGTGGCCAGGATCAGCAACGGGTCGGAAAGCGCGAGGCCTATGACGCGCTTGCCGGGATCCAGGCCGATGAGCCTTTGACCCGGAGAGAGTGCAGCGCGAAGCTCAGTCAGGTTGATGATGGGCATCGCCCTGTTTATGGTCCGCCGCCTTGTTCAAGCAAATATGCCCTGCAATCCGGAAGAACATCACATGTCGCTCGACACTGCTACAGTAAGGCGTGTTGCCTCGCTTGCCCGCCTCAAGGTCGAAAGCGATGAGCTGCCGCGACTTCAGGCGGAGCTGAACGGTATCCTCGACTGGATCGAGCAGCTGCAGGCGGTGGATACTTCCGGCGTCGAGCCCATGGCTGGCGGAGGTGGAGGTTCTCTGAGAATGCGCGAGGACCAGGTTACGGATGGCAATAACCAATCAGGCATCCTGGCCAATGCACCAGATCGTGCAGGCGCCTTTTTCGCGGTTCCCAAGGTGGTGGAGTGAGAGACGTGGCCACACTGACCGATCTTACCATCGCCCAGGCAACAGCCGCCCTGAGGCGCGGCGATATGAGCGCAGTTGAGCTTACGCAGGCTCATCTGACGGCTGCGGAAACGCTGAATCCCAGGATCAATGCCTTCATATCCCTGACGCCTGAGGTGGCGCTGTCGCAGGCTCGGGCAGCGGATGCCGCGCTGGCGCGGCAGGAGGGAGGAAGCCTTACCGGGATACCTCTCGCCATCAAGGATCTGTTCTGCACCGCCGGCACCCGGACGACTGCCGGCAGCCGTATCCTGGGCAACTTCGTGCCTCCCTACGAGAGCACTGTGACAGCCAATCTCCTGAGGGATGGCGCAGTGTTTCTCGGCAAGGCGAACTTGGATGAGTTTGCCATGGGCTCATCCAACACCAGCTCCGCCTTCGGGGCGGCGGAGAACCCCTGGAAGCGGCGTGGAGAGGAAGGCACTGCGTTGGTCCCGGGAGGGTCGTCCGGGGGATCGGCGGCGGCGGTGGCTGCTCGCCTCGCCCTGGGAGCGATGGCTACGGACACTGGCGGATCGATCCGCCAGCCGGCCGCCTTCTGCGGTGTGGCGGGGATCAAGCCGACCTACGGGCGTTGCTCGCGCTTCGGCATCGTGGCTTATGCCTCGTCGCTCGATCAGGCCGGTCCGATTGCGCGAACCGTGGAGGATTGTGCCATCCTCCTGAAGTCCATGGCAGGTTTCGATCCCCGCGATGCAACAAGCTCGGCGCGTGAGGTTCCGGACTTCCAGGCTTCTTGCGAGAGAAGCATCAAGGGCCTTCGTGTCGGCATTCCAAGGGAATACCGGCTGGATGGGCTACCGGCCGAGATCGCCAGCCTTTGGGAGGCCGGCATTGCCTGGCTCAAGGAGGCCGGGGCAGAAATCCGCGATATCAGCCTGCCGCATACTCGGCACGCATTGCCGACCTACTACATCGTGGCGCCGGCCGAGGCGTCGTCCAACCTCGCCCGCTACGATGGCGTGCGCTACGGCGTGCGGCAGGATGGCGAAGACCTGAAGGATCTTTACGAGCGGACGCGTGCCGCCGGATTCGGCCCTGAGGTCCAGAGGCGGATCCTGATCGGGACTTACGTATTGTCGGCAGGATATTACGACGCCTACTACGTCAAGGCGCAGCAGGTGCGCGCCCTTATCAAGCGGGACTTCGATCAGGCTTGGGGCAAGGTGGATGCGATCCTTACGCCGGCTACGCCGAGCGCTGCCTTCGGCCAGGACGAAAAGCAGGACGACCCTGTGGCTATGTACTTGAACGATGTTTTTACGATCACGGCGAATCTGGCCGGCATTCCGGGCATGGCTGTTCCCGCTGGTCAGGATGCCAAGGGCTTGCCCTTGGGATTGCAGATCCTGGGGCGGCCTTTTGACGAGGAAACCGTGTTTGCGGTCGCACGCAACATCGAGCGCGCGGCTGGCTTCACCGCTCTTCCCACGCTGAGGGCTGCAGCATGACCTACACCCTGGATGGAACGAGCGGCCCTTGGGAAGTGGTCATCGGGCTGGAAGTGCACGCTCAGATCAGCTCCGCAGCCAAATTGTTCAGCGGGGCTGCAACCGAATTTGGCGCAGAGCCCAACTCCCAGGTCAGCTTCATCGATGCCGGGTTTCCCGGCATGCTGCCGGTCATAAACCGCGAATGCGTGGCTCAGGGCGTCAGGACAGGCCTGGGCCTGAATGCGCAGATCAATCTCTGGTCACGCTTTGATCGCAAGAACTATTTCTATGCTGATCTGCCGCAGGGCTACCAGATCAGCCAGTACCAGTTTCCTGTTGTCGGAACCGGCCAGATCGAGATCGAGCTTGCTGACGGCAGCATCAAGACCATCGGGATCACGCGGCTGCATCTTGAGCAGGATGCGGGCAAGTCGCTACACGACCAGCATCCGACCAAGAGCTTCATCGACCTGAACCGCTCCGGTGTGGCGCTGATGGAAATCGTCTCGGAACCGGATCTGCGATCGCCTGAGGAAGCCGGAGCCTATCTGACCAAGCTGCGACAGATCCTCCGCTACCTGGGCACCTGCGATGGAAACATGGAGCAGGGTTCGCTTCGAGCGGACGTGAACGTCTCGGTTCGGAAGAAGGGCGAAGCGTTCCGCACAAGATGCGAGATCAAGAACGTCAACTCGATCCGCTTCGTTATGCAGGCGGTGGAAGCCGAGGCCAGGCGCCAGATCGAGCTCTGGGAGACCGGCGAGGAGGTCATTCAGGAAACACGGTTGTTCGACACCCAGCGAGGTGTCACCCGGTCCATGCGCTCGAAGGAGGATGCGCATGACTATCGGTACTTCCCGGATCCTGATCTGCCGCCTCTTGTGCTGGAGCAGTCGTGGGTGGATGAGCTGAAGGCCAGCTTGCCGGAACTGCCGGATGACCGACGAGCGCGCTACGTCGCAGTTTTCGGCCTCACGCCGTATGATGCGCACGTTCTGACATTGGAAAAAGAAACGGCGGCCTTCTACGAAGCGGTCGCCGCGGGTCGTGATCCTAAGACGGCGGCCAACTGGCTGATTGGCGACTTCTTCGCCGGGCTGAACCGCCGCGGCGTGGGCATCTCCGGATCACCAGTAAGCGCCGCTGACCTGGGTTCTCTGCTAGACCTGATTACAGACGGAACACTCTCCGGCAAGCTCGCCAAGGATGTGCTGGAAGCCATGTTCGAAACGGGGAAGGGGCCTGCGACCCTGGTGGAAGAACGGGGATTGAAGCAGATCACGGACACGAGCGCGATCGAAGCCGTCATCGACAGAATCATGGCTGATCAGGCATCCAAGGTCGAAGAGTATCGTTCGGGGAAGGACAAGCTCTTTGGGTTCTTTGTTGGGCAGACGATGAAGGCCATGCAGGGCAAGGGTAACCCGGCCCTCGTGAACGAGATGCTCAAGCAAAAGCTCGGCTGAGGCTTGGTGCGCCATGCCGTGGAGCGGACCTGACCTCCACGGCACATCTTTCTTGTTCGTTGGATGTGCCACCATTTGACGAAGCCAAGGTGAACCGCTAGAAGCGGCTCAGCATACGCCGTGCAACTTCAACCCTGCGGAGGGGTGGCCGAGTGGCCGAAGGCGGCGGTTTGCTAAACCGTTAGACGGGGATAACCCGTCTCGTGGGTTCGAATCCCATCCCCTCCGCCATTCTCTGATTGGCAAATGTCGAGGCGGGCTTATCTGCCGGCAACCTCACTGCTTTCCGGTATTGTAAGACCTGCTGAAGGCTCGCATCACTGCGCCAGCCGCTGAGCCACTATATCGAAGGGCGAGCCTGGCCGCTTCTCGAGAAGCTCGAGAGCCCTCGCATCCTCTTCAAATCCCAGCTCTCGAAATGGACGCGGCTAGTCGGCTGACGATCACTCCGATGTCCCGAGACCGTCTGCCCAAGGCAGACCCGTCTTATACTGGGCAAACATGAAGGTCAGGCCCGCAGGTGGTGCATTCTGCCCAGCCAGCGTCCGATCACGAGCATCAAGAATCAGCCGAGGCCAATCGGGCTTCCTCTTGCCCAAGCCCACCTGAACCAGGGTGCCCACCATGTTGCGAACCTGGTGATGCAGAAAGGACCGAGCCTCAGCGATCACCATGATGTCTTCGCCAGCCTGGACAACATCAAGGCGATCCAAGGTCCTCAAGGCGTGCTTCGCCTGGCAAGCGGCGGCGCGATAGGCTGAGAAATCGTGGTGACCCAGGAGGGGCTGCGCTGACTGGTGCATCAGGGCCGCATCCAGTGGCTGCTGGACATGCCAGACGCGCCCCTGCAACAAGGCCGGGCGTGCGCGCCGATTCAGTATCCGGTAGCGATAGCCTCGCTTGATGCAGGAGAAGCGCGCGGACCACCCCTCTGACGCACGGGCAACCTTTAGAACGGACACGGGATGAGGGCGGCTATGAAAATTCAGGGCTTCTCGGACTCGCAGGGGGGGCAGGTCAGCGGCGATGGTCAATTCGACAACCTGGCCTTCTGCATGAACGCCGGCATCCGTTCTGCCTGAAGCAGCGGAAGAAGCCGGTACTCCGCCATTCAAGGGAGCTGCCGCATCCTCAAGGACTTGCTGGACGGACAAGCCAGTGGTTTGCCGCTGCCATCCGAGAAAGGGTGTGCCGTCATACTCGACCAGCAAAGCATAGCGGGGCATGTGGGCTTAACTCACCACAGACCCGGGCTGAAGGTTATAGCCGCGGACAAAGGCGGAAGCTTCGGTGATGGCCTTTCCAGGCCGTCCAAGCCGCAGCAACGTCAAGGTACCTGATCCGCAAGCGATACGGGGCAGATTGTCCAGGACCGTGCCTGGTGCCGCTCCGCTTTCCATCTCGCCCGGTAGAGCTGCAGTCACCCGAATCATCGTGCCCTGGTGCATAAAGTAGGTGCCCGGCCACGGGTTCAGGGCGCGAATACGTCTGTGGAGCAGATCAGCTGGCAGGCACCAATCCAGCAGGCCATCGGCTTTGCTGAGCTTCGAGGCATAGGTGGCACCCTGCTCCGGTTGGGGACGAGGATCAGGTGAAGTGGCCAAAGCATCCAGGATGAGCTTGCTGCCGAGTTGCGCCAGAGCGTCGTGGAGGGACGAGGTGGTAGCGTCGGGGCCGATGGGTATGGGAGCGGAGCAAAGCATGGCGCCGGTGTCGAGGCCTTCATCCATCTGCATGATGGTGATGCCGGTTTCAGCGTCGCCCGCTATGATCGCAGCCTGAATCGGTGCGGCCCCCCGCCAGCGAGGCAGAAGGGAAGCATGAATATTGAGGCAGCCCCGCCGCGGCGCTGACAGCATCTCCTGCGGAAGGATTAGGCCGTAGGCTGCGACGACGGCAGCGTCCAGTTCAAGATCGCGGAAATGCGCATGTTCCGATTCGTCAGTCCGTAACCGATGCGGCGTCCTGACGGTGAGGCCAAGCTCCTGCGCCACGCGATGGACGGGGCTGCACGCTGTTTTCTGGCCGCGGCCGACAGGCTTGGGAGGCTGGGTGTAAACGCAGCAGACCTCATGTCCAGCGTCACATAGGGCTTTGAGGGCAGGCACCGCAAAGTCCGGGCTGCCCATGAAAGCGAGCCGCAACGGCCTCATGCTTCATCTCGCGATTTGGTCTTCAGTTCCTTGGCTAACCGTCGCAGAAGCATGTTCCGCTTCAAGGCTGAAATGTGATCCACAAAGAGCACACCATTCAAATGGTCGACCTCGTGCTGGATGCAGGTGGCAAGCAAGCCGTCGGCTTGCATCTCCTGACGTTTACCCTCCAGGTCATGCCACCTGACCCTGATCACAGCCGGACGGGCCACATCGGCATACTGGTTGGGAAGGGAAAGGCAGCCTTCTTCCCGAACTTCCAGGTCGTCGCTGGCTTCAAGAATCTCCGGATTGATCATCACCAGGGGCGCGGGCTGGTCGTCCGGTTGTAGGTCGATCACAACGAGCCGTAAGAGGCGTCCGATCTGCGGTGCGGCCAAGCCTATTCCTGGCGCCTTGTACATCGTCTCCAGCATGCTCGGTACGAGAGATCGAACCTGGTCCATGTCGGCATCCGCAACGGGCCTGGCTTTCGCCCGCAGCTCCGGGGCAGGGACATACAGAATGGGCAGGATGTTCGTTTCCGGCATGCGTTGTGCTCTACATGGGGGGAGGGGCTTCAGCAACGATCAAGCAAGGGTGCGCCTCTTGCATAAGTTCCGCCGAACGCCAAACTACATCAAGCGAGGTGCTTCGGGCCTCGCAAGCAACTCGCTCTTGTGAGGAGTGCCCCCTGGTATGTCTCGGTCTTCCCTTTTCGGCTCCCCACTGTTTCTTGGGTTCGATCATCTGGAACAGATGCTGGACCGCGTTGCCAAGAACTCGGATGGATATCCTCCGTACAATATTGAGCAGACAGGAGAAAATTGTCTGCGGATTACCTTGGCGGTGGCCGGGTTCAGTATGGAGGATCTGCAAATCACCCAGGAAGACAACCAGTTGGTTGTGCGGGGACGGCAGAAGGATGAAACCGAGGGCCGAATCTTCCTCCATAGAGGCATTGCCGCCCGCCAGTTCCAAAGGGCATTCGTCCTGGCAGAGGGCATCGACGTTGAGGGGGCCTGGCTCGATAATGGCCTCCTGCATATCGACCTCCGACGGCCGCAGCCTGAAGTCCGTGTGAAGGCAATTCAGATCGGTACGCGGCTTCACTCCTCTGGCAGGGCCGTGATGCGTGGCGATCATCTCGATAAGGCCTGACATCGTCATCCTGCCGTCGATGGGGGATGACCAACCACAAAGGTGCCATGATGGAAAAGCACTCTGTTACTCGGCCGTTCGCAGCGTCTGACGTCCTTCGTCAACTGACCGCTGCTGACTGGGCGCGGTTTGGTGCAGACCAGATCGCTTACATCCGCCCGATCGAGGTTGACGGACAGCAGGCGGTGGCGATTCACTCTGCGGACGGGACACAGATCGGAGCCGCGCCCGACGCTGGTTTGGCGACGGCTGCTATTCTGCAGCACGAGATGCTGCCCGTTCTCGTGCACTGACGGGTGGGACCCTACCGAGGGCAACACGTAGCGCTCTGTTTGGTATCCGGCAGGGCAGGTGGGACGGCGGCTTGGCGTGTGGAATTTGGTTCAAGCCCCGTTGCTCTCCCGACCACGAAACGTTAGATACCGCGACGCAGGAGCCGACGTAGCTCAGCGGTAGAGCAACTGATTCGTAATCAGTAGGTCCCCGGTTCAATCCCGGGCGTCGGCACCAGTCATCCTTACATTTAAGGCAGGGCGACGTTGGGCAAGGCTGTTCCTTGCCCTACGATCTCCATGATCCGTCAGCGTCACGGCACAACTGCGAGTCATTCGCATTGCAAGCGCGTCGCAATGGCGGCATAAGCCGGAACAAATGCGAAGGATGCCTCTCATGATGCTCCGTTCAGCGCTGATGCGTACTGCCATCATCCTGGGTGCCCTTTCCCCGGTGGCGGCCGCAGCGCAGACGCCGACTGCCTCTCCGGTCAGCATCGAGCTGAACAGACTCGAAGGCCGCTCCGAAGGATGCCGGATCTGGTTGGTCCTGCGTAATCCAGGCCAGAAGGCGCTCGATCCGCTTCGACTCGATCTTTTGGTTTTTGGTCGGGATGGCGTGGTGTCGAGGCGCCTCGCGCTCGATGTCGGTCCGTTGCCGGGCGACAAGACCATGGCGCGCATCTTCGATCTCAACGGTCAGGATTGCGGCGGTATCGGCATGCTGCTGCTGAATGACTTGCTGGCCTGTGGCCCTGAAGCCGAAGGGCGGGCGGCTTGCCTGTCACGCCTGACGCTGTCGTCCCGAGTGGACGGCGTCACTTTCGAGAAGTGAGGACTGGACATGAACCCTACCGATCCATCCACTGCTAGTCCTGTGCTGGAGGGCCTGCCCGAAATTGCCGGCGCGGGTCTGCACGGTCCGGACATGTCGATGCTCGGCCTGTTCATGCAGGCCGACTGGGTCGTCAAAGCGGTGATGATCGGTTTGGCTCTCGCATCGGTCATTTGCTGGGCCATCATTATAGAGAAGTCTCTGCTTCTCGGGCGGATCAGCCGTGAGGTGAAGCTGCTGGTTGCCGCTTCGCTACCGGGCACAGCGCCGACACCGCCACAGGGCGAAGGCCTGTCTGCCCAAGTGCTGCGGGCGGGAACCCGGGAATGGCACGATGGCCGTGAGGAGGCGGAGAGCCGCTTTGAATTCCGGCACCGGATCGAACATGCCATGCGCCATGCCCTTGGGAGGGAGTTGCGCAAGGTGGAACCAGGCCTGCCGTTCCTTGCCACCACCGGAGCTGTTGCACCTTTCATCGGCCTGTTCGGCACGGTGTGGGGAATCATGAACAGCTTCGCCGGCATTGCCCAGAGCAATGACACCTCGCTGGCCGTCGTAGCGCCCGGTATCGCAGAGGCCCTATTCGCGACGGCAATTGGCCTCATCGCCGCCATTCCTGCCGTCATGGCCTATAACCGGCTGCTGGTTCGCACCGGGCGGCTACGGCAAGAAGCGTTGTCGGCGTCAGTGGATGTCGCGTCCAATCTGTCACGCCGGCAGGCGCACATGGTCAGAACCCACGCGAGCGCAGCGGCAGAGTAAGGCGAAATGGCATTTTCAGGCCCAGCGCTCGGCGGAGGGGACGATGAAGGCGCTCCTCCGATTGCCGACATCAATGTGACGCCATTGGTGGACGTCATGTTGGTCTTGCTCATTATTTTCATGGTAGCGGCGCCAATGATGGTGGTCGGTGTTCCGGTGGAGTTGCCGAAAACGGCTGCGCCAAGGGCCGCGACGCAGAGGCCCCCGACCGTCCTCACGGTTTCGGCGGATGGCAAGATCTTCTTGCGACAAGAGCCGATTGAAGCCGAGAAGCTCACGGCAGAATTGCGCGCACTGCACGAAGCCGATCCGGAGGCGCCTGTGTATGTCCGTGGTGACCGCTCTGCTCCTTATGGGGAGGTGCTCCGCGTCATGGGGCGCGTGACTCAGGCGGGCATCACACGAGTATCGCTGATTGCCGAGGCCGAGGCCGGCACTGCCGCTGTTCAGGCGCGCTGAGGAGGCGAGGCCGTGGCAATGAGTGCTGAGAACCTGTCGATGTCGCGTGTCGCGGGCTGGGGCAGCTCAATCGTCCTTCATGTTGGCGTAGCGGCCTTTCTTCTGGTGGGACTGCCGCCTCATCCCCCACCGCCATCGATCGTGCCGCTTGAGATCGCATCCTTGCCGATGACGCCGGTGACCGAAGGACCTACGCCCAACGAGATGTCTGAGGCGGTAGAGCCTGTGGCCGCAGAGCCGATGGCGGCAGATCCACCTCCGCCAGAGGCCGAGGTAGCACCTGAGATCGTCGAGGCCGCATCGCTTCCTGAGATGCTTGCCACGGACCCGCCGCCAGTGCCGGACCCAGCACCGCCCGAGCAGCTTCAGGCCGTGGAGCCTGATACGGCGCCCATTTTAGAAACAGATATTCCCCCGCCGCCGCCCGCTGCCCCCCCGCCGCCGGAGCCTGTGCGCACACCTCCACGGCCACAACCACCACGCCCGGCGCCTAGACCGGCGGCTCCGCCGGCCGCTCTCCCACCAAGCACTGCAAACACGGCGCCAACGCCGGCTCCACCGCCTTCGGGAGGTATGCCCCAGAACTCGGTCGCATCACGACCGGCTGCACCGCCTGCCAGCTACATCAACCGCATTTCAGCATCCCTGGAGCGTGCGAAGAGATATCCGAACGTGGCGCGTATCCGGCGCCTGCAGGGTGTGGGCGTGTTGGAGTTCAGCATGCAACGCAACGGACAGGTAACTGGCTGGCGGATCGTCCGCAGCAGCGGGCATGCAGAACTGGATGAAGCTATTGGCGAGATGATCCAGCGTGCCTCGCCTCTTCCACCACCGCCGGAAGAGGTGGCAGGTAACCCCGTTGTTCTGACGGTTCCGGTCAGCTTCGCGCTACGCTGATCATGGGAGTGAGGGACTCCCGCCCCTCACTTCTGCTTTCGCCGCGCCAGCTTCTTCGCAAGAAGAGGACCAAGGAAACGCCCGGTATGACTGGCCGATGCGGCAGCTATGTCTTCTGGCGTGCCTTCCGCAACCAGCTGGCCTCCGCCATCGCCCCCCTCAGGACCGAGGTCGAGTACCCAATCGGCTGTCTTGATGACCTCCAGATTGTGCTCGATGACCACCACCGTGTTGCCCTGATCGACAAGCCGGTGAAGAACCTCAAGCAATTTCCGAACATCTTCGAAGTGAAGGCCAGTGGTCGGCTCGTCCAGGATGTAAAGTGTTCTACCCGTTGCGCGGCGTGAAAGCTCCTTGCTGAGCTTGATCCGCTGGGCTTCACCGCCGGAAAGGGTGGTCGCTTGCTGGCCCAGATGGATGTAGCCCAGGCCGACCTCCTTCAGCAGAGTCAGCTTGTCGCGGATCGCGGGAACCGCCGAGAAGAACTCGACGGCTTCATCCACGGTCATCTCCAGGATGTCGGCAATGGACTTGCCGCGGAACCTGACCTCCAGCGTCTCGCGGTTATATCTCTTCCCTTTGCAGGTGTCGCAGGTGACATAAACGTCAGGCAAGAAGTGCATCTCGATCTTCAGCACCCCATCGCCTTGGCACGCCTCGCACCGGCCTCCCTTGACGTTGAAGCTGAATCGGCCTGGCTTGTACCCACGTGACCGGCTGTCCGGCAGTTCCGCGAACCAATCCCGGATGGGCCCGAACAGGCCTGTATAAGTGGCGGGATTGGAGCGCGGCGTGCGCCCGATCGGCGACTGGTCGATGTCGATGATCTTGTCGAGATGTTCAAGACCATCGATGCGCTGATGCGAGGCAGGAACAGTGCCCGCCCCCATCAGGCGGCGTGCCACCGCCTTGTAGAGCGTCTCGATCACGAATGTTGACTTGCCACCGCCGGACACGCCGGTGACGCAGGTAAAGGTTCCCAACGGTATTGAGGCCGTCAGATCCTGAAGGTTATTGCCTGTTGCACCCACGACCGTAAGCATTCGGTCTTGGTTCAACGGGCGGCGCTTGCCTGGCAAAGGTACGCAGCGACGGCCGGAAAGGTAGGCACCAGTGATGCTCTCGGGATGGGCTGCAACCACCTCCGGTTTGCCCTGCGCGATGACCTGACCTCCACCAGCGCCCGCCGCTGGTCCGATATCGATCAGGTGATCTGCCAGTCGGATGGCATCCTCATCGTGCTCGACCACCAGAACTGTGTTGCCGAGATCACGCAGGCGACGCAGCGTTGCTAGCAGGCGTTCATTGTCGCGCTGATGTAATCCGATGGAAGGCTCATCCAGAACATAGAGAACACCGGTGAGGCCGCTGCCGATCTGGCTGGCAAGCCGGATCCTCTGACTTTCGCCACCCGAAAGTGTAGCGGAAGACCGCGCCAGCGATAGGTAGTCCAAGCCGACATCCAGCAGGAAGCGAAGCCGGTCGATGATCTCCTTCAAAATGCGGCGGGCAATCTCCGCGCGCTGCGGCGTCAGCGTTGCTTCCACCGTCTGGAACCAGGGAAGCGCTTCCTTGATGGAGAGGTTGCTGGCCTCAGCAATATGTCGGTCGGCTACCTTGACGGATAGCGCTTCGGGTTTGAGTCTGGCACCGCAGCAAACATGGCAGGAACGTGAAGCCTGATAGCGGAGCAGATCCTCGCGAACCCAAGGATTATCCGTCTCACGGAGACGCCGGGCCAAATTTGGCACAACGCCTTCAAACGGCTTCTTCACCTCGTAGGCCCGCAGCCCATCCTTGTAGCGGAGAGTCACAGCCTCTGCTCCAGTGCCGTGAAGAATGGCGTCCCGGGCCATCTGCGGCAATTCCACCCAAGGCGTCGACAGCTTGACGTTGAGGTGCTTGGCGAGGCTGTCCAGCGTCTGGTCATAGTAAGGTGCGCTGTTCCCGGCCCAGGCGGCGACTGCGCCATCGGCCAAGCTCCTTGCCTCATCAGGAACCACGAGCTGCGGATCGAAAAAGCTCTCAGTCCCTAGTCCGTCGCAGGCAGGACAGGCTCCCTGAGGCGAATTAAAAGAAAAGAGGCGTGGCTCCACCTCTTCCAGGGTGAAGCCCGAAACCGGACAAGCATATCGGCTGCTGAAGACTGTACGCTCGCCGGAGTCGGCGTCTTCCGTGTAGGCGATGCCTTCAGCCAGTCCCAACGCGGTTTCAAAGGAATCCGCCAGCCGCTGCATCAATCCGTCGCTGCCTAGAACGACGCGATCCACAACAATCTCGATATCGTGCTTTCGGCGCTTGTCGAGGGCGGCGACATCCTCGATCCGGCTCAGCGTCCCATTGACCTTGACCCTTTCAAAGCCACGGCGCTGGAACTCCGCTAGCTCCTTTCGGAACTCACCCTTCTTACCTCGAACCACCGGCGCTAGAAGAAGAAGGCGCCGCCCGTCCGGCATGGCGAGAACCCGGTCCACCATCTGGCTAACGGTCTGCGCCTCGATTGGCAGGCCGGTTGCCGGCGAGAAGGGCACTCCCGCACGCGCCCAAAGCAGGCGCATGTAGTCATGGATTTCCGTCACTGTCCCCACAGTGGAGCGCGGATTGTGGCTCGTGGTCTTCTGTTCGATGGAAATGGCGGGGGATAAGCCCTCGATGCTGTCTACGTCCGGCTTCTGTTGCAGCTCCAGGAACTGCCGCGCATATGCGGACAGGCTCTCGACGTAGCGGCGCTGTCCCTCAGCATAGATCGTATCGAATGCCAGTGAAGACTTGCCCGAGCCCGATAAGCCAGTGATCACCGTCAAAGTGTGCTTGGGGATGTCGATGTCGATATTCTTAAGGTTGTGCTGGCGCGCGCCTCTGATGCGAATCTCGTCGTGAGGGAGTTGCGCCGGCACCGAGCCGCTATGCTGCTTCGAGAGCTTGTTCAAGCCTGGGCTCCTGAACGAAAAAGGGTCTGTTCGCCTTGTGTTCTTGTCGACCATATTGCCATGATCAGCCGTGAGCAAGCACAGGGCGGCATAGGAGGCAGAAGCCACCATGATGGCTCTTGAGCCACGCTCAACCGTCCAACGCTGTTCTCGGCATCCTGTCCGAAATGGGCTATTTAGGGTGAGACAGAGACCAGCACCTTAAGGAACCGCCCTGCATGGCCGGAAGTGTCAACAAAGTCATCCTGATCGGTAATCTGGGTCGGGACCCAGAGGTCCGCAACTTCCAGAATGGTGGTCGGGTGGTCAATTTGCGCTTGGCGACCACAGACAACTACAAGGACCGAGAGGGGAATCGGCAGGAGCGGACTGAGTGGCATTCAGTCGCCATTTTCAACGAGCGCCTGGGTGAGGTGGCCGAGCGATACCTGCGAAAAGGCAGCAAGGTTTACATCGAGGGCAAGCTCGAAACCCGCAAATGGCAGGACCAGGCGGGGCAGGATAGGTATTCCACGGAAGTGGTTCTGCGGAACTTCGGAGGCGAGTTGACGCTTCTTGACGGACGCAGTGGGGGGGATGCTCCTGGCGCCGAGGCTGGCGAACGCTTCTCCTCGCCGCGCTCTTCTGGCGGAGGCGAAAGGAGCGGCGCTTCGCGGCCTCAGCGTGGCGGTTGGGATACGCCGAAAGGCGGTAGTTCCGACCTGGATGACGACATCCCGTTCTAGAAGGAGCCAACCGGTACACTGACGTCCGATTTGGCGGAACGCTGTGCAAGAGTTATGACCATCCAGCGTTGAGCGTCTGTGCGGACGCTGGAACAGGTCTGAAGCGGGTTGATCAGCGCCTCGGGAAGGCTGCTGCCTTGCTGCATGGGAATGAAGCGTGAACGAAAGCGATAACGGCGCCGGGGCGTCCGGCCATCTTCCTCCTGAGGGCACCTTGCCGATCGCCCTCGAGGAGGAGATGCGCCGCTCCTATCTAGACTATGCAATGAGCGTCATTGTTTCCCGAGCGCTACCTGATGTGCGGGACGGGTTGAAGCCGGTCCACCGCCGCATCCTTTTCTCCATGCAGGAGAACGGCTTTACCTCGGACAAGCCTTATCGCAAGTCGGCCCGCGTGGTCGGTGATGTCATGGGTAAGTATCATCCTCATGGCGACAGCGCGATTTACGACGCCATGGTGCGTATGGCTCAGACCTTTTCGCTGCGCGTTCCGCTGATTGACGGCCAAGGCAACTTCGGCAGCATGGACGGCGATCCCCCTGCGGCGATGCGCTACACAGAAGCCCGGCTGGCTCGATCGGCGGCCGCCTTGCTGGAAGGCATCGACGAGGACACGGTTGATTTCGCGCCGAACTACGATGAAAGCGCTGAGGAGCCGAGGATCCTGCCGGCAGCGTTCCCGAACCTGCTGGTGAACGGCGCCAACGGGATCGCGGTCGGGATGGCCACGAACATCCCGACCCACAATCCAACCGAGGTTATCGACGCCACGCTCCAGCTGATCGCAGAGCCAGATACCTCCCTTGATGACCTGATGAAAATCATCCCGGGTCCGGACTTTCCGACAGGTGCGCTCATCCTTGGACGTGCCGGCATTCGCTCCGCTTTCGAAACGGGGCGTGGCAGCATTGCATTGCGGGCACGGGCAGAAATCGAGGAAGTGCGCGGCGGGCGATATGCCATTGCCGTGTCCGAAATTCCGTATCAGGTCAACAAGGCGGCTTTGATCGAGCGGATTGCTGATCTGGTCAGAATAAAGCAGCTGGAAGGTGTCAGCGATCTGCGGGACGAGAGTGATCGTTCCGGATTGCGGATCGTCATCGAGATCAAGAAGGACGCGACGCCTGAAGTGGTGTTGAACCACCTGTACCGCTACACAAATCTCCAGACGTCGTTTGCGGTGAACTTCCTGGCCCTTCATGAAGGGCGGCCCCAGCAGATGGGGTTGCGGGATGCCCTACGTGCCTTTATCGACTTCCGAGAGGACGTCATCCTGCGGCGATCACGCCATAGGCTTGGCAAGGCGCGTGACCGTGGTCACCTTCTGGTCGGATTGGCCATCGCCGTAGCCAATATCGACGAGGTCATCCGGCTGATCAGGGAAAGCCCTGATGCTGGCAGTGCACGCGTCGCCCTGATGGCGCGTGCATGGCCTATCGCTGATGTTGGCCCCTTGCTGAGCCTGGTCGATGATGCCGGGAATATTGTCGCGGATGACGCGGTTCGCCTGACTGAAGCACAGGCTAGGGGCATTCTCGAGTTGCGCCTTCAGCGCCTGACCGGGCTGGAACGTGAGAAAATCAACGCCGAGCTGGACGATGTGGCCGGCCGTATTCGCGAGCTTCTCGAGATTCTGTCCTCTCGTCCGCGTCGCCTCGAGCTCATGAGCGAGGAGCTGCAGGCGGTACGGGCGCAGATCGCATCACCGCGGCGCACGGAGATCGTCGAGGGAGTCGCCGATCAGGACGACGAAAGCCTTGTCGAGCCCGGTTTGATGGTGGTCACTCTGACCAGGGACGGTTACGTGAAGCGGACGCCGCTCGAGACGTTCCGTGCCCAGAACCGTGGGGGGCGTGGACGCAGCAGCGCATCCATGCGGCAGGACGATGTGGTTATTCGGTCGTTCAACGCCCACACGCACCAGTGGGTCCTGTTCTTCACGAGCCGCGGCATCGCATTCCGGGAGAAGGTCTGGAAGCTGCCGGAAGCTGGACCCACGGCCCGTGGCCGGTCTCTACGTCAATTGTTGCAGCTTCAGGAGGAGGAGGCCGTCACGGCGGTTCTGCCTCTGCCCCAGGATGAAAACCTCTGGGAAAACCTGCACCTGGTGTTTGCGACAGCGCAAGGCAACGTTCGCCGGAACCGCCTCTCGGATTTCCGCAACGTCCGCGCATCGGGTCTCATCGCCATGAAGCTGGATGAGGGAGACAGCCTGATCGGGGTATCGACGTGTCGAGAGGGCGACGATGTATTGCTCGCAACCCGGGATGGCAGGGCGATCCGGTTTGTGGCCGACATCGATACACTGCGTGTGTTCTCCGGCCGCGACTCGACTGGTGTCCGAGGGATTCGCTTGGGACAGGGTGACGCCGTCATTGCCTTGTCGGTGTTGCGCCACACTGACGCGGCTGTCGAGGAACGGGCAGCCTACCTGAAGCAGGCAGCTCAAAAGCGCCGCTCTGCGGAGGAAGCTGCGGAAGCGGCGGCTGAGTCTGAGGCGGCGCTTGCCGAGGAAAATGCCGCTGCCATGGAGCACGACATCGCTGTTCCGGCCGAGCGACTGACCGAACTTGAAGCGCTGGAAGATATTCTGCTGTCGGTGACCGATCTGGGCTTTGGAAAGCGGAGTTCTGCCTACGAGTATCGCGTGACAGGCCGGGGCGGACAGGGAATCGCCAATATCAACCTGACTTCGCGAACGGGCCGTGAGGTCGTAGCAACTTTTCCGGTCCGACAGGGCGACGATGTGATGCTTGTGACTGACGGTGGTAGGCTGATCCGCATGCCTGTTGATCAGGTGCGTATTACGGGCCGGCAGGCAATGGGCGTGATGATGCTGCGGCTGGACCAGGGCGAACGCGTCACCTCTTGTTTCACGGTTGTGGAGGCGGAGGGAGATTTGGAACAGGAGCAAGATGGTTGACGGCGTGACACATCGCGCAGCGGTCTACCCGGGTACATTCGACCCACTGACCAACGGCCATATCGATCTGATTCAGCGTGCGACACGCCTGGTCGACCGGTTGGTGATCGGCGTGGCGGTGAACGAGGCCAAAGGCCCGCTCTTCTCACTGGAGGAGCGGGTGCAGATGGTCGAGGCAGAAACCCGCTCCATCGCTGCTCAAAGTGGCGTGGTGATTGATGTGGTGCCGTTCCGGGGCCTCCTGGTGCAGTTCGCTCGGGGCGTTGGCGCCAGCATCGTTCTACGCGGACTTCGCGCGGTGACGGATTTCGATTATGAATTCCAGATGGCAGGGATGAACCATCGGCTTGATCCGGAGATTGAGTTGGTCTTCCTCATGGCCAGTGACGGAAACCACTTCATTTCCTCACGGTTGGTGAAGGAGATCGCCCGGCTGGGAGGGGATATTTCCTCCCTGGTGCCGAAGATGGTCCTGGAGCGCACTCTTGCGCGTACGGGGACAGTGGAAGCCAAGGGTTCATAGAGCATGCATCGACGCCACCTGCTCGCTGCGACCATAGCTACGGGGATGATGATGACCGAAACCGTGAATTCCGACGCTGCGGCGCAGGATGATCTGCAAAACACCCTGTTTTTCGACCTGAAAGACGGGCGCGTCGTGATCAAGCTGAGGCCAGATCTGGCGCCCCAGCATGTTGAGCGCATGAAAACCCTTGTTCGCCAGGGCTTCTACGATGGCACTCCGTTCCACCGGGTGATCGAAGGATTCATGGCTCAAGGCGGTGATCCCACCGGTACTGGAACCGGCGGAAGCCAGCTTCCGGATCTCCCGGCGGAGTTCAGTGCCCCGACGAAGGCGCGGTTCCTGCGCGGCGTGTGTGGAATGGCCCGGACAGCCAATCCTAATAGCGCCAACAGTCAATTCTTCATCATGTTCGCGCCAGCTCCCAGTCTGGATGGTCAGTACACCATCTGGGGCCAGGTTACGGCCGGTATGGAGTTCGTGGACAAGATCAAGCGCGGCAGCGGCCAGAGCGGCATGGTGCGCGAGCCTGATCGGGTGGTGAAGGCCCAGCTTGCTGCCGACGCCGGCTGAGCACTTCTCGCGCTGAAAGGGGCTACGCCCCTTGACAGCAGAAGGCTGATCGGGTTTGCCCCGATCAGCTTTATGTGCCCGTAGCTCAGCTGGTAGAGCACGAGACTTTTAATCTTGGGGTCCAGGGTTCGAGTCCCTGCGGGCACAGAGCAATCCTCGAAGCTAGTCATCTGACAGCCGTGGCGGTAAGCAGTGCGGCCATGCTCGCGCCAATCCTGTCCGTCATCGTCCCTTGCTACAACGAGCGTGAAAACGTCGCGCCCATGGTTGCTCGTTTGGGCGCCGTGCTGGATGGCGTTCCGTGGGAAGCTATCTTTGTCGACGACAACAGTCCGGATGGAACCTCGGAGGTCGCGAAATCGATCGCGACAGATAACGCCCAGATCCGGTGTATCCGCAGAGTAGGAAGGCGTGGCCTTTCGTCAGCTTGCATCGAGGGAATGTTGGCGTCATCGGCTCGCTTCGTCGCCGTTATCGACGGTGATCTTCAGCATGAGGAGGCGTTGCTGCCGGTTATGCTAAAGGTCCTGCAGCGGGGCGAAGCCGATATCGTTGTTGGAAGCCGGCATGTCGCGGGGGGAGAGGCGTCTACCGGCTTCTCAGCGATCCGCCGGAAGATCAGCGATGGTGGTGCACAGTTGGCAAGGCTCTTTCTTCCTTCTCCTGTTGCCGACCCTATGAGCGGCTTCTTCATGCTGGAGCGCACCACGGTGGAGCGTCTGGCTCCTGAGTTGACCGGGCGCGGCTTCAAGATTCTTTTGGATATTCTGTTGACGGCAGAGCCTCCGCTACGTGTCAGGGAACTGCCCTACAGCTTCAGGCCTCGGGAAGCAGGCGAGTCCAAGCTCGATACGGTTGTTTTGGTCGAGTTTCTGACGCTTCTGCTAGATAAGGCATCGGGTGGCGTCCTTCCGATGCGCTTCCTGTCCTTTGCCACAATCGGCGTTTTCGGCCTCGCGATCCATCTGGCATGCCTGGCCATGACTATTCATGAATTGGGCTTTGCTGGCGCACAGTGGTTGGCCAGCGTGATCGCCATGACTGCGAATTTCTGGCTGAACAACCGTATTACCTACAGCGATGTGCGATTGCGGGGCGCGGCGTTGTGGCAGGGCCTTGTGTTGTTCTACCTAGTGTGCGGCGTCGGCGTTGCGGCCAATGTCGGCATCGCTGGCCTGTTGCTGCGAGATGGCCTAGCGAACTGGGGCGCTGCTGGTGCGGCGGGAGCCTTGCTGACCGTGGTGTGGAACTTCGCAGTGTCGGCAACACTGGTATGGCGGGCGCGCTAATGAAGAATGCGTGCTTCTGGATTGCTGCTCTTCTGATCATGACCGGTGTCAGGATCATTGTGGCCGCTGAACTGCCATTGGCTCCCGACGAGGCGTATTATTGGATCTGGAGCAAGGCGCTTGCCCCGAGCTACTACGACCATCCACCGATGGTCGCCTTATGGATCTCTGCAGGCACCTCCTTAGCAGGTGACACCCAGCTCGGCGTGCGGCTGCTGGCCCCGATCGGTGTTGCTATTGCTTCTTTTGCTATAGCCGGAGCCGCCAGCCTTCTGTTTCCAGGAAAAGACGCAGGGCCCTGGGCTGCCGCCTTCATGAACGCGACCCTTCTATTCGCAGCGGGTTCCGTTCTCATGACGCCTGATACGCCACTTCTTGTGTTCTGGTGCTTGGCGGTCTGGGCGCTGGCCAAGGTGCATGTGACCGCAGATGGTCGCTGGTGGCTGGTCTTCGGGGCGATAACGGGCTGCGCGATTCTGTCTAAGTACACCGCAGTTTTCCTGGGGCTTGGCGCGTTGGTCTGGTTGGCGGCCTCTCCAACAGAAAGGCGATGGTTTCGCGACTGGCGCCTCTGGGCAGGGGGGGTGATCGCTCTCCTTTTTTCAGGCCCTGTCATCCTTTGGAACGCAACCCACGATTGGGTCAGCTTTGCAAAGCAGGGCGGCCGCACGGCTGACAGTGAAGCTTCGTTCTCCCTTCGCTTTCTGGGCGAACTGGTGGGCGGACAGATTGGGCTCGTGACGCCCATCATCTTCATGCTCTGTGTCTTAGGCATGGTAGTTGCCTTGAGGCGGTGGCGAGTGGTGGATGCCTCTGCGGAGAGGCTGCTGGTCAGCATGACCGTGCCGGCCGCAGCTATTTTCCTTTGGCAAGCTACAGGTAGCCGGGTTCAAGGAAACTGGCCTGCAATTCTATACCCTGCGGCCTGCATAGCTGCTGCAGCGCTGTTACAGCAGAGGTGGCTTGCTTGGCGGCGTCCGGCCGCGGGCCTCGGGCTGGCTGCGACCTTGATGGTCATGCTGCAGGCCGTTGCGGCTCCATTGCCCTTGCCGCGAAGCAGCGATCCAACATTGGCACGCCTAGGCGGTTGGAATGAATTCGTGGCCAAACTCGAAGCGATCCGCGAGGAGAGGGGACTGGCCTTCGTCGCCGCAGAAGAATACGGTCTCGCCAGCGAAATGCGCTTTTATTCGCCGCCTGTCACCTCCATCGTCGCAGTAGGCGATAGGTGGAGCTTGTTCGATCTGCCTGCCACACCATCGTCGGGGCAGGGCCTGCTGGTACGAAGCATCCGTCGAGGTGAAACTCCGCCCTTATGGCCGGGCGCGCAGCCTGTCGGCGAGGTCTCACGGGTGCGTGGTGGGATTGAAGCTGAACGATACAGGCTCTACGTCGTTAATCTGGAGGTGGCCGCACCGCCTAGGGTTCTTCTGCCAAAGGATACTACCTGACGGCAGCTGAATGGCTTTCTTCATGGCTTCCGGCTCCGCCCAGGGTTGTTCGCGAGGTAAGGAGGAAAGCCCATGCTGATTCGAGTTCGGAAGGGGTGGGAACTGGATGAGGGATCTGCGGTCCCGGAAGCGATTGCATTTGGCAGAAGGCATGCCCTTGCGGCCACCGGCGCTCTTGCCGCGAGCTTGGCGGGATCATCAGCCTCCGCTGAGCAGACAACCGGTGCCAAAGAGCGCTTTCCGCCGGAGCGTGCTGTAACACCGGAGAAGGATGCCTCCAGCTACAACAACTACTATGAGTTCAGTTCAGGGAAGTCAGTCACCAGTCAGGCTCAACGCCTTCCGCAAAGGCCGTGGACTGTTCAGCTTGACGGGCTTGTGGAGTCCCCTGCGTCCCTTGACTTGGATGCTCTCTTGAAGAAGGTCTCTCTGGAGGATCGTGTTCTGCGGCACCGTTGTGTCGAGGGTTGGGCCATGACTGTTCCATGGACCGGTTTCCCCATGGCAGAGCTCGTTCGGATGGCGGATCCCAAACCTGAAGCTCGGTACGTGGTGTTTGAAAGCATTGCTGAGCCGGCCATCATGCCCGGATTACGACAGGTGTGGTATCCATGGCCCTATCGGGAAGGCTGCACCATCGCCGAGGCGATGAACGAGATGTGTTTCCTGGCGACTGGCATGTACGGGAAGCCCGTTCCAGCGCAGAATGGTGGCCCGATCCGTGTCCTATTTCCTTGGAAGTATGGCTTCAAGAGTTCAAAGGCCGTGGTGAAGATCACCTTCACCGATCGCCGGCCTGTCAGCTTTTGGGAAAAGCTGCAGCCTCAGGAGTACGGATTCTGGGCGAATGTGAACCCTGAAGTGGCGCATCCTCGCTGGAGCCAGGCATCCGAACGTCTCCTCGGATCTGGGGATCGTGTCCCGACAAGGCTGTACAACGGATACGGCGAGTTTGTTGCCCATCTCTACAAGGATCTGGCGACTGAGAAGCTTTACTTCTGACGTTGTGTGGAGGCTAGGCTCAGCGCTTCGATCACGCTGGGCCGCAATGCAAGCTGGTCAAGTTGGTCCATCGGAAACCACCGCGCTTCCTCCGCGTCGTCTGCCGCGGCAGCCTCTCCGGAAGTCCATTCTGCGACGTAGTCGATCACGGTGTAATGGTACTGAAGCATTCCATGCGCATCGTGGCTCATCAGGTCGGCCACGAGCGCAAGCGTAAGCTCACCCACCAAGATGCCGGTCTCCTCAAGCAGTTCACGCCGAGCAGCCTGCTTCGTGGTTTCGCCGAGCCGTTGCGCGCCACCCGGGATGGACCACTCACCTCCGTAAGGTGGCTTTGCCCGCCTGATCAACAGCACTTCCTTGTCCCTGAAAACAATGACACCGACACCAACAAGAGGTCGATCCGGGTAGCTACGACTTTGGCGGGGCGCCCAGCTGTCTGAGGCTTCCATCAACCGGCAGCCAGGGGCGCTAAAGTGAGGTCGTGGTCGAAAAGAGCAAGCAAGGCTCTGGCTGCACGGCCACGTGGCGTTGCATTCAGTTCCGGATCCCGATCAAGCAGAAGCGTTGCGTCCTGGTGTGCCATGGGGACTAGGCTTGCATGGCGGTCGCTATCTGCCAAACGGTGCCCGAGGCGGCCTGACTGCCGACGGCCAAGAGCGTCACCCCCGCCTCGATAGACCAGATCGGCATCGGCGATGGCGAAGCCATCCGAGGTGTCACGCAGCACAGCCAGTCGGCGTTGCTCGGCCTCATTGAGATCTTGAGACGGCAGGAGCAGGCAGTAGGACTGAGCCGCCCCGCGTCCCACTCGCCCTCGAAGCTGGTGAAGGGCAGCCAAGCCAAACCTCTCAGCTTGCTCGATGATCATGATCGTGGCTTCCGGAACATCGACGCCTACTTCAACCACCGTTGTGGCGACCAGTAGCTGCGCTTGGCCGCTTGCAAAATCATGCAAGGCTGCTTCCCGCACCTCCAGGCGCTGGGCTCCATGGGCAAGGCGTACACGCGATCCGAATATCGCCTTCAGCTCGGCATAGGCCGTTTCTGCGGCCACATTGTCATGCTTCTCGCCCTCCTCGACGGCGCGGACAACCCAGTAGGCACGGCCACCTTCAGCAAAGGCCGCATGCAGCCTTTGAAGAAGTTGCGCGCGTCTGTCGGCCCTGATGATGCGCGTGATGATGGGCAGGCGACCCGAAGGGCGAGATGTCAGGCGGCTGACGGCCATCTCTCCCCAATGCGTCAGCAGAAGCGTCCGCGGGATGGGCGTGGCCGTCATCACCAGCACATCGGTCCTGTCTTTCTCGGTCAAGGCCAGTCGCTGGGCCACGCCGAAGCGATGTTGCTCGTCGACAACCGCAAGTCCCAGCGCCCTGAACTCTACATTCTCCTCAATCAGTGCGTGGGTCCCCACAACAAGGGACAGGCTGCCGTCAGCCAAGCCTGTCAGAATCCGACGACGTTCCTGTCCTTTTACAGAGCCGGTGAAGAGAGCATAGGAGACGCCAGTATTGTGCAGCAGGCGATCGAGCGTGCGGAAATGCTGCCTCGCCAGCAACTCGGTCGGCGCCATCAGGGCAGCTTGCGAGCCTGCTTCAACCGCCCTGAGCATGGCTAGGATGGCGATCAGTGTCTTACCCGCACCCACATCACCTTGAAGAAGGCGAAGCATACGCTGCGGCGCGGCCATATCGGCATCTATCTCAGAGAGCACAGCCCGTTGCCCCTCCGTCAAGGGATGTCCGAACGCCGACAGGGCCGCAAGCCGCAGCTCCTGAGTGCCGGCCATTGCGCGCCCCGGTCGCTCACGAACGATGCGACGAACCAGGCCGATCGCCAGCTGACTGGCCAGCAACTCGTCGTAGGCGAGGCGTTCCTGAGCAGGCGTATCAGGAGGGGCTTCCGGTTGATGAAGCGATAGAAGCGCGGTCCAGAAGGAGGGCCAACGACGCCGGGACAGCAGGTGAGGGTCCTGCCATTCCGGAAGACCCTTCGGTCGTTCTACGGCTGCGGCGACTGCGGCCGCGAGGTCCCGCTGCGTCAGACCTTTCACTGCCGGCCAGACAGGCTGGATGGCGGGTATGCGATCAGGAGGCTCCACGTAGTCGGCGGCCTCCATGCGCCAGCGATCCCGGAAGAGCCTAAGGCGGCCGGAAACGCGGCGCTCGACGCCAGGCGGATAGGTCCGGCTGAGCCATGCTCCCAACCAGCTCTTGCGGCCAAAGTAACTGATGTCGAGCGGACCGAAATCGGCTTTGCACAGAACTGTCCAAGGCTGACGGGGCGTACCAGGGGGACGTATCTCGACGGGGCTTACCGTAAGCGTGGCCACTTCGCCGTCTTGCGGCCGGTCGGCGCGACGGTCGATGTAACGGTCCGGAAGATGGAACAACAGATCAATGACCCGACGACCGCCGGTGGCCTGCATCAGGCGCTTTGACTTGGCTTCAGGCAGACCCAGGCTTTCCAGGGGAGCCATCAGTTCCGTTAGGGTCGATCGACCGTTCTCCTGGGCTGACACGATTCCGGTTTGCACCTATATGCCGGTGACGAGAGGCCCCCATGTCCCAAGATCATCAGCCCAGCTCTGAACTGTCGAACCGGTGCCGCAGGATCCTATTCCGTGCCACTCACCGGGGAACCAAAGAGACTGACCTCATGGTAGGAGGATTCGTCCGCACCCATATCGCGAGTTTCGAGGAAAAGGAACTTGATGAACTGGAGGCGGTTTTGGAATTGCTTGATGTTGACCTTGCCGACTGGTTGATCGGCCGGCGTGAGATTCCTGCGATCCACCAGACACCGATGTTGATGCGCATGGCGGAGCATTGTTCCAAGAGCGGAGCCGGACTGCCGGAGGCGTTGCGTCAAGGATGAGCGTTGCAAAGGTTTTCGGTGCGCCTGAAGGCTACGATGCTTATCTTCTGTCAAAGCGGAGCAGTGAGACCCGGGGGACGGTACTTCACGTTTGCCGGGACGATGCGCGGATGGCGCGGCTGGCGGAAGGCCTCGCCTTCTTTGCCCCGCAACTTGCTATTCTGCGCTTTCCGGCATGGGATGTTTTGCCTTACGACCGGATCTCTCCCCATCCGGAGCTGGTCGCGGAACGCGTCGCCACGCTGGCAAGGCTAGTCAGCGGCAGGCAGTCGCCGCAGGTTGTGCTTACCACAGTCAACGCACTTATCCAGCGGGTGCCACCTCAAAGTGTGTTTGAGGGCGCCAGTCTTCTGCTGAAGCCAGGCGAGCGGATCACCCCGGCCCAGCTTTCCTCATTTCTCGAAGCGAATGGCTACCTTCGTGTCGCCACGGTCATGGAGCCCGGCGAGTATGCCATCCGTGGCGGCATCATTGATTTATTTCCTGCTGGAAGCACTGATCCGCTTCGCATTGACCTTTTCGGCGATGAGATCGAGAGCCTGCGAAACTTCTCGACAGAAACGCAGCGCGGCGGCGAAAGCGTAGGACAGATCCTGCTCAGGCCTGCGAGCGAGCTCTTCCTTGACGAGGCTTCTGTGGCCCGTTTCCGTTCATCCTACCGGGATTTGTTCGGCGCGGCGTCAGCTGATGACCCGCTTTATGCCTCGGTATCGGCGCGTCGTCGTCATCCTGGTCTGGAGCATTATACGCCGCTCTTTCACGAGCAAATGGAGACCTTGTTCGACTATCTGCCTGATGCTCCCATCAGCCTGGACCACCAGGCGGATGATGTTCTGGATGTCCGGCTGGAGATGATCGACGATCACTATCAGGCCCGGCGGGCAGCAGTCCGGGAGGGAGAGGCAGCCTACCGTGCGGTCCCTCCAAATCGATTGTACCTCGACCGGTCGGAATGGGATCAGGCTCTCGGGAAAGGCAAACCTCTTCAATTTAGCCCTTTCTCGGGAGGAGAGGCGGCAGGCGCGATCGACGCGGGCGGACGCCCTGCACGGCTGTATGCCGAAGAGCGAACGTCCGGGCACAACGTTTTTGCAGCATACAAGGATCAGGCGGCCCATTACGCGCGTGCGGGGCTCAAGCCATTCATCGCGGCCTGGAGCAACGGATCGCGCGAAAGGCTCGGCAATCTGCTCCGGGAGAATGGTGTCCCTGCTGTCACCATCAACGACTGGCAGGAAGCAGCCCGCTTGCCGGAAGGCGCGACAGGGCTCGTCACGCTTGGAATGGAGCGGGGATTTACCGGGCCCACGGAACGCGCCGGCCAAGGCATGGCCTTTACCGGTGAGCAAGATCTACTGGGTGAGCGCATTGCACGGCCAGCACGCCGTCGAAAGCGCGCCGACCAGTTCATCGCCGATGCAACGGAAATCGCCGAAGGCGATCTGGTTGTTCACCAGGATCACGGCATCGGCCGCTATGATGGGCTGGAAACCATCGATGTTTCCGGAGCACCGCATGATTGCCTTCGCCTGATCTACGACGGCGATGACAAGCTATTTCTGCCGGTCGAGAACATCGAATTGCTGTCGCGGTTCGGAAGCGAGACTGCGGGTGCCGTTCTCGACAAGCTTGGGGGGACGTCCTGGCAGAACAGGAAGGCCAGAGCCAAACAGCGCATTGCCGACATGGCCGGCCAACTGATCCGCATTGCTGCGGAACGGCAGGTGAAGCAAGCGCCACTGGCCGCTCCCCCCGAAGGTGCTTGGGACGAGTTTTGCGCCAGGTTCCCGTTCCCCGAGACGGATGATCAGCTTCGTGCCATTTCCGATGTGCTTGAGGACCTCTCCACCGGGCGCCCCATGGATCGGCTGGTCTGCGGCGATGTAGGCTTCGGCAAGACCGAGGTTGCCCTGAGAGCGGCCTTTGTTGTGGCCATGACGGGAGTCCAGGTGGCCGTTGTGGTGCCGACCACCTTGCTGGCTCGGCAGCATTACAGGACCTTTGTGGCGCGGTTTGCCGGCCTGCCGATCAAGGTTGCTCAGCTGTCACGGATGGTGACGAGCCGCGAAGCGGCTCAAGTGAAAGCGGGCTTGGCCGACGGCTCCATCAACATCGTCATTGGAACTCACGCACTCCTTGCCAAGAGCATCGAGTTTGCGGAGCTCGGCTTGGTTATCGTGGATGAGGAACAGCATTTCGGAGTCGCGCACAAGGAGCGGCTGAAGTCGCTGAAATCCGACCTGCATGTGCTGACGCTGACAGCGACACCGATCCCGCGAACACTGCAGCTGGCTCTGACCGGTGTCCGAGAAATGAGCATCATAGCGACGCCGCCAGTTGATCGTCTCGCAGTCAGAACCTTCATTATGCCTTTCGATGCCGTCGTCATCCGTGAAGCGATCCAGCGGGAGCGGCTGCGGGGCGGACAAATCTTCTGCGTTGTTCCGCAGCTCGAGGATCTGCCGAAGATGGCGACCCGGCTGGCAGAGATCGTGCCGGAAGCTCGCACTATCCAGGCTCATGGGCGGCTCACGCCAACCGAGCTGGAGCGGGTGATGACGGAATTCGGCGACGGCAAATTCGACATCCTGCTCGCCACCAACATCGTCGAAAGCGGGCTCGACATGCCTGCGGTAAACACACTGATCATCCATCGTGCCGACATGTTTGGTCTGGCACAGCTCTATCAGCTCCGTGGACGAGTAGGGCGCGGCAAGCTACGAGGGTATGCGTATCTGACTTGGCCGGTCTCCAGGCGGCTTTCTGCTGCTGCGGAGAAGCGCCTTTCCGTCATGCAGACCCTCGACAACCTTGGCGCAGGCTTCACCCTGGCCAGCCATGATCTCGACATTCGGGGGGCGGGTAACCTGCTGGGCGATGAACAGTCCGGCCACATCAGGGAAGTCGGCATCGAGCTGTATCAGAAGATGCTGGAAGATGCCGTCGCTTCCATCAAGGCGGGGCACCAGAAGGACGGCGCCTTTGATAGTGCCGACTGGACGCCACAGATCAACCTGGGACTTCCCGTGCTGATCCCGGAAACCTATGTGGCGGACCTACCGGTCCGACTAGGGCTCTATCGCCGGATCGGCTCGCTCGAGGATGATCGCGACGTCGAGGCGATGGGGGTGGAAATGGCCGATCGTTTTGGAAGCCTTCCGCCCGAAGTGGAAAACCTGCTGCAGGTCGTCTCGATTAAGCAGCTGTGTCGACGTGCCGGGGTCGAAAAGGTCGATGCCGGACCCAAAGGTATCGTTGTCTCCTTTCGCGGCAATAGGTTCGCCGCTGCGGAGCGTCTGGTGCATTGGGTGACTTCACAGAAAGGCGTCGTCAAGCTGAGGCCGGACCATAAGCTTGCTATGGTCCGTGAAATGGACCTTCCCGTGCGCGTGAAACAGGCAAAGAGCATTTTAACCGCACTGGCCAAGATGACGGCAGCTACGAAGCAGAGGTGAAGGAACAAGCTGCCTAGAAGGCCTGGCTCCGATTTCCAGTCAGACACCCGCGAACCCAGCCGAGAAGAGGCGGACCTTCTAGGTGCGACCGTGGGACGGAAACCGGCCGTTCTTCCCTCTGGATGCGGGATCCAGGCTCCACAAGCCAGACGTTGCTCATCGATGTCGGCAACTCCTTCAACGCAAAGTCCAGAGCGGCCTGATGCCCGATAGAGGCATCACCAAGGTGGAAAAAGCGGAAGCGCGGCCCAAGCTGCGCGCAAGCTGACGCAACATCTTCCCACTGACCAGGATGCCGATTGCAGTCAACGACCAGGACACGCACCGGCGGACTGTCCATGCCAGCCATATCGATGAGTGTGTGCCGCATTCGAGCAGGAGCAATACCGCGAGAAACAACAATGGCGGCGACTGGCAGTTCCTGCGCCATTTGTTCCCTGTGGCGCGAGGCCGTCAGCCAGGGCCACCGAGGCGCGGCTAGAAAGAACAAAGCCATTGGGAAAGACTTCTCCGCTGGAGGACGGTAGCGAACACTCGCCTAGCGAAGCGGCATCACTTTGCTTGCCCGATGGCGTCATTGCGGCATGGTGGCGATGACCTGCCACATTTCAGACGCTAAGAACAAGCGCGGCATCTTCGGGAGAAGCGAATGAGCCTGCTGGCGGAACTCCTCATCATCTTGTTCCTGATCCTGTTGAACGGCGTCTTCGCCATGAGTGAACTTGCGATCGTGTCTTCTCGAAGGGTGCGGCTTGTGGCGCTGCAGCGTGCCGGCAAAACCGGTGCGGCGACGGCCCTGTCTTTGATGGAGGATCCGCAGCGCTTCCTGCCCACTGTCCAGGTTGGGATCACCTTGGTCGGCATTTTGGCTGGTGCTTTTGCCGGGCAAGGTATTGCCCAGCGGCTGAGTGAATGGCTGGTCCTGGTACCCGGCCTTGAGGCCTACTCGGCTCAGCTCTCACTTACTATTGTGGTTCTCTGCATAACCTATCTGTCTCTGATCCTGGGTGAATTGGTTCCGAAGCAGATCGCGCTGCGCAATCCTGAGGCGGTGGCAAGTCTGGTGGCCGTGCCCATGTCGGGCTTGTCCCGCTTTGCTGCCCCTATGGTTTGGCTGTTGTCACGTTCCTCAGCTGCGGTGCTTGCACTGGTAGGCGCCACGAAGCCAGTGGCGGCAACGATCACCGAGGAGGAAGTCAAAGCAGCCGTTGCCGAAGGCGTTGAAGCCGGAGCGCTGGAGACTGAAGAACGCAACATGATCGAGAGGGTTCTGCGGCTAGCCGACAAGCCTGTCCGCGCGCTTATGACACCACGAACGGAAGTGGAGTGGATCGATCGTCAGGCACTCGGCCGGGACTTGCCTCAGAACCTTCGCGGCAGCCGAGTCACAAGGTTCGTTGTCGCGGATGGACGTATCGACAACGTTCTAGGCATTGTCGCCATCAACGATCTCTTGGATCAGCTACTGCGGAATGGCGAGGTCGACCTTGCAGCGGTGACCCAGACCCCGTTGATCCTTCCCGAGAACCTTCCCGCACTTAGCGCACTATCGAGGCTGAAGGTCGATCCGCTCGGCATTGCACTGGTCATGGACGAGTATGGAAGTTTTGAAGGGGTCGTTACAGCCTCCGACCTTTTGGAAGCTATCGTCGGAGAGCTCGGCCCTGAATCTGCACCTGCTACTGGTGGCTTGGTCAGGCGACACGACGGAACTCTGTTGCTGGATGGCATGCTGCCGAGCGACGAGCTGAAGTCTCGGCTTGATTTGACGGAGCTACCCAGCGACGGCACGTATCACACGGTTGCAGGCTTTTTGCTTTCCCTGCTTCAACGTGTGCCTCGTGAAGGCGACAGGATCGTATGGTCCGGATGGCGCTTCGAGATTATCGATATGGATGGACGGCGGATCGACAAGGTTCTCGTCAGCCAGGAGCCGCCTGGTGGTAGCTAGGATTTGGTCCTGGCGAGATCGCCAGGACCAGTCATTCAGATGCCAGCCTGGGTTACGAACTTGGTGTTCAGGTAAGCCTCGATCGCTTCGGAACCGCCTTCTGAGCCGTAGCCGCTATCCTTGATGCCGCCGAAGGGCACCTCGGGCAATGCCAGGCCAAGATGGTTGATTGTCATCATGCCCGTCTCGACCTGAGAGGCAATGGCATTCGCCGTCTTGGCGCTTTTGGTGAAAGCATAAGCTGCCAAGCCGAATGGAAGACGATTGGATTCTTCAACAACTTCGTCAAAATCCCTGAACGGCACCATCAATGCCAGAGGGCCAAACGGCTCCTCGTTCATGGCCCGCATCTCATGGGTCAGACCGGTCAGCACTGTGGGCTCGTAGAAGTAGCCCTTGTTCCCGATGCGATTGCCACCGGTACGAATCTGAGCGCCCTTCTGTTGCGCATCGGCAATCAAAGCTTCCATGGCCGGGACACGGCGATCATTGGCAAGCGGCCCCATCTGAACACCGTCTTCCAGGCCGTTTCCAACCCGAACCGACTTCGCGTAATCGACAAACTGTTCAACAAACCGGTCGAACACCTTCTCTTGCACAAGGAAGCGGGTGGGGGACACGCAGACCTGTCCAGCATTGCGGAATTTGCTGCCCGCAAGAGTTTTGCTCGCATGATCAATGTCGGCGTCATCGAAGACGATGGCGGGGGCATGGCCACCGAGTTCCATCGTTACACGCTTCATGTACTTGCCGGCCATCTCGGCAAGGTGCTTCCCGACAGGCGTGGACCCGGTGAAAGTTACCTTACGGATCGCCGGATGGGGGATCAGATAGGACGAGATCTCGGCAGGCACCCCGTACACCAAGCCCACCACACCGGGGGGCAACCCGGCGTCAAGGAAGCAGCGGATCAGTTCGGCGGGGGAGGCGGGAGTCTCCTCCGGCGCCTTCACGATGATCGAGCAACCGGTGGCCAGAGCCGCAGACAATTTGCGGACGACTTGGTTGATCGGGAAGTTCCATGGCGTGAAGGCGGCAACCGGGCCTACCGGCTCCTTGATCACCAACTGGTAAACACCTTCTGCACGTGCGGGAACAACCCGGCCGTAGGCCCGCCGCGCCTCCTCGGCAAACCAGTCAATGGTGTCCGCAGCCGCCATGGTTTCGGCACGAGCTTCCGCAAGAGGCTTGCCCTGTTCCATGGTCATCAGGCGGGCGATGCTGTCGGCACGCTCTCTGAGCAGATCGGCCGCCTTTCGCATCAACTTAGAGCGTTCGAAGGCGGAAACCTTCTTCCATACCCCGAACCCATGCTCGGCAGCCGATAGCGCCTCGTCGAGGTCGGCTTCTGTTGCATGCGGAACGGTGCCGATCTGCTCTTCCGTCGCCGGATTCAGGACCGGGATGGTCTGTCCCTTGGACGCGGCGCGCCACCTACCATTAATATGAAGTTGAACATCCTTGTACATCGCGCCTCTCCTCAAGCAGTTCACATGGGTATGTGAGTTCGCAGCCGAAGAATAACCAGCCTTCCGCTGCCATGCGTCTTGTTAAGAACGTCAGGGCCGGAGCCCTCGCGCTCCCTCTAGGCCTTGAGGACTTCCACCCCAGGCAACGTCTTCCCTTCAAGCCACTCCAGGAAGGCGCCTCCTGCCGAGGAGACATAGGTCATCCGATCCATCACGCCAGCATGTCGCAGCGCCGACACAGTGTCGCCGCCGCCACCAATGCTCTTCAGGCCGGCCGAAGTAGTCAGGGCGGCAACGGCTTGAGCGACCCTTACCGTTGCGGCATCGAACGGTGGGATCTCAAAAGCGCCGAAGGGTCCGTTCCAGACAAGTGTGGCTGCGCGCTTGAGACGGCTTTCCACCACGTCGATGCTGGCGGGTCCCACATCAAGAGCCATCATGCCATCCGGAACTGCATCGGCAGGAACAATCCGGTTGGCTGCGTTGGCTGCGAACTCCTCCGCCACCACCAAATCAGTCGGGAGAATGATCTCGCACCCAGCCTTTTCGGCTGTCTCCAGGATCTGGAGAGCGGTCCCATGCATTTCGGCTTCCTGGAGCGACTTGCCCATGGCTTTGCCCTGGGCCGCCAAGAAGGTATTGGCCATGGCACCGCCAATGACCAGTACATCAACCTTTTTCGACAGATTGCCAAGCAGATCCAGCTTGGTTGAAACCTTGGCACCGCCCACAATGGCCACCACCGGCCGTGCCGGGCTGCCCAAGGCTGTATCAAGCGCTTCAAGTTCCGCCTGCATCAGCCGACCAGCATAGGATGGCAGCTGGCGTGCAACGCCTTCAGTGCTGGCATGGGCACGGTGGGCAGCCGAGAACGCATCATTCACAAAAGCATCGGCAAGAGCGGCAAGCGCCTTCACCATGGCAGGATCGTTCTTTTCTTCACCCGAGTGAAAGCGGGTGTTCTCGAGCACCAGGATCTCGCCGTTGCTCATCTTCGCAACGGCTTGCTGCGCCGTCTCACCGATGCAATCTTCGGCAAACAAAACCGGTTGGCCAAGAGACGCCGATAGAGCCTCCGCCATCGGCTTCAGCGACATTTCGGGAACACGCTTGCCCTTCGGCCTGTCGAAGTGGCTACAGATGATGACCTTGGCTTCGCGCTGAGCCAACTCGCGAATGGTCGGCACCAAGCGGTCAATGCGCGTGCGGTCGGTGATCCGCCCGTCGCGCACGGGAACATTCAAGTCAGCTCGCAGCAGAACCCGCTTCCCGGCGGGTTCGAGCTGATCGAGCGTCCGGAAACGAGCCATCTGCTGCTGCCTTCCTTAAAGCTTGCCGAGAAGGGCGGCAGTGTCCGACATACGGTTCGAGAAGCCCCACTCATTGTCATACCAGGACATGACGCGGACCAGACCGCCATCCACCACCTGAGTCTGCGTGGCATCAAAGGTCGACGAGGCCGGATTATGGTTGAAGTCGATGCTCACCAGCTTCTCGGTGTTGTAGTCCAAGATGCCCTTCAACTCGCCTTCCGACGCTGCCTTGATGGCTGCATTGATTTCTTCCTTCGTAACGCCCGACTTACGAGGCACGAAGTCCAGGCTGACCAGCGACACGTTGGGTGTCGGGATGCGGATCGCCGTACCGTCAAGCTTGCCCTTCAGCTCCGGCAGCACGAGGCCGACGGCCTTTGCAGCACCCGTGGATGTCGGAATGGCGGAAACCGCCGCGGCGCGCGCACGATGCAAGTCCTTGTGCAGCGTATCGACGGTGTTCTGGTCACCGGTATAGGCATGGATGGTGACCATGTAACCACGCTCGATGCCAAAGCTCTCGTGTAGGACCTTGGCCACCGGCGCCAGGCAGTTCGTGGTGCAAGACGCGTTGGAGACGATCTTGTCGTCAGCAGTCAGAGTCTTGTGGTTTACGCCATAGACGATGGTCTTGTCAGCACCGTCGCCGGGTGCGGAGATGAGCACCTTCCGCGCGCCGGTGCCGAGAAGGACGGATGCCTTCTCGCGGGCCGTGAAGATCCCGGTGCACTCGGCCGCAACATCCACGCCCTGCCACTGCAGCTTCGTGGGATCGCGTTCCGCCGTGACCTTGATCGGACCCCAGGTCTTGCCATGCGCCTTGATGGTGATGCTGTCACCCTCAACGATCACCTCGCCTGGGAAGCGGCCATGGACACTGTCATAGCGGAAAAGATGCGCGTTAGCCTCGACTGAACCCAGATCATTGATGGCGACGAACTCAACATCGTCCCGCGCACTCTCGCAGGCAGCGCGAAGCACGAGGCGGCCGATACGTCCAAATCCGTTGATCGCGACCTTCACCGTCATTGCATCATTCCCTCTTCATTATCCGTGTTGGCCACTGGTGCTCAGGCCAACTTACGTCGAACAGCAGCGATCACGGCTTCGACCGTGATGCCGAAATGCTGGAACAGATCTTCGGCAGGAGCCGACGCGCCAAAACCCGTCATGCCAATGAAAGTTGCATCGGCACCAAGCCAACGTTCCCACCCGAAGCCAAGGCCCGCCTCCACACCAATCCTGGGCGCATCACCGAGGGTCGCGAGGCGGTAACCTTCATCTTGTAGAGAGAACAGTTCCCAGCAGGGCAGGGAGACCACGGCTGTCGGAATCCCCTCAGCTTCCAGCGCCTCACGCGCAGCGACGGCCAGATGAACTTCCGAGCCTGTCGCAACGATGGTCGCTGCGCGCTTGCCACCGGCTTCTGCCAGCACATAGCCTCCACGAGCACACCGGTTCTCGCCTGCTTCATCGCGTAAGGCAGGCAATCCCTGACGGGACAATGCAAGGATGGATGGCCCATCCGAGCGTTGCACTGCCAGTTCCCAGCACTCCGCCGTTTCCATCGCATCGGCGGGACGGAAAACGCAGAGGTTGGGTATGGCCCTCAGGCTCGCCAGGGTTTCCACAGGCTGGTGGGTCGGCCCGTCCTCGCCAAGCCCTATGCTGTCATGGGTCAGAACGTGGATCGCCCTGATCTTCATAAGGGCGGCCAGGCGCAGGGACGGGCGCATGTAGTCGGCGAAAACCAGGAAAGTGCCGCCGTAAGGGATCAGGCCACCATGGAGCGCCATTCCATTCATCGCAGCGGCCATGCCGTGCTCACGAATTCCCCAATGGATGTACCGGCCGGCAAAATTGGCAGGCGATAGAACAGGGACGCCCTTGACGTTCGTGTTGTTAGAACCGGTCAGGTCGGCGGACCCGCCGATCATCTCGGGAATGGCCGGCACCAGGACCTCCAGCGCCTTCTGGCTGGAAACACGGGTGGCGGCCTTTGGCTTGTCCTCCGCGATCTTCTGGCGAAAACTCGCTGACGCTTCGTGCCATGCCTCTGGAAGCTTGCCGGAGATCGCCCGCTCGAACTCAGACTTCTGCGGATGATTGGCGAGACGCTTCAGCCAGGAGCGGCGCGCACCAGCAGACCTCCGGCCCGCTGCTTCCCAATTGGCTTTGATGTCCTCCGGAACCTCGAAAGGGGCGCTTGTCCAGCCAAGGGCCTGCTTCGTGGCCTCGGCTTCCTTCGACCCCAGGGGACTACCGTGGCTTCCCGCAGTTCCCGCTTTTGTGGGCGCTGCGAAGCCGATGATGGTTCGACAGGCGATGAGAGTGGGTTTGCGGCTGCGTACCGCCCCCTCCATTGCCTTCTCCACCGCGATCGGGTCGTGCCCATCGACCCGCTTCACTGCCCAACCATAGGACTGAAACCGTTTCAGAACATCGTCCGAGCTGGTCATCCCGACATCGCCATCGATGCAGATGCCGTTATCGTCCCAAAGCACGGTGAGCTTGGAGAGGCCGAAATGACCTGCGATCGAGGCGGCTTCGTGACTAATGCCTTCCATCAGGCATCCGTCGCCCGCAATGACCCAGGTGCGATGATCGACCAGGCTGCGGCCGAAGCGGGCGGCCAGGTGGCGCTCGGCAAGTGCCATGCCTACGGCATTGGCCAAACCCTGGCCTAGCGGCCCGGTCGTCGTTTCGATGGCAGGGTGCTCGCCGTACTCCGGGTGGCCCGCGGCTACCGAGTGGAGCTGTCGGAAAGACTGCAAGTCGCTCATCTCTATGCCCGCATGCCCCGACAGGTGGAGCCAGGCGTAGAGCAGCATGGAGCCGTGGCCAGCCGAGAGGACGAAGCGGTCTCGATCGGCCCAATGCGGGTCCGCAGCATCGTACTTGAGGAACTTGCTGAAAAGCACTGTTGCCGCATCCGCCATGCCCATGGGCATGCCCGGATGGCCGGATTTGGCCTTCTCTACGGCGTCGACCGCCAGGACGCGGATGGCATCCGCCATGCGCCGGACGTCCGTCAAAGGCAATGACAGGAGCTTGGCCTGCGCGGCCATGGCAGGATTCTCGGAAACATCGAGCGGAGGGGCGATACTGGCCAAGGTCAAGAACCTCTCTGGCGTCGACTGGGCTATAAAGGCAGTGTTACAGGGCAGCAAGCCGAGGCCGGTTATGATACCGGCCGGCGGACACCCTCGCGAGATGTTCGCTTACCTTGCCTGAGTGTAGGATTCCAGCCCGGGGCGGCCCTATGTTGGCGCAGCGCGGCCGGAGCAAAGCCAAATGTTATCGATGTCCCTTCCGCTTGCCTCTCCGCGCCGGTCGGGCGGCTTCCGAGAGACATCGTTGTTCCGCCCCCAATCCGTTCTGCTTGTGGCAGATCCTCGCCTGCCCGAGGCCGATGTCTTGGCCCGGAATATAGGAAACGGCCAGTACAAGGGGCAGCTTTACATCATTGGCATGATGGCGGCCGGCTTCCACGCCGTGCAGGCAATTCCAGAGTTGCCTGCGGCACCTGATTTGGCAGTGTTGTGCCTGCCTGCTGCCGAACAAGAAGGTGCCATGAGGCAGCTCGCAGCCCGGGGGTGCTACACTGCCATCATCCCGGTGTCCTCTCCTGACTTGGCAGGCCTGTGTGCGAGAACCGGGGTGGCAGCGCTGGGCGCCCATAGCTTCGGCATATGCCTCCCTTCGATCGGGCTGAACGCAAGCTTGAGCCATATCGCGCCACGTCCGGGACGCTTGGCGCTTCTAACGCAGTCGCCTTCCATGGCTCGTGTCATCATTGACTGGGCGGAAGGCGAAGGCCTTGGCTTTAGCCACATCGTCGGCATCGGGAGCAATCTGGGCGTTGGCTTTGCAGCATCGCTCGATTGGCTGGCGCGCGATTCCGCGGCGGGTGCCATCCTGCTTGACCTACGCCGGATCAAGAATCGTCGCATGTTCATCTCGGCCGCGCGTGCCGCGGCCAGAACCCGTCCGGTGCTGGCGCTTCGTCCAGGCGGTCGGCAAAGCGACGCCTCGGGAATTGCTGATGCCGTGATGGAGGCCGCACTCCGACGGGCTGGCGTGCTCCGCCTCCCCGGCCTCGAAGACCTCTTGTCGGCTGCGGAGACGTTGGCACGGCTGAGACCCTCTCGGCATAGCCGGGGTATCGCCGCGGCCGATGACATCGTGATCGTGTCCAATGGCCAAGCCCCAGCGCTCCTTGCCGCAGATGCGGCAGTTGCTTCCGGATTAAGGCTCCAAACTTTGGAAAGTGCTGCCAAAGACGCTCTTTCGCTTTTGCTTAGCTTGCCTGTCGAAGCACTGACCAATCCGTTGATTCTGCCTCACGGCCACGAGCACCGCCTCGGTGAGGCGGCAAGCTCCCTGGCGGCTCTGTCGTCAGTGGGCGCGGTTGTCGCCGTGCATGCGCCTGGTCTGGCTAGAACAGGGGCCGCAGCGTCGATGGCCCTTTCGGCGGCTGCCAAAACAACCAGAGGTGCGCCCATCCTGGTGGGCTGGTTAGGTGAAGCAACTGCTGCACCTCTGCGAGCGCAACTGGCCGATGCAGGTTTGGCGGTATTCGCGACCCCTGAGGCCGCGGTACGAGGTGCGGTCCATTTGGCAGCCGATCGGCGCAACAGGGCTGCGGCCGCCGAGCTTCCGCCTCGGGACGCCACAGAGCTGGTGCCGGATCGTGCCAGGGCCGCCGCCATCATTGATCAGGTTCGTCAAGAAGGCCGCCTCAGGTTGAATGAGGCCGAGAGCCTTGATTTGCTTGAAGCTTACGGACAGAAGGTGGTGCCTGGTTCACCAGTGGCCGAGGTTGAGGGCGCTGTCAGTACCGCAATGCGGCTCGGCTTTCCTGTTGTTCTGAAACTACTCAGCCCGGATTTGCCCCGGAAGACCGAAGTGGGCGGAGTTGTTCTCGGTATTCGGGACGTTGCCAGCCTCCGCCGAGCAGCGCACCACATGATGTCCGAAGCCCGACGTCTGCGACCTCATGCGCGGATCGATGGCTTCTTGGTTCAGCGCCAACTTGGCCAAGGAGCCTCCAAGGATCACGAGTTGCGCCTTCGTCTCGGGGATGATCCCATGTTCGGCCCCTGGATCGGATTTGGTCGCGGCGGAACAGCTTCTGACTTTGAAGCGGATGTTGCGTACGATCTACCGCCTCTGAATCGTACCCTGGCCTTGGCGATGATCCGGCGGACACGGAGTTCAAGGCTGCTGTCCGGCTTCAGGGACTACCCACAGGTAGATCTCATGAAGGTGGCCGACAGTGCTGTTAGGCTGTCACAGATTGCGGTCGATTTTCCAGAAGTCGACGACCTCATTCTGAATCCTCTACTGGTCAACGCCAGCGAAGCCGTTGTCCTTGATGCATCCGCACAGCTACGCCCGTTAGGCCTGCAAAGCCAGCTGGCAATTTCTCCGTATCCGTCGGAGCTTGAGCATCCTTGGCACAGCCGAGATGGGCGAAAGTTGCTGATCAGGCCCATTCGGCCAGAGGATGCGGAGGCACATGCGGAAGCCTTTGCCAGCCTGACCCCCGAAGACGTGCGCTGGCGCTTTTTTAACCAGATCCGAGAACTGTCACGAGAACAAATCGCCAGAATGACGCAGATCGACTATGACCGTGAGATGGCCATTATTGCGGTGCATCACAGAGAGGAGAGACAAAGCACAGCCGGAGTGGCGCGTATCATCCGCGAGGCTGGAAGCGCGGAGGGAGAATTCGCTGTTGTGGTGACCGCGCCATGGAAGGGGCAGGGGCTGGGGCGCCACCTGATGACGTCGCTGCTGGCATGGGCCGGATCTCAGGGCCTCACGACCGTGAAGGGCCAGATCCTGGCAGATAACCGCCCCATGATCAGCTTCATACAAAGTCTAGGCTTCACCCTCCACCGTGTTCCGGATGATGACGATGTACTCGAAGCACGCATCTCACTCGGCTAAACCCTAACGCGGCCCTATTTCTCGGATCAGGTCTCGGACACGCGCCGCCGCTGCGGATCCCTTGAGGGCAGTACGCCAAGCCGCCTCAGCAACGCGCTGATGGACCGCAACGGCCTCATCCGCTGCCGTGATGGTCCCGACGCCCGTGGCAGGTGCCGCAGTCACGTCTGCCGGGAAGGGACTGGTGCACACATGAGCCCGATCCCGACCCCGCATAACGAGGAAGCTACCGGCCGGCTCCATTGCAAGCAAGCCGACCTGCAAACCGATCGGGACGCTTTCCATGAGGGACGCAATGCTCTCAGCTTCTGACCTGGCAGCAAGTCTGCAGCGGTTTCGCGTACGCTCTGAGACATTCAGACCACCGGCCACACCATCCGAGAGGAACTGCCGGAGCGCGGCCTCCGACAGCATCGCGATGATATTGGCGCGCCTTGATTGATGAAGTTTCTTCCGAGCCGCTAGTAAGCCCAGAGCCTGATCGGCCGCCGCGCGTGCTGCGGATCGCTCAGAGGATCCATCAGCGGCCTCGGCCCAGGCTTCCGCCAAAGCGCCATCATAAGCATCGGTAGTGGTTGGATAGCAGACGGCCTCGCCAACCTGAAGAATTTGGTCGGACTGTTCCTCAACCTGACGCAGTCGTTCCTGGAACGCGATGGGACGCGAGAAATACTCCACACCGATGCCGAGCAATGACAACGGCGAAATCTTCAGCAACTCAGCCAGGCGTCGGATGGTGTCGAGCTTGATAACCTCGCCCTTCTCGTACCGGTAGAGCGCGGCACGCGACACACCCAGGCGAGCAGCGATCTCCTCTGCCCTTAAGCCCGATTCAAGACGGTAGGCCCGCAGTTGCTGGCCGATATCGGCGAATCGCATGACACCTCTTGTCGATATCAACCTGACTGGAACACTGGGCGGACGGAGTCTCGCCACGCGGCTCTCCGTCTGAAAATGCGTTCAGTAGATGAGAATGGCAATCACAAAAAGCAGAGGATCTTCATCGCATCGGAGGATGGTGCCGTTGTACCCATCTATCATGCCTGAAGAATGCGGCAGAGCGCTGCCCGATATGAGCGGTGTGGCATGCCGATAGTTTGTCATAGCCGCTTGACGGAGCGACAGCATCTCATGACGGCATTGCGCCTTAGGTCGGGCCAGACTCAGGACGGCCGATTGCGCGATACAGGGTCCTTTGGCAGCCGCTGGCCGCAGCAGCGTTCCTCATGCAATCTCGTATCATGAAAGCCCCTCATTCATCCCCGAGTCACATTCTGCAGCCGGCTCGGATCCTAGGTCTTGCTGCCCTTGCGGCTCTGCTTGTGGGATGCCTGCTTGTCCTTCTTCCGTTCCTGTCAGCCCTGCTTTGGGCCGCGATCCTCGCATTCTGCACATGGCCCGTGTACCGGATCTTTCGCGAGCGGATGGGCATGACGCCGACCCTTGCCGCACTTCTGATGGTTACATTGGAAATGCTCCTGGTTGGGCTTCCCATTCTGCTGGCCGCTCCCATGCGGGCGGAAGACGTTCAAGGCTTGCGGTCCAGCATCGAGGGGCTGGCGGCCGATGGCCTGCCAGGCCTTGGCGATCGTTTGGCATCACTGCCCTGGATAGGCTCGTTTCTTCAAGGGCGGTGGGAGGCGCTACAACTCGACTTCAGCCCGGTTACCAGCTTCCTGAGACCGTATGCCGGCGTGATTGCACAACAGGCCCTGGGCGTTCTCCTGGCGATCCTCTCCGGTCTGGCAGAGCTCGTCCTCGCAATCTTGCTGTCCTTTTTCTTCTATCGGGACGGTCCGCGAATGGCTGCAGGCGCGGAGGCCATCGTGGGACGGATCGCAGGCCCTCAAGCACGGAGGCTGCTACAGCTGACCGCCAACGTGACCATCGGAGTGGTTTATGGTCTGCTCGGCACAGCTCTGGCCCAAGGCATTATGACGGGCTTCGGTTTGTGGATCGCCGGAGTTCCGCAAGCTGTCTTGCTGGCCGTACTAGCAGGCGCAATCTCGATCCTGCCCATTGGCGCTCCTCTGGTCTGGCTCCCGGCGGCGTTGTGGCTTTTGAGTCAAGGTTCCACCGGCTGGGGCATATTTCTGTTGCTATACGGAACCTTCGGCATCAGCAGCGTCGACAACTTCATTCGACCATGGCTGATCAGCCGAGGAGCAGACCTTCCACTACTGCTTACCATCCTGGGAGCCCTGGGCGGCGTTCTCGCATTCGGGTTCCTGGGTCTCTTCCTCGGCCCCGTGCTGCTTGCCGTCGGTTTCACCCTTCTGCGAGACTGGGCCGAAGAAGAACCACAAACTCTTCGATGAGTTAAAGAGGGATCAGCGGGGTACAGGACTGAAGGGATCTCAGCCTGCTTCGAAGCCTGCACGATGGACGAGGCGGAAAGGCTCGGCCGGTCCATCCTGGCTGAAGATGCAGATATCCTGCACAGGCCGTGCAGCAAGAGCATCCTGAAAATGACGCTCGGCGTGGGGTTTCACCAAAACTGTCTCATCCCCACTAAGTCGGCAGGAAAGCGTCACATGGAAACGCCAACTCTCGAAAACATAGGGATAGCCCCACCGCATCAGGTACTCACGGTCCCTCTGACCAAGCCCGTCCGGCTTTCTGCGTGCGATTTCGTCATCAGTGAGTTCGGGGCGGAAGGCATCGAGGGCGGAGACGCATGTTTCGGCGAGATGCTGCAGGGCCGCCGAAGGCTGCTTCTGCGTCAGCGCCAAAAAGCCATCCAGCTCACTGACCTGCAACGCAGGCAGCTCGAACGGTTTCAGAGAACGAGCCACATCGTCGACGGCTTCAACGAATTCTGGAAAGCTCCGTTGGAGATGGAAGGGAGCCTTGAGGGTGGCGTGCAAGCCGTAGCGCCGCGCATCCGAGGTGAGTTCCCACAGATTGAACCCATTCATCTCCGGTTGGCCCAGCAACACACCGCGTTCAGCGTCCCGGCCCAACCACTGCGAGCCAAGCCGATGCAACGGGTCATCCGAACGCGGAGCCCAATAGAGTGCGACCCGCATCCTCACGCGACCCTTGAACCGAGGCGCCAGACTTCACGCACAACCGGCATGGTGTCGAGGACACGAACCAGAACAAGATCGGCCCGCTGGCCCGGAAGAAGGCGACCCCGATCTCGCATTCCAAGAACATCCGCAGGGCTTGCGGTAATGGCACGAACTGAACTCGCCAGGCCGATCGCCGGTGCGACGCGCCAAGCTGCTTCGAGCAACGAAGCCGGAACATAGTCGCTGGCGAAGGAGTCAACCAACCTTTCGCGTACCAGATCCGACACTGCAACATTGCCTGAGTGGCTTCCACCCCGGACGAGATTAGGTGCGCCTGCTATAACGTGCATGCCGCAATTCCGCGCAGCCCGGGCGGCCATCATCGACACGGGGAACTCTGAAATCATGATCCCGTCGCGGGCGTTATCGGCAATCTCGCTTTCATCCCAATCGTCGTGACTAGCAAGCGGGAGCGCCCTGCTAGATAGTCGATCAAGCAGCGAGCGCCGCTGCGGCGACCGTAGGCGTTCCCGCTGCTCTACCAACTCCCCGATCCGGCGATCCACCTCCGACACCGATTTTCCGCCTCTAACACGCATCTGGCGATAGCGTTCAATGTCGACATATTGCCCGACGCCAGGAGTGTGATCCATGAGGCTGGCCATCCGCACCATCGGGTGATCCGCCACCCTGTCCAGCATGGTAAGAAGGTCGGCAGCCGGAAGTTCGCACCGAAGATGAAGAAAATGCTCGCTCTTCAGCGCACCGGTGACGTGAAGGGCATCAAGATCCTCCACAGCGTTCAAGAATGTCTCGGTCCTTTCGGCGTCGAAACCCAGATCGCCAATGCACAGGGCGTCAAGAACCGTGGTCACTCCGGCAGCGGCAGTCTGCGCGTCATGCGTTATGAAGGCGGAGCGTGACGGCCAGCGCGCATTCATGCGAGGTTGAACCTGGCGTTCAAGATTATCGGTGTGCAGGTCGATAATGCCGGGAATCAGCGTGCTTCCATCTACATCCCGAGCAGTGCTCAAGCGGCTGATGCCGGGCTGCACATCGGTGATGAGGTTGCCTTGCACTACTAATGTTCCAAGCTCAACGCGATCAGGCAGCACCAAATGTGCATTCGTGATGATGGTCTCAGCCGTCATGAAGGGCGTCCTGAACGGGCGTTACTGGGATGAAGCGGGTGGCAACGCGATCGCGCACATCTGCGTCGTGGAAGATGCCCACAATGGCTGCGCCGGAGTGCCGAGCCTCTTCAATCATATCCAGCACGACGTCACGATTGGCCGGATCAAGACTGGCGGTCGGCTCATCCAGAAGCAGGACTGGATAGGACGCGGCGAACCCCCTGGCCAAGTTGACCCGCTGCTGCTCACCACCCGAAAAGGTGGCCGGCGGCAGGTTATGCAGGCGCCGAGGGAGGTTCAGCCTGAGCAAGAACTCTGAGGCACGTTGGTATGCGGCAGCGTCGTCCATGCCCTGGTCCATCATTGGCTGTGCCACGATGTCCAGTGTTGATACACGGGGAATAACACGAAGGAACTGCGAGACGTATCCCAGGGTGTACCTCCGGACTTCCTCAATGGTGCGCGGCAGGGCATCGCTAATGCTGATGTCGTTACCCTGGTGATGAACGAGAATACTGCCTTCACAGATGCCGTAGTTGCCATACAGGCACCGCATCAGGGTCGACTTCCCGGCGCCTGAGGGTCCTGACAGCGCGATGCACTCTCCATCAGCGACTTCCATATGGACATCGTGAAGCACCGGGATGGTTGTGCCATTTTGAAGATGGAGACGAAAGTACTTCGTGAGCCCGGTAACGGAGATCATGCGGCTCATGCGGCGAGCACCGAGGAAACAAGAAGCTGCGTATAGGGATGTTGCGGATCATCCAGGACCCGGTCTGTCAGGCCATGCTCAACAACCTGACCATTTCGCATGACAAGGATCCGATTGGCGAGAAGCCTTGCAGCTGCAATGTCGTGGGTAACAAGAACAACCGCGATCCGCAGCTTTGCGACCAAACGCCGAATCAGATCCAGCAACTTCGCTTGGACCGACACATCCAGCCCGGTTGTCGGCTCGTCCATAAAAACCAAACGGGGATGAGTGACAAGGCATCGCGCAATCTGAAGCCTCTGCTGCATGCCGCCTGAGAACGTTTTCGGGAAATCATCGATCCGCGCCGGATCGATCTCGACCTGCCGCAGCCAGTCCATTGCTTGCTCACGGATCCGGCCGTAGTGCTGATGCCCGTTCGCCATTAAGCGCTCGCCGATGTTCCCGCCCGCGGACACATTCATCCGCAGTCCATCTGCCGCGTGCTGATACACAAAGCCCCATTCGGTCCGCATCAGCGATCGGACCTGCCTTTCCCTGGATTGTAGAATATCGTGCCGGCAGCCTGTGTGATCGATGTACTGCACATCGCCGCGATCCGGACTCATCTGTCCGGAAAGAACACGAAGAAGCGTCGATTTGCCTGACCCGGACTCGCCCACGATGGCGACAACCTCACCCGGATGTACTTCGATATGAACGCCGTCCAGTGCAACCGATGTTGCGAACCGATGCGACACCCCGGACGCTAGAAGAAAGGGCTGCTCGTTCATGATACAACGCGCCTTTCATTACAGTGATCGGTGTCCGAGCAGATGAACGTGCGCCCGCCTCGATCATCGGAAGCAATTTCATCTAGGTAGCTCTCGCGTGATCCACAAAGCTGGCAGGTATGATCGGCTCGGCGGGGGCGGAAGGGATGGTCTTCGAACTCAAGGCTCTTCACGGCTGTGTACGGCGGCACCGCGTAAATCTTCTTCTCACGGCCAGCCCCGAACAGCTGAAGCGCGGACATGCGGTTCATCTTCGGATTGTCGAACGCCGGAATAGGCGAGGGCGACATGAGGTAGCGACCGGCTACCATGACTGGATAGTTGTAGGACGCGGCAATGTGTCCGTAACGCGCTATATCTTCATACAGCTTGACGTGCATGACGCCGTAATCCGCCGTTGCATGCATCCGCTTCGTTTCCGAGAGGCGTGCCTCAAGCCTGAAAAGAGGCTCAGGCATGGGAACCTGATAAACGATGATCTGCCCGTCGCGCAGCTTGGTCTCGGGGATCCTGTGCCTAGTCTGGATGATGGTCGCTTCCGTGGTCCGGGTGGTGGTGCGGATCCCTGCCACAGCTGAGAAGAACCGCCGGATGGATACGGCATTTGTTGTGTCATCAGCACCCTGATCAATAACTTTCAGGATGTCTTCGGGGCCGACTACGCTGGCCGTCACCTGAATACCGCCTGTTCCCCAACCGTAAGGGAGCGGCATTTCTCGCCCACCGAAGGGTACCTGATGGCCTGGGATGGCTACAGCCTTCAAGATGGCCCGCCTGATCATCCGCTTCGTACCTTCATCCAGGTAGGCGAAGTTGTAGTCTGAAGGGCGGGTCATGCGTCGCGTTTCCTTGACGCGGCAGAACCCCTCATGTCTCGGAGAAGCTCCAGTTCGCTTTGAAAGTCGACGTAGTGCGGCAACTTCAGGTGTTCAACAAAGCCCATGGCCTCAATGTTATCGGAGTGCAGCATCACGAACTCTTCGTCCTGTGCCGGCGCTGCGCGATCCTCTCCGAGTTCATCCGCCAGCAAGGCACGATCAACCAGAGCCATGGACATGGCTTTTCTTTCACTCCGCCCGACCGCAAGGCCGTAGCCGCGAGTGAACTGCGGCGGTTCCGACTTCGTGCCGTGGAACTGGTTCACCATCTGGCATTCCGTGACTTCCACATCGCCGATATCGACGTCAAAGCCTAGCTCGGGTGGCGCCAGAACAATCCGGAGTGTGCCCTGGCGGACCTCTCCGACGAAAGGATGATTGTTTCCGTAGCCTCGCTGAGTTGAGTACCCAAGGCTCAGCAGAAAGCCCTCGTCACCGCGAGCGAGGTTCTGCAGCCTGGCGCTCCGTGGAGCCGGAAACTGCGGCGCGTCCCTGGTCAGGTCAGCAGGTTTGCCTTCTTGTCCGGATTCGGTCCGCAGCAAGCCTTCACGGATCAGATCCTCAGCCACCCTTGGCGCTTCCTCCAGGCCATCAATGCTGCAGGGCGCTGTCGCGTGCCCGCCGGTTTTGCCAACGAGGGCGAAATCCAAAAGGCGGTGCGTGTAGTCGTAGGTGGGACCCAGAACCTGCCCACCGGGCAAGTCCTTGAAGATCGCCGAGATGCGACGTGTGATCGCCATGGCCGAGGTGTCCAGCGGCTTTGACGTGCCGAAGCGGGGAAGTGTCGTTCTAAAGGCTCGGAGAAGAAAAGCGGCTTCAATCAGGTCGCCTTGCGCCTGCTTGATAGCCAACGCGGCAAGCTGCCGATCATAACACGACCCTTCAGCCATGACGCGATCCACGGCAAGTCCAAGCTGCTGCTCGATCTGCCGGGTGTCGATTTCCTCAAGCTCAGGTCGCCCGCGGCGGCGCTCAGCAAGCCAGGCATGTGCATTGGCGATCGCCGCCTCGCCACCTTTCACGGCAACATAGGCCATGGTCAGACCTCCTCGATGCATACGGTACGAGGCAACGCTGCAATCCTGTCGCCCGAGCAGAGAATGATGTCGGTACCGCGCGGGAAAGAAGCCTGCTGCGCTTGCCACTCGGCTAGGAAGGTGCGTGGTGGCTGCTCCACGGCGAGAAATGCCGCGTCCTCGATGCCTGGCCCGGAGAGCTTCCAGCCCGCATCGCTGCGCAGACTTCGCACTTGGCAAATCAAAGTGGCCGAGGTTTCAGGCTCCTCGTCCTGCCCCAGCTTCATCTGGTGCAGGCTGGGCCACTCGCCGGTCACCAGAACAAAGTCAGCCTCCTCCAGGCTGACCATTGGACAGCCACAATGGAACTGAAGCCAGCTTCGTGCCTGCTCATCGACATCGGCGTACAAGCCGGTGTCAGCATCCAGAAGCGTCAGCAGGCACGCCGCCGTTGCCCGTTCGAGGGATGGTGGAGGCTGCAGATGAGCCGTCACTGTCTGGATGGTTCCGGGACGGCTCATGACTTCAAGCAGCCCGCGGAAGCATTGCTGAGCGTCAAGGACGGGATGTGGAAAACCGGGATGCATCAGCGCATCGTCGCCATGGTGAAGAACTGCACCTTCGTGGCCGCAGCCCTACCGGCTTGGTCGCTCTTCCTTGAGGCTTGCTGCTCGGCAAGAGGTCGGATGACCATGTCGAGCCATAGAATCCTGGAGGCGTCGGACTGCAATGCTGCATCTAGGATCGCGGCGAGCTCGGCCTGCTCGTGGTCGCGACCAAGCACATAGGCGTGGCCGATGGTCCCATCGTCCAGGCTAACGGCACAACGCGTTACGGTGACCTCGGAGAAGTTGAAGTTTGCTCCGTCGCCCCCGGCTCGCCCTTGCATCATCACCAGACCAACTTCAGGCCCTCGAAGCGGCTTATGGTGGGGAAGGGCCGGCGCCTTGGGGAGACAGTTCCGGATCTCGGCAGTCGTGGCGCGAGCCAACACTGCCATCCATTGCTGCCGGTCTGTTGTGACAGGTTCATTCATCACCGCTACGTCCCGCCAAAGAAGATGTCTAGACATCTAGATATCTAATTGAATATCGTCAACGGAACTTGCCACATCGCCTCGTGAGGGAGCTTGAAATTTGTATGAAGGCTGATGATCCCGCTGAGCTTGCCACCGAATCCAGGTTGACCCGCGGGGTGGGTGTCGCGCTTTGGCGGCAGATCGCGCTGTCTCTTGAGCAAGACATCACTTCAGGACGTCTGGCTGCAGGAGATCGCCTGCCGACGGAAGCGGCACTGGCTGCGCGACACAATGTAAACCGCCACACGGTTCGCCGCGCTCTTGAGGTATTATCCACGAAAGGCCTATTGCGGATCGAACAGGGACGCGGCTCCTTCGTCGCTGAGGATGTGGTTGATTACTCGCTGGGCCCGCGCACGCGCTTTTCAGAAGTTATTCGCGCGCAGAATCGGGAGCCGGAGGGACGGGTTCTCCGAATGGTCGATATGCCGGCGGAGGGGCCACTTCTCGAGGCGCTTGAACTCAAGCCAGGCGATCCGGTCGTGATGATCGAACGTCTCGGCCTCGCCAATGATCGACCGGTGGTTCTGGGTCGCCACCACTTCCCCTTGCCTCGGTTCGAGGGGATGAGGCGTGCCCTGAATGACCAAGGATCAATTACGACCGCCTTAGGCATCTGTGGCGTCGCGGATTACCGCCGTGCCTGGACGAAGGTGACGGCGCGTCTTCCAGTTCCTGAGGAGGCCGCGATGCTGGGACAAATGGTATCCCGTCCGGTTCTGCAAACCGAAGCCCTTAGTGAAGATCTCAGCGGTAGACCAATCGACTACACTGTTACCTGCTATGCGGCGGGCAGAGTTCAGCTTTTGATTGATGGAAAGCAGGAGGCGTAGCGTGACGGCTTGGAATATCTCTGGCGGCACCGTGCTCGTAGGTTCTGCCCTCCAACGCCGAGCCGAGGTTCTGTTGCGCCAGCAGCAAATCTGCGCCGAGGGTAATGAAGCTGACGATGCTCATCGCTTCGATGCCGCAGGACTTTTGGTGCTCCCCGGCGTAGTCGACATTCATGGCGACGCGCAGGAGCGTCAATTGCAGCCACGACCTGGTGTCTCCATGCCTCCACTGTTGGCAATAAGAGACTCTGAGGCTCAGCTTCTGGCAGCCGGGATCACAACGGCTTTTCTCGGCATGACACTGTCGTGGGAACCGGGATTGCGGTCTGTGGAAACCTGGCGCCAGATGCACGAGGCGCTGCGCCGATCGGCCGCAGACCGTGTCTGCGATATCCGGGTTCATCTGCGTTTCGAGATCGATAATTTGGAGCACGTTGAGGAGGCGATCGATGCGATCGCGCGCGGCGATGTACATCTGCTGGCCTTCAACGACCATACGCCCGGCATACGCCGTAAGCTCGGCGACTCTCTTAAAGCGGCCAAGTATGTGGAACGTTCAGGTGCCAACCTGGCAGAGCTGGAGGCCATGGCGGACGCTGCTCTCGCTCGCCGAGGCGACGTTGAGGCCGCGCGGGTGCGTCTCGCAGATGCGGCGCGTCAGGCGCATCTTCCTATGGCGAGCCACGATGATGCGTCCGTAGCCGATCGCATGATTGGACGCGCATTAGGTGCTAGCATCTGCGAGTTTCCAATGGCGGAGGCAGTCGCGCAGGACGCTCGCGCTGCCGGCGAGCATGTTGTGATGGGAGCGCCTAACGTACTTCGAGGAAGCAGCCATCTCGGCTGGGCCGCTGCAGCACCGTTAGCAGAGCAGGGCCTAGTTACCATCCTGGCATCGGATTACGTGTGGCCGAGCCTGATCCAGGCTGCCTTCGTGCTAGAGGACCGCGGTACTCTGAGTTTGCCGCAGGCTTGGCATCTTATCAGCACAAACCCGGCTCGCGCAGCCGGCCTGACAGACAGAGGAAGAATTGCGCCGGGTCAGCGAGCTGATCTGGTGATTGTCGATCCACAGCTGAGGCGACCCGTTGCGACCTTCTGCGCTGGGCGGCTGGCATGGCTTTCGGCGGAGGGCGCGGACCGCCTAGGCGTCTAACGCAAAGAAGGGCGCCTTAAAGGCGCCCTTCGAATGTGGCTCCCCGAGTTGGACTCGAACCAACGACCTAGCGATTAACAGTCGCGTGCTCTACCAGCTGAGCTATCGGGGATCAGCGTGGCGGGGGCTATAGCGGGAGGAGGCGGGGGCTGCAAGAGCCCAATACAACCTCATCACTACAACACCGTTTGGAGGCCCGAGCCGGAATTGAACCGACGTACGCGGATTTGCAGTCCGCTGCATCACCACTCTGCCATCGGGCCCTGAGGCGGTGTATCAGCGCAAGCATGGCTCGGGTCAAGAGGGCAGGGTGATGCTTGGCCCAAATCCTGGTGCGGCGTATAAGGCGCCTTCACCAAGGCCTCAGCTCGGCCAGCAGCACTAGGAATTTTCGTCGATGGATCTTGCGGCGGCACGGAAGTGGATGGTGGATGGCCAGCTTCGCCCGAACAAGGTAACAGATCCGCGCATCATCTCCGCCATGCTCGACCTGCCTCGCCATCGCTTTGTGCCGGCGGACATGGCTGCACGCGCCTATGCGGATGCGGATGCTCCCCTCGGACAGGGAAGGGTTCTGCTGCAACCGATGATGATGGCACGCCTGCTGCAACTAGCCGAGATCAGGAGCGGCGAACCCGCCCTGCTAGTTGGAGCCGGAACAGGTTACGGCGCTGCCGTCATGGCCAGGATGGGGGCTCGTGTCACCGCGCTTGAGGAAAGCCCAACACTGCTCGCCGTGGCTCGGGAAGTGCTTGGGGAAGTCGCTCTGACGCCGGGGCAGGTACAGCTTCAAGAAGGTGCCTTGGTCAAGGGCGCTCCTGCTGGGGCGCCTTACGAAGTCATCGTTATCCAGGGAGAGGTACGCACCATCCCCGACGGGCTGTCAGAACAGCTGGCTGAGGGTGGCCGGTTGGTGGCGGTACGGCGCCTTCCCGATCAGGTGGGCATCGCCGTTATTGGTAGGCGGGTCGGCGGCGTCTTCAGTGTTGTTCCCGCCTTTGACTGCGCTACCACGCCTCTACCTGGATTCGATGGGGATCGCGGCTTCACCTTTTGAAAGTCGTCTGCCGGCCGCAGTGAAACGTGGCCTGTCCGGTTGAAGCGGCGAGAGCCCTGCTAAGATGGGCTCTCGTTCAGGATCAGTCGTGCTGCTTGCGGTTCATCAACCGCAGGCAGCCTTCTGGCCGATATGGTCTTACCTGGCCAAGCCATGAACATGCTCCGCCAAGGCAAGCGAAGCCGTGAGCCCGGGACTTTCAATGCCGAAGAGGTTCACAAGGCCACTTCTCCCATGCAGGGCAGGGCCTTGAACGACAAAATCCTGAGCAGCCTCGCCTGGTCCGGTGATCTTCGGACGGATGCCGGAATATCCGGGCTGCAGTGCCTCATCGGGCAGCGACGGCCAGTACCGCCTGATGGCAGCATAGAAGCTTTTGCCGCGTCGGGGATCAACGTCGTAGGAAATGCTCGGGATCCATTCCACATCGGGCCCGAAGCGGCATTGCCCACCCAGGTCGATGGTCAGGTGAGTGCCTAGGCCGCCGGGAACCGGAACCGGGTAGATTAGCCTGGTAAACGGGGAGCGACCGGTCAACGTGAAGTAATTCCCCTTGGCATAGTAAGCACTTGGGATGAATTCGGCGGGCAATCCCTCCAGCGCTCGAGCAAGCCGGGGAGCATGAAGTCCCGCTGCGTTGATCAGCAAGGAGCAACGAAGTGCCATGGGTTCCGCCCCGCCAACTTCCAGTTCGGCTCCCCCCTCCGGCAGAAGGCGGCCACCCACAACGGGGCTGTGGAAGACAAAGGCGGCGCCTGCATTCTCGGCGTCACCCTGCAGCGCCAGCATGTAGGCGTGGCTGTCGATGATCCCGGTCGAGGGGGAAAGAAGGGCGGCGGTACAGGCCACAGCAGGTTCCAGTTCGACCGCTTCGGCAGAGCTGAGAAGGCGAAGATCGGGTACGCCATTCGCAGCGGCCCGCGCTTGGATGGAGGCGAGCTTGTCCCGCTCCTCTGCATTGGTTGCAACAATCAGCTTTCCGCATCGGCGATGGGGAACACCCCGCTCTTCGCAGTATTGGTAAAGCATCTGCTTGCCGACAACGCAGCTTGTCGCCATCAGACTGCCTTTGGGATAGTAGATCCCGGCGTGAATGACCTCGCTGTTGCGCGAGGATGTTTCCGTACCGATAGCCTCGGCCGCTTCCAGTACCAGGACTTCGCGCCCTGCTAGCGCAAGGCGTCGCGCTATGGCCAGTCCCACGACGCCAGCTCCCACAACAACGCAGTCCACCTGGTCCAAGGTCGGAAACTCCATGCAAGCTGACGAATGGCCGACCTTCTACCGTGAAAAGGGGCGAAGGTCTCCGCTAGATTTCGCTCATAAAGGGAGATGGCGCTCAAGAATGCGATGGCAGGGATAAGGATCTTGACTGCTCCGGGATGGCCGGTCAGGCATCCGCACCATGGCCTCACCCCCTTTGCTTCTCCTGCAGGATACCCGTATTGGCTTCGGCACGACTCCGTTGCTCAACGGCGCAGCACTGTCGGTTGGACAAGGTGAGCGGCTGGCTCTGATCGGCCGCAACGGTTCCGGAAAATCGACCCTGCTCAAGATAGCGGCTGGCCTCGTCCAACCGGACGGAGGCAGCCGCTTTCTCCAGCCGGGAGCCACTCTGCGATACCTCGAGCAAGAGCCCGATCTTCAGGCATTTTCTCGGGTTATCGATTATGTTGAAGCTGGGCTGGCACCGGGAGACGACCCATACCGCGCGCGCCACTTGCTGGAGCAACTCGGGCTGAGCGGAGAGGAGAAGCCTGCAAGCCTGTCTGGCGGGGAGGCGCGGCGCGCGGCGTTGGTCAGGGCGCTGGCGCCGTCGCCTGACATTCTTCTGCTGGATGAACCCACCAACCACCTCGATTTGCCGGCGATCGAATGGTTGGAGAACGAGCTCGGCTCAATGCGCTCGGCGCTTGTCTTGATCAGCCATGATCGACGTTTCCTGGAAGCCACGACGCGCGAAATGGTCTGGCTGGACCGAAGCCAGACAAGGCGACTTTCGCGCGGCTTCAGCCATTTTGAAGCTTGGCGCGACGAGGTGCTCGAGCAGGAGGAGAGCGAAGCCCACAAGCTTGATCGTCGGATCAACCGGGAAGAAGACTGGATGCGCTACGGCGTGACCGCTCGCCGAAAGCGCAACGTTCGGCGCGTGGGGGAACTGGCCGATTTGCGAAAGCAGCGGCGCGAAAGGCTTGGTGCTCAGGGCGGGCCAAGGATGGCCGTTTCTGAGAGCGAGGCATCCGGCACCCTAGTGATTGAGGCTCTCAACATCGGGAAATCCTTCGGTGACCGGACCATTCTCCGCAACTTCTCGACGCGGGTGATCCGCGGTGACCGTGTCGGAATTATTGGTCCCAATGGAGCCGGCAAGACAACGCTTCTGTCACTGCTAACCGGCCTGTCAGCGCCCGACACAGGTGAGGTCAGGATGGGCTCCCGGCTTAACTTGGTGTCACTCGATCAACGGCGAGAAGAGTTGTCGTCCGCGACTTCGCTGGCAGACGCCTTGACCGGAGGGCGTGGAGACCAGGTCTGGATCGCCGGGCAACCAAGGCACGTGATTGGATACATGAAGGACTTCCTGTTCCTGCCGGAGCAGGCGCGGACGCCGGTCAGCGCCTTGTCCGGCGGCGAACGTGGCCGCCTGTTACTGGCGCGGGCTTTCGCAACGCCTTCGAACTTCCTTGTGTTGGATGAGCCGACCAACGACCTTGATCTGGAAACGCTCGACCTTCTGCAGGAACTGGTCGCGGATTACGCCGGAACCGTGATCGTCGTAAGCCATGACCGTGACTTCATCGATCGTGTCTGCACCCATGTCATCGCTTGGGAAGGCGAAGGGAAGTGGCAGGAGTATGCAGGCGGTTACTCGGATATGGTGTCGCAAAGAGGCTTCGGCATAGAAGGTCGCAAAGAGGCAGCGGGACGCCAGGCCCCACCACGTTCGCTTCGTGGCTCCTCCTTGGGCAACGAAGTCGCCCCGCCTCGCGCGAAGATGACGTTCAAGGATCAACATGAGTGGCAGATCCTGCCGGCCAGCATCCATAAACTTGAAGCGGAGATAGCAAAGCTTCAAGAGATACTGGCTGATCCCGGACTGTTTTCCCGCGATCGGCGTCGCTTCGATAAGGCCACTGAGCTTCTGACGAGGAACCAAGCTTTGTTGGAAGAGGCGGAGCATCGATGGCTGGAACTTGAACTCCTGCGCGACTCCACCGAATCGTGAATACCGATCGAAGCAAAGGTCAGCGCGTTGGAGAGTGACGAGCAGGAGGGCGTCCCAGAGACCGACATCTCGGACAAACCTTTCTACATGACACCTACGGGGCATGCCGCCTTGCAGGAAGAACTTCGCCGCCTGTGGAACGAAGATCGGCCTAAGGTTGTCGAAATTGTTGCTTGGGCGGCAGGCCTGGGCGATCGAAGCGAGAACGCCGACTACCAGTACGGCAAGCGGCGGCTCCGCGAGATCGACAAGCGTGTCCGCTTCCTGCGCAAGCGCCTTGAGAATGCCAGGGTTGTTGATCCTGCCGCACAGCTGTGCCGGGATCAGGTCTTCTTTGGAGCAACTGTGTCCTATGTGCGGGAAGACGACACAGAGATCACAGTAACAATCGTCGGGGTCGATGAGGCAGACACAACACGTGGTCTCATATCATGGATCTCGCCTGTCGCCCGCGCGCTTCTCAGATCACGCACAGGCGACTTGGTTCAAGTCAGAACGCCACTCGGTCTTGAGGAAGTCGAAATTCTAGCGATCCGTTATCCCGACGGACCCACATCACCCTGAAGGTCCTGGTCTTCGCCTAGTCGCGATGTTCGCGGCTGCTAGCTGAAGGTTGCTCAGGATGCCCTGTCGCCCTGGCCATGTGGCCCGATCATGTACCAATCCGGAGTGGCGCTGCCAGCTTCCGCAAAGTCGCTATCACAGACAGGGGCGTGATTCGTCCAGTCTTGGGGTTCTCGCTCGGTACATTCTCGATGGTCATCGAGAAGCGGGCTGAGTCGGCCTCAACCTCGATCCGGTGTGTGTTCCGCTCGATGGCAGGATCTGCCCAGATCTCGAGCATCGTCCGATCCGGCCCGATGCCGGCCAATGACAAAGCAACAGCCACGTTCAGATTGGCTGGAAATCCTACGGCGGCTTCACGGGCAGTGCCGTTGAAGATACGGACAGGTTCCTTGATGTTCTCGATACAGATACCGTGTTCCTGAAGATACGGTGCTCCAACCAGCCCTCTGACAGGCTTGCGAGTGACCATCCGAATGGAAGCAATCTCCCCTTCCGCAGCGGCCAGAACTGCATCGAGCCCAATCAATGCACCTGTCGGAACGATGATCTGCCCACCATGCTGAGCGGCAAGACGCACAAGGTGGTCGTGGGAGAGTAAGGCCCCGGCACTGACCAAGACCACGTTCTTGGCGACTTTGAGGAACGGCTCCGCAATGGCAGGAAGCAACGCAGCAGGTGCGCATTCCACCACCAAGTCAGCGACAGGCTCAAGCTCGTGAAGGTCAAGCACAGGCACCGGATTGCGGAAGGTAGCCACTTGCCGCCCCGCACGCTGCTTGTCGCGCGCAGAGACAGCCGTCAGCTCATAGCCCGAGAGACCTTCGTCTAACGTCGCTGCCAGCTTGGCACCGATGGCACCAAAACCGGCGACCGCTACCCTGAGGGGCCTTCGGCGCGGCGGCGACATAGCATTCATGCTCGGTTCCTCAACTCGTTGCCTTTCTTGCTCCCATAAAGAAACCCCGTGGCAAATACCACGGGGTCGTTGATCATCTATGCTCAGTCAGCCTCAGCTTGCGGCTTCGGGAGCGTGCTCGTTCTCTCCATCTGGCCCGTTATCGTCAGGCTTGGGCAAAGCAGGGAGTGGCGCTTCGATGAACTCGAAGGTCAATTCACCCTCCTTGATGCCCACCTTGACCGCGCCGCCCTTGGCCAGCTTTCCGAACAACAGCTCCTCTGCCAGCGGCTTCTTGACATACTCCTGGATAACGCGAGCAAGAGGCCGCGCACCGTACAGCCGATCATAACCCTTCTCGGCGAGCCACTCCTTGGCGCCCGAGGAAAGCTCGATCGTGACGTTGCGATCCGCCAGCTGCGCTTCGAGCTGCATGACGAACTTCTCGACGACGTTGCCCACAATCTCGGGCGTTAGATTGCTGAAGGGGACAACGGAATCCAGCCGATTGCGGAATTCAGGGGTGAAGAGCCGCTTAACCGCCTCCTCGTCCTCGCCGGTCCGCTCTTCCCGGCCAAAACCGATGCCAGCCTTCGCCATGTCTGCTGCGCCGGCATTGGTGGTCATGATCAGGATGACGTTTCTGAAATCCACCGTCTTCCCGTTATGGTCCGTGAGCTTCCCGTGATCCATCACCTGGAGCAGGATATTGTAAAGGTCTTGATGCGCCTTCTCGATCTCGTCCAGCAACAGAACAGCATGGGGATGTTGATCGACGGCGTCGGTCAGCAATCCACCCTGATCAAAGCCGACATAGCCGGGGGGAGCGCCGATCAGGCGGCTGACACTGTGCCGCTCCATGTACTCCGACATGTCGAAACGGATCATCTCGATCCCGAGCGTTTTCGCCAGCTGCTTTGCGACTTCTGTTTTGCCAACGCCTGTCGGACCGGAGAACAGGTAGTTGCCGATGGGCTTCTCAGGGTCCCGCAAACCTGCACGAGACAACTTAATCGCGGCCGAGAGGGCCTCAATTGCCTTGTCCTGTCCGAAGACCATCGATTTCAGATCGCGCTCCAGATTCCGCAAGGTTTCCTTGTCGTCAGAGGAAACGCTCTTGGGCGGAATGCGAGCGATCTTTGCGATGATGTCCTCGACGTCCTTCAAGGTCACCGTCTTCTTGCGCTTGCCCTCGGGTTGAAGCATCCGCGAAGCACCGACTTCATCGATAACGTCAATGGCCTTGTCGGGCAGTTTTCGGTCATGAATATACTTCGCCGAAAGCTCAACAGCCGCACGGATGGCTTCTGGCGTGTACTTGACCTTGTGATGTTTTTCGTAGTTGGCCTTCAATCCTGTTAGGATCTTGACTGTATCCTCGACGGATGGCTCGTTGACATCGATCTTCTGGAAGCGCCGAACCAGGGCGCGGTCCTTCTCGAAGTGTTGCCGATACTCCTTGTATGTGGTTGACCCGACGCACCGCAGGGTTCCCTGAGCCAGGGCAGGCTTCAGTAAGTTCGAGGCATCCATGGCGCCGCCGCTGGTGGCGCCAGCACCGATAACGGTGTGGATTTCGTCAATAAACAGGATTGAACCAGGCTGCTGCTCCAGCTCGTTGACGACAGCCTTCAGGCGCTCTTCGAAGTCACCCCGATAGCGCGTCCCAGCCAGAAGGCTTCCCATATCGAGGGCAAAAATCGTCGATCTCAGGAGAACTTCTGGAACGTCACCTTCGATGATGCGCTTGGCGAGGCCTTCCGCGATCGCTGTCTTGCCAACGCCCGGATCGCCCACATAGAGGGGGTTGTTCTTCGTGCGGCGGCACAGGATCTGGATCGTGCGCTCGATCTCCTGGTCCCGACCGATAAGAGGATCGATCTTGCCCTGCTGTGCCTTTTTGTTGAGGTTTACACAGTAGTTCGACAAGGCATCCTGACTACGCCGACCAGCCGGCTTTTCATCCTTTTCTCCGCCCTCCTCCGAAGAGGCAGACGGGGACACAGGTGGGGCACCTTGAACAGGCCGGTTGGTGCTGCGCCCAGGCGCCTTGGCAATGCCATGGCTGATGAAGTTCACGGCATCCAGGCGAGTCATGTCCTGCAGCTGCAGGAAGTATACGGCGTGGCTCTCCCGTTCGCTGAAAAGTGCGACCAGAACACTGGCACCGGTAACTTCGTCGCGGCCCGAAGACTGTACGTGAATTGCGGCGCGCTGCACGACGCGTTGGAAGCCGGCTGTAGGCTTCGGCTCGCCACTTCGCTCAGTGACCAGCCCGGCAAGATCCTTGTCGAGGAACTCGGCCAGGTCACGCTTCAGCTTATCCTGATCCACTCCGCAGGCGCGAAGCACCGTCGCGGCATCTGAATCATCGACCAGGGCCAAAAGTAGATGTTCGAGCGTGGCGTACTCGTGACGGCGCTCGTTAGCGAGCGCCAGGGCACGGTGGAGCGTCTGCTCAAGATTGCGGGACAGCATGCGTTTGACGCTCCCCTTCGAGGAACGGCCCCGGTTCGCACACCGGGCCGATGAGAAAAAGGCTTCCACTACCCCTGCAAGGAGAGTGGCTCTCTCCTAACAACGGAAGCCGGGAAGGCCGTTTCAAGAGGTTAGACGGAAGGTGGGCTAGACCGCCATCGGGAACTTGCGTCGCAGCGCAACATAATATTCACCTGCCACGCGAGGCGTTCCCACATAGGAATCACTCTTTTTCTATAGTGCATTGAAGCGGGTGCTGGTTCTGGCGGGCCAAATCCATGACCTGCGTTACCTTGGTTTCAGCAACCTCATAAGTGAAGACGCCGCACACCCCGACGCCACGGCGATGAACATGCAACATGATGCGGGTCGCCTCATCCCGGCTTTTCTGGAAGAAGCGCTCCAAAACATGCACGACGAACTCCATCGGAGTGTAGTCGTCATTCAGCATCAGAACTTTGTACATGGCGGGCTTACGGGTGCGCGGTTTTGCCTTCACCACAACGCCGGTGCCGGCTGCCCCGCCATCTTGGCCCGCGCCGCCGCCGTTGCCGTCCTGATCCTGTCCGCCCTGACCCTGCTGCTTATCGTCGTCCGTCATACTGATGCCAAAGGTTGTCGAAAATGCACTGCGGCTCGCGAAGCGTTCTGAAGCCAACCGGTTCCGCGAGGGGATCATCCTCTTGCCTTTCCGGAGAGGATCACTCTTCGTCGCCATAGAATATCGGAGGCAGGGCACTCAGGTGAAGGGCCAGCCGTATAAAAGGCGAAGGAAAAGCAAAAGGGCGGATCATCCAGGATGATCCGCCCTCCAACTAACCCTTGATGGCCGTAGCCGGCCCTGAGCCGCTTAGTTCAGCGGAGCAGGGCGCGCGAGGCGCTCCACGGCAAGGGTCATACGTGCAGCGATCGGAGCCGAGGACTGTTCCGCCAGCTTGAAAGCGGCCTCATTGAACTTGGTCGCTTCAGTCATGCTGCGCTCAAGCTGGGCCTTGGTGAAGGTGACCTGCATCTCGGCAGCTTCCTTCAGGCTCTTCACCGACGTCATGGCGCGGGCATTCTGAAGAGCCTGCTCGTTCAAGCCCTGCATGACAGCGAAAGCCTGCCGGCTCAGCTCCTGCATGCCAGACATATAGGTCTGGGTAGCCTTGGTGAATGCCTCCAGGTTGCCCCGGCCGAATTCCATGGCCTCTTCAGCTGCCTTGTTGAAGCCATCAACCGTGCGAGTAGCCTGATCCATTTTGCTCTCCATTGCCGGCGGGCCGCCCGCCACACCGGAATCACTTGTTTCGTGCAGGGCTGGAGACACCGTGGCAACGGAAGAAGGAGCCGTTTCAACTGGCATGGTCTCGTCAGGCTTCGCCATGACTGGACCGGGCCGCAAACGGGCTGTTCTGGGTGCAGTTGCCATCGCGTCCTCCCTATCGCTGACGCTTCCTAAGGACGGAGGCGTCGTAGCAGGTTACCGGTACATTCATTGAGCAAACTGCAAGCCAGCCGTCCGCTCCAAGAAACTGCGCCATGTTGCGGTGCAGCATGAGGAGGTATGGCAATGACACACGCGTGAGTCCAGCTGTATTTTGCACTGCAACATAACGCTTTTGAGAGCCATCAAGAGGCTTCGTGGGAATACCGATAAGATGGAAAGACAGCCAAGGATTGTATCATACTGATGGCGGACGATTTTTTTCGTCCAGTCATAGCTGGTTCATAATTTCCTTGGCATAGTTGAGCCTTCACGAATGAGTAAGCTTCGTTCGATCATGGACAAATGCCTGCCGCAAGCCTTTCGCAGGCTTGCTTTGGTTCTCCCCATCTGCGTTTTCATGGCTTTCAGTCCAAGGACCGCGGCCGGCCAAATGCTCAGCGCGCGCTACGCATCGGCTGTGTTGGAAGCCGGCACAGGCCGCCTGTTGTTCAGCAGCAATGCGGATGAACCCAGGCATCCGGCTTCGCTGACGAAGATGATGACCCTGTACATGGTCTTCGATGCGCTTCGGCGTGGTGAAATGAGGCTCGATCAGCGTCTTGCCATGACGGAAACAGCATCGTCGAAGCCGGCTTCGAAGCTTGGACTACCGGCAGGCCGTACAATCACGCTCGAGAATGCCATCTATGCGGTGGTCACCAAGTCGGCCAATGACGTGGCGTCACTGTTGGGCGAGGCGCTGGGTGAGGGCAGTGAGGCACGATTCGCCCAATTGATGACGCTCCGGGCCCGCGCCATCGGGATGAGCGGCACGACCTTTCGGAACGCTTCCGGTCTTCCTGATATCGATCAAGTCTCGACAGCGCGGGATATGGCGCAACTAGGATACCGCCTCTTCACAGACTTTCCCGAGTATTATCACTTCTTTCGAACCAGAACCCACGCCATGGGCGGCATTACTCTGCGGAACCATAACCGGATGCTGGATTCCTTCGAAGGAGTCGACGGGATCAAGACGGGCTATGTCGATGCCAGCGGCTTCAATATCGTGACCAGCGCAGTTCGCCGGAACAGGCGGATCATCGCAGTGGTCTTTGGCGGCCGATCGTGGCACGAGCGCGATCGTCATGCAGCGGTGCTTCTGGAGCAGGGTTTCGCCAGCATCGGCGTAGGGCAACCGCCGCTTCTGCTTGCTTCTGCTGTCGCGTCTCCAATAATGGCCCGTGCTGCCGCTCCAGTCGCTCGACCGAGTAAAGGCCAAGCTACAGCTCTCCGCAATTTATCTCCGCGGCCACTTTCGTCCGAGCGACGCCAGCAGTCCAGCAACGACCGGCGTTCCTCGTCCCCACCTGCAGTGGTGAGAAGGGGAGAAAGGAAGCGAGGCGGGTAGTGCACCGGCCCGGTGCCTGCCACCGGATCGGCTTTCCGGTGTCCGCAGGCGGTGCTCAAAGGACCGGCACCACGTCATTTCGGTCAACCCTCCAACATTACGTGGAGAGCGATGTGACCAGCATCTGTTCCAGAGAAGAGAAGCGATCAAAACCAAACTTTGGGATCCCCGATGGTGGGTGCGACAGGGATTGAACCTGTGACCCCCGCCGTGTGAAGGCGATGCTCTACCGCTGAGCTACGCACCCATCGAGGTGGCCGGGAGATAACGGGCACGGTTGGGGCTGTCAAGCCGACCGAGCACACCATCTTAGCCAGGGCAGATGGATCTTTCCCAGGAGCCAGAAAGGCATGATTCTGCGACTAGGCTTGATCTGTGCAACTTTCGTACTTGTCGGCTTGCTTCCGCGCCCCATGGCGGGTGAACCTGTGCGGGCAGTCTATGGTGTGCATGGCGGCGGCATGCAGATCGCCCAGATTGAGGTAATGCTTGAGCTGACCCCTTCGGCTTACAGCATCGATTCCAGGTTCCGGTTCACGGGCCTTGCGTCATGGTTTGCGGGAAACGGCTCCACGGCCCAGGCCACGGGTGTGCTGCGACAGGGAAAGGCTCAGCCTAGGCATTTCTCGTCATATGGGCATTGGCGCGGCGAGCCCCGTACCATGGCGATCGAGTACCAGGGCGGACAGCCCCGCATCCAGAAGCAGTTGCCCGCAACGGATCCTGATCGAGAGCCGGTACCAACTAGTTTCCAACATGCATCTGTAGATGCCCTTAGTGCCCTGCTTGAGCTGTCCCACGGTCTCGGGGCCACCGGACGCTGCGAAGGGGAGGCAGCCTTGTTCGACGGTCGTCGGAGCGCTCGCATAGTGTCGCGCACCGATCGATTTGAGATGCTGCCTCAATGGCGCGGAACTTGGTCCGGGCAAGCTTTACGTTGCACGATTACGGCCACTCAGACCGGCGGCTTCAGGCGAGATGACCGCGAGGCGACAAGGGAGCCGCAGGAAATTGCCCTCTGGATGGCGCGGCCAGCTTCCGGCATGCCGTTTCTGCCGGTGCGGTTTACCATGCCCGGCCGTTGGCTCGGACCCCTGACAGGCTACTTGCTTGAAACAGGCACCATTCCGGCCAGTGCGTCCTCCAGCAATTTGGGAAGCTCCGCCGGGGCGCCAGCGATCCGCACACCCGGCGCATCCGAGGGTTCCCCATAGCCCCATCGGCAAAAGATTGTTTGGCACCCTGCAGCCAGACCCGCGGCAACGTCGTTATGGTGGTCTCCCACCATCACGGCGTGGTTAGCGGAGGTTCCTGTCTTCGCCAGGGTCAGCAGCAGATGGCGTGGGTCCGGCTTGCGGATGGGGAAGCTATCGCCGCCACCCAGGGCTGAGAAGTAAGGGCACAATCCCAAGGCTTCCAACAGCAACCGCGCGGCACGTTCCGGCTTGTTCGTGCACACCATCATCTGCCAGTCCCTTGCGCGAAGCTCATCAAGGACTGGGATGATGCCGGGGAAGGGGCGGGTTCTTTCTGCGGCCTTGGCTTCGTACTCCGTCAGGAAATCGGACAAGGCAGCAGGGTCCTGCTCCAACTGCCGGGCGCTGAAGGCGCGTTGCAGCAAAACCGGCACACCGTCACCGATAAAGCTGGTCACCTCGGCCAAGGTGAAAGACGGCTGGAGGCGCGAGGCCATCAGTCTGTTCAGCGCATCGCAGATGTCGAGACGGCTATCCACAAGGGTGCCATCAAGATCGAAGATCACGGTCGGACGCATCCGACATGCATGCCATGTTTCCGTCGGCAATGCGATGTGACGGTGCAGGAGCACCATGCATCTTGCCGAGTGCTTCCGGCATCGGCACAAGCGCCCTATGTCAGCCGCCGCTATTCTGCTCGCCGCAGGCCTTGGAACCCGGATGAAAAGCCGCCTGCCGAAGGCGCTGCATCCTCTCGCCGGCCGCCCTATGCTGAAGCACCTCATCGCTTCATGCGAAGGGATCTTCGACCGTCTCGTGGTTGTTGTCGGTCCGGATATGGAGGATCTGGAGGCCGCCGCTTTGCCCCATGCCACCGTTGTTCAGGCTGAAAGGCTTGGAACCGGCCATGCAGCGCTACAGGCAGCGCCCTTGCTCAAAGATTTTGATGGCGATGTCGCCGTTCTCTATGCAGACAATCCCCTGATCGAACCGGCAACCATGCAGCGCCTTCTTTCTGCCAGAGCGGAAGCCGGCCTTGCACTTCTTGCCATGCGCCCTGCCGATCCCGCCCAGTACGGGCGGGTGGTGCAGGATGCCACAGGTCAGGTGGAAAGGATCGTTGAGTTCGCCGAGGCGAATGAGCAGGAGCGGTCCATCAGCCTTTGCAATGCCGGGGTGCTTTGCGCGGGAGCGGCAGATCTTTTCAACTGGCTGCTGGGGGTTCGCAACAACAATGCGGCCGGCGAGTATTATCTGCCGGATGTGATCCTCACTGCCCGGCGAGAAGGTCATCGGGTCGTTGCAGTGGAAGCACCGGAAGCCGAACTGCGCGGCATCAACAGCCGCATGGAACTGGCGGAGGCCGAGGCGGAACTTCAATCTCGCCTCCGCAAACAAGCCATGCAGCGGGGCGTAACTTTGATCCAGCCTGAAAGCGTTGTCCTGAGCTTCGACACGAAGCTCGGCCAGGATGTGGTGGTGGGCCCGAACGTTGTCTTTGGACCCGGCGTAACGATCGAGGACAATGTTGAGATCAGGGCGTTCACCCATCTTGAGGGCTGCACCGTCAAGGTGGGAGCGGTCATCGGCCCCTTTGCGCGTTTGCGGCCTGGCACGCAGGTCGGGCCGGATGCGCATGTGGGTAATTTTGTGGAATTGAAGAATGCGGTCTTGGGTGAAGGCTCTAAGGCCAATCACCTGGCCTACTTAGGCGACGTGACCATCGGTATCCGGAGCAATATCGGTGCCGGCACCATCACCTGCAATTATGATGGTTTCAGTAAGCACAGAACTGAAATCGGATCCGGAGCATTTGTTGGCTCGAACAGCACCTTGGTGGCGCCGCTGCGGGTCGGTGACGGCTCGTTTGTCGCGGCCGGCTCCACCATCACGCGGGACGTCGCCCCCGATGCCATGGCTTTTGGCCGCGCCCGCATGAGCGAGCGAGCTGGTGCCGCCGCCCTGTTCCGGACCGGGCGCAGCAAGGAGAAATAGTTGATGTGCGGGATTGTCGGGCTCGTCGGACGGGATGCCGCTGCTCCGCGACTGCTGGAGGCGCTTCGGCGTCTCGAGTATCGTGGTTATGACAGCGCGGGCATCGCCACCTTGGTGGATGGCCATGTTGAGCGGCGAAGGGCTGAGGGGAAGCTGATCAATCTCGGCACTGAGCTTGCTCGCAAGCCGCTCGCGGGAACCACGGGCATTGGTCATACGCGGTGGGCAACGCACGGCGCTCCCACGGAACGGAACGCGCATCCCCACGGCACCGCCCGTGTTTCGGTTGTGCACAACGGCATCATCGAGAACTACGCCGAGTTACGCGCCGAATTGGAAGGGCAGGGTATCCAGTTCGAGACGGAAACGGACACCGAGACCGTTGCCCGCTTGCTCGATCATCACCTGGCGCAAGGTGCCTCGCCGGAAGAGGCGGTGGCGGCGACCCTGAAGAGGCTCCAGGGAGCCTTCGGTTTGGCGATGATCTTCGCCGGACACCCGACCAAGCTGATTGCTGCTCGCCAGGGCAGTCCTCTGGCCGTGGGCTTTGGCGAGGGCGAGATGTACGTGGGCTCGGACGCGTTGGCCTTGTCCCCCATGACCCGACGGATTGCCTATCTTGAGGAAGGCGACTGGGCGATTCTTTCGGATGTTGGCGTTGAGTTCTTTGACGCTCAGGACCAACCGGTACAGCGGGAGGTGAAGCTAACAGCCTACTCGGGAGCGGCTGTCGGGAAAGGCAACTACCGGCACTTCATGGAAAAGGAACTCCATGAACATCCGATCGTCCTTGGTGACACGCTGCGGCAGCACATCGATCCCGCAAGCCGGGCCGTAGCGCTTCCACCCTTGCCGTTCGATCCGGCCGTAGTTCCCAAGATAACCCTTAGTGCCTGCGGCTCCGCTTTCCTGGCCGCTCAGGTCGGGCGCTACTGGATGGAACAGGTCGCCCGGATTCCGGTCGATTCGGACGTGGCAAGCGAGCTTCGCTACAGAGACCCGCCATTGCCGGAAGGTGGTGCGGCGCTGCTCGTCAGCCAGTCCGGTGAAACTGCCGATACCTTGGCTGTTCTCCGGCTTCTTAAACAGAGGCGGCAACACGTCCTGTCCGTGGTCAATGTTGCTGAAAGCACCATGGATCGTGAAAGCCATGGTACGCTGCTCACCATTGCCGGGCCGGAGATCGGCGTGGCTTCAACAAAGGCTTTCACCGCCCAGCTTGCGGTTCTGGCGACAATGGCGCTTGGGTTCGGACGATCGCGCGGCGTTCTCTCGGTGCAGGAGGAAGCACGCCTGACGGCAGCTTTGCTGGAAGTTCCGGCCCATGCCGCCACCTTGCTGGAGCATACGGAAGAAGTTCAGGCATTGGCCAGGCAGGTTGCAATGGCCAAGGACGTGCTCTTTCTGGGACGTGGCAGCCTCTACCCCATTGCGTTGGAGGGGGCCCTCAAGCTCAAGGAACTGAGCTATATCCATGCCGAAGGCTATGCAGCAGGCGAGATGAAGCACGGGCCTATCGCCCTGATCGATCAGGACGTTCCCGTGATTGCCCTATGTCCTTCTGGGCCGTTGTTCGAGAAGACGGCATCCAATCTACAGGAAGCGGCAGCGCGAGGTGGGCGAGTGATGGCGTTCACCGACCAGGAAGGAGCTTCATCGCTCCGAAGGTTTGCAGAGGCCGTCGTTGTACTGCCTACCGTTGATCCATTTGTGGCGCCGATCCTGCACGCCATTCCGGTTCAGATGCTGGCCTACCATGTGGCGGTCTTGAAAGGGACGGACGTGGATCAGCCTCGCAATCTGGCCAAGGCTGTCACGGTGGAGTGACCCGCCGAAGCCGTACTGGCCGAGCCGCCACCTACGCCCAAGCAGCGAAAGCAGCGGCTCGACAGCGCCTGGCTCCAGGCTGACTTATGCGCCAGCGATCAGAGGACGTGACTGATCGGCGAACCTAGACACGGCCCATCAGCATCATGATCAGTAGCACGATCAGGATCAGCCCGAGGATGCCAGACGGGCCGTAGCCCCATCCCGAACTGTAGCCCCACCGCGGCAAGGCACCCACCAGCAGCAGGATAATGACAACCAGAAGGATAATGTTCATGGCAATCTCCTTGCCGAGCGGACCATCAGCACCGGCTTCTTCTTCTTCCGCTCCTCAACGTTCGACCTGCAAGGCCGTTGCTGTGCCTCCTGCCGGCACCTGACAACCGTCTTCCATGTGATTAGAGTTCCAGACCGTGCAAACAGGGCGCCTTGAAGCGCAGCTGAGCAGGGGAACGTTGATTATGCTTGATATGGTTTCAAAGCTTCCTCTCAAGGATGCCGAGCTTTTTCGTCAAGCCAACTTCATCGATGGAGCCTGGGTAGGCGCCGATAGTGGCGATGAGTTGGAGGTTCGAAACCCGGCAACGAATGAGCTGGTTGGAAGAGTTCCGGCCATGGGGGCGAAGGAAACACGTCGCGCCATCGAGGCCGCTCACGCTGCCTGGCCCCAGTGGCGTGCCATGCTGGCCGGTGAGCGTGCCGCCATCCTCAAAAAGCTGGCTGCGCTGATGCTTGCCAATACTGACGATCTGGCGGCCATCATGACGGCTGAGCAAGGCAAGCCGTTGTCCGAAGCCAAAGGCGAAGTGGCTTATGCCGCCAGCTTTATCGAGTGGTTTGCGGAAGAAGCGCGTCGTGTGAATGGCGAAACGATTCCGCAGAACGCCAAGGGCCGCAGGATCCTTGTTACAAAAGAGCCGATTGGCGTCTTTGCGGCCATCACGCCATGGAACTTCCCCGCAGCCATGATCACCCGGAAGGCGGGCCCGGGCTGGGCGGCCGGATGCACGGGCGTGATCCGTCCCGCCACCCAGACTCCCTTTTCCGCTCTTGCCATTGCTGTTTTGGCTGAGCGTGCGGGAATGCCAAAGGGCGTCTGCAACGTCATCACCGGGCCGTCCTCTGGAACGGGCAAGGAACTCACATCCAATCCGCTGGTGCGTAAGCTCTCCTTCACCGGATCCACGGAAGTGGGCCGGATCCTTCTTGCGCAATGCGCCGAGACCATCAAGAAGACCTCGATGGAGCTCGGCGGCAACGCGCCCTTCATTGTTTTCGATGATGCCGATCTGGATGAAGCCGTGAAAGGCGCGATGGCATCCAAGTACCGCAACACGGGACAGACCTGCGTGTGCGCTAACCGTCTCCTGGTTCAGGCAGGCGTGTACGATGCGTTTTCGGCCAAGCTGAAGGCAGCGGTGGAGGGCCTGAAGGTCGGCAACGGGATGGAAGAAGGCGTAACACAGGGCCCCCTTATCAACGCAGATGCGGTGAAGAAGGTAGAGAGCCATATCGCGGATGCCGTCGCCAAAGGCGCGAAGATTGTCACCGGTGGCAAGCCGCATGACCGTGGCGGCAACTTCTTCCAGCCAACCGTTTTGGCCAATGTGCCGGCCAATGCTGTGATCTTCCGGGAAGAAACTTTTGGTCCAGTGGCTCCCCTGTTCAAGTTTGAGTCGGAAGCTGAAGCCATTGCGCTGGCCAACGATACGGAGTTCGGGTTGGCCGCCTACTTCTATTCACGCGATGTTGGGCGGATCTTCCGTGTTGCCGAAGCACTTGAGTACGGGATCATCGGTATCAATGAGGGTATTATCTCAACCGCCGAGGCACCATTTGGTGGGTTTAAGCAATCCGGCCTCGGGCGAGAGGGCAGTTCTCACGGCATTGAAGAATACCTCGAAACGAAGTACTTGGCGCTTGGTGGGATCGGAGCGTAGCGCGTCAAGGCTCGTCACGGCGCTCACTTGACGATAGGTGCGGGACGCCCCTTCTTGCCTGCTCTCGATGGGCAATAAGGGGCTCGTAGCGAATGAACCACTATGATTTCGACCTCTTCGTCATCGGGGGCGGATCGGGAGGCGTTCGCTGCGCCCGGATCTCGGCCGGCTATGGGGCCCGGGTCGGCATAGCGGAAGAACGCTTCTGGGGCGGCACCTGCGTCAATGTTGGGTGCGTGCCGAAGAAAATTATGGTCCATGCTGCTGAGTATGGACAGTGGGCCAGGGAGGCACCTGCCTTTGGCTGGCCCAAAGCAGAGATCGGCCGCCACGACTGGGTTGGGCTGGCTGCTGCACGCGACCATGAAGTGATGCGCCTATCCGGAATCTACGATCGTCTTCTCAAGGGGGCGGGCGTAACCACTTATGATGCCAGGGCCCGCTTCCTAGATTCCAACACGCTTGATGTCGGTGGGAAACGTATCACTGCCGAGCGGATTGTTGTGGCAACAGGCGGATGCCCGATGCGTCCAGAGATTCCCGGTGCAGAGCTGGGGCTGGTATCGGATGATCTCTTCGAACTGAAGGAGTTGCCGCGCCAGGTTACGGTGATCGGTGGAGGCTACATCGCACTGGAGTTCGCCAGCCTCCTTCGCGGCCTTGGTGCAGAGGTCGACCTCTTGTACCGGCAGTCCCTGCCACTTCGCGGTTTTGACCTGGAGCTTCGCGAAGCAATGGCCGAGGCACTTCAGCTTCAGGGGATCCGCCTCCATCCTGGCGATGCTCCTTCACGCTTGGATCGCGACGACCAGGGGGGTGTAATCGTCACCACCAAAAACGGCGTCACGCTGGCGGGAGGCACGGTGATCTTTGCTACTGGTCGCCAACCTAATACCCGGGGGCTTGGGCTCGAGAACGCAGGTATCAACCTCGGCCGATCCGGCTGCATCCCGGTGACAATTCAGCAAGCCAGCGAGCAGGCCCATATCTTTGCCATCGGCGATGTGACCGACCAATTGAACCTGACGCCGGTTGCTACAGCAGTTGGACATGCACTGGCGGACACTCTGTTCGGCGGAAAGCCTCGAAGGGCGAACTTTCAGAATGTTCCGACGGCGGTGTTTACCTCACCTCCAGCCGCGATGGTGGGGCTGACGGAAGAAGCTGCTGCGGCGGATGGCCCGATCGAGGTCTACGTCGCGCGTTTCACACCGATGCGTCACACCATCTCCAAGCAACCGCGCAAAACGTTGATGAAGCTCATTGTTTCTGTGCCGAGCCGACGTGTGGTGGGTGCCCACATGCTGGGCGACGACGCTGCGGAAATCATGCAGGGAATCGCTGTTGCCATCGTAGCCGGTGCCACGAAGGAGGATTTCGATCGCACGATCGGCATTCATCCGACTGCTGCGGAGGAGTTCGTAACGCTCAGGACTATGACACGGCGAGTGGGTGCCGATGGCTGAATGCCGCTAGGCTTCTACACGGGACGACCGCGAAGCATACGGCCGCGGGAAAGCTCGGTTACCACACCATGAAGGGTACGAAGTTCCTGTTCGGTCACTTCGCCCCGCTGGAACCAGTGGCGCAAATTGCGCACCATCCCCGGCCTTTTGGCGAGATTGTCCAGGAATCCGCAAGCATCAAGCTCATTGGTGAGGCGAGATAGGAAGCCTTCCAACTCGCCTTTCGTGGCCACACGGGTTTCGTGGGTCAGGAACTGGCGGGGAGGTGTACGATCTTCCGCGCTGTTCCACCATTCATAGGCCAGGATCATCACGGCTTGCGCAAGGTTGAGGGACATATGGTCGGGGTTCAACGGATACCGCACCCATGTATCGGCATGAGCCATGTCGTCATTGTCGAGCCCTGTTCGCTCAGGTCCAAAGAGGACGGCACTACGGAGCCCACGTCCTTGGCAGACTTCCACCAGCTCCTCGGCAGCCGCACGAGCGGTTCTGATCTGCGTGATGATGTGGCGAGGGCGCGGACAGGTCGCGAAGACCCGGTGGCAATCCGCGACCGCATCAGCCACGGTTGCATGAACGGTGGCAGAGTCCAGGATACGGCCTGCACCTGACGAGGCGTTCCAGGCACGCTCCAGGGGCCATCCATCCCGCGGCGCAACAAGCCGCAAATGAAACAATCCTCCGTTGGCCATGGCGCGGGCGGCGGTCCCGATGTTTTCGGCAAGCTGGGGGCGGACCAGGACGACCACGGGGCTCTCCCCTGGCATCGGTTTCAAATCGGCACCAGTGTCACGACCTGTCATGATGCTGTTCCTGAGCGCGCTGAAGTTGAAGCGTCGGATAGCGGTCATGGCCATGCAAAGAAAGGGGTGGCAGGATCGCTGGAAAGATATGGATTGTCCCGCGGCGCCATGATCGGCCGCCTTCCAAAGAGCGGAATTAAAAAGAGCATGGCGCTGAAGAAGAGCGGTTGGACATCCATCTTTCGGGACCATGGTGGTGTTGTATCGCCGTTGAAGATCGGCGTGCTCATAGCACTCTGCCTGCCTGCGCTTTTGCTTGGCTTGCAGGCGGCGCAAGGAGCTTTGGGCAGTAGACCTGTTGTAGAGGCCATACACTCCACCGGCGTGTGGTCCTTGCGCTGCCTTCTCTTGTCCCTGTTGGTAACTCCACTGCGCCAGATCTTGCATTGGCCGCGTTTGATGCTGGTGCGGAGGATGGTTGGAGTAGCAGCTGCCGTTTATGCGATGCTGCATCTTCTTTTGTATGCCGCAGACCAGAATTGGCGCCTCCTGGTTGTGGCCTGGGAAATCGGGACACGAGTTTATTTGACCGTCGGTGCGATTGCGCTTTCCGGACTTCTTCTTCTTGGTGTTACCTCCACGAACGGATGGATCAGACGGCTCGGCGGCCAGAATTGGCGCAGAGTACATCGTCTTTCATACGGGATCGGTATACTGGCGCTGATCCACTTTACTCTGCAGTCAAAGATTGATGTGTCTCAAGCGATGCTTATGACTGGGTTTTTTATTTGGCTCATGGGCTATCGTGTCTTAAGCCGCAACGCTGGCTCGCTTGGAATCGGAAAACTTGCCCTGCTTTCTCTTATGGCGTGCTTCGCCACCGCGATAATTGAAGCGGCATGGTATGGCTTGGCAAGCGGCGCTCCATTCCTGCTAGTCTTGCGGGCGAATGTAGAGCCAGCCTTCGGCTGGCGACCGGCTCTATGGGTAGCGTGCGCCGGTGCTGCCCTCGTGACCCTAAGAGTGGCTGCTTTGCGGCTGCGGCCTGCGCAGAGGCAGAACCGGTCTTACGGTCCTTAGGATAAGGGGCCTCCTGACACTCGTCGCCATGAGGTTCCGGTCGAGCCATCTTCCAGCACGACACCCTTTGTCAAAAGTTCAGCTCGGATACGATCAGCCTCGATCCAGTCTTTCGCAGCTCGTGCGGCAAGCCTTGCTGCAATAGCCTGCTCGATAACTGCGTCATCCGAGGCTGCACCTTTGCGCCAGATCTGCGGGTCAGTGTAGAGGAGACCTAGCAGCTTGGCGGCTCTCTTCAGAGCCTCACCAGCCTGGCCAGATTGGGGCTGCCAGTCCTTCCCGATGCGGGACAAGACCGCAGCAGCCGATCCGCCCACCGTCGCTACATTTTCCAAAGTGCGTAGATCACGAAGGCGAGCGATGGCGAGAGGGGTATTCAGGTCGTCTCTCAGGGGCTCGGATGCCCAGTTGACCATGGCTTCCACCACGGGATCATCCTGGTCAGGATCCGGCAGGTCACGCGCCAGGAGGTTGTAGAAATCGTCCAGTTCGACCCGAGCCTCTTGGAGCCGCTCCAAAGTAAAGTCCAAAGAGCTCCGATAATGTGTTTTAAGAAGAAGCAGGCGGAAAGCTTCTCCGGCCCACGGACCATGCGACAGCAGGTCACGAATCGTGACGAAATTGCCCAAAGACTTGGACATCTTCTCGCCATTCACGAGGATCATGCCGTTGTGCAGCCAGACTTTGGCGAACCGGCTTCCGGGAAAGGCGCAGACTGACTGCGCCACTTCATTCTCATGGTGGGGGAAAAGCAGATCATGACCGCCACCATGGATATCAAAGTCAACTCCAAGGTAGCGCCACGACATGGCAGAGCACTCAATATGCCAGCCTGGACGCCCGCGACCCCAGGGACTGGCCCAGCCAGGCTCATCACCAGCCGAGGGTTTCCAGAGGACGAAATCACCCGCCTCTTTTTTATAAGGAGCAACTTCCACTCTTGCTCCGGCCAGCATCTCATCAGTTGATCTGCCGGAAAGGGACCCGTAAGCCTCAAAGCTGTTGACGGCGAATAGGACATGGCCCTCGGCCACATAGGCGTGCCCGTTCTCGATCAAACGCCCGATCAATGTCAGCATCGAATCGACGTTTTCTGTGGCCCGGGGCTCCTCGTCGGGCGGCAGACAATTCAGCGCAGCGATATCGTGGTGGAAATCTGCTGTGGTACGGGCCGTTAAGGCGCCGATCTCTTCGCCATTCTCCCGAGCACGAGCGTTGATCTTATCCTCAACGTCTGTGATGTTCCGGACATAGGTGACCTGGGGAAACAACGTCCGCAGCACTCTCACCAGAACGTCGAACACAACGACGGGCCGGGCATTTCCCAGATGCGCGTAGTCATACACCGTGGGACCACAGACATAGAGCCGCACATGTTGCGGATCCAGCGGTACGAATTCCTCGCGACCGCGGGTGGCGCTGTTATGAAAGTTCAATGCGGTCATCTCATGGGCCTACGGTCGGCGATTCAGGTTCTGGGGAAGGTAGCGCGAGCGCGCCAGAAACCCAACCGAGGCCGTAGCTACCCAGGCGCCACAGTTCTTATGCAGGTTCGAGAGCCGGACCCCTGTGCTGAGGCGATGACCATAAAGCCGAGATGACGCTCACCAGCGACCGAATGATCCGAAGCTCAGAGGGTTGCGGTCACCCCAGGAATTCCACGACAGATTAACGTCGGAACCTTCGACCCTGATGGTCTCAGCCTTCGGCACGTCTTTGATGCCCGACTTCGACGGCTGGTCAGCAACATTGTCCCGAGCAGCGTTCTTCCGCTTGAACATGAATCCCTCCGACTAACGTCTCTTCACCGCCTTACTTAAGGCATGCCACGCCACATTTCAGCCCCAATGTGGGTTAAGGCACCATTTTTCTGCCTCAATCAGGCGTGACCACACGAAGGCCGGCAGACAGACGCCTTCTGAAAACAATGCTTCTGTTCCAGCGAGGGAAAATGATGGGAGACCGCATTTCGCCACGCTCATCGACAGGTCACTACTGCCACAATGCGGCGAGGAAAAACTTTGGCGTGCTGGTGAGGGAAGACTTGGTGCGGAGAAGGGGATGGACGCGGCAGCTCAAAGCTGGCGCTTGCAAGGAACATCCTCTTCGCAACACGACATGTCGCCATAGCTGGAGCCCGGCAAAATGTTGCCGAGTTGGCGACGCTTCAGCGAATGATTGTAGAAAGCAGATGGCTGGGGAACCTGGATTCGAACCAAGACTGCCCGAGTCAGAGTCGGGAGTTCTACCGTTAAACTATTCCCCAACGGCGCGGCCGGCGTTTAGCATTCGAACTTCGTTGCCGCAAGATGGTGATGGCAGCTTTTTAGGCGTCCCGTTGACTGTTGGCGATGCATCACGGCTTCTGCTTCCTGGTGACGCCTGTCCCGGAACGTTCTACGCTGTTGAGCGGGGCGGTATTAATCCTGATGCAAGAACCACAGCCTAGTCTGCCTGCCCGCTGCGCTTCACGTTCTTCTCAAGCGCGGCAGTCCGGTGTTTTCGCGGCAATCGACCTGGGTACAAATAACTGCCGACTTCTGGTTGGAGTACGGGCATCCGGCGGTGGCGTCCGGGTAATCGACAGCTATAGCCGTGTGGTTCGATTAGGGCAGGGGCTGGCCCAGCATGGCCGCTTGTCGGGCGATGCCATGGACCGCGCAATTGCCGCGCTGGAGGTTTGTGCGCAAAAGCTGATGAGGCGTCCCTTGGAGCGGCTGCTGGCTGTGGCGACCGAGGCCTGCCGGCAGGCCGCCAACGGTGCAGCCTTCATTGCGGAAGCCCGCCATGCAACCGGGTTGCCGATCCGCATTATCTCGCCAAGAGAAGAAGCCGAGCTTGCGGTAGAGTCTTGCGCGTCCCTTCTGCGCAAGCAGGACCGAAGGGCCCTGCTCTTTGATATCGGCGGAGGCAGCACTGAGGTTGCCTGGGTTCGGCATCGCGGCGGGGGAGAGGCTGACCTCATAGGCTACATCTCATTGCCCCTGGGAGTGGTCACCCTTGCTGAACGGGTTGGCCTCTGTTGCTACACTTCTGACGGATTTGGCCAAGTGGTCGATGAGGTGGCGAACGAACTGGCACGTTTCGATGCCGTGCATAGCATTGGCCGTGAGATCCGGAACGGAGGTGTCCGCCTGATGGGGACCAGCGGCACGGTCACGACCCTCGCCGGTGTGGCGCTGGCTTTGCCGCGATACTCGCGCCACCTTATAGATGGTCGTGTTCTGCGGACGGATATGGCCGACCAAGCGCTGCGGGACCTTTTCAGCCTTGGACGGGACGGTTTGCGGGAGCACCCGTGTGTCGGTCCGGAACGTGCCGACTTCGTGTTGCCTGGCTGCGCCATCTACGCGGCCATTCGACGCATCTGGCCATCGGTGGATATCACGGTGGCAGACCGTGGACTACGCGAAGGCATGTTGCTGCGTCTGATTCGGGAACGCGGTTCCTTAACACGTCTCCATTCCTCGCCGCCATTCTAAGGTGTCCGGGGGCGGCGTGTGCTGGATCGTCTATTGAGACTCGGGAGTTTAGTAGCGTCGTGAAGCCACCCAAGGATGCCAGCCGGGGTCTGACGACCCGTTTGCGAACCGCCAAAGGCCGTACCACGGCAAGTCAGCGGTGGCTGGAACGTCAGCTGAATGATCCATATGTCAGGGCTGCCAAAGCGGCCGGCTGGCGCTCCCGGGCTGCTTTCAAGATCCTGGAACTCGACGAACGATTCGGCTTGTTTTGTCCAGGTCAGCGCATCGTCGATCTGGGTGCTGCTCCTGGAGGTTGGACGCAGGTTGCCGTTCAACGCGCAGGTGAGAATGGTCGGGTGGTAGGCCTGGACCTCCTGCCCATGGATGTGATCGCCGGCGCAACGCTGCTGCAAGGAGACTTCCAGGAGGAAGATACGGAACGCGCTGTTCTGGAAGCTCTGTCCGGCCCTGCGGATCTGGTGATGTCGGACATGGCGCCGAATACGACCGGGCACAACGCGACCGATCATCTCAGGATCCTGGGCCTGGTGGAACTGGCGCTGCATTTCGCCGCCAAGGTCCTTGTGCCTGGAGGAAGCTTCGTTGCCAAGGTTTTCCAAGGTGGCACCGAAAAGGACCTGCTGAACCAGATGAAGCACGATTTCCAAGTGGTTCGGCATGCAAAGCCTCCGGCGAGCCGTAAGGACAGTGCTGAGATGTATGTCGTCGCGACCGGCTTCAGGGGCGATAACGCCCACCGCTATTCAGGTGCGCAAGGCTGACCCCCAGCGTGAGCTCCCCTGAGTCCTTGCGGCGAATGGCCGTTGTGGAGTAGGGGGGAGCGCCAAGGCAGCGGACTGCCCGCCAAGAGTTTCCGCGAAAGGCTCCCGCCATGGCTTCCGAAGATTCCCAGACCAACGGTGCGGCTGATGGTGCGGGATTACCTCGCATCTTGATCGCCGAAGCATATGCATTCGATGATGTCCTGCTTGTCCCAGGATACTCTACCGTTCTGCCGAACCAGACGGACATCCGTACTCGGCTGACCCGCGAGATCACCCTGAACATGCCGGTCCTCTCGGCAGCGATGGACACCGTGACGGAAGGGCCGATGGCCATCGCCATGGCCCAGGCTGGCGGGATCGGCGTGATTCATAAGAATCTTTCGCCGGAAGAGCAGGCCGCCGCCGTCAGGCAGGTGAAGAAGTTCGAAAGCGGAATGGTGGTCAACCCGTTGACCATTCACCCGGATCAGACACTTGCCGATGCACGCGCGCTCATGGCTGCGCACCGGATCAGCGGTATCCCGGTGGTCGAGCGCGACAATAAGCGTCTGGTGGGCATTCTGACGTATCGCGATGTTCGTTTTGCCACTGACCCTGGCACACGCGTCTACGAGCTGATGACGCGTGAGAACCTCGTCACCGCAACAACGGATGTGTCCGCGGATCAGGCAAGGGCTCTGCTTCACAAGCATCGCATCGAGAAGCTGCTGGTGGTCGATGATCAATACCGATGCGTCGGGTTGATCACCGTGAAGGACATGGACAAGGCCCAGGCCAATCCGAATGCCGCCAAGGATGCCCTTGGAAGGCTTCGTGCCGCCGCAGCGACGGGCACCGGAGAAGAAGGTCTTCGCCGAGCACAGGCGCTGATCGACGCCGAAGTTGATGTGATCGTAGTCGATACGGCACATGGGCATTCAGCAGGAGTGCTGCACTCGGTTGAGCGCATCAAGCGCATGTCCAACAGTGTTCAGGTCATTGCAGGCAACGTCGCTACGCCGCAGGCCGCTGCGGCGCTTGTTGAAGCCGGGGCAGATGCAGTGAAGATTGGTATTGGTCCGGGTTCTATCTGCACCACGCGAATCGTTGCTGGCGTGGGCGTGCCGCAGCTCACCGCCGTGATGGAGGCTTCGGCCGCTGCGCATGAAAAGGGTGTGCCGGCCATCGCCGATGGCGGCATCCGCTCCTCTGGCGATATCGCCAAGGCAATCGCTGCCGGTGCAGATACCGTGATGCTCGGCAGCATGTTTGCGGGCACGGACGAGGCTCCGGGCGAGGTCTTCCTGTACCAGGGGCGCTCCTACAAATCCTACCGTGGCATGGGCAGCCTGGGCGCCATGGCACGCGGCTCAGCCGATCGCTACTTCCAGGCCGAGGTGCAGGACAGCCTGAAATTTGTGCCGGAAGGCATTGAAGGTCGGGTGGGCTACAAGGGTGCGGTCGGCAACGTCATCCACCAGCTTGTTGGCGGGTTGCGCTCCGCCATGGGCTATACCGGCAACGCGACCATCGCTGAAATGCAGCAGGGCTGCACTTTTAGGCGGATTACGGGGGCGGGACTGCGGGAATCGCATGTGCATGACGTCGCTATCACGCGCGAAGCTCCCAATTACCGGCAAGATGGTTAGGCCTCCAGAGACACGGATGCCTAGCCGCCCATGACGCCTGCTGCCCGCATCGCGGCAACCATTACGCTGCTGGACGAAGTGGCGCGGGCGCCGCGTCGTCCTGCCGACGCAACCGCCAATGCGTTTTTCCGTGCGCGCCGGTACATCGGTGGCGGCGATCGCCGAGCTATCGCGGAACGTAGCTGGAGCATTCTGCGACAAAAGCTCCGGCTCGACTGGCATATAGAGAAAAGGGGAACACAGGCGACCTCCAGGCTCTTGGTTGTGGCCCATCTTCTCCTCGCGGAGCATTGGTCGGAACAGGAGGTACAGCAGGGTTTCTCCGGTGGCCGTTTCAATCCGGATCCCCTGGCTGTGGAGGAGGTCTCCGTCTTGCGTGCCCTGGCGCAGGGTAGGCTTATCCAGCCGGAGATGCCGGAATCCGTCGTGCTCAACGTTCCTGAATGGGCATTGCCTGGATATCGGCAGAGATTTGGTGAGGAACTGGCTGAGGCCGCGGCTGCTATGGAATGGCCAGCCCCGCTCGACCTGCGTGCCAATCTGCTTCGTTGTACCAGGGACGAGGCGGCGAAGGCTCTGGCGGCGGAAGGGATCGCCTGCGAACCCATGCAGTACTCGCCCTGGGGCCTGCGCATTCCGGATCGGCGTCCGATCCTGAACTCCAAGGCCTTCAAGGAAGGCTGGGTGGAGATCCAGGATGAAGGAAGCCAGCTGATCGCTCTGTTGACCGGAGCGTCGCCCGGCATGCGCGTGGCAGATTACTGCGCAGGTGCGGCGGGCAAAACCTTGGCTATGGCGTCGATGATGCAGAATCGTGGTCGTATCATCGCCTGCGACGTTTCAGCCATCCGATTGGAAGGTGCTTCGGCCCGTCTCCGCCGTGCCGGGGTGAATAATGCAGAATGCCATCTCCTTACGCCTGGAGACCGCTGGACTAAGCGGCGCCGGGAGCAGTTCGATGTTGTCCTTGTGGATGCGCCCTGCACGGGATCAGGCACTTGGCGTCGCAATCCGGATGCACGGACCCGCACTGAGAATCGTGATCTGGAGGAACTGGTCAGCAAGCAGAAGGCCATCCTGGATACTGCAGGAGCCCTCGTGCGTCCTGGCGGGAGGCTCGTTTATGCGACCTGTTCAGTTCTTCCCGAAGAAGATAGCATGCAGGTTGAAGGCTTTTTGGAGCGTAGGCCTGACTTTGCGCCACTTCCATTGGAGGAAGTCTGGGCCGGCGCATGGAGTGGAAGCAATGCTCCATCTCCCCCGTGCCCGGGGCCTTGGCTGGAACTGGCTCCGCACCGCCATAATACCGACGGCTTCTTTGCCGGGGTGCTGAAACGAAGGGCTTGAACGAGCGCTGTAGTGAAGCGCCTTCAGAGGAGACGGGCTGATGATCCGCATCCGCAGAGCCCGTCCGGCCGATGCCACTGCGATTGCCGAAGTTCATGTTGACTGTTGGCGCAATACCTATGCAGGCATCCTGCCGGGGACCTACCTGTCCGGCCTGTCCATTATGCGAATCGCCGCAGGTTATCAGCGTGGCATGATCGAGCGGCGGAACGGTGAGGCCCTGTTCGTCGCGGTCGCCCCCGATGGACCAGCTCAGACCGGTTCCCGGATTGTCGGCTTTGCCTCAGGAGCCAGGTGCCGCCAGCGCTGGTCAGGGCTCGATGCTGAAGGTGAGATCCAGACGCTCTACGTCCAGGAAGATTGGCGCGACCTAGGGATCGGTCGCAGGCTGATGCGCGCCACGGCCGCGCATCTGGCGGCAATTGGATGCAGTTCAGCCATGCTTTGGGTCTTGAGCGACAATCCTTCGCGTTGGTTTTATCAAAGACTGGAAGGTCGAACCGTGGCGTCGGGGAAGGTTCGAGTTGATGATAAAGGAGTTCCCCAGACCGCATTTTGCTGGGACCCAATCGAGAAATTGCTGAGGGCCACGGCGTCTGCCAACGGCCACTGAGTTGCGGGTCCTGCTTCAGCTTGTGGCAAAAATGCATCATGTGGCTGAAGCCTTTCAGCCACAGTTATGCTCGCGATTGACCTCCGGCAACCATACCGGTTTTGTTGTTAGAAGAAGGGGTTGCGAGGAGTAAGCCGAATGGGCCGGGTTCGGTCATGAACACCATCACCCGTGCGCAACTGGCCGAGGCCATTTACGCCCAGGTCGGGCTTTCCCGTAACGAGAGCGCCGCATTGCTGGAAGATGTACTGGAGCGGATGTCTGCCGCGTTGGAAGCCGGCCGCCCCGTGAAGATCTCAGCCTTCGGAACTTTCTCCGTTCGCCAGAAGGGGATGCGAGTCGGCCGTAACCCGAAAACCGGAGTCGAGGTGCCGATCATGCCTCGCCGTGTTCTTTCCTTTCGTCCCAGCCAGGTCCTCAAGGCTCGCCTCAACGGCGAAGCTGTGGTGCCGGATCATGACGATTGATGGTCTTCGTCACCCTCAAGGACTGCCAGCATGAATGACGGGGTGCAGCCGATGCAGCATGACGTTGAGGCCGCTGAGACGGGTGGGCGCGTCCGGAAGGCTCCCACCGCTTTCAGGACCATTTCCGAAGTGGCTGAGGACCTTCAGATCCCCCAGCATGTTCTGCGATTTTGGGAAACCAAATTCGCACAATTGAAGCCGCTGAAGCGGGGCGGCGGACGACGATATTACCGCCCTGAGGACATTGCACTTCTCCGCCGCATCGGCGACCTCCTCTACACGCAGGGCTACACGATCAAGGGTGTTCAGCGCCTACTGCGCGACGGTGACCCAGACGTCCACGAAGGGACTGAGGCCGACTTTGACGTCGCTAGCCCGACAGACACTGACCTCACGCCGCTGCGACGCATCATCACCGACCTCGAGTCTATCGCGGCTGACCTTCGAAAGCTGGCATCTACCCGATGAGGTAGCACCAGAATCCCTGGAATGAAGGGCTTGAGGGTGGGCGGAGCCGGTGCTATTCCCGCTCGCGACGGAGCGTAGCGCAGCCTGGTAGCGCACTTGTCTGGGGGACAAGGGGTCGTGGGTTCAAATCCCGCCGCTCCGACCATCAATCCAGATCATCTCACATCTGGCTAAGATATCTGGGCGAATCTTGTCCGCCCATGAAGGTGCTGGCTACGCTACAAACCAGCGAAGAGATCTGTAGACAGATACCGCTCGGCAAAAGAGGCAGCGATGCCGACGATTATTTTGCCCTTCATGCAAGGATCTGCCGCAAGTTCCATCATTGCATGCAGCACCGCTCCCGAAGAAATCCCGATCGGTAGGCCTTCACTGCGAGCGCAGAGTCGTGCAGCGGCAAAGCTCTCTCTCTCCGTCACACGCTTGAGTATGTCGATTCTGTCCAGCTCAAGTATGCTGGGCCGGAAGCCGGCACCAATCCCCTGGATGTCATGCGGCCCTGGATCGTCGCCGGACAGGACAGCCGACTCTGCAGGCTCCACCCCGACGATCTGGAGGTTAGGGAGCCTCGGCTTCAGCGCTCGTGCAATCCCGGTCAGTGTTCCGCCAGTGCCGATGCCGGCAACAACAGCATCAACTTTGCCTCCTGTGTCCCGCCAGATTTCCTCAGCCGTTTGGGTTTCGTGAACGGCGGGATTGGCGATGTTGTCGAACTGGCGGGGCATCCAGGCATGAGGAGTGGATCTGATGATGGCTTCTGCCCGTGAGATGGCACCACTCATGCCTTCCCGGGCCGGCGTCAATTCGACCTCAACGCCCAACAACCGCAGCATCTTCCGCCGCTCGATGCTTGCTCCATCGGGCATGGTGACAATCAACCGGTAGCCCTTGGCAGCTGCGACGAAACCGAGGGCAATCCCAGTATTGCCGGATGTCGGCTCCACCAGGATCGACCGGCCTGGTTCAATCAAGCCCTCCCGCTCAGCGGCTTCGATCATGGCCAGACCGATCCGGTCCTTCACGGAGCCAAGCGGATTGAAGAACTCCAGCTTCAAGGCAAGGTGCGCTTGGAGACCATGCGTTGTCTCGAGGCGTGGCAACCTTACCAGCGGCGTGTTGCCGACAGTGGAGAGGATGCTTTCATGCATCCGGCCAGAGCAAGAGGCGGGAGAGGTGTTTCCTTCGGGCATTCTGAGGCTATATCACGTCCGTGATGCGTAGTTCAGAGGGTGAATGACGATGTTGCTTCGCCGGGACCGGGCCATGACGGCGGTATCGATCGTCCTGGACGTGGCATTCCATGCGGGCCGCGGCTCAACCGTTCCGGCCGGCGATATCGCTGACCGCTTGGGTGAAGCTCGGCGCGGTATCGAGCCCGTCCTACAATCCTTGTCGCGCGCTGGCATTCTTGGGAGTACGCGCGGTCCGAAGGGAGGCTACCGTTTAGGGCGGGCTGCGCGAGATATCACCCTTGCGGAGGTGGTTGCAGCGATCAACGGAGGAGACGGCGAGAGCGAGGATCCGGTCGAGAGCGCTTCGCCTCTGCAGGCGCTTGTGGTTCGTCCTCTCTGGGATGAACTGGAGGCTGGAATGCTGGAAACCCTGGGTCAGCGCACAGTCGCCGAAATGTTGCGCAAAGCGGCAGCGCATGGGCTGCGCAGGCCGACCCCGGAAGCGCTGAACTTCGCCATCTAGCGCAGCGTGCGTCAACCGGCTTGGCCTGGACGGTTCAGCAGGATCGCCAAGCATTGATCAACCAGAAGGGCCAACCAGGCGGTAACGAGCGCACCTTGCAGAACCCAGGCCGGATTGCCATTGGCAAGCCCGGTCACGATAGGAGTCCCAAGGCAGTTCACGCCCGCCACTGCTCCAACCGCCGTCGTCGCGATGGCCAACGTCACCGAGACCCTCAGCCCGGATTGGATGACGGGCATGGCCAGTGGCAGCTGAACCTTTATGAAAACTTGCCGATTGCTCATCCCAGCACCGGTGGCTGCATCAATGATGTGGGAAGGAACAGCCTCCAGCCCGGCAGTCACGCTGCGCATGACGGGCAGGGTGGAATACAGAACCAATGCCAGCAGCGTTGGCGGGACGCCGAAGCCGAGCGAAGGCAGCGCCAGGGCAATCACGGCCACCGGTGGAATGGCCTGAGCCAGTGAGAACAGGGAGTCGAGCAATGGCCGGAGGGGCTTTCCCAACCTCCCGGTTGCAATAACGCCAATGGTGAAGCCTATCCCAGCTGCGATGCTCGCGGCGCCAACGGCAAGCATGACGTGCTGGAGCAGAAGACTGAACCATTCCTGACTGGTCCAGACGGGTCGGCTGACCTCCGGCATAACGGTCAGCCACAAGGGACCTGAGCGCGGAAGCAGCCAGAGCATTGCTGCGAGCCCAGCGCCGCTCAGCATGAGCCTGATCAAAGCCGCTCCAGAAGACTGCTCCACTGCACAGTGCCGCCCGGCGTCGATGCTGTTTCTGCGACCTTTACGGCAGGAGCGCCTTGAGCCAGCATCATCATCAAGGCCTGCTTCAGCGAAGCATTCGGCTCAAGAACCGGAGCCATGCCGTAGTCGCCGGGTTCAGCCAGCATCTGCGCCGGAATTGTTGCAAGCCGGTGGAAAGCGATGGCTTCCTGACCAAATAACTGACGAACCGGATATGGCGCATCAGGGCGAAGAAGGTCGCGGGAACGGCCCTGCGCGACCAGTTTGCCATCATCCAGGACAGCAAGCTTATCCGCCAGGACGATTGCTTCTTCCACGTCATGCGTGACGAATAGGATCGTTTTCCCTGTTTCTTGGTGGATCTGCCGGAGTGATGTTTGGAGACCTCGGCGGGTGGCCGGATCCAGGGCAGAAAACGGTTCATCCATCAGGAGCAGCGGTGGATCCGCAGCCAGTGCCCGGGCCAAGCCGACCCGTTGGGCCTGCCCGCCCGATAGCTCATGGGGGAAACGGGTGCGGAAAAGCTTCGGCGGCAAGCCCACCAGGTCCAGAAGCGCATCTGTGCGCTCTGAGATCTTTCTGGGTGGCCACTTCAACAGCCGGGGAACGGTGGCGACGTTGTCCTCGACCCTCCAGTGCGGGAACAGCCCGACCGACTGGATAACATACCCAATCTTCAGCCTGAGTTGTTGCGGGTGAACACTCCGGGCATCTTGCCCCTGAACGAGGACCAAGCCGCTGCTTGGCTCCACAAGGCGATTGACCATGCGGAGGAGCGTTGACTTGCCGGAGCCGCTTTCCCCCAGCAGAACACAGATCTCTCCGTCCGGGACCTCTAACTCCACGTGATCCACGGCAACCCGATCTCCGTAGCGCCGTGAAACCTTGTCGAAGGTAATCATGCTGATCCTTCCAAGGCGGTCTGCGCGGAACTGAGGAGGCCATCGACCATCAGGGAAAGTGCAACCACCGGGAGCACTCCAAGCAGGATGAGGTCGGTCGCCAGCTGACCGATACCCTGGAAAATAAGGGTTCCATATCCGCCACCCCCGATCAACGCCGCGAGCGCCGCAAGGCCAACCGCCTGCACGGCGGCAACGCGCAATCCACCTGCCAGGACGCCGAGACCGAGCGGAAGCTGAAGTTTGCAGAGGATCGCAACAGGTGAGAGGCCTTGCCCTTTGGCAGCTTCGACCAGCGTAGCCGGGGCTACTCTGATCCCCGTCAAAACCGCACTTGCCAGCGGTAGCAGGAGATAGGCCGCAATTCCGATCATCGCCGGGGCCGGACCGATACCACTGATGCCCCATTGGCGCAGATGAGGGGTTAAATTTGCAAGAATGGCGAGCGGACCCATGAGCAGGCCGAAAAGGGCAATCGACGGGACAACTTGAATGCCGCGCGAGAACGTCGTGAGCAAAACCTCGAAGCGTCGGTATCGCAATGCAAGGAGACTCAAAGGCACAACAATGACGAGCGACAGCATCAATGCCCCTCCGGACAGGGCAAGATGCTGCCAGGTTGCCGCCTGTAGCTCGGACCTCCTGGCAGCCGCCTCCCGCACCAAGGACAGGTTGCTCAACAGCCCCGACGCAAGCAGGATTGCTGTGCCAAGGAGAAGAACAAGAACAAACAGGCCCGGGCTACCTCCACGAGCGATGGCACAGCACCATGCAGCCAGCAGGAGACACAGAAGAGCTGTCCAGCTTGCCCAACTAGGCGAAACGCGAGCATTGGGTCCCGCACTGCTCAACAGTTCTGTAGCTCCTCCGCCTAGAAGGGCAAGAGCACTGATTGCGGCTGCCGCAATCAGTGCTTCGGCGTGCAGGAGCCTCTTGGGCCGGGTTGCAGCGATCAATGCCGCGACACTGAGAACCATGAAAGCGCCTAAGCCTGATAACAGGGCCGAGGAGGTAGGCAACGGCACAATGCGGGGACTAAGCAGCCTATTGGGCGCCAGCGAAAGCCAGCCAACGACGTTCGGCAGAGCGATGGCAAGTGTAACCAGAACCAAGCTTACCGACGCTTCGATCGGCCAGCGGCGTTTAGAGCCTGCCTGATGCGGCGCCGCTGATGAAGGGCCCACCAAGGCCTACCCTGAAAGGCCGTTCTGGCGAAGATGCGCTGTCGCGACTGCTCCCACAGCCTGTCCCTCGACTACGATCTTTGCGTTCAGCGTCTGGAGTGTGCGGAGATCCAGCGACGCGAACGCCGGTCGAAGCCAGGATTGCATGTCCGGATGGCGATCCAGCACGTTTTTCCGCAGCACAGGTGCGGGCTGGTAAACGATTTGAGCGCCCTTTGGATCATCGAGAACCACAAGATCCAAGGCAGAGATAGCACCGTCCGTGCCGTAAACCATGGCGGCGTTGACGTTGTTCAGTCCTTCAGCAGCGGCACGCATCGTCACAGCTGTATCGCCACCAGAGAGCACAAGAAGCCGATCGGCCTGGAGAGCGAAGCCATAGGCTTTTTGGAATGCCGGCAAGGCCGCTGGGCTCTCGACGAATTCGGCAGAGGCGGCAAGCTTGAAGGCACCTCCGGTGGCAAGATGCTGCGGCAGGTCAGCCAGGGAGCCGAGCTTGGCCGAGCGGGCGACGTCGGCGCGGATGGCGATCGCCCAGGTGTTGTTGGCGGCGGCCGGATCCAGCCAGACGATGCCGTTGCGCTCAGCATCAAGAGCCCTGACCTTGGCTAGCGCCTGTTGTGCATCATGCCAGGCAGAGTCGTCCTCCATCTGGAAGAAGAAGGCACCGTTGCCAGTATACTCCGGATAAAGATCGATTTCGCCATTCAGCAGCGCCTGCCGGACAATCCGGGTCGGGCCGAGTTGCAGCCGCCTCTGTACCTGCACTCCTTTCGCCTCCAGGATCTGCGCCATCATCTCGCCGAGCAGAGCGCCCTCGGTGTCCAGCTTCGATCCAATGCGGACGGCCTGACCCTGTGCATTGGGCTTGTTAACAGGCAGAAAGGCCGTGCACAGACCCAGAAGGCCAGCGCGGCGCGTCAGATGCATCATGCCTCTTTTCTCCATCTCGATGCAGCCTCGCTTCGGGCCAGCAAGCGAATCCCCGACAACGCGACATCCGGAACAACGTTCTTAAGCTCGACCGGTGACAGGGATATGCTGGGTAGGCACCGCTTCCGCAGCGTTGGTCGACATTCTCTTAATCGCAACCCCTTTTTTCTTGCGCTGTCGGCCTTCGGCGCCAAACCTGCAGCCATGCTGAGAACGCCCAGTTTCCAGGCTCTCACAGTCTGCATTACCCTGGCGGTGGCGAGCTTGCTGCCGACAGCGCATGCTCAGACGCCCCCATCGCGGCTCTCGGAAAGGGCGGAGGTGGGCCGCCTGCTTGATGCTCTGCCAACAGCGCCCGATGAAGTCGCCGCCTTTGCATTGGAGAGCCGCATCCGGGCTCTCTGGGCACAGGCAGCGTCTCCTGCGGTCGGCTTGTTGCTGAGCCGGGCGCAACGCAACCTGCAAGCAGAAGCGCCGGCAGACGCGCTTGAGGACCTTGATGCGGCTTTAACGCTTGATCCTGCATTCGCAGAAGCTTGGCTCCTGCGAGCGCAAGCGCAGATCGCGGTGGGTGACCATGGCGCTGCCTTGAAGGATCTTCGTCAGGCATTGGCCCAAGAGCCACGCCATTTCGGGGCGCTGGTTGTTCTGTCGAATGTTCAGGAACAAGCGGGTGATGCCGAGGGCGCGCTGCGGTCCATGAGGGAAGCGCTCGCCATTCACCCGCGAATGAGTGGCGGGCAGGAGCGCCTTCGCCGCCTCACGCAAGCGGCTCGCGGCCAAGCCATCTGACCACGAGCATTCTTGCTATGCTTTATTTGACCACAGCCACCCGCAAGGCATTCGTAGTGCCAGGTGTTCCAAACGGAACGCCGGCGGTAACCACAACTTCGTCGCCAGATTGCGCGAAGCCTTCCAGCTGCGCAGCCCGAACAGCTTTCGCTACCATGTCCGTCATGGAGTGCGGCTCGGCAGAGGGCAGGGGGTGAACGCCCCACACCACTGCCATGCGTCGTGCTGTCGCCTCGCTGCTTGTCAGACCAAGAATGGGGCTTGAAGGCCGCTCTCGTGCAACCCGCAGAGTGGTTGAGCCTGTGGCAGTGAACGTGGCGATGGCCTCGGCGTCGATCGTTTCAGCTACCTGACGTGCGGCGGCGGCGATGGCTCCGGCCGAGTTCTTTTCTGGCGCCGGCCTCGCGGCATCAGTGATCTGGCGCCATCCACCATCCTGCTCCACACGGGACAGGATCCGGTCCATCATGTTGACGGCTTCGAATGGGAACTGTCCGGCCGCACTTTCGGCGGACAGCATGACGGCGTCGGCGCCATCGAAAACGGCTGTCGCCACGTCGGAGGCCTCAGCGCGGGTCGGGGCTGGTGCGGAAATCATGCTTTCGAGCATCTGGGTGGCCACCACAACCGGAAGACCGCGGGCGCGTGCTTCCCGGACAATGCGCTTCTGGATCAAAGGAACCTCCTCCGGAGGACATTCCACACCCAGATCGCCGCGGGCGACCATGACACAGTCCGTCAAATCCAGAATACCTTCCAGGTTCTCGACGGCCTGAGGCTTCTCCATCTTCACCATGACCCAGGCCCGTCCGTCGGCGATCGCCTTCGTTTCGGCAACATCCTCGGGCCGCTGCACAAAAGACAGGCCGATGTATTCGATGCCGAGCGGTAGAACGAAATCCAGGTCAGCCCGGTCCTTCTCGGTCAGGGCCGGGATAGGCAGGGCCACGTCCGGTACGTTGACGCCCTTCCGGTCCGAAAGCGGACCCCCGACCAGAATCTCCGTCTCCAAATGGTCATCCCGCTTGTGGACCACTCTTAGTCGTAATTTGCCGTCATCCAGCAGCAAGGTCGTGCCGATGCGGGCCGCCGCCATGATCTCAGGATGCGGGAGTTGCACGCGGCGTACATCGCCCGGCGTAGCACTCATGTCCAGCCGAAAGCTTTGGCCCGTCTGAAGCTGCACGCGGCCGCCTTGAAAGCGCCCGACACGAAGTTTAGGCCCCTGCACGTCGGCAAGGATTCCGATGGGGCGACCAACCTTTTTCTCCAGGGCGCGGATCATGCTGATTCGGGCGGCGTGATCCTCGTGGCTGCCATGGCTGAAGTTCAGGCGGAAGACATCGGCACCGCCCCGGTACAGGCGCTCGATGACCTCTGGTGTGGAGCTTGCCGGTCCGAGAGTTGCGACGATCTTGGTGCGGCGGCGACGGCGAATCGGGATGCGGGGCGGCAAGGCGTGATCCTTCAAGCTCGGGCGATGCGGCCCGCGGAACAGATGGACGGAAGAACCCAGTGCTTCGTCAGGCGATCAGAATGACGCGGAAGTCGTTCACATTGGTCAGTGTCGGTCCCGTCACGATGGTATCGCCCAAACGGTGGAACAAGGCATGGCTGTTGTGTGACGTCATGAGTTGGCGTGGATCGAGCCCAAGCTGGTGCGCCCGCTTCAGGGTGTCGGGCATTGCAATGGCGCCGGCGTTGTCCTCCGAGCCATCGATGCCGTCGGTATCGCCCATCAGTGCCCAGACGCCCTTCATGCCTTGCATGGCCAGAGCGAAGCTCAGCAGGCATTCAGTGTTGCGGCCTCCCCGTCCGCCTCGGGGCGTGTCGGGCCGAATGGTCACCGTCGTCTCGCCACCCGAAAGTAGCACGGCAGGACCATGAACAGGGTGTCCATGAATCCGTGCGCTTCGGGCCATACCTGACAGCACCGTGCCAAGGATCGCTGCCTCACCTTCGAGCGCATCGCCCAGGAGGAGCGGCGTCAAGCCTAGTCGCCGGGCCTCTTGAGCTGCGGCCTCCAGCGCCATCTGCGGCGTTGCGATAAGGCGGAATTCAGCTGCCCCGATCACCTCTTCGCCGGGCTTCGGCGTCTCGTCCACACCGCGCTCGAGATGCAGGCGAACCTTTTCAGGAACGGTGATGCCGTAGCGGGACACGATCGCCCGCGCCTCGGCAAAGGTCGTCGGGTCAGCCACGGTTGGGCCAGAAGCAATGACTGTGGCATCGTCACCCGGCACGTCCGAGATCGCCAGGGTCACTGTTCGCGCTGGATAAGCAGCCGCAGCAAGCCGCCCACCCTTGATGGCGGAAAGATGCCGCCTGACACAGTTCATCTCGTGGATCGTGGCGCCACAGGCGAGCAATGAACGATTCACATCCTGCTTGTCCTGAAGGGACAAACCAGGCGCCGGAAGGGCGAGCAAGGACGATCCGCCACCCGAAATCAATGCCAGAACTAGATCGTCGGCCGTAAGGCCTTTCACCAGTTGGAGGATCCTTGCGGCCGCGTCTGCGCCCGCCTGATCGGGAACCGGATGGGAAGCCTCGACCACCTCGATCCTGCTAGTGGGTACCTTGTGTCCGTACCGTGTCACGACGAGTCCGGTCAGAGGAACGGCGGGCCACGCCTCTTCAACAGCGGATGCCATGACGGCGGCCGACTTGCCCGCACCGACAACGATGATCTTGCCTCTGGGAAGTTCGGGAAGATGCGCCTTCAAAATGGTTCTGGGATCAGCGGCCTGAATGGCAGCCTGGAAAAGCTGCTCCAGGGCGCCGCGTGCAGTGGTATCATCCCAAGCCATCTGCGGCTCCTTGTCACAAGCCATTGATATGGCCGTTTCATCACCACCCCTCGTAGGTTCTGCCCTGCTGGTTGATGGCGTGCTTGTGCGGCCGATGTGGAGCTACGTCCTATCGTCCTGCTGCATTTCCGGCAAGAATGAGACATGGAGAGGCCGTGGAACAGATCTCCTGGCAGAACAACAATAGGTAGCAGAGGCGGAACGTGGTTATGCCAGATGCAACAGACGCCCCGATTGCCAGGGAGGTACGTCCTCCGCTGGCAGGTCGGCAGCTCCTGTTCCTGCGGGAAGAAGAACTCAGGCTGGCACAGGATCTACTGTTCTTCGGCTATCGTGACTTCACCGCTGGGCCAGATGCTTTACTTGAACAGATCGGGATGGGGCGTGCGCATCATCGCGTGCTGCATTTTGTCGGTCGCCACCCCGGCATCACCGTGGGTGATCTCCTCGCGATTCTCGGGATCACTAAGCAGTCCCTGGGCCGCGTTCTCACGCCGCTGATGGACAATGGATACATCACGCAGGCCCCTGGCCGCGCCGACCGCCGACAGCGCCTGCTCAGCCTGACCGGAAAGGGTGAGGCATTGGAGCGGCAACTGTTCGAGAAGCAGCGCGAGTGGGTCATGCGAGCGTACCGCGAGGCCGGGCCTGCGGCGGTTGAAGGCTTCCGCAGGGTGATGCGGGGACTGATGGGCCAGGAAGCGCGGGCGCAGCTGGATCGAGCCGCTTCCGCCAATTCCCTCAAATCCGTTTGAGGGACGCCGTGACTGGCACAGAGCCCCATCTCCTGGTCGTAGACGACGACGCACGTCTCAGGAACCTGTTGCACCGCTTCCTTTCCGAGCAAGGCTTTCGTGTCTCCGCTGCTGCAGATGCAGCCACGGCCCGCCAAGCCATGCAATCTATGGCTTTCGACCTGCTAGTTCTTGATGTGATGATGCCCGGCGAATCCGGCCTGGAACTTGCGGAAGGCCTCCGTCGCTCGGGCCATGAAGTACCGATCCTCATGCTGACAGCCGCAGGAGCACCCGACGACAGGATCGCGGGCTTCGAGCATGGCGCGGACGATTACTTGGCAAAACCGTTCGATCCACGCGAACTGGCGCTGAGGATCCGGACCATCTTGAGGCGAGTGGCTCCGCCCATCCCCGCGAGCCAGCCTTTGGCGCCTGTTCAGCTGGGACCGCATTGGTTCGATCCGGAACGGGGCGAATTGCGTGGGCAGCACGGCACACATCGCCTCACCGGTGGTGAGGCGGCCTTGTTAGTTGCCTTATCCCGTCGTGCGGGTGAGGTCTTGACGCGGGAGGAAATCGCGGCGGCCCTCGGAACACCGGATGCGGGCGAACGGGCCATCGATGTCCAGGTGACGCGACTGAGACGGAAGATCGAGCCCGATCCACGGGAGCCACGCTTTCTGCAAACCGTTCGCCATCGAGGTTATGTGCTGAGACCTGGAACATGAAACCGATGCCCAGCCCGGTACGCCCGCTCGTGCGATCGCTCGGTTCTCCTGTTCGTGGCATCCTTCCACGGGGACTGCTGGGACGAGCCCTGCTGATCATCTTGCTGCCATTGTTGATCCTGCAAGGCGTTGCGTTGCAGCTCTTCTACGGCGGACATCTGGACGTCATCTCCCGGCGCCTTGCAGGTGGGGTGGCCGGCGACATCGGCATGGTTGTCGAGTTATTGGGCCGTCATCCGGCAGAGGCTGACCGGGCCTGGATCTTTCGCGAAGCGGCCTGGCGTCAGGACCTGTCCTTGGCGTTCGAGCCCGGCGCAGCGATGGGGCCGCCAGCGATGCGCAGCGGCTGGCTTCCTATCCTACCCTTGGAAGACGATCTGGCCCAGGCACTTCAGGAAAGGGTCCGGCTTCCCTTCGACACCGATTGGGCCAGTGATCCGCGCAGCGTCATCATCCGGGTGCAGCTGCAAGACGGCGTGCTGCATGTGGAGGCGCCTCGAAAGCGGCTGTTCTTCGGCACCCTGTATCTCTTCTTCATCTGGCTCGTCGGGTCATCCTTGCTGCTCTTTGTGATCGCGGCCCTTTTCATGAAGAATCAGGTCCGCGCCATCCGGCGACTGGCCAGCGCGGCCGAGGCCTTCGGGATGGGGCGTGAAGTCGGTGCTATCAAGCCAGAAGGCGCCAGTGAAGTCAGGCAGGCAGCCGCAGCCTTCAACCAGATGCAGGGCAGGATCCGGCGGTTCGTGTCGCAAAGGACGGAGGTTCTGGCTGGCATCAGCCATGATCTCCGTACGCCGCTAACCCGGCTGCGCCTCGGACTTGCCATGCTGCCTCCTGGCACCGAAGACGATGCCGCAGCCATGACCGAGGATGTGGCCGAAATGGAGCGGATGATCGCGGCCTATCTGGCTTTCGCGAGAGGAGAAAGCACGGAACAGGCCGAACCGGCCGATGTATCTGAACTGGTCAGCGAACTGGCCCACCGGGCGAGGCAGGACGGAGCTATGGTGTCCGTGTCGAGCCCAGGACCCCTTATCCTTCCGGTACGCGCCGACGCTCTACGGCGTTGCGTCGGCAACCTGCTGGACAATGCTCGGCGGCATGCACGACGCATCGCGGTTGCTATCTCGGAAACGCCGCGGGAGGACAGCACGCGTCAAAGCGGTCACTGGGTGCTGATCACAGTTGACGATGATGGACCAGGCATACCGGAAGTTTCCCGTGAGGAAGCGTTCAAACCATTTACGAGCTTCTCGGCAGGAGGGACCGGGCTGGGCTTGGCAATCGCGCGCGATATCGCTCGTGCCCATGGCGGCGATATCGCGCTGGAAAGCAGTCCTCTCGGCGGTCTGCGCGCCCGTGTCAGGCTCCCTGCCTAGGCAGCGCCACCCGTCGGCTTGTTGACCATGCCCTTCACCTCATCCATCGCTTCCGCGAAGCGACGGTTGAGAAGGCTGATTGCTTCCGCGTTCGACTTCTGGATCAGGTCCGCCAGTTCCTGGATGTTGGAAACGGCGCGGCCATAGCTGGCTTTCAGCATTTCCGCCTGCTGCGTGGCCTTGTCCTGTGGGGAGGTCTCCGTGGAGACGCTTTGCAGCGCCTGAGTCATCTCACTCATGGACTGCTGAAGGATTTCCATATGCCGCCGGGCCACCGCCTGGGCACCTTCCAAAGCCACCTTGTTCGCCGCCGACAAAGCTTCGAAATTACGGCGTTGTGCGGAAGCCAGGGCTTCCATGTCCGGCATTGCCGGGAACCTGAAATCCGACAGCATGCGCATGATGTCCATTTCCGGCGGGAACTTCGGACCGTCCGACATGGCAAATCCTCCAGCGTGATTTCGGGATTCAAGTCTAGGCGGCAGGCACGGTTTCAGGAAGGCCGCGCCTTGTTGCATCTCAGAGACGCTGTTCTACTCCCGCGGCATCCTCCTCGCCCATCCGGAAGGTGTTCGCCACGCGCTCCGCCTTGTCCAAGGCGCGGTCGAGGGCAGCCATCGTGGAGCCGAGGTCCACGCTATCGTCCTGCTCCCATTCGCGCAGAGTACTCAACCACACAACCGAAAGTCCATTGACACGGAGCAGCCCGGCTGGACCGCACGCATTGATGTTCGAGGCTTCCAGCATCCATGCCATCGATGCAGCGATGATGGGCGTCATGGCCAGGGTCAGCAGGGGATCACTTCGCAGATCGCGGTAGAAGCGCAGAAGGCCAAGCCTATGCGGCTGCAGAGCATCCAGCCGCCGCATCAGTGTGTCGAAGAGCCGGTCCCGCGCGGAACCAGTGCTGGTGACTGGCGAGTTTTCCAGAACAGCTTGATCCACCAGGCGGGCATGCAGGCGGAGCAGTTCGAACTTGGCGGGGAAGCTTTGGCGCAATTCCGCCAAGTCCAGTCCCGATCGCGTAGCGAGATCGCTGAAGGAGAAGCCGTGCCAGCCGCGTTCGGCAACAAGAGGCCAGAGCGCATCCATCACGGCCGCTTCATTCTTTATCGGCGTCTCGTTCGTGGGACTAGGCAGGGCGTCGCTCATGGTCAGGGTCAGGCCTTCCGTCAGATGAAGGAAACAGTCTTATGACTGGCCCAGTTGCCTAGAGCGGCTCGTTGCCGCCTCAATGGCCTGCGGAACTGCTGAGGGCCATGCATCAGGTGCCATAAGAACTTGCAAAGCGCGCTCGGTTGTCCCTTTGGGGCTGGTGACATTGCGGCGCAGGATCTCTGCATCCAGATCGGTGGCGGCTAGCAAGCTGCCCGAGCCGATAATCGTCTTTCGTGCCAACCGCCGGGCCAATTCAGGCGGCAGACCATGCTCAATCCCCGCTTTCTCCAGCAATTCAACAAGAAGAAAGACATAGGCGGGTCCACCGCCGGAGATAGCGGTGACAGGGTCCAGAAGGGCTTCGTCGTCCACCCACGCCACGTCACCGACTGCGCTCAGTAGCTCGTCCGACAATTCTCGTTGAGTTTGATCGACTGAGCCCGATGCAACAGCACAGGTGAAGCCCTGGCGAACTGCTGCGGGTGTGTTGGGCATGGCACGTACCAGGCTAGCTTGAGCCACACCTACCTCGGCCGCCATCCTCGATAGCGTTTTTCCAGCCATGATCGAGAGCAGCAGGACGCCCGCAGTCGCATAAGCACTGAGGTAGGGCAGAACCTCTCCAGCCTGCTGCGGCTTCACCGCCAGAATGATGGCGACCGGGTGGAACTCAGCGGGAACTTCGCTCAGGGTGCGGACGTGCCGGATCCGACCGTCAGCCTTGCACAGGCTGATCTCACCGGGCTCGACAACCACCACCTCGCTGATGCCGCGCTCCAGCCAGCCTTGCATCATGGCTCCGCCCATTTTTCCGGAACCGATCAGCAGGAGAGGGGGCAAAACTGCCCCGGTCACGCTTCCCCCACACAGTCCAGCATGGCGGCCGCCAGTGCATCCACGGGGTTCTTCCCCCCCCAAAGCACGAACTGGAAGGCCGGGAAGAAGCGCTCACACTCGGTGATGGCGATATCCACCATGTCCTCAAGGCTCTCGGAACTGGCGCCGCGCGCTCCGCGCAGCAAAACGGAATGACGATAGACCGGAGCGCCATCTTCGCTATCGATGCCGAAGTGGCCGATCCAGAGTTTCTCGTTCGCCAATGCCAGCAGCTCGTAGAGAGGCTGCCGCTTCCCGGCAGGCACCTTGAGGTCAAAGGCGCAGGTGAAGTGCATCGCGCTGATCTCCTGCGACCAGGAGAAGAACAGGCCATAGTCACACCATTTGCCAGGCGCCTCGACTGCCATCTCGCCATCAGAGCGGCGATCGAACACCCACTCATTGGCGGCGACGATCTGTTCCAGCACGTCGAGCGGATTGACGGAACGCTCGCGATCGACGGTTTGCAAGCCGGACATCGCGGCACCTCCTTCCCTTAGATGGGGCAGGGCTACCCAGATCTTGGGTGAAGCCAGATGCCCACACCACTTCTTGTGGCATATCGCGGCGGCAAATCTCCCCGCAAGGGTCAAGAGACGAGTCGGACCGGCATAGGGCGACTTTCTCGTTGCGGTGCAGCAACTTGCAGGGGGAGCGCTGGGTGGACGGACGTGGAGGTAGACGCTACGACCGCCTTCCGAGCGCGAAGAGGTGCTGCGATGGCCGCCTCTATGGTGCTTGCCTATCAATCACTGCGTCCATCGGCCACTTCAACATCCTGGCTGTAGGACGCGCGCAGCCAGCAGCAGGCGCCTTATCGGATGGTCATGAACGAAAACAGCGGCGGCACCCTCTTCGCACCGGAAGGCGGATACGGTGTGCGGATCCTGGACCTGTCGGGCGGCAACGACGATGACCCGGTTGAAATTGTGGGATCTTTTCCAACTCTAACCCTCGCGAACGCCTTTGCACGCCGCTATGTCAGGGATAGCCTCGAGCGCTGCCGGATGCGGGGAATGAGCGCAGAGGATGTTTTGCAGGCCTGGCACACCTTTGGCGAGGACGCCGAGGTTGTGAACCGAGAAGGCGTTCCTGTCGATCAAGGCTGGAGAAGTTCCGACGAGATCAGCAGCTTCTCAGAGAATCCTGTTGAAGATCCAGAGGACAGGAATTGGCGCATCCTCGACCCTCGTGCTGTGGAGGAGGAGGATACGGATGATGGAGGAGACGGCGAATGAAGCTTAGGTTCGCGCCTAGTCCGACCGGATATCTCCATGTTGGCAATGCCAGAATAGCCGTCGCCAACTGGTTACTGGCGCGACAGGGCCATGGCAGCTTCGTGCTACGGTTCGACGACACCGACGTTGGCCGGAGCAAGCCTGAATATGCCGCAGGCATCGAGGAAGACCTCCGCTGGCTAGGTCTCGAATGGGATGACAGCTTTCGCCAATCCGACAGGCTGGACCGATACGGCGTCGCGGCTGAGCATCTGAAAAGGATCGGCCGGCTTTACCCCTGCTTCGAGAGCGAGGAAGAACTCCGCTTCAAGCGAGAGCAGCGTCAGAAGCAAGGCAGGCCGCCTGTTTATGACCGTGCCGCCTTGAAGATGACCCAGGAGCAACTTCAACGTGCCCTGGACAACGGAAAATCGCCCTACTGGCGCTTCAAGCTGGAACCACGGACCGTCACTTGGACAGACGGAGTTCTCGGCAGGCGGCAAGTCAAGTTACAGGCGATTTCCGATCCAGTTCTCATTCGCGCCGATGGCTCGTTTCTTTATACCTTCACCTCGGTCGTGGATGATCTTGACACAGGGATCACCGATATTGTTCGGGGCGAGGACCACGTCACGAATACAGGTGTCCAGATCGATATCCTGGAAGCCTTGCGGCCGCCAGCCAACACCATCCGCTTCGCGCATCTGCCCTTGCTGACCGATGCGGATGGCGGGCAGCTCTCGAAGCGCCTGGGTTCCATGGGGCTGCGCCAGCTGCGCCGTGATGGTATCGAGCCGGCTGCTGTCGCCGGGTATCTTGCCGCACTCGGTTCGTCGAGGGATCCAGTCGCCGCCCCGCCCATTGAACTTGTCGAGCGTTTCGAATTGGACCAGATCTCTCGCAGTCCGGCGCGCTTCGATCCCAGCCAGCTGCTGGCGCTGAACCGCCGATACCTCCATGGCCTGCGATACAGTGCCGTGAAGGATCGCCTACCGGCACAGGCGGGAGAGGAGTTCTGGCTGGCGGTCCGAGGGAACCTCGACATGCTAGCCGAAGCACGCAACTGGTGGGAGGTTGCGACAGGCCGGATTGACCCGCCTGATCAAGCGCACGAAACGGAGTTCCTGAAGGTCGCCCTGGAAGCGCTTCCGGCTGAACCTTGGGATGAAGCCACCTGGGGAAATTGGGTGAAGCGTGTTGGTACCGAAACCGGGCGCAAGGGCCGTGATCTTTTCCTTCCGCTCCGGCGCGCTTTAACAGGAGAGGATCACGGCCCTGAGATGCGCCTCTTCTTGCCTCTGATTGGGCATCGAAGGGCCGCAGATCGCTTGGCACATGCCGCCGGGTCACGATGCTAACCGCGGTGATCGGGGCTTCAGGGCGGTCTGGTTCTGCGCTCTGCCGAGCGCTGGCCTCGGAGGAGCATGCGTTCAGGCCGGTTATCCGCAGGCCTGAGGCCTGGCGTGCTCTCGGACTGCCGTCTACGTCGCCGATGCTTGCCGATCTGTCGGATGTGCCCGCTCTGAGGGCTGCGCTCGCAGGAGCCGACAAGGTCGTCTCTTGTGCGCATGCACGTTGGACACCGGCTATTTTGGAGGCAGCGCCACAGAATGCGACCCTGATCCTCATGGGATCGACGCGGCGCTATTCGCAATGGCCGGATGAGCATGGTGACGGGGTTCGGGCTGGCGAGGCCGCCTTCCTGGGTGGAGACAGGCCCGGCGTCATGCTGCATCCCACGATGATTTACGGAGCAGAGGGCGAGAACAATGTTCAGCGCCTCGCCGCGCTGATGAGGCGGCTTCCGGTGGCACCGCTGCCCGGAGGAGGCCACGCTTTGGTTCAGCCGATCTACCAGGCGGATGTCACAGCGTGCCTGATGGCTGCCCTGAAGCGTCCGTGGACTGGCCAGCATGTACTGATTGTCGCTGGACCTCAGGCGCTGCCGTACCGATCATTCATGGCTGAAGTGGCCCGACATGCCGGCGTGAGGATGCCACCGGTCATGAAAGTGCCTATTGCCGCCCTTCTTGCGGCCGCTTCGTTGATGAAGATGCTTCCTGGCCTTCCCAAAGTAGGCGTGGATGAACTTCGGCGCCTAACCGAGGACAAGGCTTTTGCGGTCGAGGACATGGAGAAGTGCCTCGGCATCCGAGGCTGCAGCTTGAGCGAGGGTCTACGCCGGACCTTTGTCGACAATGCCGCCTGAATAGCTCAGGCCGTTCCCTGCCACCGATCTGCGGCATCGTCATCGGCCTGTTTAGCCTCAACCCACCGAGTCTGACCGTCCGGAAACTCTTCCAGCTTCCAGAAGGGTGCTCGTGTCTTGAGCCAGTCCATAACGAAGCTACATGCGTCGAAGGCGTCGGAACGATGACCGCTTGCCATTGTTACCAGAACAATGGGCTCACCTGGAAGGATGCGGCCATAGCGGTGAATGACGAGGCAATCCAAGATCGGCCAGCGTCGCTCTGCTTCAGCTACGATGTCGCGCATCGCACGCTCTGTCATGCCGGGATAGTGCTCCAGCACAAGCGCGTTGAGGTTGTCATCCGCGCGGCAGAGCCCGGTGAAGCTGGCCACCGCTCCAACCTCCGGGCGCCCGTGTCCAACCGCTGCGCTCTCGGCTCCTGGGTCAAAGAGTTCCGGCTGGATCCTCACGACGCCCACGGTCAACCGCCTGTCACTGGCGGGAAGAACGCAACCTCGTCGCCGCCCTTTACGGGAAAGTCGGAACGGCGGAACTCGTGGTTCACAGCGGCTCGCACCTGACCAGATCTGTTCAAGGCTTCCGCATGAGCGGATGACCGGGTCGACAACCATGTCATCAGAGCGCCGACATCCCGCACATCCTCCGGCGGCGAAACGACCTCCTCAGCCATGCCGATCTTCTGCTTCACCCAGGCGAAGTACATGACCTTGATTGTCATGGGCGAGGTGCTGGCACCTGACGAACCGTGCCATCGCTGCCCATCAAGACCACGCTGGCCCCATTCGGAACGGCGACCCCGGTTTGCCCGTTGGGTCCTACATAGCGAAGCTGCGAGTCACCTCCTCCGCTGATGGTCACGCCGCCATCCGGCGTGGGGATCGTACGACCGGGCTGGTAGCGGCTCCTTTCGCCAACATCCTGGCCGGGTCGAGCCTCGAAGGCCGGCGAAGCCCCGGTGGGATAGGTATTCTGCTGAAGCAGATCGGGCGAGGTTGAACTGCCCCGAGGTGACATTCTAGGAGGAGGCTCGCCTTCAGGCCGGTTCATCAGATCAGGGCTACCCAGCGTTGCGCGTGGCGACTCCAAATCCGCGGCAGGCCAGACATTGCCTGGCGTCGGGAGCAGCGGTTCAACCGCCATGTCCCGTCCCTGGATCCGCTGAACGGTCAGGCTCTCTGGCGGTGCCTCGGTTCTGGGCCCAGTCAGGGCTGAGGCACATCCGCTTAGAGCGATCAGGGCCGTAATACAGGCGCTTGCGGAACAGAAACGGCTCAGCGAGGAAACCGATTTTCTTGTCATGACCGGATGTTCCATCATCGAGAGCCATACATGTTGCGTGGCCTCAGATTGCTCAAGGGCTTGGGACTTCCTTGCCGGATTGCGGCGTGCGGTCCGTGTCTTCCGCTTCGGCGTGGCGCAGCCCGGCCGATAGGTAATCCCACCCGGTAAAAAGGGTCAGGGCCGCAGCCAGCCAAAGCAGTACCTCACCTAGTAGCCCGATCGGCAGAATACCGACGCCAAGAGCCGCCGCTCCTCGGTCGCCGGCGAGCAGAACGCCCAGTGCCGTCATCTGGACGCCTGTCTTCCATTTAGCGAGACGGGTCACCGGCAGACCAACAGCGAGCCCGGCTAGGTATTCCCTCATGCCGGAAACCAGGATCTCGCGGAGCATAATGACGATGGCCGGCAACAAACCCCAGAGCGAGAGGTGCGACAGCCCGGCCAAAAGCATCAGCGCCGCACCGACCAGCAACTTGTCGGCGATGGGATCCAGCATGCGGCCGAACGCCGAGGTTTGCTGACGGCTCCGGGCGATCTTGCCATCAAAATAGTCGGTGATGGCCGCGACGGAGAACACGGCGCAGGCTCCGACATCCCCCCATGGCGATTGCAAGACCGCAAACATCACCAGCAGTGGCACCGCGGCGATGCGGGAGAGGGTCAGAAGATTGGGCAGATCGGTTGGCAAGACATTCCCTTCCCGGTGGGACCATCAGCCCTTACCCAAATTAGCTCCGGTGGCGCCAGGGTGGAAATGATCATGGATGCGTGCAGCCATCGATGGACCCACACCGGGGCAGTTCCGCAGATCATCGAGCCCAGCCTGCCGCACACCGCGAGCCGAACCAAAATGATTCAGAAGCCGCCGCTTTAGAGCACTACCTACGCCTGGAATCTCATCCAGCTCCGATTTGCTGATGGCTTTTGATCGTCCGGCCCGATGTGTGGTGATGGCGAAACGATGCGCTTCATCGCGAAGGCGCTGCAAATAGTAGAGCACGGGATCACGGGGCGCCAATTGGAACGGCGCTACACCTGTGCGGTGGAACCACTCGCGGCCAGCATCGCGGTCAACACCCTTTGCGATTGCCACAAGAGGAATGTCGTCAAGACCAAGTTCGGCCATCACCTCGCGGGCAACACTCAGTTGTCCTGCTCCTCCATCAATCAGCACCAGGTCTGGCCAAGAGTCGCCGAGCCGCTCGGAATCCTCCTTCAGGGCCCGGCCGAATCGGCGCTCCAGCATCTGTCGCATCATGGCGAAATCATCGCCTGCAGCCATGGGCGCTTTATCCATATCCGCCGTGCCGGGAAGTAAAAGGGCGGGAGCACGGACACCGCGGTCCATCGCATATTTGCGATACGCGCCCTTCATGAAGCCTTCGGGTCCGGCAACCACCATGACCCCGTAGGCATGGCTGCCTTGGATGTGGCTGTTGTCGTAGATCTCGATGCGCCGTGGGGGTTCAGGCAACTCGAAGAGCCGCCCCACACCATCCAGAAGCGTTGCTTGAGCGGCGCCTTCCGCCAGTCGCCTTTCGAGAGCTTCCCGGGCGTTGGTGGCCGCATGTTCGACTGCAGATCGCTTCTCGCCTCTCTGAGGACGATGAAGCTCGACCTTGCGCCCCGCCTTCAATGACAAAGCCTCGGCCAACAGGCCGGCATCTGCCAGATCATGCGACAGGAGGATCAAGGGAGGCGGCGGAAGATCATCGTAAAGCTGTGCCAGAAACGCGGAAAGCACCTCTTCAGGTGAAGCATCATCCTTGGGGTGGCTGGGAAAGAACGGGCGATTGCCATTGTTGCGGCCGCCTCTGAAGAAGAAGACCTGGACACAGGATTGGCCGGCCACCTGCTGAAGGGCAACAACATCAGCGTTGCCAACACCATCCAAATTGATGCTGTTCTGCCCCTGAATGTGGGTCAGGCCTCTGATGCGATCCCGGAGGGCCGCTGCACGCTCGAACTCCAAGGAGGCTGCGGCAGCTTCCATGTCTGCCGCGAGCCGCTTTTGAATGGAGGGTGTCTCGCCAGACAAAAATTGCTTGGCGTCCCGCACCAATGCGGCATAGCCCTCAGGGGACACGCGCCCGACGCAAGGTGCAGAACAGCGCTTAATCTGGTGTAGCAGGCAAGGTCGATCGCGACTTTCGAAAACCGTGTCTCTGCAGGACCGCAGAAGAAAAACCTTCTCCAGGGCGGTGATGGTCTGGTTCACCGCCCAGGCACTGGCGAAAGGGCCCCAGTAGCTGGCGCCCTTTCGCCGCTCGCCCCGATGCTTGGCAATTTGAGGAAAGGAGTGATCCTCGGTCAGGACAAGCCATGGATAGGACTTGTCATCCCGGAGCACGATGTTGAACCGTGGCCTGAGCTTCTTGATGAGATTGGCTTCAAGCAGCAGAGCCTCGGCTTCGCTGCCTGTGGTGATGATCTCCATCTGTCGCGTCGCATGAACCATGCGGCGCAACCGCTCCGGAAGGCGGGCGATTTGCGTGTACGTTGTAACGCGCCGCTTCAGGTGGCGCGCCTTGCCCACATAGAGCGCTTCTCCACCTGCATCCAGCATCCGGTACACTCCGGGCGAGGATGGCATGGTGGTCAAGGCGGCCTCGATGACCGCCACACCCTCAAGTGACTGATGTTCCTGCACGTTGAAGGAAGCCTGCTCCATAGGTGAGGTGAACCATGACCTTGCATGAGGCTCAAGCTGTGACACGACCACTGATCGGTTTTCCACCGTTGCTGTGGATAAGCCTGTGGGTCAGTGAGTGGTTTAAGGTCGGTAAACCGCCGCCACAAAGGCGCTGCAAAGATGTGCCGCTTTCTTGGGCAACAAGAAGCTCGGGATTCATCAAGCCGAGTGCAAGGTCAACATTGGTGGTCGCGTTTCGCGGTTGCATGATTGTCGAAGCTGCTAGGTTCGCGTTGTCTCACCGCATGAACGGACACGCTCCACCGCGACGCCCAGAACTGCTCCATTGCCGATCGCATCCGGCTTCTCGACGCGAACCTGCACTTGAACAATGCGCGCATCCTGCGCCAGTAGCTGCGCAGCTATCTTCTCGGCGAACGTTTCTGCCAGATTGATATGTCCGGCATTTGCGATGTCATGGACTGCCTTGACCGCCATGTCGTAGTCGACCACGCGGCTCAGATGATCCTCCCCGACGCCATTCTCGCTGGGTTGCTCCCGAACAAGCATGTCGATGCCCACGGTGACCCTTTGTTGCCCGCTTATTTCATGCGGATAGACCCCTAGGTACATGGAGATCGTCAGACCACGTACAAAAACACGCCTCAGTTGGCGCCGCGCGTCCGGTTGAAGGGTCATCGGGAATCGTTCCGGCGCGTAGAAGGTGACCATTGGAGATGCTGCCCGCCATCCAGAGTAATGATCTGGCCTGTCATGGCGGGCAGGGCGAGGATCATGATAACAGCCTGCGCCACTTCCTCTGGAGAGGCGCCGCGGCCGAGAGGCGTCGAGGCCGCCTGACGTTCAAATTGCTCCTCACTTTGACCTGGGCTAGGCAATGTTGGACCAGGACCAATGCCATTGACGCGGATGCGGGGAGCGAGGGCCAGGGCGAGGCTCTGTGTCAGAGCCCAAAGTCCTGCTTTCGATAAGGTGTACGTCATGAAGTGCGGCGTGAGAGCCAAAACCCTCTGATCAAGCATATTGATGACTACACCCTCGGCCGCCTGCGGGAGGGTCCGCGCCATAGCCTGGGTCAGAACAAACGGGGCCCTGAGATTCGGCTCAAGGTGATGATCCCAGAGAGCCCTGTCGGCATCGAACCATTCGTCTCGAATAAAGGTCGAAGCATTGTTCACGAGCAAGCCGAGCGGCCCCAGCACGTCCGTCGCCGCCGGGACCAGGGAATGAGCCTCCGCTTCCACGTCCAGGGCCGCCTGGACGATCACGGCACGTCTACCAAGGCTCTCAACCAGATCCTTTAACTCCTCCGCTTCCCGCTGGCTGGTCGAGTAATGAAGCGCCAAGTCAAAGCCTGCTTCGGCCAGTTGCAAACAGATGGCTCGCCCGATGCGCTTGGCGCTGCCTGTGACCAATGCCGTCCGGGGTATGGTGGAAGGAATAAGGTGATGCATGGGCCATGCTTGGCGGCTTGTGGTTGCATCGTCCAGCCTTGCGCGATGGCTTCGACGAAAGGCTTTTCATCAGGCCTAAGCGGCCCACATCGCAAGGATGGAAAGACCTTGCATCAAAGTGTGCCGTTATGACGAACAGACGGGCTGGTGTCTCGGCTGTGGGATGACGAAGGCCGAGAAGAAGGTGTGGAAGAAACAGCCGGTGTTCCAACCCGCGATCCACCATTCGCTGCCGGGTCGTTTGTCGGCGTTGGCAGAGGTCGGCTTTCCAACGAGGGCGGATGCTCACAAGAAGAAGGCGAATCGCTAAGCTTTCCTCTTCCGTTTTGTAGGATTTCAAGGCACATTACCGTGAGGTCGTGGTTATTGTGGCTGGTCTGGTGCCGATGATCGTCGCGGCAGATCATCCCTTGCCCTTCCGGGATCATGCGCCTGCATTTTGAGAAATGAGCTTCGGAATGGGTCAGGCTGTCGCCTTTGAACTATCGGCATGGCCCCGTTTTCGCCGCGGCTCGCATGCGGCCAAGAACGAGGCTTCGCCGAGTCTGCAACACGAGGATTGGACCCTACATCCACTGGGGCGACCCTCGTCTTGGCCCTGGTGCCTGCGGAACTCTGTCCAGACCATTGTTGCGTCTCCAGGCCCAGCATGTGTCTTTTGGGGGCAGCAGCGCTTTGCCTTCTTCAATGCCGCCTTCGATCATCTTCACGGTGGTACGGCGAGCGTAGAGGCAGGGGAGCCATTGCAGGCATCCCGCAGCCTGATCCTGGCCATGTTGGCCGAAAGCGTTGAACAAGCCTTCGAAGGCAGGATCGTGCGGTTCCTGTCTGAACCTCCGCAAAAAGCCCTTGGCTCCCTAAGCTGTGGCGCGGTCCTGACGCCCATCTTCTCAGGGCCCGATGAAGTTGTGGCTGTTATCTGCGCCGTTGACGGGCAAGACATGCTTCAGGGGAGAATTGCCGGGCCCAACAGACTTCATTCCCCTGCAGCGGAGAAAACTGCGCGACATAAAGAGGTGCAGTGGGCTGCGCTTCCGAACATAACTCCAGACGAAGGCGAAACGAGCTTTCGGAACTTGGCAGATGCTGCTCCGATCCTGATCTGGCAAACCGATCCGGCCGGTGCCGTCACCTTTGCAAACCGGCGCTTCTTGGCGCAGTTCGGCAGCGTCGGACAAACAGTCGCAGGCGAGCCTTGGGCGTCCACAGTCCATCCAGATGATCTACCGACACTGAAGTCCCGCTGGCTTGCGGCGCATCAGCAACGAGCCAGCTTTCGGGCTGACATTCGCGTCCTTACACGTGACGGGGTTGCACGGCGGATCCGGTGTGAGGGATCTCCAAGCTTTCAGGGGCTGCGGTATCTTGGGCATGTGTGCTGCGGCGTTGACGTAACAGAAGCGGTCCACGCCGCCGAATTGCTGGAAGCCCGCATAGCAGCAAGAACGGCTGAGCTGGAGCAAGCGGAGGCTGCTTTGCGGCAGTCTCAGAAGATGGACGCTATTGGCCAGTTGACTGGCGGAATTGCACACGATTTCAATAACCTGCTGCAAGGTATTAGCGGATCCCTGGACCTTATTCAGACCCGTATCGCGCAGGGTCGGCTCGGGGCGGTGGAACCTTTCATCAAGAGCGCCGCCGCTTCCGCTTCCAGAGCTAAGGCTTTGACAAACCGCCTGCTGGCGTTCGCCCGGAAGCAGCCCATCGATCCAAGATCTATTCAGCCGAACGACTTGATCAAAGATCTTAAGAGCTTTCTTCGCCGTAGTTGCGGCGAGGCCATTCGCCTTGAGCTGTGCCTGGATGACGAGCTTTGGAACACCTTGTGCGACGGGAGCCAGTTCGAGAACGCTATCTTGAACTTGGCGATCAACGCGCGTGATGCCATGCAGGACGGCGGACACCTGACCGTCACGAGCAAGCGCACACGGTATTCCGCTTCCAGAGAACACCTGCTGCCTGAACTGACCCCGGGCGACTATGTGTGCATCAGTGTCGCCGATACGGGCTGCGGAATGGACGAACGCACAGTTGCGAAGGCGTTCGAACCATTCTTCACAACCAAGCCGGCAGGGCAGGGAACTGGTCTCGGTCTGTCGATGATCTATGGTTTCGCCCGGCAGGCTGGTGGTGGAGTGCAGATCCTGTCACGGAAAGGGCGGGGCACAACGGTGGAGCTCTATTTGCCGCGCCACGATGCCCCTGTTGACCCATTGCCGGTCAAGCCAAGCTCTGAAGCTGCTGCGCCAGCAGATGCGCTGGGGCAAGTGGTTGTCGTGGTGGAGGACGACCCGGTCGTTCGGCACGTAATGGTGGAAGTGCTTGTTGAGCAGGGCTACGCCGTGCTCCAAGCTGAAGACGGTGCGGCGGCGCAACGACTGATCCACAAACTGTCTCGGCTGGATCTCCTGATTACTGACATCGGGCTACCTGGGATGAACGGCTATGAGTTGGCCGATTTGGTGCGTCATCGTGAGCCAAAGCCTCATATATTACTGACGACTGGCTATGCCGAGGAAGCGGCCAAGACGGCGTCTAATTCCATCGAGGACCAGCAGCTTCTGGTTAAGCCGTTCCATCTCGACGAGCTGAAGGCGCGGGTTCGCTCCTTGTTGACAAGCGAGCAAAATAATCTCGCTGAGCCAAACGTAACGTGGTGCCCAGCAGAATGAGTACAGCTCAGTGCCATGAGAAAGCGCCGATGGTAGAATTCCTCTAGCACGCTATCTATCAGCGCTCATGATCCGAGCTCGTCCTGAACGTTCCGCCGCTCTAGAAGACGATGATGTAAACCTTATTTTCAACTAATACGGCAATGATGGTGTGGCTCCAGAAGGACACGCCTCATGCGCCCAGCAGTTCACAAGCCTGACCAGATCCTTGTTCTCGACCCCCGGCTCACAGGCTGGCCTTCTTATCTCATCTCAGCTGGACCAGATGCTGCCGTGCTGATCCTCGATGTGCATCGTGATGGCTTGGTTCAGATCGCCGAGGTCGCCGAGAGCTACATGCCGGTCGCTGGACTGGTTCTGATAGGTCATGGAAGCGCCGGCTTCCTGGTGCTGGGCCAGACCATTCTGGAAGCCACATCGCTTGCGCCGCAGGCGGCTCAAATGCAACGTTTGGCACAGTCACTTGCGCCCGACGCGCGCATCCAGATGCGTGGCCTTCCAGGCATTGGGGCCCCGGGCCGGTATTTGGCTCATTCTTTGAGCGGCTACTTTGGCCGCATTGTGCTAACCGATCAGATGGCACCGCGTCCTAGGCTGGCATCAACTTGCGACGCGGCAGCAACACCACGGGCTAAAATCAGTACTGAAAAAACAAAGGCCTGTAAGCTAAGCGTTTTAGATGGTGGCAAGGTCTCTGCCTATGCATCCACGGCCTCAACTTCAATCTGAGACGCATTTTCTTGGATGAACCGGAAGCGCAATTCAGCCTTACGGCCCATCAAAGCCTCGATCAGTTCGGATGTTGCTGCTCGCTCCTCAGCCGGTAGAACAACCTTCAGCAACGTGCGCCGTGCCGGATCCATCGTCGTCTCCTTCAAAGACGACGGAGGCATTTCGCCCAGCCCTTTGAAGCGACTCACTTCAACCCGCTGGGTTGATTTGAAAGCAGATTTCAGGAGCTTTTCCCGCTCCTGGTCATCCATGGCGTAGATCGTCTTTCCTGGAGTCGCCAATCTGTACAGCGGGGGTTGTGCCAGATACACGCGCCCCTGCCGTACAAGTTCCGGCAATTCCTTGTAGAAGAAGGTCATCAGAAGAGCTGCGATATGGGCTCCATCCACGTCTGCATCAGTCATGATGACGACACGGTCGTAGCGAAGCTTTGCGATGTCGAAGCGTTCTCCCGCGCCGCAACCTAGCGCTTCGACAAGATCCTTAAGTTCCTGGTTCTGGCGAAGCTTGTCCGCAGAAGCAGAGGCAACGTTGAGGATCTTGCCACGAAGAGGAAGAACAGCCTGCGTCTCTCTGTTTCGGGCCTGCTTCGCGGAGCCGCCCGCGGAGTCACCTTCCACAAGGAAAAGTTCGGTGCCATTCGCAGCCTCACGGGAGCAGTCCGCAAGCTTACCAGGTAGCCGTAGTCGGCGAGTCGCGCTCTTACGAGGTGTGTCCTTCTGCTCACGGCGACGAAGTCGTTCTTCCGCCCGTTCAATGGCATAGGTCAGAAGGTTACTGGCTGTCGCCGGATCTCCAGCAAGCCAGTGATCGAAGTGATCCCTGAGGCTAGCTTCAACCAGGCGGGTCGCCTCTGGACTAGTCAGACGATCCTTTGTCTGACCTTGAAACTGCGGTTCGCGGATGAAAACGGAAAGCATCCCGGCCATTCCGCCAAGAAGGTCCTCAGCAGTGATGCTGGATGCCCGCCGCTCTTTCCTTAGCTCACCGTAAGCCCGAAGTCCTTTGACGAGCGCGTTGCGGAGGCCAGCTTCATGGGTTCCGCCAAGGCCGGTAGGGATGGTGTTGGCATAGGTGTTAAGAAAGCCATCGCCTTTTTCTAGCCAGGTGATGGCCCATTCAGCCCGCCCGGCATCCTGTGGGAAGGCGTTCTCGCCCGCCCAGGGCGCCGGAATAACGGTGCTTTGCTGGTCCACCGCTGCCGCCAGGAAGTCCGAGAGGCCGCCTGGAAAGTGCAAAGTCGCCTGCGACGGGATGTCCGACTTGCCATCCCTCGCTAGAAGGGCTGGGTCGCAAGACCATCGGATCTCCACGCCCCTGTATAGGTAAGCTTTTGAGCGGCAAAGCCGGAACAAGCGAAGAGGGGAGAATTGAAGCGACCCGAAAATCTGTTCGTCAGGCCTAAACCGGATGGTTGTTCCGCGTCGGTTGTGCACCGCGCCAGCATTCTTCAAAGGTCCTAGCGGCTTGCCGCGGGCATAAGCTTGGCTGAACAGAGTCTTGTCACGCGCAACTTCCACCTCCATCCGGTCTGCTAGCGCGTTGACGACTGAACTGCCAACGCCATGCAAGCCACCTGAGGTGGCATAGGCTTTTCCGGAAAACTTACCCCCGGAATGCAGGGTGGTGAAAATAACCTCCAAAGCGGACAGCTTAGGGAACTTTGGATGTGGGTCTGTCGGGATGCCGCGGCCATTGTCGCGAACAGTGAGCCAGTTGCCGCTGTCGAGGACCATCTCAATGCGGTCGGCATGTCCCGCTACCGCCTCGTCCATCGCATTGTCGAGGATTTCTGCGGCAAGATGATGCAAAGCGTTCTCATCCGTACCGCCAATATACATGCCGGGTCGACGTCGGACGGGCTCCAGGCCCTCCAGAACCTCGATATCTTTAGCGGAGTAGGAGGGAGCTCCCTGCGCCTTGTTGTCGCGGCTGCCAAATAGATCGTTCATGCCTTGTTCACACCTCGTGGCTCAAGCTAGCGAAGCCAGGGTGTGTGTCGCAAGTCCGGCGCGCCAAAGCAGCGCGCCGGCTTGTGGGACTACTTCTGGAGGTGTGCTTCCAGCATCCACACCTTCTTATCCAGATCACGCGACAGGCCGGTCAGCAGATCGGCGGTGTCGGCATCACCCGCGTCATCGGTCGAATCGATACCTTCCCGTACGGACTTCGCCAAGGACGCAAATCGGTCTGCGAGTTCCTTGACGTGATCAAGAGTGTAGGTCGTCGCTTGCGAGTAGGGCGTCAGCCGCGACCTTTCGCTAACGAGCTGGCTTGTTCCGTCTGGAGTTCCACCAAGCTGGACAAGCCGTTCGGCGACTTCATCTCCAACCGCGAAAAGCTCATTGTAGAACCTTTCCAGCATCTCGTGCAGGCCGATGAAGTTCGGTCCTTTCATGGTCCAGTGTGCCATGCGTACAGCATTGGTCAGGTCGATCAGGTCAACGAGCGTCCCATTGAGGACGGTGACGGAGACCTTCTTCGCGTTCTCGCCGAGGTCATTACGAGTGGCATGCAGCGCCATGGCAATTCTCCTATTCTGGCTCGCCGGAGGTTCAGTTAAGTTCTCTGCCAAAGGGTGAGAAGCAGCACTTGAAGTCCGTATGACGGCCGCCGGTTTCATGGAACCGGCGTAAGAATGGCTCGGCTTGCGGTTGGACGGGCCTGTCTGGTCTATAGAACGGGCAAGCGGTGATGCGGACGGGTTGAAGAAGCATCTTCCTAAGCAGCGGCCGAGAGCCCCGCTTCCGCTAGGCGAAGATCGAACAGGAATCGGTCCCGCCAGGCGTCAAGGCTGTTGGTGCGCAAGGACCGCATCATAGAAGCGTGGCGGTCCCGCTTCTCCGCCACAGGCATTTGCAACGCGATCTTCATCGCGTAGGCCATCCCCGCCTCATCATGCGGATTGACCCGGACGGCCCCGTCGAGTTCACGCGCAGCACCTGCGAATTGTGACAGGATCAGCACTCCTGGATCCTCAGGATCCTGAGCGGCCACATATTCCTTGGCTACCAGGTTCATGCCGTCACGCAGCGGCGTGACCAAGCCCACAGCAGCCAGCGCATAGAGGGGCATCAACTGATCCCGGGGGAAGCTGCGATTGAGGTAGCGGAGTGGCGTCCAGTCGAGTTCAGCGAAGCGGCCATTGATGCGCCCGGCCTCGCCTTCCAGCTCGCGCCGGATTGTCTGATAAGCTTCCACGTCCGACCGCGAAGGGGGAGCAATCTGCAGGTACTCCACCTGCCGGCGCCATTCCGGACATTGAACCAAGAACCGTTCAAAAGCTGAAAAACGCTGCCGCAACCCCTTGGAATAGTCCAGCCGTTCCACGCTCATGATCAAGGCACGCTGATCCAGCCTGCCTTTATAGTCACAAATGGCCGGATCATCCCGGCCCCGGATCGCCTCGGCCCGTAGAGGGTCGGCCTCAACACCGATGGGATAGACGCCGGTACGGACCACGCGATGGCCAAGCTGCAGATGCCCCTCCGGGCATGTTTCAGCCTGGAGTTCTTCTCTCATGTAGTTCGAGAATGCCCGCTGGTCGCCTTCTGTCTGGAAGCCGATCAGGTCGAACGTGGCCAGTCCTCGCCCCAATTCTGCATGAACAGGGATCGTGCTGAAGACACTGGATGCTGGGAATGGCACATGGAGAAAGAAGCCGATCCTGTTCCGGACGCCGATTTCCCGAAGCGCCGTTGCAAGCAGCATCAGGTGATAGTCGTGCACCCAGATAACATCGTCTTCTTTGAGAAGGGCAGCCAAGCTGACAGCAAAATGCCGATTGACGCGCTGATAGCCGAGATAATCCTGATGCTCGAACCGGGCCAGCGAGATCTGGTAATGCATTGTGGGCCAGAGCGTGCTGTTGGAAAACCCCTTGTAGTATTCATCGTAATCGCGCTGGGTTAGGTCCGTGGTGTAAAGTGTAACTGGTCCACTGCAGGCGACAGCGGGGGGACTTCCGGGTGTCAAGCTGTCCGGCGGAACTACCGACTGGGGTAAGGTGCGCCCCGACCAGCCGAACCAGAGACCACCGGATTGCCTTAAGGCGTCCATGACCCCAGCCGCCAAGCCTCCGGCCGTCGCTTCGCCTTCATGGATTGGAGCGACGCGATTGGAAACAACGACCAGCCGCGACATATGCCTCACCTTTCTAGGCTGCTTCCGGGCGGACCGGCGACAGGCCAGCCCGCTGCTGACGCAGCAATGCCAGATACGGACCCTGGCGCCTGACCAGTTCAGCGGGAGAGCCATCCTCCACGATCCGACCTTCATCAAGAACGATGATTCTGTCGAAATTTTGGAGAGTGGACAAACGATGGGCCACTGCCACCACGGTGCGCCGGTGAAGCGCTTCCTTCAGTGCTTCAGCGATGGCATGCTCGTTCTCGCTATCCAGGGCACTGGTCGCCTCATCGAGGAGCAAGATCGGTGTGGGCGTCAACAAGGCCCGTGCAATGGCAATCCTCTGCCGCTGGCCCCCGGAAAGCTTGACACCCCGGTTGCCGACCATTGTGTCGTATCGTGCCGGCAGAGCCTCGACCACTTCCTCGCAGCGGGTCTTTGCGGCCGCAGCGACAAGTTCCTCGAAGGCCAAGTCGGGTGTCCCATAGCTCATGTTCTCGCGAATTGTCCGGTTGAACAGGCTGGTATCCTGCGGAACCACGGCCATGGCAGTGGCCAGACTTTCCTGGGTTACATGCCGAAGATCCTGTCCATCGAGGAGGATCCTTCCAGCTCCGGGATCGTGCACACGTTGCAACAAGGCGAAGAGAGTTGATTTCCCCGACCCCGATCGACCCACAAGCCCCACCTTCTGGCCGGGTGGAATTACGAGGTTGATATGCCTCAATACTGGTCGGCGACCGTCATACGAGAAGCTGACATCTTCGATTCTGATCTCTCCGCACCCTCTCCGTGCCGGCCGGGCATGTGCGGCATCCGTCATTGCGTGAGGCACCAGGATGACCTTCAAGGCCTCAGCCAGCCTCGCCCGTTGCTGAGCAACTTCCACAAGGGCGATGGCGAGGTCCCGGGTTGCGTTCAGGATCGTTAGCGAGAGGGTGGCCAACAGTGCCACATCGCCGGTTGTCGCGCGCCCCGCGTGCCACAGTCGGATGCCGGCTATCATGACACCGATGGTCAGCACCACAGTGAGGCCGGCGTGCAGAAAACGAAGATGCTCCATGGAGTAGAGGCTGCGGCGATGTGCCTGTACTTCGACGCGGCTCAACTCGGCGATCCGGCCCCTTTCACGCCGTCCTGCTCCGAATGAGCGGACGACCCCGATGTTGCCGACGATGTCCACGATCTCTCCATCGAGTGCAGCGACATGCCCGGCGTGCGTCTCGTGCAGGTGGGACTTCTTCCGAGCTAGAAGGTGCAAGACCACGGCGATTGCCAGAGCGCAGGCAAAAAGCACCAGGGCCAGCCAGCCATCCACCAGGGAGATGAACAGCAGAGCCGTGAAGGCAGACATGGCAGGTGGCACGACGTTCCAAGCCACCGTGTTTCCGATGGTTTGGGCACTGATCGCGGAGGAAGAAATGCGGGCCGATAGCGCACCAGGCAGCCGATCTGCGAAGTAGGCCGGGCTGTGTTGCGACAGGTGAGCAAAAAGATCATTGCGGATGCAGCCCGCACTGAGTGTCAGGCTGCCTGCTGCCAAATATCCTCCGCCGCGCCAAAGTATAATATCCGCAACGATCAGACCGGCTAGAATGAAGAGAGCCTGCCATGCCTGCCGCAGGGCCTCATCCGATGCGGGTGTAGCTACAACATCGATCAGATACTTCAGCCCGTACTGTGTGGATACGGAGCACAAAACTGCCAATGTGATGGCTGTCATCAGGATGCCGTAGCGCCAGGAATGCCGGCGCACATAGGTCATCAGGAAAGGAAAGGGCGTCCGGGGCAGCTCGGCACTCATGCTTACAGCCTCTCTTTCGCCATATTCAAAATCTACGTTTTCATTGAGCAGGTGAGAACGTCTCGGTGCATGCAGCTTTCAGTCGAAAGCAGGTAGTGGCGACCGCCTGTTTGTGAAGAGGGATCTACGGATGCGTATCGCGCAGATTGCGCCCTTGTTTGAAGCGGTCCCACCGAAGCTTTATGGCGGCACCGAACGGGTGGTTTCCTCCTTGACGGAGGAGCTTGTTGCCATGGGCCATGATGTCACACTGTTTGCCAGTGGAGACTCGGTCACAGGCGCGAAACTGGCTGCGATGCGCGCGCAGGCTCTTCGGCTTGACCCATCAGTTAAGGACTGGGTCGCCCATTACTACAAGATGGTGGAGCAGGTTGCACAGCGAGCAGCCGAGTTCGATGTGATCCATTCGCACATCGATTATTTTCCTCTCGGGTTGCTGCAGCGCCAAGGAACGCCGTTCCTTACCACCCTCCATGGGCGTCTTGATCTTCCCGAGTTCAAGATGATCTACGAGACCTATGGTGATACGCCGTTTGTGTCCATCTCGGATCATCAGCGTTTGCCCATTCCCAGCCTGAATTGGGTAGGCACCGTCTTGCACGGGATGCCGAAGGACCGCCTGAAGCCACAAGCTGTTGATCAGCATTACTTCGCCTTTCTCGGGCGAGTGTCGCCAGAGAAGGGTTTGGACAAGGCGATCCGCATCGCCGCGCGTGCCGGAGTGAAGCTGAAGGTCGCCGCAAAGGTCGACTCCGCGGACCGTGCCTACTTTGAGCGGGAGATCGAGCCGCTGCTAAGCCAGGGGCATGTGGAGTTTGTCGGCGAGATCAGTGATTCGCAGAAGCCGGATTTCCTGTCGCAGGCGCATGCGCTTCTGTTTCCCATCGATTGGCCGGAACCATTCGGCTTGGTGATGATCGAGGCGATGGCATGTGGCACTCCGGTCATCGCTTTCCGCAGAGGGTCTGTGCCTGAAGTGATGGATGACGGCCTTACCGGGTTCATTGTGGACAATGAGGATGAGGCGGTGGCGGCTGTAAGCCGTATCCCGAGCCTTGATCGGCAGCAGGTCCGGGCACGGTTCGATGAGCGCTTCACGGCCCGGCGTATGGCTGAGGATTACGTGGGGATTTATGAGATGCTCGCCATGGGAGGTAAGACACAACTCCGGGCGGTCGGTGCGTGAACATGCACGAGGAGGGACGTGCTCTTCCCTCCTCGTGCCGGATCATACCGGCAACTTCATGGCTTGAATCGGCGAGGTAGTCCTCGGCAGCTGCCCTAGGCGACAGCCGGTGCCGCTTTCCGGTGGATCATTACGGAAAGCCCGGCTGCGAGAAGACCGGTCGAGCCGGCTAGCAGGAACATAGTAAGGTAGTCTCCCTGCGTATCCCGCAGCAAACCTCCCAGGAAAGCGGCCGAGGCGGCGCCAAGTTGATGGCCTGCAGCAATCCAGCCGAACACGACAGGCGCATCCTGTTCACCGAAGGCTTCCGTCGCAAGGCGCAGGGTAGGCGGCACCGTAGCAATCCAGTCCAGACCATAGAAGACGGCGAAGAGGGCCAGGCTGTAGTAGGAGAAGTCAGAGAAGGGGAGGTACATCAGCGACAGCCCCCTGACCCCATAATAGAAGAACAATAACTTACGTGGATCATACCGGTCGGTGAGCCAGCCCGATGCGGTCGTGCCGATCAAGTCGAATATGCCCATGATGGCGAGGAGGCCGGCCGCCTGTACCTGGGGAATGCCCATGTCACTGCAGAAGGCAATGAGGTGAGTTCCGACCAGTCCATTGGTGGTGAAGCCGCAGATGAAAAATGTACCGGCGAGATACCAGAATGTGCGTGTTGCGGCGGCACGCTGCAGACTTCCAAAAGCAGCTGCCAGTATTCCGCGGCGTGGAGTGTCTGGCGGTGGACGGAGGGCACCGTAGGGCAGAAGGCCCACGGCCCCAGGCTTTTCAGGCACAAAGAACCAGACGATCGGCACCATCAGTGCCGTGGCGGCAGAAGCCGCCATAACAACCGACCTCCAGCCGCCGGAATCTGCCAGAACAGCGAGCAGTGGAAGGAACACCAGGGTTCCAGTTGCGGTGCTGGCTGTCAGCAGCCCCATGACAAGGCCACGATGCGACACAAACCAGCGGTTGACGATGGTCGCGCCGAGGACCATCGCGACCGCACCTGATCCAATTCCGGAGAATACACCCCAGGTCATGATCAGGTGCCATGGCTGCGTCATGAAGGCGCTTGCGCCAGTGGCGGCCGACATCAGGATTAAGGCGCTGAGCACCGTACGCCGCAGACCAAAGCTGGCCATCAGCGCAGCGGCAAAAGGTCCCACAAGGCCATAAAGGAAGATTCCGATGCCGGCGGCCAGCGCCGTGATGCTCCGCCCCCATCCAAATGCTTCTTCCAACGGAACAAGAAGGACACCGGGTGCAGATCGCGTGCCGGCCGCTGCCAGCAGGGCCATGAAAACGGCCGCAACAACGACGAATGCGTACCTTTGGCCAAGTGGCCTGACCCATGGTGACATAAAGGAACGACCGGCAGGTTTGCTGGAGCCTATGTACGGCTCTGCAACAACGTCAAGACCCGCCGTCAAGGCAGCGGGCAGCCTCCTGGGCTTAGAAGGTCAGCCGTTATACGTGGCTGACCTGCGGAAGAGAGCCGACATCATAGACCCAGTCGGCTCTCCTGTTCAGACAGGAAAGAGGCAGTCGATCAGGTGACAGCGTGCAATGGCGCTTCGTGGCGCAGGAGGACCGCATCCAGATTATCGAGGCAGCGGAAGCCCATGGCATCGCGCGTTTCAATGGTTGCGCTTCCGAGGTGCGGGAAAAGGACAAGGTTCGGGGTTGAATGATAGCCCGGATAGATGTCGGGCTCGCCAGCGAATACGTCCAGCCCCGCAGCCCTCAGATGCCCGTCCGTTAGGGCCTTGCAAAGCGCGGCATCATCAACAGTGGTCCCGCGCCCAGTGTTGACGACGATGGCGCCTTGCCGCAACTGCTGTATGCGGTCGGCATTCAGCCAATTTCGAGTGGCTTCGCCACCCGGGATGTGCATGGAAAGGACGTCGATCGCGGCCAGAAAACCGGCATCGTCGGCGTGAAACATGGCGCCTGCCTCTTCTGCCTGCGGCAAGGGACGCCGGTTGTGGTAGTGCACCTCCATTCCGAAGCCGCGCGCCATGCGGGCCAAGGCTTGCCCGATCCGCCCCATCCCGAGAATGCCGAGCTTCTTGTTTTCCAGCGTGACGCCCATGAGCTGCGTTGGTGCCCAGCCAGACCACTGACGGCCCCGGACAAGTCGCTCTGCTTCCCCGCCACGGCGCGCCGCGGTCAGGATCAGCAACATCGCAATCTCGGCCGTCGCCACGCTCAGCACATCCGGCGTGTTGGTCACCATCACGCCGCGGTCCCGTGCGGCTGCCAGGTCGATGTGGTCTGTGCCGACGCTGAACGTTGCTATGATCTTCACGCTGCTGGGCAAGCTGGCGATGGTTGAAGCCGACAGGGCGTCCCCTGCGGCGCAGAGGATCCCTTCAACCTCGCCGTCATTCGCCGCGGCTGCCAGAGCTTCTCCGCTGAAGGGCGTGTCGGCAGGATTGGGAATGGTGATGTAGTCCCGCTGAGCTCGGGCCTCAACGGCGTCCGGAAAGCGGCGGGTCAGGAGCAGGGTGGGCTTGGACATGCGGACGGCTCTCCAGATTGGTGTACGCTCATCGGGCCTTGAAGACCGGAGGGTAGGGCCTGGCCATTCCCTGGCCTTCTTGCAGCATTGCACCTCGTGCCGCAGTGAATCCGCCGGGTGGTATTGCTGTCTTGCCAGCGGCCGGCCGTGGGCTCAACTTCCGACCCAAGCAAACAGTAAAGGATGATCCGCATGGATCTGCAATTGAGGGGGCGGCGCGCCCTGGTCATGGGTGCTTCCAAGGGGCTCGGAAGGTCCGTTGCGGATGCATTGGCGGAGGAAGGCGTTGCCATCGCGATTTCCGGACGCAACCAGGACAGCCTGGATCAGGTAGCTGCCGAGCTAACACAGCTGGGAGCTCCCCGGGCAGTTGGGATTGTCGCCGACGTCGCGGAAGGCGCGCAGATGGACCGGTTGGCCGACGCCGCGGTTGAAGCACTGGGAGGGATCGACATCCTTGTTCTGAACCATGGTGGGCCTCCGACCTGCACCGCATTGGAGATGAAGCAGGAGGATCTGGTCACCTGGTTCCAGCGAATCGTCCTGTCGCCGATCCGGGTTGCCAATCGCCTTTTGCCTGCAATGCGTGACCAGGGATGGGGCCGCTTGCTAACCATTGCCTCCACGGGCGTCGTACAGCCTCTGCCCGGGCTGGCATTGTCGAACACCCTGCGGGCTGCCATCGTCGGCTGGAACAAAACTCTCGCCACAGAAATCGCGGGCGAAGGCGTGACCTGCAACATTCTGGGGCCGGGTGCCTTCGCGACGGATCGGACACAGGAAACACTGGCCACCGCTTCACAGAAAACCGGCAAGAGTATCGAGGCTCTGGTCGCCGAGCGGTCAGCGCTGATTCCGGTTGGGCGTTATGGCGAGCCTCGCGAGTTCGGTCCCATGGCTGCCTTCCTGGCCTCTGACAAGGCCGCCTATATCACTGGCCGTGTCCACTTGATTGATGGCGGGGTGGTGCGTGGCGTCTGAACTCGATCGTCCACGCCGGAATCTCCGCCCCGATGTGGCGTTGGCCGCTCGCCTGTTTGACGAGCTGAGAGAGAAGAGCCTGGATGGAGAGGGCGTGACGCGCGACGCCTATGGGGCGGGTGAGCGCATGGCTCATTCGGTGGTTCGTCGGGAAGCCGAGGTCCTGGGCCTCCGGGTATCGACCGACCCTGTGGGCAATTTATACATGACCTTGCCCGGGCAGGATCCGAATGCACCACGCATCCTGCTCGGCAGCCATCTGGATTCGGTTCCCAATGGCGGTAACTTCGACGGCGCTGCAGGGGTTCTGGCCGGCCTCGCCGTCCTGGCGGGCTTCCGGCAGGCCGGCTTCACCCCGGGCTGTGACGTCACGGTCATGGCCACTCGGGCCGAGGAGGCGGGGGCTTGGTTCGCGACCTCCTACCCTGGCAGTCGCGGAGCTCTCGGACGCCTGAAGGCCGAGGAGTTGTTGATCAAGCGTCAGGACACGGGGAAGAGCCTGGCGGACCATATGCGGCAGGAAGGCTTCGACCCCGATTTTGCTGCGGCCGGCGAAGCCGTCGTGACTCCTTTGAACACTGCGGCCTTTGTGGAACTTCACATTGAGCAGGGGCCGGTGTTGGACAGCGAGCGAATCCCGGTTGCCATCGTGTCAGGCATCCCGGGGAGCCGCCGCCTCCGACAGGGTCGGGTTCTGGGTGAGTATAACCACTCCGGAGGAACCCCGCGCCGGTACCGGCGGGATGCCGCCATAGCCTTGGCGGAACTGGCCATGGCGCTGGACGAGAAGTGGGCTGGTCTGGAGGCGCAAGGCCATCGCCTCGTTTGTACCTTCTGCACGCTGGCCACCACCGAGGAAGCGGGCTTCACCAAGATCCCGGGCGAAGCCACCTTCATGCTGGACGTCAGGAGCGTGGACCCTGCCAGCGTGGACGCGATCTTCTCGGAACTTCACCGCAAAGTTCCGGAGATCGAGGTCCGGCGAGGCGTGCGCTTCGAGCTTGGCGAGGAAACCGGCTCAAAGGCTTCACCGATGGATGCGGCGATCCGTGCCGGGCTGATAGCGTCCGCGGGATCGCTTCAGATCTCTCATCTTGAGATGGCATCTGGCGGTGGCCACGACGCGGCAGCTTTTGCCGCCGCTGGCATACCTGCCGCGATGATCTTCGTGCGCAACCAGAACGGTAGCCACAACCCGCATGAAGCCATGCGGATCGAGGATTTTGCCGCAGGATGCGAGGTCTTGGGGCATTGGGTCGCCAATATCGCCTCAGGCCAGTCCGGCAAGACCGGGATAGCGTGAGAGAGGAGGGAGCTTGGAGCAAGCTCCCTCTCATGCCTCCTCAGGCAGGTGTGGGCGCTTGCGGCGGCAAAAGGCCTTCCGCCTTCAACGTTTTCCAGAATTCAGCCGGGATAGCCTTTGTCATCAGGGCCGCGTTCTGCCGAACGCGGTTGGGGTGCTTGGCGCCCGGAATGACGGATGCGACCACAGGATGGGCAGCACAGAACTGTAGGGCCGCAGCCCTGAGATCGACACCGTGCCTATCGGCAACGTCGAGAAACTTGTCGCGTGCGGCAACCTGCTCCGGTGGAGCCTCCTGGTAGTCAAAGGTGGTTCCCCCCGCAAGCAGCCCCGAATTGTAGGGTCCTCCAATCACCACATGCGCTCCTCGTTCCGAACAGAGCGGGAAGAGTTCCGCCAGGCCATTAAGGTCGAGGAGGCTGTACCGGCCAGCCAGCAGGAAAACATCTGGGTCCGCATCCCGCAAAGTCCTCACGCAGGGCTCGGTCAGATTGACCCCAAGGCCCCAGGCGCGGATCAGACCCTCCTCCCGCATGCGAGTTAACTCGGGGAACGCACCCTGGCAGGCCACGCGGTATGCGTCTTCGTAGCCGTCGCCCAGATGATCAGGTGCCAAATCATGAACAAAGGCGATGTCGATCTGGCCGATCGCCATTCGCTGCAGACTGTCCTCGATAGAACGGCGGGTGGCTTCGGCGCTGTAATCCTGTCGCCGGCGGAAGGGCAGGGCGCTAAGAAAGGGGTGCGCCAGTTCCCCTGGCAAGGTCGGAACGAGCATTCTGCCGACCTTTGTGGACAGCACGTACTCGTCACGAGGCCGCTGGCGCAGTGCAACACCGAAGCGATGCTCCGAAAGGCCGGCGCCGTAATGCGGCGCGGTGTCGAAGTAGCGGATCCCGGCGTCCCAGGCTGCATCCAGTGTGGCGATCGCTTCCGCGTCGCTGATCTTGGCGAACATGTCTCCAAGCGGGGCACCTCCGAAGCCCAGTGGTCCTGGGGGAACAAATCGGGGATTGGCCATGCTGCTGTTCCTTCCTGTCACGACAAGGCTGTGCGGTGCGAGGACGCTGCCTGCTTTTCGAGATGATCTAAGTGCCTGCCCGGCCCTGAGCTCCCCGGGCGGTCGAGCATGACTAGATCATAGCGTCATGAAGGCGCATGATCGGGACATCCTGCTGCCTAGAAGGAGCCGTCCATCATGGCCTTACGCTGCGATCTGATTATCCGGGATGCAACCATTTTTGACGGAACCGGGGGGCCACGGCAGATCGGCGACGTGGGGGTCAGCGGCGATCGCATCGTAGGCGTCGGCGATCTGGGCGGAGCCTCCGCGACCCGGGAAGTTATCGGCACTGGCAAGGCAGTGGCGCCGGGCTTTATCGATGCCCACACCCATGACGATCGGGCCGTCTTGTGCGGGCCTGCCTGTACGCTTTGCAAGATCAGCCAGGGCGTCACCACCGTTGTGGTTGGTAATTGCGGTGTCAGCCTTTCGCCCATGCGCCATACAGAGATGCGTCCACCAGCGCCTCTGGACTTGCTCGGCGAAGAAAGCTGGTGGACCTTCGACAGCTTTGGCGATTACGCCCACGCGCTGAAATCCCAAGGCAGCGAGGTCAACACCTACGCCTTGATCGGGCATCAGACCCTGCGTGTGGAAGCCATGCAGGGCGATGTGCACCGGGTGGCAAAGGAAGCCGAAATTCACCGCATGCATTCCCGGCTGAAGCAGTCCTTGCTGGAGGGCGCTTCCGGCTTCTCCACCGGGCTCTTCTATCCCCTCAACCGTGCGGCAACGACGGAGGAAGTGATTGCCGTGGGCGAAGCCCTGCGGACGACCGACGGCCTCTACGCTACGCATATGCGCGACGAGGCAGACCATGTTCTGGCCTCCATCGAGGAGACGCTCCAGATCGCAAAGCAGATCGGGGTGCCGGCACATATCAGCCACCACAAATGCTCCATGCCGGAAAATTACGGCCGCAGCGTGCAAACCCTGGCATTGATCCAGGCGGCTGCCAGCATGCAGGAGGTGGCCTTCGACATGTATCCATACCCTGCGGGCTCAACGGTGCTGATGCCGGATCGGATGCGGGACGATATCCGCACCGTTGTGACTTGGTCGCTGCCCTATCCAGAGATGGCCGGCCGGGATCTGGCAGAGATTGCCCGCGGCTGGAACACGGACCTTCGGGCGGCTGCAGAACGGCTGCTTCCTGCCGGATGCGTCATGTTCCAGATGGATGAGGAGGATGTCCGCCGCATCATGCGGCATCCGCTCTCGGTCATCGGCTCGGATGGCATCCCCCATGACGAAAAGCCGCATCCCCGTCTCTGGGGTACCTTCCCGCGGGTTCTCGGCTTTTACTCCCGGCAGCTCGGCCTGTTCGACATGGAAACGGCGATCCACAAGATGACCGGGCGCAGCGCGAGCCTTTTCGGCATGGTGGATCGTGGAGTGGTGCGCGAAGGGGCCTTCGCTGACTTGGTGCTCTTCGATCCGGCTACCATCATCGACAATGCCACCTTTGAGGACCCGGTACAGATGAGCGTGGGCATCGAGGAGGTGTGGGCGAATGGCGTGGCATCCTTCGCGAAGGGCAAGGCAACCGGCGAACGGCCGGGACGGCTGATCACCCGCAATCGCTGAGGCCAGGGCCGGCTGGCGGCGGTGGGATTGCGCAACGAATGCCTGCCGCCATAGCCGACGGGCCGCCGAAGGGGTTATGATCACCGGCTAAGAAGGATTTTGAGGACGCTGAGTGTCATGACGGTGCGCAGTTGGCAGCCCGGAAGCTGGCGGGAAATGCCCGTCCGGCAAGTTCCAGAGTACCCCGACCCGGCGCGTCTTGAGGCCATGGAAGCGCGCCTCGCCGGGTATCCTCCGCTTGTTTTCGCAGGCGAAGCACGGCGGCTGCAGGCGGCCTTGGCCAAAGCGGGGCAGGGTCAGGGCTTTGTTTTGCAGGGTGGCGATTGCGCCGAAAGCTTTGCCGATTTCCGCCCGAACCCGATCCGCGATACCTTCCGTGTGCTGCTTCAAATGGCGGTGGTTCTGACCTTCGGCAGCTCGATGCCCGTGGTCAAGCTGGGACGGATGGCCGGGCAGTTTGCCAAGCCACGCTCCTCGGATACGGAAACCCAGGGGGGCGTGACCCTCCCTTCATACCGGGGCGACATCATCAACGGTCCGGAATTCGATGCCTCCGCCCGGCTGCCTGATCCAGCGCGGATGGAGTTCGCCTACATGCAGTCGGCGGGGACGCTCAACCTGCTACGGGCCTTTGCGACTGGTGGCTACGCCGATCTTCATGAGGTTCACCGTTGGAACCTCGGCTTCGTGGAGCGGTCTCCACTTGCCGACCGTTACCGCGATCTGGCTGCACGCATCGATGAAACCCTGCGCTTTATGGGAGCCTGCGGCATGGCCGGGGCGCCGCAGGTCCGGGAAACGGACTTCTACACCAGCCACGAAGCCCTGCTTCTGCCTTATGAACAGGCCCTGACGCGCATCGACTCGACGACAGGCAACTGGTATGCGTGCTCTGCGCACTTCCTCTGGATTGGAGACCGCACGCGCCAGCCTGATGGAGCGCATGTGGAATTCCTCCGGGGAGTTCATAACCCCCTCGGTCTCAAGGTTGGTCCCACCACCGATCCCGACGAACTCGTCCGGCTAACCGAGATCCTCAATCCAGCCAATGTCCCTGGTAGGCTGACGCTGATCACCCGAATGGGTGCGCAGAAGCTGCCGGACAAGCTTCCGCCCCTCCTGCGGGCCGTGAAGCGGGCTGGGCGGGAAGTGGTCTGGATCAGCGATCCTATGCACGGTAACACGCACACGGCGGGCAGTTACAAAACCCGGTCCTTCGATGCCATCCTCACTGAGATACGTGACTTTTTTGATGTTCATGCCGCTGAAGGCACTTGGCCAGGCGGGGTGCATGTGGAGATGACAGGCAGCGACGTGACGGAGTGTGTCGGCGGTGCGCATCAGCTGACTGAAGCTGATCTTTCTGCAAATTACGCGACGAGCTGCGATCCGCGATTGAATGCCGAACAGGCTCTCGAATTGGCATTTCTGGTGGCGGAGGAATTGAAAACCCGGCGCGAAACGGGTGCCGCGCCTGCCTTGGCGGCACAATGACCCGGCCGGCGGAACCGTCGTCAACCGAAGACGCCACCATTGCCGGGTGGACGGATGCCTATTTTAACCGAACCAAGGCCATCGTCAGCCGCTTCGGCGATGCCAGGGTGACTTACGCCGTGTTCATGCGCAGGCCAGTAGTGGCAGCGCCGCGGCTACTGGTGGAATGGCTCACGCGGGTCGCGGCAGCGCGGCAAACGGATATCCAGATCGACCTGATGCATAAGGAAGGCGAGTGGGTCGGTGCTGGTGACCCGCTGCTATATCTAACCGGTTCGTTCCGGCACCTGTCCGATCTGGAAACGCTTTACCTGCAAAAGCTTGGTCCACCCTGCGTGGCTGCGCATAACGCTTTCCAGATGTGCCTGGAACTGCCGAATTCATCCTTCCTGGCGATGGATGCGCGGCATTGTGCAGGCTCCGAGATGCAGGAGATGATGGCGTACGCGGCTTCTGTAGGAGGGGCGGCGGCACGTGCGGAAGGCGCCAAAGGGTTCATCGGCGGCGCCAATGACGCCACGGCGCATTGGTTCGGCAAGTCCCGCGGCTATGGCACCATGCCTCATGCGTTGATCGGTTACGCAGGGAGCACTGTCCGGGCTGCGGAGATGTTCCACGAGACCTACCCGGATGAAGCCCTGACCGTCCTTGTTGACTATTTCGGACGCGAAGTCACGGACAGTCTCGCCGTATGCGAACGGTTCGACTCCCTGGCCGCATCGGGGAGGATGGCGATTCGCCTGGACACCCATGGAGGCCGCTTCCTGCAGGGATTGGATCCAGCGGAATCCTATGCCGTCCTTGAGCGGCATGTACCGGGAGCGATCCGGCGGTATCGTTCTGATACGGAGCTTCGCCACTTGGTGGGCACTGGTGTGTCCGCGGCGGCGATCTGGCGCATGCGGGAAGCACTGGACGCGGCAGGCTTCTCCAAAGTGCGCATCGTGGCATCCTCAGGCTTTGGCGTCAGCAAATGCCGCGTCATGTCTGAAGCAAGGGCGCCGATCGATGTGGTCGGGACGGGCAGCTTTATTCCGAACACCTGGAGCGAGACTTACGCCACTGCAGACATTGTTTCCTATGATGGCATCGCCAGGGTCAAGCTGGGCCGGGAGTTCCTACTGCAGCGGAACGGGGAACGGCAGCAGCTTTGACGTCCACTCGCGACGACCAGTCTTGACGTTGGCCGGCGTCGTGAGAGGGTTCGCTCATGCTGATCCATATCCAGAACCCGCCCGGCGAAACCCTCTTCCCCATCACGCCCGAACAGTGGCAAGCCGCCTGCCAAAGGCATCCTGACGTTCAGGATCTCGAGGCTCGGTTCTCGAACGATCCGGAGGCTCTGCTTCCGGCGCTCGCGGATGCCGAGATCCTGGTCACCTGGACCAAGATCCTTCACGAGCACCTTGTCTCGCAAGACCTGACAAATCTTGCTCCCAAGTTGCGCATGGTTTTCTGTACCTCCGCCGGCATTGATCGTCTGCTGCCACTGACATGGCTGCCACCGCAGACATCGTTGCTGAACAACCGCGGCACTCACGCGGCCAAGGCCGGAGAGTTTGGCATCATGGCTCTGCTGATGCTGGCCAACCATATGCCGCACTTTGCCGATCAGCAGCGGGAAGGGATTTGGAAACCCCGCTTCGCCCGTACCCTTGCCGGACGGAATGTCACCGTGATCGGCCTAGGTTCCTTGGGCGGCGCGATCGCCGAGCATGCCCGCCGCTTCGGTATGCGGGTCACTGGTGTCAGGCGAGGCACCGATCCACATGCTGCCTGCGATCGCATCGTTCCGCAGGACATGCTGGATGCTGTGCTGCCGGAATCGGAATTCCTCGTTCTGGCATGTCCATTGACCCCGGAAACTCATGGGCTCATGGATCGGCGGCGCCTGACGCTGCTGCCAAAGGGTGCAAAGCTCTTCAACATTGGCAGAGGCCCCCTCTGGGATCAGGACGCCCTGTGCGATTTGTTGGACAGTGGTCAGCTCGGCGGTGCAATAACGGATGTGGCCGTTCCCGAACCCCTGCCGGCCAACCATCGCATGTGGCGCACGCCGGGACTGTTCATCACACCGCACATGTCGGCCGATGATCCCATCACCTACAATGATAGCAGCCTGGATATTCTCATGGAGAACATCAGGGCGCAGCGTGCCGGCCGCCCCCTGCCCAACCGCATCAGGCCGGATCTCGGCTACTGAGTGCGACCGTCCAGCTTCACTTCGGCTGGGCAGACCTCGCGATCGGAGCCACGAATTGTGGCTCCGTATCCCACGGGAAGAGGATCCAGGTGTCCTGGCTGACTTCCGTGATGAAGGTATCAACCAGCGGATTGCCGGCCGGCTTGGCATAGACGGTCGCGAAATGCGCCTTGGGCAGCAGAGATCGTACGACCTTCAAAGTCGTACCTGTGTCGACGAGGTCATCCACCACCAGCCATCCTGAGCCGTCGCCTGCTGCGGCCGGCAGTTTGGCGACCCTCGGCTCACGACGCGTCTCCTCTTCATAGGTGATCACGGAGACGCTCTCGATCAGGCGGCAGTCCAATTCACGGGCCACGATCGCGGCCGGGATGAGGCCACCGCGGGTGATGGCCACGATGCCGGTCCACGGACCTTTCTCGATCAGCCGCCAGGCAAGCGCCTTGCTGTCACGATGGAGCTGGTCCCAGCTGACGGTATAGTAGCGATGAGCCATGGGTCAGAACATCCTGCCGCCATTAGGGACGGGGAAATCGGGCCTGAGAAGAACCACCGCACCATCAGCATCGGGCAGCCCGAGCACCAGGACTTCGCTCTGAAACCCGGCGATGCGGCGGGGCGGAAAATTGACGACGCAAAGAACCTGCCGTCCGATCAGTCGGTCTGGCACATAGTGGACCGTAATCTGCGCCGATGACTGCTTCAGCCCGATCTCAGATCCCAGGTCCACCGTGAGCTTCACGGCGGGCTTCTGTGCGCCGGCCAGCAATTCGGCATCGAGCACCGTGCCCACACGGATATCGAGCCGCCCGAAATCTTCCATCGATGCTGTGGCTTCCATTCCGTCCCGATAGCGCAGGCTGTCCTGCTGAGGAAGTAGGCGGATTGATGCCAGGCTCCTTACGTGTCAGCGTCTGCGCCCCAAGAAGATACTCGGACAGCAACATGCGCGATTTCCACGTTCCAGGCCGAAGCGCCGTTCTTTCCACCCAGGCCATGGCAGCGACCTCTATGCCTGTGGCTACGCTGACGGCGTTGGACATCCTGCGGCAGGGCGGCAATGCCATGGATGCGGCCATTGCAGCTTGCGCGGTGCTGGCTGTAGTTGAACCGCAATCCACCGGCATCGGTGGCGACTGCTTCTGCCTTTATGCGCCGGCCGGTAGCGGAGAAGTCGTTGCCCTGAACGGATCGGGCAGGGCGCCTGCAGGAGCGACGCCGGAGCGGCTTCGCTCCGATGGTCTCACCGCCATGGTCAGCACGTCGGCACATTCCGTGACGGTGCCCGGCGCCATCTCCGCCTGGGAGAAGCTGAATGCAGCCCATGGCAAGCTTCCTTTGAGCCAGATCCTGCTGCCCGCCATCCGGCTGGCGGAGAATGGGCATCCGGTTCATGCACGAGTTGCGAGCGATTGGAGCGCGAGCGTTGGCAAACTCTCGCGGCAGACCGCGACCGCGCGGCATTTCTTGAAAGATGGCAAGGCCTACGGCGTCGGAGACGTTTTCGCGCAACCCGCGCTGGCCCGGACCCTTCGCGCGATTGGCGAGAAGGGCGCGAAGGCCTTTTATGAGGGAGAGGTGGCCGCCGACATGGTGGCGACCCTTCGGGCCGCCGGCGGCAGCCACACGGAGGAAGATTTCGCCAAAGGTCTCAGTGCCGCCGAATTCGTAAAGCCTATCCAATCGAGCTGGCGGGGCATGGATGTTTTCCAATGCCCGCCGAACGGTTCGGGGCTCCTGGTCCTGTCCATGCTCGGCATTCTCGGCGGCTTTGAGACGCCTGAAGCGGGACCTCTGTCAGTGGAGCGCCTTCACCGCCATGTGGAGGCAGGGCGCCTTGCTTATCGTGATCGGGACGCCTTCCTGGCCGATCCTGCCATGGCGGAAGTGCCTGTGGCCCACCTTACCAGCCCGGACTACACTGCCGCACTTCGGGCCCTTATCGATGACGGCGCAGCTATGCGTGAATTGCCGGAGGCGGGAAGTGCCGAATGGCTGCCGAAGCACCGCGACACCGTATATCTCTGCGTCGTCGATGCGGACGGCAACGCCTGCTCCTTCATCAACTCCCTTTTCGAGAGCTTCGGCTCCGGAATCCTGGCCGAGCAATCCGGTGTGATGCTGCAGAATCGCGGCTTCGGGTTCCGCCTTCAGGAAGGTCATCCAAACTGCATCGCGCCCAATAAGCGTCCGATGCACACCATCATCCCCGGCATGGTCATGAAGAACGGCCGTGCCATCATGCCCTACGGGGTTATGGGCGGGCACTTCCAGCCGATGGGGCAGACCTTGTTCCTTTCCAACCATTTCGAGTTCGGCATGGACGTCCAGGCGGCGCTCGATTTCCCACGGCTGTTCCCATACGCCGGCAAGGTACAGGTGGAGCGTGGCATTCCAACCGATGTGCTGGATCGCCTCAGCCGACTTGGTCATGAATGCACCCTGATCGACAAGCCACATGGCGGCGGCCAAGCCATCTTTATCGATCATGAGCGCGGGGTGCTCATCGGCGGCTCCGATCCACGCAAGGATGGCTGCGCGCTGGGCTATTGAGGAGGCCGACCATGACCGAAGCATGTGACCTTTCCGCCGTCGAGGCGCGTCGCCTCATCGGCACCAAGAAGCTTTCCCCGGTGGAATTGCTGCAATCCTGCCTGAAGCGGATCGGCGAGGTGAACCACGCCGTCAATGCCATGGTCGCCATGGATGAGGAGGCCGCCCTTCAGGTGGCTCGTCAGGCCGAGTCCGAGGTGATGGCTGGCGAAACGCTGGGGCTTCTGCACGGGCTTCCTCTCGGCATCAAAGACCTCGACAACACGGCCGGCCTGGTCACCACCTACGGTAGTCCGTTGTTCAGGGACCATGTGCCTGAGCAGGATAGTCAGATGGTGGCCGACCTGCGCGCCGCCGGCGGCGTGATCCTCGGCAAGACCAATACGCCGGAGTTCGGCGCCGGAGCGAATACCCGCAATGCGGTCTATGGTGCCACCGGGAACCCCTTCGACCCGACCCGATCGGCGGCGGGATCCTCCGGAGGATCGGCTGTCGTTTTGGCCACGGGCATGGTTCCATTGGCAAGCGGCTCGGACACCGGCGGCTCCCTGCGGAACCCGGCAGCCTTCAACGGCATTGTCGGGTTTCGCCCGAGCCCTGGCCTGGTACCTGCCGAACGGCGTCTGCTTGGCTGGTCCAGTCTGCCAGTCCTTGGCCCCATGGCCCGCGACATGGCGGATCTTTCGCTGATGATGTCAGCCATGGCCGCTGACCATGCGCTCGATCCTCTTGCCTACACCATGCCCGATGTTGATGTCCGGCGGGGCTTGGCCTTCAACGAGAGTATCGATCTCTCTACCCTGCGGGTGGCGGCGACGCCGGACTTTGGATTTGCGCCGACAGAGGCGCACATCCGTGACGTCTTCCAGGACCGGATCAGGGTCCTTCAGTCGCTCTTTGCTGGACTGGACGAGGCGCATCCGGATTGCGCCGGAGCCGATGAGGCCTTCGCAGTGCTGCGTGCTGTCAACTTCCTGGCGGCGCACGAGGAGAAGGTCCGCAAGCAAGCAGACTCCGTTGGTCCCAATGTTCGCGCCAATGTGGAGGAGGGTCTCGGCTACACGGCTGCGGATGTGGCGCGTGCTTCCGTGATCCAAACACAATTGTATCGGCGCTGGCAGGCCTTCTTCGAGTCAGGTGTCGACGTCATCCTGACGCCCGCCATCACCATTTCACCCAGGCCGTGGAGTGAACTCTACCCTGCCGAGATCGATGGAAGGCCCACCCGAAGCTACTATCATTGGCTGGCCCTGGCCTATGCCGTGACGCTGGCGGGCCACCCTGCCATCAGCCTGCCTCTAGGGGTTGATCGTGCCGGAATGCCGTTCGGGCTTCAGATCGTGGGCCCACGCGGTGGGGATGCTTTGGTGCTCGCGGTGGCCAGTGCAATTGAAGCTGCAACGGCGGGCGATGCTTCTTTGGCCCGGCCAGTGCCCGATCTCGGAAAGCTTCGATCGGCCTCCGCGATCAACCAAATGCCGAATTTCTTGAGCTTCGACTAGAGCGAGAGAGGCCGGGGTGCGATGCCCCGGTCATCTATCTCCGGTCAATCGGCCTGGATGTTCCCGGCTCGCACCACCTGGCTCCAGCGCGCGATCTCCGCTTTCTGAAACGCCTGGAACTCTTCGGGCGAGTTCGCAACGACGGTGAAGCCGATCATCTCCATCTGTTTGATGGTTTCCGGATGGCGCAGAGCCTTGGTAATGGATGCATGCACCGTGCTGAGGAGTGCAGGGTCCATCTTCGGGGGCGCTGCGATCGCCTGCCACGAGTAAACAACGAAATCGTTCAGCCCCGCTTCAGCGGCAGTCGGCACATCCGGCAAGAGAGGGTGACGCTGCTCAGACGTCACCAAGATCGGCTTCACCTGCTTCTCCCGGATGAAAGGGGTGATGAAGCCCAGGTTCTGAAAGGATGCCTGAACGTTGCCGGCGATGAGGTCGGTTGTCGCCGGTGCTCCACCACCATAAGGAATGTGGGCAATGGTGCTTCCCGTTCGCTGCTTCAGCAATTCCATCGTCAAGTGGTCCGAGGCGCCGACACCACTGGTCGAGTAGGCATCCCTCGCACCAGACCGCTTCATCCAGGCCACAAACTCGTCAAGCGTGTTCGCCGAGACCTGCCCAGGATGCACAACGAGCACGTTGGGCGATGTGACGGCCAGGGTCAGGTTGGTGAAGTCTGCTTCGGGATCGTAGCCGAGCTTTGGCCTTAAAGCCTTGTTGATTGCGAAGGTGCTGATGGGCGCCGTCATCAGCGTATGCCCATCCGGCAGTGCGCGGGCCAAAACGCGTGCCCCGATCTCGCCTGCCGCTCCAGCGCGGTTCTCGACCACTACCGGACGGGGGAGTTCAGCACTCATGCGCTGCGCCACCGCACGACCCACGATGTCGGCGGAACCACCGGCAGCAAAGGGAACAATCATGGTCACCGGACGCTCCGGCCAACTCTGCGCGGCGGCCTCACGGCTCAAGAGAAGGGATGGGGCGGCCAGGGCAGCGGTCTTCAGGAGAATACGACGGTGCATGATTGTTGTGACTCCTGGCACTAGGGGACGAGCATGAACTGCCGCACTGCCCTGCTTTCGCGGCCCTTCTCTGGTGAGGCGGCTTGTCAAACCGGGTCGAGGGCCGCTCCGCCCGCCATCACCGCGTCGATGTTGCTGAGCGCCCGCATGGCCATGGCATCGCGTGTCTCAACCGTGGCACTGGCCACATGAGGCGTCAGGAAAACGTTGGGCAGTTCCGCGAAGCGCCGGTCGTAGGCAGGTTCGCTCCGGAAAACATCCAGTCCGGCGGCGAACAGGTGCCCAGACCTCAGCGCAGCCAACAGGGCATCCTCATCAACCAGCGAGCCACGAGCGGTATTCACAAAGACGGCGCCTCTGGGGAGGGCGGCGAAGGCCTCTGCATCCATCAGGGTGCCGGCCTCTCCCCCTGGAAGATGCAGCGAGAGGATCTGGCTGTGGGGCAGCATGGCTGTCAGGTCAGGGAAGTACTCCGCGCCCTGCTCCAGTTCGGGCGGCAGGCGATGCCGATTGTGGTAGAGGATCCGCATGCCGAAGCCGCGTGCCCGTGACGCCATGGCCCGTCCGATCCGGCCCATGCCGACAATTCCGAGTGTCTTTCCGCTGGGCCGGAGACCGAGCATGTCCGGAAGGCCCAGGCTTTGCCGCCAGCCCTGCCGCATCAATGCCTCGTATTCGTAGGCACGGCGACTGGCGGCAAGCAGCAGTAGAAAGGCCAGATCCGCGGTGCAGTCTGTTAGAACATCCGGCGTGTTGGTGACAATGATGCCGCGCGCTTTCGCAGCTGCCGCGTCCATGTGGTCATAGCCGACACTGGAATTCGCGATGATCCGAACCGAACGGGGAAGGGCCGCGACAGCATCTGCGTCGAGCTTAACTTTCGGCCCAATCAGGATCGCCTCTGCTTCCCACCGACCCATGATGTCCAGGACGCCTGCAACATCCAGGTCCTCGGTGGCCATATGGGCGTCGAAGCTTTTCTTCGCCACTGCCGCGGCGTTGGCCGTCAGGCGCCGTGTCACTAAAACCCGGGGCTTGGTGGTTCCCATCTGCGTCTCCTGCGCCACGTGGCGGGTAGGGGTATGTTTGTGCAGAAGAACTGCCTTCATCATTCCCACCCTCTCAAGGCTCTTGTTGAGCAACGCCTACAGCACGTCATCTTGTCAGACAAGCCACAAGGACTGTGTGCCATGAAGGCGAGAGGCTGGCTCGATGTGCTCTACGAAGGACGGGGTCTGCGCAGGCGAATCACACCACGAACTTCAGCGGCAGGAACCGGTTTGCCCTTACGTAGAATTTCAAGGTCACCAGCTGCTTGCAGAACCAGGGCCGCTCGGCGAACTTCCCCAAGCAGCAGACGCCACTCGCCGTCCTGAACCAGGGCGCGTGCCACCTCGCTGGGACAGACGGATTTCTCATGGCCCGCTGCCCTTGTCTGGCTGACAATTTCGTCAAGGATCTGCTGCCGTGTCGGAGCGCTTGTCGGCACACTCATGGAATGAGGCCTTCTGGACGTGCTGCGCGGATCATGCTGGCGATGCCCGCAAGCGGGTTATGCTGATCAGAGCAGCGGCAGCAGCAATAACAGCGGCTGTCAGAATTCCAAGGTGGCTTTGACTACCGTCTCCGGCTCGTAGCGCCAAGGCGGAAAGGGCTGCCCCCAGCGTCTGACCGGTGAGCCGAGCGGTGGAAAGCATGCCGCTGGCGCCCCCGCTTCGCTCCCGCGGGGCAGCACTCAGAAGCGTGCGGTTGTTCGGTGTCTGAAATAGCCCGAAGCCAACGCCACACATCGCCATTCTCCACCCGATCTCGAACGCGCTCGGATCGACCGGAAGGAAAGCCAGTAAAGCAAGGCCGATGGCCATGAGGAGGAGGCCAAGACCACCCAGCAGACCGGCCGGCACGCGGTCCGAGAGCCGCCCGGCCAGAGGCGACACAAGGATCAGGGCCAGAGGCCAGGGCATCATGAGCAGCCCGGTCTCCACTTGGCTACGCCCGAGATCGTGCTGCAGGAAGAAGGGCAAGGTCACGAAGGTCATCATCTGCGCCGCGAACGACCCGACTGATGTCGCGATAGACAAAGCGAAGATCGGAATCCGCAGCAGATCGACGGGCAGCAGAGGCGCAGCGCGTCCTGCCTGCCTCCTCCACAGCGCAAAGCCGCTACTCAGCCCTCCCAACAGCAGCAGTACAGGAAGCGCGCTCGCAGCGCCGCTGGTCAATTGCTGCACGCCTGTCATCAGCATGCCGAAAGTGGCGGCGCTCAGAACTGCGCTGATGGCATCGAAGCTGCCGGATCGTCGCGGTGTGCGTGGCAGGTATCGCAGGGCCAGCAGCAAGGCCGCGATGCCGATCGGGATGTTGATGGCAAAGATCCATGGCCAATGCGCGACACTCAGGATGCCGGACGCGATGCCAGGCCCAAGAACGGTGGAACTGGCGACGACCAGGGCATTGATGCCCATTCCTCGGCCCAGAAGCGCCTGAGGGTAGATGATCCTGACAAGAGCCGTGTTGACGCTCATCAACCCCGCGGCGCCCAGGCCCTGTGCTACGCGGGCCAGTGTTAAACCCTCCAGCGACTGTGCCGTGGCGCAAAAGAAGGAGCTGATGATGAAAAGCAACAAACCGCCACAGTAGACGCGCTCATAGCCGAGTTTCTCGCCCAGAGATGCCAGAGGCAGGAGCGACATGATGATGGCGATTTGGTACGCGTTGACGATCAAAATGGACGTGGATGGAGCGATCTTCAGGTCAGCCCCAATGGATGGTAGCGCCACATTGGCAATAGAGCTGTCGAGAACAGCCAATGCGATGGAAGCTGCAATGGCCAGAACAGCGCCACGCCGCTTCCTATCGGGCAGTCCATCTGCTGCTTGAAGCTCCATGCCGTGTCATTTCTCTCGAGCTGGACTCCGGCATGGTGGCCGGAGCCAGCCAGCAATGCGCCTCGTCCCGCTTGGCTTCAAGAGTAGGAGGGGTGCAGCTTCATCCTCCTCAGCCGCTTCTACGGGTTCAGCTATAGGCTCGCTCCACCCTGGGTCCATCGCCGCCATTCACAGCGATCTCGCGGATGATCTTTCGACGCACGGCCCCTTCGAAAGCCTCGAAGCCTTCAGCCACCATCAGAAAGGCTCCTGCGCCCCCAATCACCTCATCGCGGTAATACTCATCAAGAGGCTGATAAAGCGCCGCAAGCTGAGCCGGTGGCGGAGAGCGGTCCAGCACTGCAAGGCCGTTCAGAATGATGCCCCGATCAATGGCCTGGCGCCGGGCCTCGGCCAAAAGTCGACCGGAGTTGTTCACGCCATCTCCGGAAATATCAATAACTTGCCGGGTTCCTTGAAAGCCATGTCCAAAGAGGCTGGAGGCAAAATCGATGGCGCCCGAGATGGACGTGTAGAGGTGGGTGCGGCGCGGTGCTGCGTCGATCGCTGAGGAAAAGGCTTCCGCGCTGGCAGGACCGTCGATCCGGGTCCAGGGAACAAGGAGTTCCTGGATGTTCCAATCCGACCACGTGAAGAAGGTGACGGCGATAGCGCCCAGTGCTCCGTTGCGAATGCCATCCACGAGGCGGGGGTCCCGAAAAGCAGTGGCGTAGCCACTGAACTGCAGCTCTTGCTCCTCGGGATCCACCGACCGGCTGACATCGACTGCCAGAACGAGTTCAACATCCACCGGTTCATTGGCGCGCGCAGACCGGATGGATGAAAGGACAGCAGGAGTTGCCAGCAATCCTCCGGAAAGGAGCCGACCAAATTCACGACGTCGCATACGACCCTCTATGAAAGTTGGGCCGTGCCCAGCCAGTTTCCCGACCGAGTTATAACGTCGTCGCTTTGTGCGCCGCAACATAACTTGCGGTTGGTTGAGCGGCTTGGCAGACGCAACGCTTGGATGGCCGCCACGTTATCACGGCATGGAGGAGGATCTTCTTGTATGACAATGATTTCAGTGAATTATTCTAACGATGCAGCTGTTGGGATCTGGCATGCTCAACTTCCTTTGCCTCCCGATAATCCGCCAGCACCGATGCCACCGCAGCCGGATCATGATCCAACGCCGGACGTACCGGACGCTCCTATTGAGGATCCGCCGGGACCCGATATGCCTAGTCCGGACGCCCCCGACATACCGCCGATCGGCGATCCGCCGGGGACACCGCCCATGCGGATGCATCAGACCATGATAAGCGGCTAAAACCCGGCGCCTGGCCCCGCCAGGTAGGCTTCTTCCTCTGCGGTATTGTGCCGTCCCAGGACAATGTTCCTGTGAGGGAAGCGGCCGAATCTGCGGATAACGTCGTGATGGCGCCAAGCGTAGTCGACGCTGCCTCCCGGCTCGCCGTGTGGAGGGTGCTCGCGAAGCGTTTCGAACAAGGCAACCGACCGGTCCTGATCCGCCAAGCTCTCGGAATGTTCGAACGGGAGATAAAGGAAGACTCGCGCTGTTGGGGGCAAAGACTGATCCAGCTTGGCAGATATGGCCAGAGAAGCGATTTCTCGTGCCTTTTGATCAAAGGTGAAGGCCTTGGCAGTTCCGCGGAAGAGATTGCGCGGAAACTGATCAAGCAGGATGCAGAGGGCAAGGGCACCGTCCGGCTCGTTTGCCCAGTCATCGAATTCACCGCGGCCAGCTGGGTCCAACCCGGCGGAGAAGCGATCGGCGATCTCCTGATCGAAGCTTTCGGAGCGCACGAACCATGCGCTGCGCCATTGGTCTAAGCCATCGGCGAACCAGAAGGAAATGATGTCGGCTGGCGTCATCGTTCAGTTTCCAGAGTTTGAATTCTGATGGATGAGATCGGCACAAATCTGACCGGCCACTTCAAAGGAACGAAGCCGGGCCGCATGGTCAAAAACCGGCCCACTGATCATGAGCTCGTCAATTTCCGTGCGCTTGATGAAGTCCTGGATCCTTGCGCGTACGGTATCCGGGGAACCAACAGCCGAGCAGGCAAGGGCACGATGGACCCCACTCAGCCTCACCGCCTGCTTGATGCTTTCGGGGTCAGCTGCGGGCGGGGGGAACTTTCCTGGAGCGCCGCGGCGCAGGTTCAGGAATTGCTGCTGCAGCGATGTGAAGAGACGTTCGGCTTCCTGATCGGTTTCCGCGGCGACAACGTTGCAGCCTGCCATGGCGTAGGGGCGCTCCAGCGTCGCGCTTGGCCGGAAATCCCGGCGGTAGATGGAAAGAGCATCCATCAGCATGTCGGGCGCGAAATGGGAAGCGAAGGCGAAAGGCAATCCAAGCGCTGCGGCGAGCTGGGCACTGAAGAGGCTGGAACCCAGCAGCCAGATTGGGATCTGCATCCCACCGCCTGGAACGGCCTGCACCGGCTGCCCAGGCTTGACGGGGTTGAACCAGCCCTGGAGTTCTAGAACATCCTGCGGAAAAGTGTCGCCGTCGCTTTGCAAGTTTCGCCGGAGTGCCTGAGCCGTACGCATATCGGTTCCGGGAGCACGGCCGAGGCCGAGGTCGATACGTCCAGGGAACAGGGCGTTCAACGTGCCGAATTGTTCGGCAATCACCAGTGGGGCATGGTTTGGCAGCATGACGCCGCCGGATCCAACCCGTATGCTGGTGGTACCCGCTGCCACATGCCCAATGACCACAGCCGTCGCGGCGCTCGCGATGCCAGGCATGTTGTGGTGCTCCGCCAGCCAGAAGCGGTGATAACGCCAGCGCTCCGCGTGTTGAGCCAGATCCAGAGAGTTCCGGAACGCCACCGTGGCATCGGACCCTTCTGGGATCGGAGCCAGGTCCAGAACAGAAAAATGTCGCATCGAGTCAACTTTCCAATCCTTGGCGGCAATATGGGAATGGATAGGACCGAACACAGGGTGACAAGGCGTCGCCGGATGATCGGCGACGCGCTACCATATGGAAGGGAGATGGTGTCATGGATGAGGATACACGCGTCAGGCTGGAGGCTGCCGCCTTCCGCAGACTGGTCGAGCATTTGCGTCAACGGCCGGATGTGCAGAACATCGACTTGATGAACCTCGCTGGTTTCTGCCGGAACTGCCTGAGCCGTTGGTACAGGGAGGCTGCGAACGCCGAGGGGATGCCAATGTCCGACCCCGAGGCGCGCGAGACCATTTACGGGATGCCCTACAAGGAGTGGCAGGCTCTTCACCAGACAGAAGCCACAGAGGAGCAGAAGGCAAGCTTCAAGGCCTCATTGTCGCGTCATCAGGGATGATGCCGAGCCTTTGATCCACCTGCGGACCGGGCTATACCCGCCCGCCTCAGCCGGCGCGGCATGTCCGACCGGCCTCTGGAACTGGAGGGGCATCATGTCCGACGCGGTGGATACTCAGGAGCAGGACGCGGATGTCGGCGGCATTGCCGCGGATCGGCTTCGCTCCATCATTGAGCGCGTCGAGCGGCTGGAGGAAGAGCGCAAGGGGCTGGCGGACGACATCAAGGACATCTTTGCGGAAGCGAAGTCGGCCGGGTTCGAGGTCAAGGTGATCCGGCAGATCATCCGCATCCGCAAGCAAGAGCCGGCCGAAGTCGAAGAGCAGGAAACCCTTCTCGATCTCTACCGCCGCGCCCTTGGAATGTGATCGTGCCCTTTGCATGCCTTGGCTCGTGCTGGCGGGACAGGGGATGCGTTGGTCTGTCTTCGCGATTCTGAGGAGCCATGGTGCGATCCCCTCTGTTGCCAACGCTGGCAACCGTCTTCGCCTTGTTGCTGGGCTATGCATTGCTGCAGATGGGCAACACCCTTCAAGGGTCGTTGCTGACGTTGCGGGGAGGCCGGGAAGGCTTTCCGGCCCTCGCGATCGGCCTTACAGGTTCCGGCTTCTATATCGGGTTGATGGCGGGCTCCCTTCGAGGAGGCCATCTGATCCGCGCGGTTGGCCATACACGCGCTTTCGCGGCCCTCGCCGCCATAGCCTCGACCGTGCCGCTGCTTCACTTGATGGTCGTGGATCCGTGGCTCTGGCCGGTGGGTCGGATCATGACGGGATTTTGCTTCGCCGGCCTGTTCATCGTGGTAGAGAGCTGGCTGAACGGCGCTTCCACCAGCGCTGTTCGGGGTCAGATCCTCAGCATCTATGGCATGACGGGGATGCTGGCAGGTGTCGGCGGGCAAATGCTGCTGACGCTGGCGGCGCCGACAAGCTTCGTGCTCTTCTGCCTGGTGTCCATCATCATTTCCTGCGCTCTGGTGCCCGTGGTCCTCTCGCGGGCGCAGGCTCCGGTTCAGGCTCCGGATGAGATGGCAGGCGGGGCCAGTCTGGATTTGCGCCGCCTATACCGGCAGTCGCCCTTTGGCGTGGTGGCGGCAGCCCTCGTGGGCATGAGTACTGGATCGTATTATGCGCTCGGCCCGCTTTTCGCTCAGCGACTGGGCTTGGATGCCAGCGCCGTAGCGGCCTTCATGGCCACCGGGTCCCTGGGGGGCTTCCTGGCGACTTGGCCGATGGGTTGGCTGTCGGATCGCATGGACCGGCGGTTGCTGGTGTCTGGCCTTGCTTCGCTGGCGGCAATCTCATTGACATGGATGCTGACTTTCATTCCGGAGCATCCATCGCCCGGCATCATCTACGCCATGGTGGCCCTGTTCGGCGCGTTGGTGATTCCGGCCTATAGCCTCGTTCTGGCTCACGTGAACGATCATGTGCCTCCCGGCGAGTTCGCAGCGGCCTCGGGCGGGATGTTGATCCTATGGGGGGCAGGGGCTGCCTTGGGTCCTCTGATCGGTGGCGCGGCGATGTCCAGCATTGGTAATCGCGGCCTCGGCTGGTTGATCCTCACCGCACAGCTCGGGATTGCTGCGTGGGGCTTCTACCGCATGAGCCAGCGCGCCGCACCGGAGGCCAAGGAAGACTTCCTGGTCATGCCGGTACAGCCCGTCGGTGTGGAATTGGTGGCTGTCACGGAAGAGGCTGTCCGGGAGCGCAACGCCGAGAGCCGCGAAGGCACTGCCGCCTTATAGCTCATCGGTACATGTGCAGAACGGCCTCCTGGTGCCGTTGCAGCACAATGCGGCGCTTGACCTTCTGGGTGGGCGTCAGTTCCCCTGTCTCCTGCGTGAAAGCGGGAACCAGTGCGAACTGGCGAACCCGGTGCGTAGTAGGCAAGGTTTTGTTGACCCGCGCTACCGCGGCCGCAATCCCGTCGCGGTCCTGCGCATCCGATGCCGGAACAATCAGGGCCACCAGATGAGGCTGGCCTTCCCCTGCCACAACTGCGTGCACGATCTCGGTTTCCGCCATCAGGAGAGCCTCGATCCGTGCGGGGCTGACCATTTCTCCGCCCAACGTCTTGATGAAGTCACGCTTGCGATCAGTGATGTGCAGGCGGCCATCCTTCATCATCCCGACGTCACCCGTGTGGAGCCACGGCGCGCCACCGGCCGGATCCTCCCTGAGTGTCTGGGAAGTGGCTTCCGGGTTGTTCCAGTATCCAACCATGGTCAGATCGCCCCGGACAAGCACCTCGCCGTCCTCGGCAATCCTGATGCTCACTCCAGGCAGAGGCGGGCCTACGCTCCGCCGATCATTGTTCCATGGCAGGTTGACGCTGACCACGGGCCCCGCCTCGGTTTGGCCGTAACCTTGCAGGACAGGCAATCCCAGTGCCAGGAAGAAGCCTGACAATCCCGGATCCAGCCGCGCCCCGCCCGAAACAAGAGCGGCAATTTGACCTCCGAACCGTGCCCGGATCCGCTGACGCACTATTCGGTCCAGCAAGCGATCCTGCAGCCGCTCGGTCAAGGTCAATCGGTGCCCGTCAAGGCGCTTCAATCCCAGTTCGATCGTACGCCAGAACAGCTTCTTCTGGAGCCCAGACGCAGTCTCAAGACCCGCCAGGATCTTTCCTCGCAGCACCTCGAAAAGCCGGGGCACTGCCGTCAGAACATGTGGACGAAGCTCGATCAACTCGGCCGCCAGACGCTCGGCGCCGCGGCTAAAAACGATCTCCAGGCCGAACGAGCTCAGGAGGTACGCCACCGTGTGCTCGTAAGCGTGCGAGAGGGGCAAGAAGGAAAGGTAGCGCGCGTCCGCCGGAAGATGAAGGCGGCGCACGAGCTCGGTGATCCCATGCCGGTTAGCGAGCATGGCCCGATGCGGGAGCATGACGCCTTTCGGCGGACCGCCGGTTCCTGAGGTGTAGATGATGCAGGCAAGGCGCCCTGCAGGAATCTGCTCCACCTCTGCCACCAACATGGGAAGATCGCCTTCACCCTGCACCAGGCTCTGCCAGGATAGTGCTGGGCCCTCCGGAACGTCTTCAATGCTGACCAGTAGCTCCAGCGCCGAAGGCTGCGCCGCTTCGTTCAGGATTCCTGCCAGCTTCGCGTTTGAAACGAGTGCAGCGCGAGCGCCTGAATCCTGCAGAAGGAAGCGATGATCTTCGACGGTGTTGGTGACATAGGCTGGAACCGTAATTGCGCCGATGGACATGATGGCCATATCTGCGACGAGGAACTCGGGCCGGTTCTCCATAACGATCAACACGCGGTCCCCGGGAGCAACGCCGCGGGTCCGCAAGGAGGCCGCAAGGCTCGCCACTTGCAATGCGAACTGCCGGCAGGACAGGGTTTGCCAGCTTCCGCCCCGCCAGAAGCGAAGCATTGTGCGGTTTGGAGAAGCGACGGCCAGCCTCAGCATTACGGCCGGCAGGCTGGTGCAATCCTCGATGCCATGCGTATTCAGCGTCTCGGTCCCCTTTCGGCAAGAGCGGCAGTATGGCGTCAGATCCATGCAACACCGGAGATGCGCTTGGCCCGCGCCTTCAACGGCTTATATCGGGTAGCGACAGCCAACAACCGTAAGGTCAGTCGTGAAGCCATTGATGCACCGCTCAGCCTCCCTCGACCCGGCGGCTCGATCCACAGATGGCGAACCCGGGGACGCCTTACCCAGTTGGGATCTTTCGGATCTTTACACGGGTGAGGGTGATCCCGCGCTGGAAGCAGACCTGACGCGGGCTGGCGCTGAAGCCGAACGGTTCGAGGAGGCCCATTCGGGGCGGCTGTCTTCCCTGACAGGAGACGCCCTCGCCAGCGCCATCAAGAGCTATGAAAGCATCGAGGAGGTATTGGGCAAGATCATGTCCTATGCCTCCCTTGTATTCTCGGGGGATGCGCAGGATCCAGCGAGCGGTCGCTTTTATCAGACAATGCAGGAGCGGGTGACCTCCATATCGTCCCGGCTCCTGTTCTTCACCCTGGAACTTAACAAGATCGATGATGCCGCGCTGGAAAAGCTCATGGCATCGGCAGCGTTGTCGGCATACCGGCCGTTTCTTCGTGACCTGCGCGTTTTCCGGGAGCATCAGCTGTCGGACGAACTCGAGAAGCTGCTGCACGAAAAGGAAGTCACCGGCCGTGCCGCTTGGAACCGCCTGTTCGATGAAACAGTTGCGAACATGACGGTGCAAGTCGCGGACGAGACGCTGAACGTTTCCGCCGCTCTCAACAAGCTATCCGACCGGGATCGCCGGGTCCGCGAAGTGGCGGCCAAAGGAATCTCAGCCGCCTTCGCAGGGAATGGCCGGCTTTTCACTTTGGTGACGAATACGCTGGCCAAGGACAAGGAAATCGTCGACGGCTGGCGCCGCTATCCGCGGCCAGGCAGCAGCCGCAACCGTGCGAACATGGTCGAGGATGAGGTGGTCGACGCGCTGGTGACGGCGGTTGTAGCCAGCTTCCCGAGCCTGTCCCATCGCTACTATGCTTTGAAGGCGAAGTGGTTGGGACTGCCGAAGCTGCAGCATTGGGACCGCAACGCGCCTCTTCCTGACGAGAATGATGCACAGATCCCATGGGATCAGGCCCGTGATCAGGTGCTCAAGGCTTATGCCGGCTTCAGCCCGGAGCTTGGCCGAATTGGCCAGCAGTTCTTCGAGCATCCCTGGATCGATGCCACGCTGCGGCCTGGCAAGGCTTCAGGCGCCTTTGCCCATCCGACGGTGCCCTCCGCCCACCCGTATCTTCTCCTGAACTACCACGGCAAGTCGCGTGACGTGATGACGCTGGCCCACGAACTGGGTCATGGAGTCCATCAGGTCCTTGCCGCGGAACGGGGGTACCTGATGTCCAACACGCCTCTAACCCTGGCGGAAACAGCCAGCGTCTTTGGCGAGATGTTGACATTCCGCGCACTTCTCGACGCCGAGGTGGATCCCCGTCGACGACGCGCAATGCTTGCGGCCAAGGTTGAGGACATGCTCAACACAGTCGTGCGGCAAGTTGCTTTTTACCGCTTCGAAACCTTGCTTCATGACGCTCGAAGAAAAAGCGAGCTTTCACAGGAAGAAATCGGTGCATTGTGGATGCAAGTGCAAGCCGAAAGCCTGGGGAATGCCTTCGATTTTACGGAGGATTATGCGATCTACTGGGCGTATATTCCACATTTCATCCACTCGCCTTTTTATGTCTATGCCTACGCTTTTGGTGATTGCCTTGTGAATGCATTGTACAAGGTGTACCAGGAGAGATCGGTTGAGGGCTTCGAAGAGAAGTACCTCGACCTTTTGAAGGCTGGGGGCACGCTTCGGCACCGCGAGCTGCTGGCCCCCTTTGGCCTCGACGCCTCCGATCCTGCCTTCTGGCATAAGGGGCTGGCGGTCATTTCCGGCTTCATTGACGAATTGGAAGGTGAGGATGGCTGATAACAGGGAGAGCAGCACGCTGTTCGGCGAAATCCGCCGCATGGCGCGCACCTCAGGCGCCGTCGGCGGCATCGCGGCCAGGCTGGCTGGTGAGCGGTATCTCGGGATCAAGACGAACAAGGCCAACCACGCCAACGAACTGAAAGCCTTGCTTGGCGGATTGAAGGGGCCGCTGATGAAGGTTGCCCAGTTCCTCACCACTGTTCCGAATGCGCTTCCACCAGAATACGCCAAGGAACTCGCTGCCTTGCAGGCCAACGCACCACCAATGGGGTGGGCCTTTGTGCGTCGGCGTATGTCCACAGAACTCGGTGCAGACTGGGAAGCCCGTTTTGCCCAGTTCGGGAGATCTGCCGCCGCGGCCGCGAGCCTGGGACAGGTGCATCGCGCCATGCTCCCTGATGGAACGGATGTGGCCTGTAAGCTGCAGTACCCCGACATGCCCAGTGTCGTTGAGGCGGATCTGAGACAGCTTAAGATCGCCATGGGGATCTTTGCCAGGATGGACGATGCCATCCAGCATGATGATGTCTACCTGGAGCTGTGCGACCGTCTGCGGGAGGAGCTGGACTATTCGCGCGAGGCCGCGCAGATGAAGCTGTACGGCAGCATGCTGGCGGGGGAGGCCAGCATCAAAACGCCCCAGCCGATCGACGGCTATTGTACCCACCGACTCCTGACGATGAACTGGCTCGAGGGGCGGCCCATCCTCGACAGACTAGCGGAGGAGCCGTCGCTGGAAGAGCGAAACGCCTATGCCACCGCTCTGTTTCGGGCTTGGTATCTGCCGTTCTATCGCTACGGCGTCATTCATGGCGATCCGCATCTTGGCAATTACCAGATCCGACAGCCTACCGCCGACAGCCCGGCGGGCATCAATCTCATGGACTTCGGGGCCATCCGGATTTTCCCGGCGTCGTTTCTCCGTGGTGTCATCATGCTCTACGAGGCCATCAGGGATCAGGACGACGAGAAAGCTGAGGCAGCTTACCGGAGCTGGGGCTTCACTGACCTCACAAAGGAGAAGATGGAGGTCCTCGGGCTATGGGCTAAGTTCCTGCACGACCCGCTTCTCGATGACCGGGTGCGGCCGATCCAGGAAGTGGACGATCCCGACTTTGGCCGCAAGGTCGCGGGAGAAGTCCATGCCGGCCTGAAGCGCACAGGTGGTGTGCGCCCGCCACGGGAGTTCGTGTTGGTGGATCGGGGGGCGGTTGGATTGGGGAGCGCTTTCCTGCGCCTCGGGGCGAGGTTGAACTGGCACCGGATGTTCAACGAGTTGATCGCTGATTTCGATGAGGACGCCCTGGCGGCACGCCAGCAACAAGCTTTGGTGGAAGCAAAGGTTCCGCCGGTCAGGGTCTGACCCGTAGCTTCTTGGAAAGAAGGCCGGCATCCAAGCCGGCCGCTTCCTGCCTCAGGAGCCGTAGGGCGGCTTGTGCATCCCGGCAGGCGAGAAGGTGAAAACCTCGCAGCCAGTCTCGGTCACGCCCACCATATGCTCGAACTGCGCAGATAGGCTGCGATCGCGGGTTACGGCTGTCCATCCATCTTCCAGGATCTTCACGTCGTAGCGGCCGATATTCACCATCGGCTCGATCGTGAAGACCATTCCTGGCTTGATCTCGGGGCCTTCACCAGGACGTCCGAAATGGAGGATGTTGGGGGGAGCGTGGAAGGTGCGCCCGATGCCATGACCGCAGAAATCACGCACAACGCTGAAGCGGTGCTTTTCCACATAGGCTTGGATGGCATGGCCGATGTCGCCGAGCTTGGCGCCTGGCTTTGCCGCGGCGATGCCAAGCATCATGCTCTCGTGGGTAACATCCAGCAGGAGCTTGGCTTTGGTGCTCGGCTGCCCGGCCACGAACATCCGGCTGGTGTCGCCGTACCAGCCATCCAGGATCACGGTGATGTCGATATTGAGGATGTCGCCATGCTGTAGTGCCTTCGGCCCAGGTATGCCATGGCAGACAACATGGTTGATCGAGATGCATACGGATTTCGGAAAGCCGCGATAGCCCAGGCACGCAGAGACCGCACCATTATCCCGGATGTACTCTGCGCAGCGGCGGTCCAGCTCATCCGTGCTCACGCCGGGCTGCACATAGGCTGCAATCATATCCAGCGTTGCCGCTGCCAATTGCCCGGCCCGGCGGAGCCCGCCAAAATCCTCCGGCGCGTACAGAGTGATCCGCCGCGCCTCAGCACCCGTATGTTCCATGCCGCGGAAGATGCGCGTCTGCCGATCCTGTTGCAAGCGCCGCGCTTCCCCTATTCGCACGGTTCATGGCTTCAGGCTTTCAGTTTGGCTGCTGGTTCTCCGGAGCATCCAGCGCTTGTGCCAGGCTGACTTGGCCGCTGCCGCGCGGCGCCGGCTTGGGCTGGCCTGGAGCAGGACCCCAGCCGGTCAACACGGCCATGTGCAAGGGCATCGGGATCATCTCACCCGCATCCTGTAATTTGCTTAACGCGAGAGCGAACAACGCGCGGGGAGGAGTACGGCTGTCTCGGGCCAGAACAGCGTTGCTTTCGCCGGCATTTTGCAGGTCGCGGATCAGGGCTAATGCCGTACGGTAACGCAGATCAAGGACAGCGTGGTCGGCGACCGGCATGGCAAAACCGGCTCTCTGGAGCAGCGAGGCGGCATCGCTCAGCTCGGGAAACGGCGAAACCCGGGGGCTGATACCTCCTCGAACCGCATTCTCCGCATGGTCCAGTGCGCGGCGCAAAGGCTGCAACGTGCCCAGAGTTGGCAGGCTGGCCAGGAAAAGGCCATCCGGTGCAAGCACACGACGGATCTGCAGCAAGGCTCCCGGAAGGTCGTTCACCCAGTGAAGCGACAGGCTCGCGACAACCAAGTCGAAGCTGCCGGTCGCGAATGGGAGCCATTCCTCGTCCGCCTGGACCGGAATTCCGCCAGCCCGACGGGCCATCTGCGCCGAAAGGTCCATGGACACCACTTGTCCAATGCCCCGGGCCCGCAGCGCAGGTGCGATGCTGCCTCGGCCACCCAGATCCAGGGCCCGCGTGAACGTGCGTGTCGTATCGTCCAACCGGTCAAGCAGTGTGGCTGCCGCAGCGTCCAGAACGTCGACGACACGGTGGGCTGTCTTGGCTGCCCGGTCGCGCCGGTGCCGAACCAGCTTTCGGTCGAAGACAGAGATGGAGTGGCTCATGCGGTGCTGATGCGCCGGATCAGGCGTAGTGGCAAGCTCCTTGCCATGCGCTTGCGATTAAGCGTAAAGATCACGCTTTAGTGAGAATGGATGTCGCTGGTGATGGACATCGCAGCGGGTCGTGCTGCCCTGCGGAGGCTCGGCGAAGGCGTGCTGGACGCTGTTCTTCCACCCCGATGTCTCGCCTGCGGTGAGCCTGTCGTGAGCCATGGAACACTTTGCTCCGGCTGCTTCGCCGGGCTGGAGGCGATTGGCGATCCGCAGTGCTTCCGATGTGGTTCGCCCTTTGTGCATGAAGGGCAGGCGTCCACGGGAGAAGGTTCTTTGGGGGAGGGTTTTCTATGCAACTCTTGCTCCGAGAAGCCGCCGGTCTACGGGCGGGCTCGCGCGGCCTACCTTTACAATGATGGCTCCAAGCGCCTGCTGCTTCCGCTCAAGCATGGCGACCGTACGGACCTCAGCCGGCCGCTGGCACGGCGCATGGCGATCGCGGGGCGACGGATCCTCCAGGACGCCGATCTGCTCATTCCGGTCCCGCTCCACCATCGCCGGCTCCTGAAGCGACGCTACAATCAGGCCTCATTGCTCGCCGCCGAACTGTCGCGCCAGTCTGCCGTGCCTTGGGCGCCGAACCTGCTGCGGCGGCACAAACGAACGCCGCCACTAGGGCCACTGGGTGCTTTCGAACGACGGGAAGCACTGGCCGATGCGTTCCACCTGGGCCAGCAGCGTTCTGTTGTTCAAGGGCGGCGCGTTGTCCTGGTGGATGACGTTTTAACCTCAGGCGCCACCGTGGGAGCATGCGCGACGGTGCTGCTGTCGCATGGCGCTGCGGGGGTTGACGTGCTGGCGGCTGCACGTGTGGCCAATAGGAGCCTGGTGGAAGGCGGCTTTGACGATTGAGGGCTTGACCGGCCTGCCTGCCTCCACAATCTCTTCGCTATGGCCAAGGTTGAAATCTACACCACCGCGTTTTGTCCTTATTGCTCTCGGGCCAAGCTTCTACTTGGGCGCAAGGGAGCCGACTTCATCGAGTACGACTCGCCGCATGGATCCGAAGAGCGGAAGGATGCCATCAGCCGGTCGGGTGGTCGCACCACTGTGCCGCAGATCTTCATCGATGGCGAGGCCATCGGAGGGTGTGATGATCTGTTTGCACTCGACCGGGCAGGCAAGCTCGATGAAATGCTGGCATCCGGCTGAGCTGGGCGCCGGACGAGGAACAGGCCCATGAGGCTCGTTATGATATGATCCATTACCATCTTCTTTGTGAGCAGGATCACCAGTTTGATGGCTGGTACAAGGATAGTGCTGCCTTCGATAAATTGGTGAAGGCAGGGCTGGTGGATTGCCCGGTCTGCTCCAGCAGCAAGGTTCGCCGCGCCCTGATGTCGCCCGCCATTGGAAAGGGCCGTGACAATGCGTCACCGGAACCGCCGCCTAACAGGGCAGGGTCCGACACGGCTCAGCCCTTGGCTGCCGGTCCGATGCCGGCACAGATGGTAGCGCTGCTTCAGAAGATGCGGGCTGAGGTAGAGAAGAGCTGCGACTACGTCGGGAACAGCTTTGCGGATGAGGCCCGGAGGATGCATCGGGGCGAGAGGGAGCCTCGTGGAATCTATGGCGAGGCCAGTGATTCCGATGCCGAAGCGCTCAAGGATGAGGGGATCGACGTAGCCAGGCTACCATGGGTTCCGCGCGCTGACGGCTGAGGTTTCAGGTCAGCAGCGCTGAAGCGCAGCAATGTAATTGACGGAAACGTCGCCAGAAGCCGTCCAGGCGCGACCATCAAAGGTCATGCCCGTCAAGTCGCTCATAAAGAAGCCATGTGCTCGTGCGACTGTCCCTAGTTCACCAGGAGAAACGAACTGGTTCCAGTCATGCGTTCCCTTTGGAAGCCAGCGAAGCACGTACTCAGCGCCGATCTTCGCGGTGAGGTAGGATCTGGCAGTGCGGTTGATGGTGGACATGAACAGGAAGCCGCCGGGCCGAACAAGAGTAGCCAAGGCCGTCATAAATTGGGCGCGATCCTGGACATGCTCGATAACTTCTAGTGCAACGACAGCGTCGAACATGGCTCCTTCGTTCGCCAATTCTTCCGGGGCACCTTGTCGGTAATCAATGGCTAAGCCTTGGTCTTGGGCATGAAGACGAGCTGCCGTGATGGCTTCCTCCGCTGCATCCAAGCCAGTGACGTCGGCGCCAAACCTGGCCAAACCTTCGCTGGCCAATCCGGCCCCGCAGCCAACGTCGAGAAGACGAAGCCCTTGGAGGTCCAGGGATGATCGCCCATGGCGTTCGGCCAGCCGGGTCGCGATCCAGGCGCATCTCAATGGGTTCATCTGGTGAAGGGGGGCCATCGGCCCCGCTGGGTCCCACCATTCCGCGGCCAACGCATTGAATTTCGCGATTTCCTGGGGACTGGCTGTGGAGGAGTTCATGGGCGGATCCTGGCGCTGGCGTGATGCAGGTTGCGGCCTGTCGTCGCCTTCGTTATCTGTCGCAGCCCTTTGCGCCTTGCAATGGTGCCCGTGTAACCATCTGGACTTAGCTTCGAACCAATGGCCCGCATCGTGATGAAGTTCGGTGGCACCTCCGTCGCCGACCTGGATCGAATCCGCAACGTCGCCAACCGGGTCAAACGGGAGGTTGAGGCCGGCAACCAGGTGGCCGTGGTCGTCTCCGCCATGTCGGGCGTGACTAACCAGCTGGTGAAATGGTGCCAAGACCTGTCGCCGCTGCACGATGCACGGGAATACGACACGGTCGTCGCGACAGGGGAGCAGGTCACGATCGGGCTTCTGGCCATCGCCCTGCAGACCATTGGTGTTGATGCACGCTCCTGGCAGGGCTGGCAGATCCCGATCCGCACAGACAACGCCCACGGCAAGGCGAGGGTCGAGGAGATCGAGGGTGATACCCTGATCGCCCGGATGACTGCCGGACAGGTTCCTGTTGTGGCGGGCTTCCAGGGTGTCGGACCGGACAATCGGGTCACTACGCTGGGTCGTGGAGGTTCGGACCTTTCCGCGGTTGCTCTGGCGGCCGCCGTGAAGGCGGATCGTTGCGACATCTATACAGATGTGGACGGGATCTACACGACCGATCCACGGATCGTACCCCGGGCCCGTAAATTGCAGGCCGTGGCGTATGAAGAGATGCTGGAACTCGCATCGGTTGGTGCGAAGGTGCTGCAAACCCGCTCGGTCGAGCTGGCCATGAAGCAGCGGGTGAGGGTCCAGGTTCTGTCCTCCTTTGAGGATAAGCCGGGATCGCTGGTTGTCGATGAGGATGAGATCGTGGAACAGCCTCTGGTTACTGGCGTTGCCTATTCGAGGGACGAGGCCAAGGTCACGCTGCGCCGTGTGCCCGACAAGCCGGGCATCGCGGCACTGGTCTTCGGCCCACTGTCCGCCGCCAATGTGAACGTCGACATGATCGTTCAAAATCTCGGCGCCGATGGAACCACGGACATGACCTTCACCGTCAGCAGGACGGATCTTCCGCGGGCCAAGGACGTGCTGGAAAAATCCCACAGCGAGATCGGATTTGAAGCGCTGCTGGCGGACCCAGATGTGGCCAAAATCTCCATTGTTGGCATTGGCATGCGCAGCCACGCCGGTGTGGCTGCAACCATGTTCAAGTCGCTGGCTGAAAAGGGCATCAACATCCAGGTTATTTCCACGTCCGAGATCAAGACCAGCGTTCTGGTCGGCGCGGAATACACTGAGCTGGCGGTACGGGCTCTGCACTCTGCCTACGGGCTGGATTCCGAGGGCTGACCGGCATGGATCATATGGCCTCTTCCGGAGCAGGAGCGGAAACGGTCGAGGCCTTGATGGCACGCGGCGCTGCCTTTCTGGGCTCCCGCTATGCCATTCTCGGCGGAGCCATGAGCTGGGTTAGCGAACGCAACCTCGTGGCAGCTCTATCTAATGCCGGCGCGTTCGGGGTGATCGCCTGCGGCGCCATGATGCCGGAGCGACTGGCTGAAGAGATCGAGGCCACAAAGCGCCTGACCTCACAACCTTTCGGCGTCAACCTGATCACCATGCACCCGCGCCTGCTCGAGCTGGTGCGGGTCTCGCTGGACGCTGGGGTAGGTCACATTGTTTTTGCCGGCGGCATCCCCCCAGGCGCTGCGATCAAGGCTGCCAAGGAGGGAGGTGCCAAAGTCATCTGCTTCGCGCCAGCGCTTGCACTCGCTAAGAAGCTGGTGCGATCGGGGGCCGATGCGCTGGTGATCGAGGGCTCGGAGGCCGGGGGCCATATTGGCCCCGTCAGCCTGACGGTCTTGGCCCAAGAGATCCTGCCATACATGCGCGATGTGCCGGTCTTTGTTGCCGGCGGCATAGGACGGGGCGAGATGCTTCTTTCCTATCTGCGGATGGGAGCGGCCGGGGCTCAGCTTGGCACCCGCTTTGTTTGCGCTGTTGAAAGCATCGCACATCCCAACTTCAAAAAGGCCTTCATCCGCGGCGCTGCCCGCGATGCACTTCCGACCACTCAGCTGGATCCGGAGTTTCCCGTGATCCCTGTCAGGGCGTTGCAGAATGCTGGTGGTCGAAGGTTCATCGAGCACCAGGCGGACGTGATCCGCCGCTTCCGAGCGGGTGAACTAACCAAGGAATCGGCTCAGCTGGACATTGAGCATTTTTGGGCAGGGGCACTTCGTCGGGCCGTGATCGATGGCGATGTCGAGAATGGCAGTGTCATGGCGGGCCAAAGTGTCGGCCTCGTTACGCGAGAACAACCGGCAGCGGAAATTATCGAGGAACTTTTGCAGCAGGCGCGAGTCGCTTTGATGGAAATGCAAGCCAGGGTTTGATTCCGGGCCGGAAGGCGTCCATTCTCGGTTTGTCGGGCTTGCAGGGACAGCTCTGCATCAACCTTGGCCCGGCGCATCGATGGGTTTGATGCCGTGGCGTATGATGCAAAGCGCGCTTCTCCGGGTGAAGTTCTGTCCAGTGAGGCCGCCCGCATTGGAGATGATCTGCGTCAAGCCAGACTAGGGCTCGGCGTTGACTTGGAAGCTCTGGCCCAGCAGCTTCGCATCAATCGGCGCTATCTGGAGGCTCTTGAAGACGGCCGGTGGCGGGAATTGCCCGGAACAGCCTACGGTGCAGGGTTTATCCGGTCCTACGCGCAGGCCGTCGGCATCGATCCAGTGCAGATGGTCGGGCGGTACCGTGACGTTGCAGGCTCGCCCAGCCGTGGCCGGGATCTGGTCTTCCCCGAGCCTGTACCTGACCGCGGCGTTCCGACGGGAACGCTTCTTCTGATTGGCCTGCTTGTTGCCGCCGCTGGCTATGCTGCCTGGCATCAGTGGGGCGGCACGGAGGAGCGCAGGGTCGACGCGATCGAGTCCCTGCCACCCGTTCTGGAGGAGGCTGCCCGCAATGCCGGCCAGCCGCCCTTGCCGGCGCCACCTACTTTTCAGCGGCAGGAGGTGCCAGCCTCAGTACCCTCCTCCTTGGATCGCGGCAGGCCAGAAGCATCGGTTGTGCAACGTGAGCCAGGACTGCCGGCAGCGGGCGCTCCAGCAGCATCACCGCCTACGGAACGTCTGGCCAACGTAGAGCCTCAGCCACTGGCTCCTGTGGCCCCGCCGCCTCCACCGATCAACAGGAATGTGTCCGAGGTGAGTGGTGGGCCCGGAGTGCCATCCCCCTTGATCCTCCGTGCCATCCAGGAATGCTGGGTGCAGATCCGTGATCCGAGGAATAATCAGATCGTTCTGAGCCGCCTGCTGAGAGCAGGAGAAAGTTACGACGTCCCCGCGATCCCGGGATTGCTGCTGACTACCGGGAGAATCGAAGCACTCGTTGTGGAGGTTGGGGGTACGCCGAGTCGTGCCTTTGCTGAACAAACCGGGGTGCGGCGCGACATTGTTCTGGATCCCGAGCGCTTCGCGGCCGCCGCGCCGGCGGCAGGAGCCGCGCGATAGGTGCTTGGCCACTGTCGGCTCTGCTGCCATATCGGCCACATGCCGAAGCGGGAGGCCTGACCGCCAATGTCTTATCGCCCTTACCAACAGATTGAGCGCCGGAAGTCGCGACAGATTCGTGTCGGCCACGTTCTTGTGGGTGGAGATGCACCGATCTCCGTCCAAACGATGACCAATACGCCCACCGAGGACGCGGCAGCGACGATTGCCCAGATCCGGCGCGCTGAGATGGCCGGGGTTGATATTGTGCGTGTCTCATGCCCAGACGAAGCTTCAACGGCCGCCCTCAAGGAAATCGTCCACGAGGTAAATGTGCCAGTCGTTGCCGATATCCACTTCCATTATCGGCGTGCTCTGGAGGCCGCCGCGGCGGGCGCGGCCTGTCTCCGAATCAACCCCGGTAACATCGGCAGCAAGGAGCGGGTCAAGGAGGTCGTTAAGGCAGCGCGGGATTACGGTTGCTCCATCCGGATCGGTGTAAACGCAGGTTCGCTGGAGAGGCATCTCCTTGAAAAATATGGAGAGCCGAACCCTGAAGCGCTGGTGGAAAGCGCGTTGTGGCATGCCGCACATCTGCAGGAACTTGATTTTCACGAGTTCAAGATCAGCGTGAAGGCGTCCGACGTGTTTCTGGCCGTGGCAGCCTATCAGCAACTGGCGGAGGCCTGTGACCATCCCCTTCATATCGGCATTACGGAGGCCGGCGGTAAGCGGACCGGCACGGTGAAGTCCTCCATCGGCTTGGGCATGCTGCTTTGGTCAGGGGTTGGTGACACGCTCCGGGTATCTTTGTCGGCAGAGCCCGAGGAAGAGGTGCATGTCGGGTGGGACATGCTGAAGTCACTCGGCTTGCGGCACCGCGGCGTGAAGATCATTTCCTGCCCGTCCTGTGCACGCCAAGGGTTCAACGTCATCGAGACGGTGGCGACGCTGGAGGAGCGACTGGCGCATATTGAGACGCCGCTCACGCTGTCCATCATTGGGTGTGTGGTGAATGGACCCGGGGAGGCGTTGATGACGGATCTTGGCGTCACCGGCGGCGGCGCCGGACGCCACATGGTCTACCATGCCGGCCGCACCGATCACACGGTTTCGGGCGAGGACATGGTTGAGCACATCATTGATCTGGTAGAGAAGAAGGCGGAGGAGATTGCCAAGGCAACGCCGCCTGCCAACTCTGCCGTGCAAGCGGCGGAGTGACGTCTTTGAGTGCAATGCAGCCTGCGCGGGGCACCAAGGACCTGATTGGCGACACGTTCCGTCGTCACCACCATGTCGTTGAGACGGCCAGGCATGTGGCCAGCCTCTACGGTCTGGAGGAATGGGCCACGCCAATCTTCGAGGATACCCGTGTCTTCGCTCGGTCCCTTGGCGAAACGTCCGACGTCGTATCCAAGGAGATGTACAGTTTCGAAGACCGGGGCGGAGACAGCCTGACCTTGCGGCCGGAGGGCACAGCAGGCGTCTGTCGCGCTCTGGTTTCCAACGGTCTGACCCAGGGCGGGTTACCGCGTAAGGTGTTCTACGCTGGCCCCATGTTCCGCTATGAAAGGCCTCAGAAGGGTCGCTTCCGTCAGTTCCATCAGATCGGGGCTGAAATCCTTGGCGCCGCGGAGCCGCTGGCGGACGCTGAAGTCATCGCGATGGGCTGGCAGATCATCCAGCAACTGGGCGTCGATGACGGCGTGGTGCTGGAGATCAACACGCTGGGAGACCAGGAATCCCGACGCTCCTATCGCGATGCCTTGGTTGAATATCTCTCTGGCCATGAGGCGGCGCTCTCTGAGGAAAGTCAGAAGCGGCTTCGGGCCAACCCGCTACGGATCCTGGACAGCAAGGATGAGGGCGATCGCAAGATCGTCGCCGACGCTCCGACCATTCATCAGCATCTTACCCCAGCGGCTGCTGAGTTCTACGGCTCGGTAAAGACTTATCTTGAGCGCTTTGGGGTTCCCTACCGAGAGAATCCCCGCATCGTCCGGGGCCTGGATTATTACAGCCATACAGCCTTTGAGTTCATCACCGATCGGCTGGGTGCCCAGGGCACGGTGCTTGGCGGTGGGCGCTATGAAGGCCTGGTCGGCGAGATGGGTGGACCGCCGACGCCCTCAGTCGGGTGGGCAGCAGGCGTGGAGCGACTTGCCGAGTTGCTGGAGGAAGTGCCCGACGCCACACAGCCGGTTGCCATTGTGCCTGTCAGTCCGGCCGAAGAAGGCGCGGCACTGGACGTTTTGCAGATGCTTCGTGTGTCCGGTGTTCCGGCCGAAATTGCCTACCGAGGCAACCTGAAGAAGCGGATGGAACGTGCGAACCGCGTTGGCAGTCCAGCAGCCATTATCCTCGGTGAAAGCGAAATCGCGGATGAGGTTGTGGTGGTGCGCAATCTCTCAGACGGCAGTCAGCAACGCGTCCCGCTAGCGGGACTTCTGCCCGCGCTTGCTTCCGCCGGTGTTGTAGACGCCATGTTGGAGCAAATGATCGAGGAGATGGAGATCGCTGCGGAAGAGGACGGGTCCGGCGAAGAATGAGTCTGGCCGAGAAACTTGATCGTCTGCTTTACCGCGCCGACGAGGTCCGGGCGCTGCTGGAATCCGCAAATGGTCCACAGATTGGCGCTCTTGCACGGGAACTAGCCGAACTTGACCCGCTGGTAGGCAAGGTGAAGGCGCTGCGTGCCGCCGAGCAGGCCCGTAACGACGCCGAGACAATGCTGGCGGATCCGGAAATGCGTGACCTGGCGCAGGAGGAATATCATGCGCTTCGCGAGGCGATCCCACGGCTCGAGCGCGACCTACAGCTGGCCTTGCTCCCCAAGGATGCCGCGGATGCCGGCAGTGCCATCCTGGAGGTGCGGCCTGCTGCCGGCGGCGACGAGGCTGGACTTTTCGCCGGCGAGTTGTTTACGGCCTATCAGCGTTACGCTGCGGCACAGGGCTGGCGGTTCGGTGTGCTGAATTATGATCAGTCTGAGCTCGGGGGGATCAAGGGCGCTGTTGCCGAGGTTGAAGGGCAGGGCGTCTTCGCGCGGCTGAAGTTCGAGGTCGGCGTGCATCGGGTCCAGCGCGTGCCTGCGACCGAGACACAGGGGCGTATCCACACCTCAACGGTTACGGTGGCGGTTTTGCCGGAGGCTGAGGAGGTCGACATCCAGATTAGCGAATCCGACCTTCGTATTGACACCTATCGGGCCAGTGGTGCCGGAGGCCAGCACGTCAACAAGACGGATAGTGCCGTGCGGATCACCCATCTTCCTACTGGCACCGTGGTGGCAATGCAGGAGGAGCGTAGCCAGCATAAGAACCGTGCCAAGGCCATGAAGGTTTTGCGTGCCCGCCTCTATGAGCAGCAGCGGTCCCAGGTGGACGCCAGCCGCTCCGCAGATCGGCGTGCCCAGGTGGGTACGGGTGACCGATCCGAACGCATCAGGACCTACAACTTCCCACAGGGCCGTGTGACCGATCATCGGATCGGCCTGACTTTGCACAAGATCGACCGGATCATGCAGGGGGATCTTGATGACATCATCAATGCCCTGATTGCAGATGATGAGGCCGCCCGGCTGGCTGCCGAGGGTGTCTGAACGGCGCCCTGCTGGCTCCGCCAGCGATATCGCAGCGGTTCTCTCTGACGTCAGTAGGCGATTGGGGGCGTCCGGCATCGAACAACCTCGGCTGGAGGCGCGACGGTTGCTGGCGCATGTGCTGGGGCGTGAACCTGGCGAACTGATCGGATCTTCCAAGGAGATAATGCCTCCGGACGCGGAGCAACACCTTGAAACCCTGGTATCTCGGCGTGAACACCGAGAGCCCTTGGCCTTTATCCAGGGGCGACAGGGTTTCTGGACGCTGGATCTGGAGGTCAGTCGCGAAACCCTGATTCCCCGAGCCGATTCGGAAGCCTTGATAGAAGCCGCATGTGTCCTTGAGCTCGGTCCTCATCCAAGGGTGCTGGACCTCGGGACCGGAACGGGTTGCCTTCTGCTGGCTGTACTGTCCGAGTATCCCGGCGCTTTCGGCGTCGGCGTTGACCTGGCAAGGGGGGCAGCGGCCTGTGCGAGGCGAAACGCTAAGGCTCATGACCTGGAGGCACGGTCAGCTTTCTTTTCCGGGAACTGGGGCGATGCACTGGCCGGCTTGTTCGACCTTGTGATCTCCAACCCTCCTTACATTGAAACGGCCTCGATTCCGGCATTGATGCCGGAAGTTGTGCAGCATGAGCCGTGGTCAGCCTTGGACGGCGGTAGAGATGGCCTGAATGCCTACAGACGGATCATGGAACACTTGCTGCGGCTCCTGCGAAGCGGTGGCTTTGCCATTCTGGAGCTTGGGCAGGGACAGCGTTCCGCTGTTGAAGCGCTCGCCACAGGGGCGGGGCTGCATGTTCAAGGCTGCCATGCAGACTTAGGGGGCCATGAACGCGCACTGATCCTGAAAAAACCGTTTGGCGCCGGAAGCCCTCAAGGCTAGGGTGTGACTGCGGCCACGGAATGAGTCATTCCGTTTGGACCGGTCGGATGGGCAGACGGCTGAAGCCGTGCCACCGGCTCCGTGACGATGCAACATGATCAGTCAGCCAATCAGCCGTTCCGGAAGCTTCAGCCTCCTGTACGCTGAGCGGCGTCAGCATGAGACGGCGAACGCAATACCAATGAACATGAAACGCATGCGCGGCCGCGGCAATCATCGCCATGGCGGCGGCGGTGGCGGCGGCGGCGGACAGTTCCGCCAGAGCGGCCACCAGCCTATGAACCGCAACCATGTGTTCGACTCCAACGGTCCGGACATGCGGCTTCGCGGCACGGCGCAGCAACTCTTCGAGAAGTACCTGCAGCTTGGCCGGGATGCGACAAGTGGCGGCGACCGCGTCATGGCGGAAAGCTATTTTCAGCACGCCGAGCACTACTTCCGCATCTTGAATGCCATGGCCCAGGCAGCGCAGGCGCAGCAGCCACGTAGGGCTCAGGGCGGTATGGATGCGGATGGCGAGGGCGGTGAGGCATCCGAAATGAACGGACAAGCGCACACTGCCGCCGATTCGGATTCGGCGGAAGGTGCTGAGCAGCGCGAGACGGTGCAGTAAGCTGCGCCCTCCAATGGACGCCTGATCCGGTTATTGCCGGGTCAGCGTCTCGAGGGCATCTCCTGATTCTACGGCACCTTCCTCAATGATCTCCGCATGTACCCCGAGATCCGCATGTCCAAAGTGCTGGCGCAGCAATTGAGGCACGTCGGCATCCCGCTCGCCGGTCTGTAGGTTAACCTGCGTGGCGGGACACCGAACTGTTCGCTTGAAGACGGACAGGCGTGCTGACCCCAGCATGATCTCCTGGCCTACCCAATCAAATTCGGCCCAGGCAGGTGCGCCGGTGAAATAGACATTGGCCCGGAAGCGCAGGGGATCGAGCCGATGGCCCGATGCTTTCTCCAAGGCCTCCAGGCTTGCAAGGTTGATCAGCGAAATACCTGGTCGTTTCTGGTCCGTGAAGGCGTGACCGGGCGCTTCGGTAAAGAAGGGCGTACCTCTGGCTTGGGATCCCAGGTATTTTGTCAGCGCATGAGCGATCCTTTCCCGACCGTCAGGCAAAGAAATTTTCTCCCGGACGATGGTTTGATCTGGAAAGCGCAACAGCAACACCTCGTCATGCGCATCGAAGGCGGAGGTGATCAGGGCAAGCCCCTCATTGGCCATCAGGCAGGCAAAATTCTGCTTAGGGAGGAAACGGGGAGCTTCAACGTCGAAAGGTGCATCTCCCTGAACAAGGGCGAACCTGCGATCATGCTCAATGCAGCGGCCGGGTAGTAGCCGGGCCTGATCAAGAGCCTCAGCGGACAAGCCTTTGACCGGGTAGCGATAGAGATGTTCCACCTGCATTGGTTGCGCTCCTGCTTTTTTGCCAATCCCTCTTGAAGCCACGTTACTGATCCTACCACATTCTCGCCAGTAACGGAGGCGGGCATTGCCAAATGGGGTGCCAGCACCGGTTGCCTCATTGGAGGGACCAAATGGATATTGAGAAGTTTACCGACCGGGCGCGCGGCTTTCTTCAGGCGGCGCAGACCATCGCAATACGCGAGTATCATCAAAGGATCACGGCTGAGCACCTGCTGAAGGCCTTGCTTGACGATGAGCAAGGTGCGGCAGCGGGGCTGATACGTACGGCTGGTGGTGATCCTGTAACTGCGGCGGCCGCAGTGGAGGCTGAACTGGCGCGTCTTCCGCACGTTCAGGGCGGGGGTGCCGGACAGCCGCAGTTTGTCCCCGACATCGTTCGGGTGCTGGATGCCGCGCAACAGCAAGCTGCCAAGGCCGGCGACGCCTATGTGGCTCAGGATCGGCTCCTGATTGCATTGGCCAGCAGCGACACGCCAGCCGGCAAGGCACTCGTCGCGGCGGGTGCAACGGCGCAGAAGCTGGAGGCCAGTGTGGCCGCCATCCGCAAAGGCAGGAAGGTGGATAATGCCACTGCGGAGCAGAGCTTCGACGCGCTCAAGAAGTATGCGCGCGATCTAACAGCCGCGGCCCGGGATGGTAAGCTCGACCCGGTCATTGGGCGGGACGAGGAGATTCGGCGGGCTATTCAGGTGCTGGCCCGGCGCACAAAGAACAATCCAGTGCTGATCGGCGAACCGGGTGTCGGCAAGACTGCCATCGCGGAGGGCCTCAGCCTGCGCATCGTGAATGGAGACGTGCCTGAAGCTCTTCGGAACAAGAGGGTACTGGCTCTGGACCTGGGCTCAATGGTGGCTGGCGCAAAATACCGCGGTGAGTTCGAGGAACGCCTGAAAGGTGTTCTGACCGAGGTCGAGCAAGCCGCCGGCGAAATCATCCTGTTCATTGACGAGATGCATACTCTGGTAGGGGCGGGCAAGGCGGATGGCGCAATGGACGCCTCCAACCTGCTGAAGCCGGCTTTGGCCCGTGGCGAGCTGCATTGCGTTGGAGCGACAACGCTCGACGAATACCGCAAGCATGTGGAGAAGGACGCAGCGCTGGCGCGTCGGTTCCAGCCTGTCTTCGTGGGCGAACCTAGTGTCGGAGATACCATCTCGATCCTGCGAGGGATCAAGGAGAAGTACGAGCTTCATCATGGTGTCAGGATTTCGGATGGGGCGCTGGTAGCGGCGGCCACGCTTTCGAACCGCTACATCACCGACCGCTTCCTGCCCGACAAGGCGATCGACCTGGTGGACGAAGCGGCTAGCCGTTTGCGGATGCAGGTGGACAGCAAACCTGAGGAGCTTGATGAGATTGATCGCCGGCTGCTGATGCTGAAGATCGAACGCGAAGCCTTGAAGAAGGAGGAAGACGCGGGGAGCCGCGATCGACTGGTTCGGCTCGAGCGCGAAATCTCAGATCTTGAGGAGCGGTCCGATGCGTTGGCAACAGCTTGGCAGGAAGAGAAGGGGAAGCTTTCAGCGGCGCAGAAGGCCAAGGAGGAGCTTGATCGGGCTCGGACAGAGGTGGAGGTCGCTCAGCGGAAGGGCGATCTAGGCCGGGCGTCGGAGCTGCTTTATGGCGTCATCCCGAATCTTGAGCGCGCCTTGGTCAGCAACGGAGAAGGCGGGCGCCTTGTGAACGAGGCCGTTACCGAAGAAGGGATTGCCGCCGTTGTAAGCCGCTGGACAGGCATTCCGGTCGACAAGATGCTCGAAGGCGAGCGCGTGAAGCTGCTGCATATGGAGCAGACGCTGCGAGGCCGAGTGGTCGGACAAGAAGAGGCGCTCGAGGTGGTATCGAAGGCAGTTCGACGTGCCCGCGCGGGGTTGCAGGACCCCCAGCGTCCGATAGGCTCCTTCATGTTCCTGGGGCCGACGGGCGTCGGAAAGACGGAGTTGACCAAGGCGCTGGCGGCGTTTCTTTTCGATGATGAGAAAGCACTGCTTCGTATCGACATGTCCGAGTACATGGAGAAGCACGCTGTTGCACGGTTGATTGGCGCGCCTCCCGGCTACGTTGGATATGAAGAGGGCGGGGCCCTTACCGAGGCGGTCCGCCGTCGTCCATATCAGGTGATCCTGTTCGACGAAGTGGAGAAGGCGCACGAGGATGTTTTCAACATTCTTCTGCAGGTCCTCGACGATGGCCGACTTACCGACGGCCAAGGCCGCACAGTGGATTTTCGGAATACTCTGATTATCCTGACCAGCAATCTCGGCTCGGAAATCCTCGCAGCTCAAAGCGAGGGCGATGACGTGGATCTGGTGCGCGGCCAGGTGATGAACGTGGTACGAGGGCGCTTCCGGCCAGAGTTCCTGAACCGCCTTGACGAGATTGTTCTGTTCCGCCGCCTTGCGCGCAAGGACATGGACAGCATCGTAAAGATACAGATTTCCAGGCTTGAACGCTTGTTGGAGGAACGGAAGGTCAGCTTGACCTTTGACGACGGCGCTCTGAGTTGGCTGGCTGAGGCCGGTTACGACCCGGTATATGGTGCGCGCCCCCTCCGGCGGGTCATCCAGCGCAATCTTCAGGATAAGCTGGCCGAGATGCTTCTGGCGGGCACCGTTTCCGACGGCGACCAAGTTCGGGTGTCGACGGACAAGGAAGGGTTGCGCGTCAGCCTAGAAAAATCATGAAATCCGTTTGACAAGCTGTGGAGGCGGCCGTAAAAGCCGCCTCCCGACGAGATGCCAGCCGGCCTGAACGGCAGCATCGAGAAGGATCAGAGCATAAACTTAGGCATGGCCTTAGTGAAGCTCTTAATGCTGATTGACAATTGCATCGGGTTTTTCTGGAAGTATTGGTTTGGTTAGATTTGCCTTTTGATTGGGGCGGATTTGGCTGGGTTGGTGTTTCGGCTGACGTGGT
>NZ_JBHRTN010000011.1:0-65925 GCF_042646265.1 Teichococcus globiformis
GCTGCGCGCCCTGCGGCAATTCCCCGGCCTGACCACCATCCACGACATCGGACTGTTCTATCTTTACGAGCTGGAGCGGCCCGGCATTGATGCCATGCTGGCCGAGATGGAGCGCGCCACGCCACGCCTCGCTCCCACCTATGGCCGCCACTGGAAGCAGCTCGGCATCAAGACCGGCGCCAACTACGCCCTGTTCGACATGCAACGGGAATTGCTGGCAGGCTCCAGCGGCGTCGTGGTGCATTCGCATTTCGCCAAGGCCAAGCTTTCCGCCATCTATGGCGAGGCGGCGACCCGCCATGTTTCTGTGATTCCGCATTTTGCACCGCCCCTCAACATGGCAGGGCAGCAGGAAGCACGGCAGAAGCTGGGTCTGCCGCAGGATGCCTTCATCGTCACCACCTCCGGCTTCGCCACCCAGGCCAAGCGCTTCGACTGGCTGATGCAGGCGCTGGAGGAGATCCTGGCCACCGGCACTGAGCTGATCTGGGTCCATGCCGGAGAGGAGCGCCCTTCCGAATACGCCCTATCGGCCGAACTGCGGCAATACCCGCTGCTGCGCGAGCGGGCGCGCTTCACCGGCTATATCGACGAGGACACGCTGAACGCGCAGATCTCGGCCTGCGATGTGCTGGTCAATCTGCGCTTCCCTTCGGTGGGCGAAAGCTCGGGCTCGTTGGCACGCGCCTTCTCGGCCGGGCGCTGCTGCCTGGTCACCGATACCGCCTCCTACCGCGAATTGCCGCGTGACGCGGTGGTGCATCTGCCGGTGCTCAACCCGGTGCCCGCTTTGGTGGCAGCGCTAACCGCGCTGCGCAGCGATCCAGAGTTGCTGCGCGGCATCGGCGAGAATGCCCGTCGGTTTGCCCATGGGCCGCTATCGCTGGAGGTGGTGGGCCGTCAGTATCGCGACGCCATCGAAGCGACCGCCGAGGCAGCGATGTCGCGTCCGGGTCTGTTGCCGCGGCCGAAGCCGCCCGCCACCCTGCCCTGCCTGACGGTGGATGGCACTGCCGGGCTGAACCGACAGGCGATCAGCCGGCTGCTGCATGGGCAGGATGGCTCCTGCCAGATCCTGCTACGCTTCGGCAGCCTGCAGGACATAGCCCATGCCAGCCAGCGGCAGGCCCCTCTGCTACGTGGCTTGCTGCCCGAACATGCAAGGCTGGTCGATATGCGGGTGCTTTCGGGAAGCGGCGGCGACACGCTGTTGCCGCCGGATATCGCCCGGCAATGTGGCATCTTGCTGCAATTGGATCTGAGCGGAGCCCGGGCATGAGCGACGTTCCGATCCCGGCCGCGACCTTCTCCGACACGCAGCTGCGGGTGCACGCGATTCGCCTGCTCGGACGATGGCTGGCGCAGGCCTGTCCCACCATGGCCGTGCTCGACCTGACTTTTCCACGTGCAGCCTTGGCCGGCGCCGTGCCGGGCGCGCTGCTCGGCATCGCCGATCCGGATGCACTGCCGGATGGGGAGCGGCGCTTCCTGGAACGTTTCCGCCCCGCAGGTGGGCGCTACGCGTTCAGCCTCGGCACGGTGCCGTGGGAGGCATCCGCGGAAAGCGGCTGGGACAAGCCCGGAGCGCTGCGCGTTGTTCATGCCGAGACCCCGCTTGCGCCTGTTCTGCTGCGCGACCTGCTGCTGCTGGCGCCCCGCCCCGCCTTTCTCGGCTGCGGTCGCTTCGACCCCGAGCCTTTGCGCCGCGAGGGCTACGCCACCCTGATGCTGAGCATCGGCATCGGCGGATGGACAGGCCATTTCGCTCTCATGCTGCCTGATGGCGGGGTGCAGGACATGGCCAGTGCCCTGGCCGAGGCGGGGCAGCGCCTGGGCATGGTCATGGCCGGGCCGGACCAAGTGCAACTGGCCGCCGATCCGCCCCGCGCATCAGCCGACATGCCGCTGCTGGCCGAGATCCCTGCTGCGGCCCTGGCGCATGACGGCGATTACCGAAGCGAGGCGGATGGCAGCTACACTTGGCTCTGGAGCGGCCCCGAACGGCATTTTCGCATGGCGCTGGGGAGCCTGCCGCCATTGGCGCGCTGGCTGAAGATCGCGGTGATCGGCGTGCCGGACAGTGCGCTGCTGGATGACCTGGCCGCCACGGTCAATGGCGCACGGGTGCCGCACCGGGTTGAGCGGTGGTCGGATACCAGTGGCGGCATCCTGGTGGATCTGCCGCGCGGACCGCCGGCCGACATGGTGCTGGGCCTCGCGGCCCGGCGGGTGATCCAGGAAAAGAACGGCGAGCGCCGTCTCGGCTTCTGCGTGCACAAGATCGAGGTGTTCTCCTGATGGCCGGCCCGCGCATCCTGGTTGTGTCGCCGATCCCGTCGCATCCGGCCGATCAGGGCAACTCCGCCCGCATCCAGGCCCTGGGCCATCAGCTGAAGCAACGCGGCGCGGTTGCCGACTTCTTCTACTACGGCATGGAAGGTCTCTCGGAGGGGCAGCGGGCAACCATGTCGGCCTTTTGGAACCGCTTCCACTTCATGCCGTCCCAGGCGTTGGCCAAGCAGCGTTTCGCGACCTGCTGGGGGCTCGATGACTGGTGCCCGGCCGAGTTGGTCGAAGCTGTGCGCAAGGTCTTTGTGGCCGGCCGCTACGATGCAGTGGTGGTCAACTACGTCTGGATGTCACGCATCCTGGAAGGGATCGAGGGCGCCGTTCGCATTCTCGACACGCATGACTTGTTCGGCGACCGGCACCTGATCTCGCAGCGCACCGGGTTGGAACCGCGCTGGTTCTTCACTTCCGCCACCGAGGAGGATCGCGGCTTCGCCCGTGCCGACATCGTCATCGGCATCCAGGATGCGGAATCGGCCATCATCCGGCGCCGCTTCGGCGGCACGGTGCTGACGGTCGGCTACCCCATGGCGCCCCGCTTCCTGACCGATGATCTGCCGGCCGAGCCGCCGCTGATGTTCGGCTATCTGGGCAGCGGCAATCCGTGGAATGTCCGCTCGATCGGGGCGCTGGATACGGCATTGGCGCTGGAAGGGCAGCATGCCGAAGGCCGGATGGATTGGGCAATCGCCGGCACCATCCTGCGGCGGAACCCGGATTATGCGTCCCGCCCCATGCGGCTAGGCGTGTTGCCGACGGTGGACCAGTTCTACCAGAAAGTCCGCTGCGTGCTGAACCCGATGCTGGGTGGCACCGGGCTCAAGATCAAGACGGTGGAAGCACTGGCCTATGGCCGCGCCACCATCGGTACCGAGGATGCGTTTGTCGGCCTGCCGGCCCGGCATCCGGCACACCGGCTGACCGACATGGCCGGCATGGTCGCGGTGATGCGCGACTACCAGCGGTCAGTGGCGCTGCGGCAGGAACTGCTTGATGCCTCGATGGGCCTTTACTTGGACTATCTGGCCCATGTTGGCGGCGAGTATGATCAGCTTGTTAAAGCTTGCGGTGGTGATTTCCGTGATGCAGCCTAACCCTAAGTTGTCCTGTCTGCGGAGCAGCCGTTAAGATGACTTTCATGACCGAGCGCCCCCAGACCAGCCTCCTGTTCCAACCGGAAGGCAGCGTCTTTCAGCAGATCACCTTACGCTGTGGCGCCGATTGCACGGTGGACGACACCATTACCGCCTATGTGCTTGGCATCGAGATCGGTCGGCGCCACATCGTTGGCCAGTTCCGCGCCGGCGAAACGATCGGCCTTCCGGTACGCTACCTGCCGCTGGTCGATCTGCCGGCCACCATCCGGCTGAGCAGCGAGAAAGGCTGTATCGCCGACGGCACCGAGATTCCGGTGCGCAGCGCCGATGATGCGGTGCGGCTGGTCGGCCCGGGCACGGTGGTGGTGGAGCGGCTGCAATTCAGCCAGGGCCTGCTGCGCGGCTTCGCGGTGAACCGGGTCAACGGCCTGAACACGCCGGTACTGTTCGCCCGCATCAACCGGCTGGCGACGCGGCAGGTGACCATGGACAGGCCGCGCCTGCTGGATGATGGCGGCTGCTCCTTCGGCTTCGTGGTGCAGCTCTACCCAACTGATCTGGGTGAGAACGGGTTCAACGTCGATCTGCACATTGTCGGCGACGAAGCGCCGCTGGCCAGCTTCCAGTATGCCCGCGCCGATGGCGACGACGCCACGCGCAAGCTGCTGGAGCTGGAAGGCCGGCTGGCCCAGATGCAGCAGATGACGACCTTGCAGATCGCCGCGCTCAACAGCGACTTCCGCCGCCGCATGGACGCGCAGCAGGAGCGGATCGACGCCTTCATCGACTATGCCTCCTGCCTGTTGTTCGATCAGGTGGCGAGCGATGCCATTGCCGGGGCGGGCGGCGCGGCGCTGGAGCCTGACCCGGCGATGCGGCAGAAGATCGACAGCTTCCGCGAGATGATTGCCGCGGCCACCCGCAAGGGCAAGCCGGCCCAGGGCGCGCCGCGCCTGGCCCGCACCCTGCAGGTGACGCCGCGTGCCGAGAACTTTTCCTTCGGCTGGTACGATGTGGAGACCGATCCGCGCGGCAGCTTCCGCTGGATGGGGCAAAGCGGCATGGTGCTGAACCCGGCGCCGACCCGTGCGCTGCGCGGTCTGTGCATCGCGTTGCGGCACCTTTTCAAGACCGAGCGGCCGATGCTGCGCGTTTTCCTCGACACGGCCGAGGTTGAGGCGCGTATCGAGGCGGCCGGTCCCCCTCACGTCTTCAACGTCCTGATCGAGCAGCCCAAGGATGGGGCGCCGCTCGGTGCCTTCCAGACGGTGCGGATCGAGAGCTTTATCGCCGGCCGGCCGGCCGACGAGGACAATGGCACCGACCAGCGCCTGCTGTCGATCGCGGTAGGCGAGGTGGTGTTCACCTATGCCGACGGAGAGGACAGTGTGCAGGTGGTCGGCGAAAGCTGAGGCTTCGGCCAGAAACGTGAAAAGGCCGGGTGGCCCCGCGCAGGGCACCCGGCCTTTTTCATGCGGCGCAGTGGCCCGGAGGGGCCGCCGTTCAGCGGGCCGCCAGGGTGGTCGCGCTCGGCGCGGCTGGCAGGTAGACAACGTTCCCCTCGGAACCCCCCTCGAAGACCGGCACACCGGCCGAATGGCGGGCATACCGGGCATCCTCGTGGATGATGCGGAGGTTGTTGCCGTTGCCGCGGGTTTCCACCTGGCCGCCGCCAACGATGTTGCCGCTGTAGCTTTCATCGTAGGTGACGGTGAAGTTCTCGCCCCGGTCCGTGACGGCCAGGGGCTGGGCGATGGCGGAACCGGCGGCAAGGCCCAGCAGGGCGGCGGCGGCGAGGAAGGTACGGGAAGCGTTCATGGTCGTGATCCTTTGAGCTAGGCGCCGCACCGGTGTGGTGGGCGTCGTCGTTGGCGAGTAGATATGCCGCGATTACATCGTGTGCGACTATTTATTGTGCATGGCTGCCCTGCGTTATGTTCTGGACGATCTGATCGCGTGCGATTTAAATAGGGTTCATCGCAAAGCACCTTCAGGAGGCCCACTCATGAGCGCCCGTGACGATCTGTCGCTCGATAATTTCCTCTGCTTCGCCATCCACTCGACGGCGCATGCCATCCAGCGCGCCAACAAGCCGCTGCTGGAAAAGCTGGGGCTGACCTATCCCCAGTATCTGGTGATGGTCGTGCTCTGGGCGGAAGATGGGCAAACGGTGGGTGCCATTGGCGAGCGTTTGTTCCTGGAAAGCAGCACCCTGACCCCCTTGCTGAAGCGGCTGCAGGCTGCGGGGCTGATCCGTCGCGCCCGCGATGCGGCGGATGAGCGGCAGGTCCGCATCCACCTGACCGATGAGGGCCGTGCCCTGCGTGACAAGGCTGCCAGCATGCCCGGCTGGTATGAGCAGAATTGCGGCGGCAAGGCGGAAGAAACGCAAGCGCTCCATGAAGCAGTGCTGAAGCTGCGCAGGATGCTCACGGACAAGCAGCAGCGCGACTGAGATGACGGGCGCGAGTTGGCGCCAAAAAACCTTATAACGATATTGTATGGTGCTTTTCTGAAAAGCCTGCGTTCCGATGGAGGGCAGGCCTTTCTGTTCTCTTGGTCATGGCACGGAATGGCCCAGCCAAGCTGATCTGCATATTAAACCTTTTCTGTAGTGTTTTTTCCTTAAAGCGATATAGTTTGGTGAAATTGGTGGCTGATGGTGGCCGCCATGCTCTGCCATCCGCTGTCCGTCGTGACAGGCGTCCTAAGCCGAAGGGAAACACGCCGCATGTCCCTTGCCCTGCACCAGGATCAGGCCACGGATCTTGAGGCGCTGAGCACCGCCTTCGCCACGCGAGCCGCGGAGCATGACCGCACCGCGCGCTTTCCCCATGTGAACTTTGCCGCGCTGCAGGCGGCCGGGCTGATCGGCCTAACCGTGCCCCGTGCCCAGGGTGGGCAAGGGGAAGGACTGACAGCCGCCATCGAGGCGATCGAGGCCGTTTCACGCGGCTGTGCCTCCACTGGTCTGGTCTTCGCCATGAACCTGACGCATCAGGCGGCGCTGGCGCGTGACACTGCCTTTCCCGAGGCACTACGGACACGGGTGGGAGCGGATGCGGTGCGCCATGGCGCGCTGATCAACGCGTTGCGGGTGGAACCGGAGATGGGATCGCCCTCGCGCGGCGGGCTGCCTCAAACAACCGCCCGACGTCAGGCGGACGGCTCCTGGCGGCTCTCGGGGCGCAAAATCTATTCCACGGGTGCGCCGGGTCTGGGCTGGATGCTGGTCTGGGCACGGGACGATGCCGATGAGCCCCGGGTCGGCCCGGTGCTGGTGCCGGCCCGTGCGTCAGGCATCACGGTTGAGGAGAGTTGGGACCATCTCGGCATGCGGGCCACAGCCAGCCATGACGTGGTGTTCGAGGATGTGCGGCTGGAGGATGCCCACCTCGCCGCGCTTCGCCCGCCCGCCGCCTGGCGCAGTCCGGATGCCGTGGGGCTGGCGTGGAACGCCGCTGGGCTGGGCGCCATCTATACCGGCATTGCCCGGGCCGCCGCTGCCTGGATCGCCACGTTTCTGCGGGAGCGCGTACCAAGCGGCCTCGGCAAGCCGCTGGCCACCCTGCCGCGCATGCAGGAGAAAGCCGGCGGTATTGAGGCCCTGCTGAACGGCAATGTGAGACTGCTGCGCGGTCTGGCCGCCGAGGTGGATGCCGGCACTCCACCCCCCGCATCCGAAAGCGGGCTGCTCAAGACCACGATGATCGAGAATGCTGCCCAGGCAGTGGAGATCGCGGTTTCGCTGGCCGGCAACCATGCTTTGTCGCGCCGCAATCCGCTGGAACGTCATTGGCGCGACGTCCAATGCGGCCGGGCGCATGTTCCCACGGTCGATTTCGCCCATCAGGCCGCCGGCCGAGACTGGCTGGAAGGCGCGGCATGAAGCGGCTCGCCTTTCGCACTGGGCTGGCCATCGGCGCGGCCCTGCTGGCCGTGCAGTGGCTCGGCCTTTCCACCCTTTCCGAACCGACCGATGCCCTGCCCCAGGAGGCCTCCCGATGACCACAAGACGCACGCTTCTGGGCGCCGGCCTGGCCACGCCTTTCATCCTCTCCAGCATGGCTCACGCACAGGGGAGTTCCCAAACGGGTGGCGAAGCCTATCCGAACCAACCCATCCGGCTGGTCTGCCCCTACCCGCCCGGCGCCACCAGCGACAACGTCACCCGGGTGATGGCGCGCGCGCTGTCGGCACGGCTCGGCCAGACGGTGGTGGTGGATAACCGTGCAGGGGCGGGCGGCGCCGTCGGCACTCGCCATGTCGCGGATTCCAGGGCCGACGGTTACACGTTGCTGACCGCCTCGGGCGGCAACCTGCTGATCTCGCCCTATCTCAGCGATGTGGGCTACGACCCGCTGCGCAGCCTGGCGCCGGTTGCCATGGCGGGTGAGGCTTATTCACTGGTTGGCATCAGCGCTGCCCTGCCCGTGAAGACCCTGCCGGAACTGATCGCCTATGCGAAGCAGCATCAGGGTGAGCTGAACTATGCTTCGTCCGGCATCGGCTCGACCGGGCATCTGCGGGGTGCGCTGCTGGCCGAAGCGGCCGGCTTCGAGGCGGTCCACATCCCCTTCCCGGGCAGCGCCGCGGCGGTCAACAGTGTGCTCGCCGGCGATTGCCAGATCCTGATCGACCCGGTGGTGGCGCCGCATGTGCAGGGGGGCAAGATCCGTCCCCTGGCCGTGGTCGGCACCGGACGCTGGGAGGATTTCCCCGATGTGCCCAACGTCACCGAACTGGGCATCGGGCAGGAATGGCCCTCTAGCGGCTGGTACAGCCTGTTCGCCCCCGCCGGCGTGCCGCAATCCGTCATTGCCCGGCTGAACGCCGCTTACAACGATGCGCTCGCCGACCCCGAGATCGCTCTGGCGCTGCGCCGCCTTGGTCTGAAGCCGGAGCCGGTCGAGCCGGGTCAGCTGCGCCAGCGCTTGGCCCGTGAGTACGCCGCCAGCGGCGTCACACTGCAACGCCTGCGCATCACCGCCTGAAGCCGCCAGAAACGGAGGAACACGACATGGCGCATCCCCTGCAGGTCATCGGCATGATCGCGCACCGGCCGATGTCCGAGATCCATCCGCCCAGTGGCCCGGTCTTCGATCCCGGCTACATCGCCCGCTTCGCGCAGGCGCATGAGCAGGCCGGCTTCGACCGCATCCTGGTGGCGTGGAGCGGCTCCTCGCCAGACTCGCTGCTGGTGGCGCAGCACGCGGCGGCCTCGACACAGCGCATCGGGCTGATGGTGGCGCACCGGCCGGGCTTCATCGCGCCCACCCTGGCGGCGCGGCAATTCGCCACCTTCGACCATCTGAGCGGCGGCCGCGCCGGCATCCACATCATCAGCGGCGGCAGCGATGCCGACCAGCAGCGCGATGGCGACTACCTGTCCCATACCGAGCGCTATGCGCGGACGGACGAGTATGTCGGGCTGTTGAAGCAGGTCTGGACCAGCACCGGCCCCTTCGACCATGAAGGCCGATACTATCGCATGACCAATGCCCGCACCGATATCCATCCGGTGCAGAAGCCGCATCTGCCGGTGTTCTTCGGCGGCTCCTCAGACGACGCCATCGCCTTTGCCGGCAAGCATGCCGACATCTACGCCTTCTGGGGCGAGACGCTGGATCAGGCGCGTGAAACCATCGGCAAGGTGCGTGCCGCCGCCGAGGCAGCCGGGCGCGATCCGGACAGCATCCGCTTCAGCCTGTCCTTCCGCCCCGTGCTGGCGGAAACGGAAGCGGCAGCCTGGGACCGGGCACGGAGCATCCTGGCGCGCATCCGTGAATTGCGCGGCGAAGGCATTGGCGCCGCCCCGGGCACCAGCTCCAAGCCGCAGAGCGTCGGCTCGCAGCGACTGCTGGATGCGGCCAAGGGTGGCGCTGTGCGCGACAAGCGGCTCTGGACCGAGGTGGCTGCAGCAGTCGGCGCCGGTGCCAACACCACCGCGCTGGTCGGCACGGCGGAGCAGGTAGCGGAATCTCTGCTGGAATACCGGACTTTGGGTGTCGATACCTTCCTGATCCGCGGCTTCGACCCGCTGGAGGATGCGGTGGAGTTCGGCCGCAGTCTGATCCCGGCGCTGCGGACCCTGGACCAGGCACCCAAGGCCCGCGCGGCCTGAGCCGGCTTCACACGCAGGCGGAGGCAATGGTCACCGGCACGCCGGTGATCACTGTCGCTGCGCAGCCGACCACACTGGATGCCAGGCTCAGCCGTTTCTCAAATCCGACGGACGCGGTTCTTGTCCACCAGATAAGGATCGCGCCCGCCGCGCTAAGCAGGATCCAGGTCGAAACCATCACCCAGCGAAACAGCGTGCTTCCGGCGATCCGGATCTCATGCCACCCGCTCTCGCAGCCAAACCCGTGCAGCGCATAGAGCAGCGAGAAGCCAAAGGCCCAAAGCAGCAGCCCGGCGCTGATCCGTGCCAGAAACATCATGACATCACCACCGGCACCAGCACGCACAACAGCACGATCAGCGTGGCGACACCGGCATAATCGCCAAAGAGCTGCGCCACCGAAACCTCCAGCGTACGGGTGCCAGAAACATGTCCGGAAGCAATGCGGGCGCGGATAAAGGCGGCGCATAGCAGCGCAATAAGAGCATGGACTGCGGCGTAGACCAGAAGCGCCCAGCAGATCGCGGCATAGGCGTGACCGCTTGGTGATGGCAGTTCCATGATGCCCAGAGCCACCAGCACGCCAATTACCACCGCCTGCAAGCCCGCAGCGATGCTGGCTGAGCGTGATGCGGAAGCGGTCGATCCTTTCCTGCTGGCCGATGCAGCGTGGCGCGTCAGGAGGGTGCCGGCTATCGCTGCCAGCGCGGCTAACAGCCCTAGGAGAACTCCACCGCCAATCAGCTCGGGCGGCGGCCAGTTGGGTGCCACGACCCAGAGAAAGGCGTAGCCGAACAGCAATGAACCTAGCAGCGTTGCATCGGAGATCAGTAGGAACACGCTTCCCCACCATCCCGGCGCACCGGTTGTTTCGCGATGGGTCAGCGCCGTTTCGCCGGGACGGATTGACACCTGGCCAAGATCTTCCCGCCAGCCCAGAACCCAGGCCCAGCGCCAGCCCAGTGCGATAACACCCGCCAGGGGAACCAGTGCCAGCCAGTAAAAGCCGAACAACAGGCACAGAAAGAAGCTTCCCGTCACCGCGGCGGTCATGATCGGCAGCCCCGTATTGCCGGGCAGCACAACAACATGGTCCACCGTGCCGGTAGTGATATCGACGGCCATGGTTTCGCGCCGCCCATGACGCGCCTCCGCCAGATAACCTTCGCCCCGCGCGAGCCGCAGCCCGAGCTCGGGGTCTGTGACCAGCGGATCGCGATCCTCGACATGCGGCTGACTGGCGAAATTGTAGGCGGAGGCAGGAATCGGCATGGCCCATTCCAGCGTACTGCTTCCCCAGGGATTGCGGCGACTGCGGCGCGACAGAAAGATCTGCAACGCAACGTCGATGGCGAACAGCGCGAAGCCGAAGGCCATGACGAAGCTCCCTACGGAAGACAGCAGGTTCAGCCACGTCCAGCCCATTCCGTCGGGATAGGTGTAGATCCGGCGTGGCATTCCCAGCAGCCCGGTCAGGTGCATCAGGAAGAAGGTGACGTTGAAGCCGACGAAGATCAGCCAGAACGCCGCTTCGCCGAGCTTCGGCACCCGGGCACGGCCGGTGAAGTGCGGCAGCCAGTAGTAAGCCCCTGCCAGCATCGGGAAGATAAAGCCACCGACCAGCACATAGTGCAGATGTGCGACGACAAAATGGGTGTCGTGCGCCTGCCAATCGAAGGGCACCATGGCCAGCATCACCCCGGTCAGTCCGCCGAGGACGAAGATCAGGAAGAAGCCCAGCAGGTAGAGCATGGGCAGCTTCAGCTCCGGCCTGCCGTTCCACAGCGTGCCAAGCCAGGCGAAGATCTGCAGCGCCGTCGGCACCGCCACCAGCGCCGAGGCGGCGGAGAAGAAGCCCAGAGCCATGTGCGGGATGCCGGTGGTGAACATGTGGTGCACCCACAGTCCAAAGCTCAGAAAGGCCAGGGCCAGCAACGCGGCCACAATCCACCCGTAGCCCAGGATGCGGGTCCGGGCCATCACCGGCAGCACGGTGGACACCACACCGGCGGCGGGCAGGAAGATGATGTAGACTTCCGGGTGGCCGAATAGCCAGAACAGGTGCTGCCACAGCAGCGGGCTGCCGCCACGATCGGGATCGAAGAACGGCCAACCAAAGGCCCGTTCCACCTCCAGCAGGATCGAACCCAGGATCAGCGGCGGAAAGGCGGCGATCATCATCAGCGCAGTGATCAGCAGATACCAAGCGAAGAGCGGCATCCGGTCCAACCGCATGCCCGGTGCCCGCACCTTCAGGATAGAAACCGTGATCTCAATGGCCGCGGCAACTGCCGAGATCTCCACAAAGGTGATGCCGAGCAACCAGACATCGGCATTGATGCCGGGCGTGTAGATCTTGGATGACAGCGGCGTGTACATGAACCAGCCGCTATCCGGCGCAACGCCAAACGCCAGCGACGCGATCAGGATCGTGCCGCCGAACAGGTAGCACCACCAGCCATAGGCTGAGAGGCGCGGAAAGGCCATGTCGCGGCTGCCCAGCATCTTCGGCAGCAGATAAAGCGCCAGTCCCTCGAACATCGGAATGGCGAACAGAAACATCATGATGCTGCCATGCATCGTGAAGAGCTGGTTGTAGATCTCGGGCCCCACGAAGGCGCTGCCGGGAGTTGCGAGTTGCGCCCGGATAAGCATCGCCAGAACCCCGCCAATGGCGAAGAAAGCAAAGGCGGCGATGATGAACCTGCGGCCGATATCGGAGTGATTGACCGAGATGGCTGTTCCGCGCCAGCCCCGTGGCGAACCCCAGATTGCGGTCAGCACGCGATGGCGTTTGAGCGCGTTCATGGCCTTTCTCCGAGCTGAAACGCGGCCCAGCCGGCCTCGTCATACGCCATCACGCGAAAGCTGTGCGTGGTGTGCTCCAGGCCGCAGAACTCCGCGCACAGGCCTTCAAACTCGCCAGGGCGGCTGGCCTCGATCCGCAGAACGTTCACATGCCCGGGGATGGCGTCCATCTTCCCGGCCAATCTGGGCACCCAGAAGCTGTGGATCACATCGGCGGCGGAGATGCGCACATCGACAGGCCGACCCGCGGGGATATGCAGCACGTTCTGCGTCTCGATCGCGCCTGTCGCACCCGGCTGACGGAAATTCCAGAACCATTGATGGGCAGTGGCCTCAACCGTGATGGCTTCCGGCACCGGCCGCGCGATCGTGCGTTCACCGATGCCGAGCGCAAAGCCCAGCAGGACCATCAGGATGGTGGTCGGCATGGCGACACCCAGCCAGCCGATCCACAACGAGGTTCCGGGCGCCCTCCGAGGACGACGGATGAAGGCCATGGCGAGCAGCGCCATCACCAGCAGCGTCAGCACCGCGGAGCCGGCCAGCATCGCCCACCAGAGGGTCGCGACAGAGGCGGCCGCGGGTCCTGCCGTGTCGAGGGTCGACAAGGGGCCAGAGCAACCCCCAACAGCCAGCGCTGTTATCGTGGCGCGCAGCCGGTATAGCATAGGGCGATGGCCTCAATTTCCGAAAAATCCAAAGGTTCCACGAAGGGCGACACGCTGGTCGACCCTATCTCGGCGCATCCGGCCTTCAACCGGACCGAATCGCAGATCGCCGTCGCGGGACATCCGATCCACGCCATGCTGGTGGCCTTTCCGATCGCGCTGGCCATGTGCACCCTTGGCGCTGACGGCTTCTATTGGTGGACAGGCGATGTCTTCTGGGCGCGGGCCGCTCTCTGGGCGAGCGGCATGGCGTTTCTGCTGGGGGTGACGGCCGGCGTGTCGGGAACGGTCGAGCTGCTGATGGTGCGGGGCATCCGCATCCGTGCCGCGAGTTGGACGCATTTCGTGCTGGCCGTGATGCTGCTTTCCATTCTGGGCGCGAACTGGGGCTATCGCCTGACAGGCTACGAGCAGGCGGTGCTGCCCTGGGGCATCATGCTGTCGCTGTTCGCGGCAGGCTTCACTGGCCTGACCGGCTGGCATGGCGGAAAGCTGGTCTTCGACTATCACATCGGCACCTCGTCCACCGGCAGGGACTGACCTCGCGGCTCAAGCAGCCATGCGGGGCCCGGCCATCCGTCGATGAGGGGCTTGCCGAGAACCAGGACCAGGATCGCCAGCATCGCCACCAGAGACGCGGTAACCAGCGGCATGGCGGTCGGCGGAGTATAATCTCCCTGCTGCTCGCCCATCTGCAGCGTGATGTGTCCGATCCAGGCATGGACGATCACCAGCACCCCCACTGCCACCAGCTTCACGAACATCCAGGGGACGAACACGCTCCGCATGAAGATCAACGCAGTGCCCACTGCGATCGCGATAACGGCAGCGGGTGTGATCAGCCGCACATAGGATTGGTGCGTCACCACCCTCAAGCGCGTGAAATCGATCTGATCACCGTCAGGGCCATGCCGTGCCAGCAGCAATGGCAGGCCGACGAGTCCCGCGCACCAGATCGACAGGGCCGCGATATGGAGGAACTTAAGGGTGGCGATCATGTCGCAGCGGCGATCCGGACCCAGGCACGCCGGGCCACAGCCGCCAGGACCACCGCATAGGGAATGATCCCCGGCACCCACATCACCAGCCCGGCAAGTTGCTGATCGGCAACTTGCTCCAGGCCCCAGGGCAGCGTGGTGCCGAAATGGGCGGCATAGAGAGGGGCTGGGGCAAAGGTCAGCAGCGCGCCCAGCATGCCCATCTGCGCCATGCCCAGGATGGCGGACATCGCCGCCGTCACAGGGGGCGCCGCGAACAGGGCGCGCCAGAACCAGGCTGCCGTGCCCAGCAGGCTGACCTGCATCAGCCAGTACATCGCTGTATCGGCCAACGCCCAATCGTAGAGCGAGGGGAGATGCCACGCCCACAACGTGAGGGTGGAGATTGCGAAGGCCGCGCCGAGATAGCCCGGGCGACGGGCTGGAAAGGCCAGGGCGATCAGGGGCGCTGCCACCGCGACGATCAGCAGATGATGCACGGCCCGCGCCGAGAACAGGGCGACGCTCATGGCGCAGATCGGGGACACGAAGGCCAGAGCCAGTACGCCCAGCGCCGCCCAGACCAGCCGTGGATGTTGCGACCGTGGTGCCATGATCGCCGCGATGCCCAGTGCCAACAACAGCACCGGGTCCATGTTCCAGCGATGGAGCCATTCGGATGGGTCTGGCGGCGTGCCGCAGTAGCTGGTCATGAGCGAGGTACCTCGGCGTGCCGGCGAATGTGTCAGTGGGTCAGGGCGCAGCGCATTGTCAGGCTTCCTGCCGCAATGCGTTGTGGCCATAGGCAAGGCCGACTGCCAGAAGAGCCCCGCCTACAAGATTGCCCAGGCTGCTCAGCAGGAGGTTCTGCAAGCCGGCAAGCCAAGCCACGCCTTCGGACGGCATGGCGAGCCAGCCCAGGGGCAGGATCGACATGTTCGCTACGGAATGCTCCAGCCCCGCGGCGACAAAGATCATGATGGGACCGGTGATGGCGAGGATCTTGGCCGGGATCGTCGTTGCGCCCATCGACATCCAGACCGCCAGGCACACCAACATGTTGGCCAGGATGGCGGAACAGAACACCGCCAATGGCGACTTGGCCAGCTTGCTCTCGACCATGCTCGCCGCCGCTTCTCCCACCCCCTCCTCCAGCCCGCCGCCGGCCACAAAGAACAGGGCGACCGCCACACTGCCGGCGAGATTGCCGATCCACACGATGGTCCAGGCCCGGATCATGCGGCCGACCGGCAGTGCGCCTGTGGCCGCTGGCAGCACCATCATCGTGTTTCCGGTAAACAGTTCCGCGCCGACGATCATGACCAGGATCAGCCCGACGGAGAAGGCAAGGCCTGAGAGGAGCTGCACCGCTCCCATCGCATCGCCCGCTCCAAGCCCGGTCTGGGCCAGCCCCGACTGGGCCACCATGGAGATCACCGAACCGAAGGCGATGAAGGCGCCGGCGAAGCTGGCCAGCACCATCATCCGCATCCAGGGCTGCTGCGCCTTGGCGGCCAGCGCTTCCGGCGCCGCCTGCGCGATCGCGCCGCCCACGGGATCCTTGCGGGTGTCGCTCATCGATGCTCCCTGGCGCGCTTCCTGCCCGCAGCGAACCGCATCATGCGGCCGCTTCGATCCGCACCGGCACGGCCTTGCAGGCCGGGGTCTTGGATTTACGGTCGTGATGCTGAAGCGGGATCAGAGGATTCAGCTCGGGATAGTAGCCGGCGATGCTGCCATCCGGCAGGTCGAAGGGCACCACCTCCAGCGCATCGATCCGCCGTGCCAGCCCATCCTGTGCATCGCCGACCAGCGACACGCGCTGCCCGGCCACAAGTCCGGCGCGGCGCATCTCCTCCGGATTGATCAGCACGACGTCGCGCTTGCCTTCGATGCCCCGCAGGCGATCGCTGTAGCCATACACAGTGGTGTTGAACTGGTCGTTGGAGCGCAGGGTGATCAGGCGATAACGACCCTCGGCATCCGGTACATCGGTCGCGGCCAGCATGGTGGGTGCCGTGAACTGCGCCTTGCCGCTTTCCGTTTTCCAAATCCGCTCCCGCGCCTTGTTGCCGCGGTAGAAGCCACCTGGCTCGAACATGCGTTCATTCATCCGGTAAAACTCTTCCGGATAGGTTTCGGCGATCAGATCGCGGACCAGGCCATAATCCGCTGTCCATTCATCCCAGCGCACCTTCGGATTTGGCTGCAGCGTTTCCTTCGCCATGCCGGCGACGATTGCCGTCTCCGACTTCAGACGCTCGCTGGCAGGTTTGCGGTGGCCCAGCGAGCCGTGAATATGGCTGAAGCTATCCTCGATGGTCACGGTCTGCGGTCCGCCTGATTGCAGGTCCTCTTCACTGCGGCCGAGGCAAGGCAGCAGATAGGCGACGCGACCGTTGAAGAGATGGCTCCGGTTCAGCTTGGTGGCGATCTGAACCGTCAGTCGCATGGTCTGCCAGGCAGGCTCGATCCGTGACTGGTCCGGGATAGCCCGTAGGAAATTGCCCCCCAGCCCGATGAAGGCCTGCACCTTGCCCTCCAGCAAGCCCTCGCACATCTCGACGGTGTTCATGCCCTTGTCGCGCGGCGGCTCGAAGCCAAACAGTTCAGCGAGCTTGTCGAGCGGCACCAGCTCAGGCTTCTCGGCGATGCCGACAGTGCGTTGGCCCTGCACGTTGGAATGGCCGCGAACCGGGCAGATGCCTGCGCCCGGCCGGCCGATATGGCCGCGCATCAGCAGCAGGTTGACCAGCATAGCGATGTTCTCAAAGCCGTGCACATGCTGGGTCAGGCCCATGCCATACACGCCGATCACACGCTCCGCCCGCAGGTAAACTTCGCCGGCCGCTTCGATATCGACCCGGCTCAGGCCGGAATCACGCTCGATGCTGTCCCAGGATGTTTCCCTGACCTTGGCGCAGAAGGCATCGAAGCCGGTGCAATGCTGATCGATAAAGGTTCGGTCGATCACCGCCCCGCCGCTGCGTTCATCCTCGGCGAGGATCGTCTTGCACAGCCCCATGATGGCCGCGATGTCGCCGCCAGGCCGCAGCTGGAGGTACTGAGAGCTGATCGGCGTACCCTTGCGCGTCAGCATCTGCACCGGACGTTGCGGATTGATGAAGCTGGTCAGCCCCTTCTCCTGGATGGGGTTGAAGGTCACGATCTTGCAGCCGCGCTCGGCGGCCTTTTGAAGCGGGTGAAGGAAGCGCGGGCTGTTCGTTCCGGTGTTCTGCCCAAAGAAGAAGATGGCATCGCATTGCTCGAAATCGTCCAGCACGCAGGTGCCCACAGGCGAACCGATCAGCTCCTTGAGGGCCACCGATGTTGTCTCGTGGCACATGTTCGAACTGTCAGGGAGGTTGTTGTGGCCGTAAAGCCGGGCAAAGAGCGCATAGAGATAGGATGTCTCCAGGCTTGCCCGGCCCGAGGCGTAGAACACCGTTGATTTCGGGTCGACGGCCTTCAGCTCGGCGCCAATCGCCGAGAAGGCCTCCTGCCAATCGCAGGGAACATAGCGGTCGCTGGCCGCATCGTAGCGCAGCGGATGGGTCAGGCGCCCCTGCTGCTCCAAATCATAGTCGCTCCAGCTCCGCAGCTCCGCCACGCTGTGCTGGGCGAAGAATTCCGGCGTGCAGCGCCGGCTGGTCAGTTCCCACAAGGTGGCCTTGGCGCCGTTCTCGCAGAACTCGAAGGCATGGGGATGCTTTGGTTTGCCCCAGGCGCAGCTGACGCACATGAAGCCGCCAGGCTTGTTCTGCTTGCGCAGCGTGTTCAAGGCCCCCGGCGACGACATCTCCCGGGCGGTGGTTTCGACAATCCCGCGCAGAGAGCCCCAGCCGCCCGAAGCGCCGTCATAGGTAACGGTGTCGGACTGCACTGCCATGGTATGCCCCCTCGCTGATGGTCCGCATCGATAAGGGCAGGCCGGTTATGAGGTTGCAAAAGATTAACAATTTCTGTGATTCTGTTTAGTTGAGTAACACAAGGTCCCCTTGGGTCCGTGCCATCGCATCCGGTAAGGGGGGATTATCGTAAAGTAAAGCTTACGCTAAAGTTCGCGCCAAACGGGTATGGCCAAAAAGACGCAACCTACAAGTGTTGTTGCTATGGGTCGCAAACCCTCTTGCCGGGCTCACCGAACCCATAGTAGATGTTGTTCATCACGAAATCGTGAGCAACGATCGGGGGCCAAGATGGCGCTTCAAGCTTCGGCGGATTTCTCCTCTGCGGTTCTCGACATCACTCAGGCGATGCTCGACGACATTCCGTCGCGCGGCGATGTCCGGGAAATGGAAGGCGCCTATCTGCGGATCAGCGTGATCCACGGGGTTTGCGTCGAGATCGAGCCGATGCTCGACAAGGACGGGCTGGTGCCTTCCGCCATTCTGAACGGCCTGGTGATCCGTTGCCTGATCCCCAAGGGTATCGACCTCGAGAACCTACGGGATAGCCTGCAAGGCGGGGATGCCGGCCGGCTGGTGCGGGCCGTGTTGAGCGGCCACCAGGTGGAACTGACGCATCAGGGCGGCAAGGGCTGGCTATCGCGGCGCGCCGAATTTGCCCGGCTTGAGCTGTTGAACGTTCTATGGCGGCTGGGAGAAATGCCGCGCCGGCATCGCTCCCTGGAACTATCCGTTCCCCTGCTCGGCCTGCCCGTGGCGTCCATGCAAGCCGAAGGCATCGGGGCTGCCTTCTGAGCATGCTGGCGTCGGGCCATGGCGCCGACTTGCGGCGCCGGCCGCTTCACGCAACTCCTTTAGGTAGATAGCTAGCTATCTACCTAGCTAATCTGTGTTGTCGGCCAAACCAAGGTCACGGAGCTTTTCTGTGGCCCATGCTTCCAGGGCTGCTTCCATCGCGTCCTGCTTCCGCATCCCGAGGCGCATAGCCAGGAAGCTGTACTTCAATGCCAACGGCTCCGGGATTTTGGTATTTACCTGCACACGCAGATCAGGCCGCACCTTGGGATCAAGCCAAGGCAGATGGGCCCGCACCGGTGTGGCCGGTGTGGCCGTGGCACCGGATACGAAATCCTCTTCGCTCTGTGGCCGCCGGCCCGGCATCTTGATCGGCATCGCCTCAGACCCCGAACAATTCGTCATGCAGGAAGGCGATCTCGGTGAAGGCCTTGGGATCGCGGCGTGGCATCTCTCCCACCGTCAGTCCCTCCCCCGCCGAATGATTGAATGCCGCGCGGAACACGATCATGGACTGAAGCAGCCGGAAGCGCGGCATGTCGGACAACACCTCAGTGGCCTCGCGTCGGGCACGGTCGCTGGCTGTGGGGGGAACCTGGGACAGGCACACTACCGCCTGCAGCTTGTCGTTGAAGCCTTCAGCCAGGGCGATCACCTCCTGCATCTTCAGGAGTGTCCAGAAATCGAAGGAGCCCGGACGCAGCGGCATCAGCAACGTGTCGGCGGCCAGCATCGCCGAGCGGAATTCCTGGCTATCCGCGCCGCCTGTATCCACCACAATGTCATCGTAGTGCCGAGCCAGTTCCTTCAGTTCCACATGAACCTTGCCACCTCGCAGCGTGACGCAAGGCAGTTGCGGTACTTCAGGGTGCTCCTTGCGGGCGTCGCTCCAGGTGGAGGACGTGCCCTGGCTGTCGGCATCGACCAGCACCATGGAACGGCCGACCGCCTTGCGCGCCACAGCCAGATGCGTGGCCAGCGTGGTTTTGCCGACACCGCCTTTTTCCCCGCCCACCATTAAGATCAATATCTTAGCTCCTAGCTCACCTAGCTATCTAGCAAGCTAGATATAGGATAGCTACCTTTCTAGGTAGCTATCTTCTACTCGGCCGGCTGTGGAGCGACATGCTTCTGGCGGCGGAACCGATCGAGCAGCAGAAACGTCACCGGGGTGGTGTAGAGTGTCAGCACCTGCGAGACGGCAAGCCCCCCAATGATGGCAATGCCCAGCGGCTGGCGCATCTCCGCCCCCGTGCCAGTGCCGACTGCCAGCGGCACGGCACCGAGCAGGGCTGCCAGCGTCGTCATCAGGATCGGGCGGAACCGGTCTCGGCAGGCAGCCAGAATGGCAGCCTGGCTGCCGAGCCTTTCCTCCCGCTCATGCTCCAACGCGAAATCCACCATCATGATGGCGTTCTTCTTGACGATGCCCATCAGCAGGATGACGCCGATCAGCCCCATGACCGAGAAGGGCACCCCTGTTACCAGCAGCGCCAGCAGCGCGCCCAGCCCGGCCGAGGGAAGCGTGGAGATAATGGTCAGCGGGTGGATGTAACTTTCGTAGAGGATGCCGAGCACCAGGTAGATCGACACGAGCGCTGCCAGGATCAGCATGGGCTGGGAGCGGTTGAAGCTCTGGAAGGCCGCGGCGTTGCCGCCATACTGCGAGCGAATCGTGCCCGGCAGCATCGCTTCCCGCTCGGCCTGCTGCACCAGCGCCGTGGCGTCGCCAAGTGCTATGCCTTCGCCCAGATTGAAGCTGATGGTGGTGGCCGGAAATTGCCCCCGATGCGTGACGCGAAGCGGCGCTGTATCCCGTTCCACCCGCGCCAATGCCCGCAGGGGGATCTGGTTGCCATCGCCAGCCGGGACGAAGATGCGGTCGAGCTGCGCGGGCGATTGCTGCAGCGCCGGATCGATCTCCAGCACCACCTTGTACTGATTGCGGCTGCGGTAGATGGTCGAGACCTGACGCTGCGAATAAGCGTTGTTCAACGCCGCGCCCACATCATCCATCCCGACGCCAAGCCGCGCCGCCGCATCGCGATCGATCACCACGCGGTTCACCAGCCCGGCGCGCTCCTGGTCGCTGGAAACATCGCTGAGGCCATCCACGGTGCGCAGCTTCTCCACCATGGTATTCGTCCATGTGCGCAGCTCGTCGAGATCGGCGCCGAGCAGGATGTAGGAGTAGGTGGCGTTGCCGGGACGGCCGCCGATGTAGATGTCCTGCTGCGTGCGCAGAAAGGCACTGGCGCCCGGGATACCTGACAAGGCAGGGCGGAGCCGCGCGACCACCTGCTCGGCCGAGACGCCGCGTTCCTCCTGCGGCTTCAGCTGCACATAGAGTTGCCCGGAATTGGTGCCGCCGCTGAAGCTGCTGCCGCCGACCTGGGCGCCGACGCTGGCCACGGCCGGATCGGCGGCGATGATGCGTGTCACTTCCTGCTGCAATCGTGCCATGGTGGCGAAGGAGGTGTCGGGCGCGGCCTGAACATTGCCGGCAAGCAGCCCCGTATCCTGCTCGGGGAAGAAGGCCTTGGGAATGAGGATGTAGAGCCAGACGGTGAGCGCGATGCAGCCGAAGCTCGCTATCAACGCCAACCAGCGGAAGCGCAGCACCACCGCGAGCGAGCGCATATAGGCCGAGATCACTGCATCCATCGCCGCGTCGAAGCCGCGGCTGAAGCACCCGGGCGGGCGTGTCGCGGGACGGTCCATCCGGGCGGCAATCACCGGCGTCAGGGTAAGCGCCAGCACCGCCGAAATGGCGACGGCTACGGCAAGCGTCACCGAGAACTCGCGGAAGAACCGTCCGACCAGCCCATCCATCGCCAGCAGCGGAATGAACACGGCGATCAGCGAGAGGGTGATGGAGACGATGGTGAAGCCGATCTGCCGCGCGCCTTCCAGTGCGGCTTCGTGCGGGGGAAGGCCACGCTCGCGCATCCGCGCCATGTTCTCGATCATGACGATGGCGTCGTCCACCACGAAGCCCACCGAGATGATCAGTGCCATCAGCGAGAAGTTGTTGAGCGAATAGCCCAGCAGCCAGATGACGAAGAGCGTGCCGAGCAGCGAGAGCGGCACCGTGGCGCAGGCGGCCAGCGTGGGGCCGAGCCGCCGCAGGAACAGCGCCACCACGCCGATCACCAGGGCGATGGTGAGCAGCAGGGTCAGCTCGACCTCCTCGACGCTGGCGCGGATGGTGCCGGAGCGGTCACTCATCACATCGATGCTGATGCCACCGGGTACCCACTTCCCGAGCTGCGGCAACTGCTCCTTCACGCCGGCGACGACATCGAGCACATTCGCGTCTGCCTGCTTGAACACCATCATCAGGATGGCCTGGCGGTCGTTGAACCAGGCCGCCTGGCGGCGGGAGCGCGTGCCATCGGTAACGTCGGCCAGCTGCGACAACCGCATGATGCTGCCATTGGCTGTCTTGACGGCCAGCCCCGCATAGTTGGTCGCGGCACCCATGCGGTCATTGACGTGCAACTGCGCCGACTGCTCCTCGCCCTCGATATGGCCGACAGGCTGGGTAACGTTGGCGCTGGTGATAGCGGTGCGGATGTCGTCGAAGGAGATGCCGGCCGCGGCCGCCGCATCGGGATTGATGGAGACTCGCACCGCCGGCTGATCGGCACCACCCAGCTGCACCTGCGCCACCCCCGGCACCTGCGACAGGCGCTGCGCGACGATGCTGTCGGCAACGTCGTAGAGCGCGGCAGGGCGCAGCGTGGAGGAGGTCATGGCCAGGATCAGCACCGGGGCATCGGCCGGGTTGATCTTGCGGATGGTGGGCGGGTTGGGCATGCCGGAGGGCAGGTCCTGCCGCGCAGCGTTCACCGCCGCCTGCACGTCGCGTGCCGCATCCGCCTGGCTGCGCGAGATGTCGAACTGGATGATGATGTTGCCGGTACCGGTAGAAGCGAAGGCCGTCATCTCGGTGATACCCGAGATCTCGCCGATACGGCGCTCCAGCGGCGCCAGCACGGTCGCCGCCAACGTCTCCGGATTGGCGCCGGGCTGGCTGACGCTGACGAAAATGGTCGGGATATCGACGCGCGGCATGGATGAGACGGGAAGCCGCCACAGCGCAACCAGCCCCGCCAGCGCGAGGCCAAGCGCCAGCAGCATCGTCGCAACGGGCCGGCGCAGAAAGGGTCCGGAGATCGAGAACATGACGTTACTCGGCCGCCGCCGGCTGCTCGCCGCGGTGCCACCAGCGCTGGAACCGCGCCCGCACCGCCTCCAGAGCCAGGTAGATGGCGGGCGTGGTGAACAGCGTCACCAGCTGGCTCAGCAGCAGCCCGCCAACAATGGAAACGCCGAGCGGTAGGCGCAGTTCCGACCCCGTGCCGGATTGCAGCACCAGGGGCAGGGCGCCCAGCAGCGCCGCCGCAGTGGTCATCATGATCGGACGGAAACGCAGCAGCGCGGCCTCGACGATGGCCTCGTGCGGGGGCAGCGCGCGGTCGCGCTGCGCCTCCAGTGCGAAGTCGATCATCATGATCGCGTTCTTCTTGACGATGCCCATCAGCAGGATGATGCCGATCAGCCCCACCACGGACAGGTCCAATCCCCAGAATTCCAGCGCGAGCAACGCGCCGATGCCGGCCGAGGGCAGGGTGGAGAGAATGGTGATGGGATGGATCAGGCTCTCATACAGCACGCCCAGCACGATGTAGATCACCACCACCGCGGCCAGGATCAGCCAGGGCTGCCCCTGCAGCGATGAGGCGAACTCCGCCGCGTCGCCGGCGAAGCGCCCGGCGACGCTCTCGGGCAGGCCGATCTCCCGCTCGGCGGCCCGGATGCGGTCCACCGCCTCGCCCAATGACACACCGGGGGCCAGGTTGAAGCTGACTGTCACGGCAGGGAACTGGTTCTCCCGTGTCACCAGCAGCGGCGCGCGCTCGCGGGTGAAGCGTGCGATCTCGGCCAGGGGTACCTGGGCGTTGTCGGTGCCGGCGACGCGCAGCTGGCCGATGGCGGTAGGATCGGTGCGGATCCGGTCCGAGGCTTCCAGCACCACGCGGTACTGGTTGCTCTGCCCGTAGATGGTGGAGATCTGCCGCTGGCCGAAAGCGTTGTAGAGCGCGTTGTCGATGGCCTGCATGGTGACGCCGAGCCGTGCGGCGCGATCCCGATCCACTTGGATGGAGAGGCGCAGACCATCTTCCCGCTGGTCGGTCGCCACATCGCGCAGGCCGGGAACTTGCCGCAGCCGCTCCAGCACGCGCGGCGCCCAGAGCGACAGAGTGGCGGCATCGGCATCGGTCAGCGTGTACTGGTATTGCGTGGTGCTGACGCGGGCGCTGATCTGGATGTCCTGCACCGCCTGCGGATACGCCACGGCGCCGGGGATGGCGGCGAGCCTGGGTTGCAGCCGGGCGATAACGCCCTGGGCATCGAGGTCGCGCTCTGCGCGCGGGCGCAGCACGGCGGTGATGCGGCCGGTGTTCTGCGCCGGGTTCAACGGCCCAGCCCCGGCGATGGCGGTGACGGCAGCAACGGCCGGGTCCGCCCGCACCACCTCCATCACCTGCTGCTGGATGGCGGCCGAGCGGGTGAAGGAGCTGTCCTGCGGCGTCTCGGTGGCGATGGTGATCAGCCCGGTATCCTGCAGCGGCAGGAACCCCTTGGGCATGACGATGTAGAGCCAGGCCGTCAGCGCCACCGTGGCCGCGGCGATCAGCAGGGTCAATGCCTGATGCCGCATGGTCACGGCCAGAGCCCGGCCATAGGCCAGGCGCAGCCGCTCGAATCCGTTCTCGAAGCCGCGCGCCAGCCAAGAGGGCTTGTGCTCGGGCTTGAGGACAAAGGCGCACATCATTGGTGTCAGCGTCAGCGACACCACCATGGACACCAGCACGGCGGCGGTCAGCGTTTCGGCAAATTCGCGGAACAGCCGGCCGACCACGCCCTCCATGAACAGCAGCGGAATGAACACCGCGATCAGGGAAAGCGTCAGGGACACGATGGTGAAGGCGATCTGCCGCGCGCCCTCAAACGCCGCCTGCAGCGGCTTTACCCCCTTCTCGATCAGCCGGACGATGTTCTCGATCATGACGATGGCGTCGTCCACCACGAAGCCGGTCGCAATGGTCAGTGCCATCAACGACAGGTTGTCGAGCGAGTAGCCCATCACGGCCATGACGCCGAAGGTACCAATGATGGAGAGCGGCAGCGACACCGCCGGCACCAGCGTCGCCCGGGCACTGCCGAGAAAGAAGTAGATCACGCCGACCACCAGCGCGACCGACAGCACCAGGGTGAACTGCACCTCATGCACCGAGGCGCGGATCGTTTCGGTGCGGTCCGACACGACGGTCAGCCGGGCGCCGGCGGGGATGGAGCGTTGCAGCTCGGGCAGCAGGGCCTGGATGCGCTCCACCGTTTCCACGATGTTGGCGCCGGGCTGGCGCTGCACGTCGATCAGCACGGCGGGGTGGCCATTGAGCCAGGCGCCGTTGCGCTCGTTCTCCAGCGCCTCCACCGCCTCGCCCACATCGCGCAGCCGCACCGGCGCGCCGTTCTGCCAGGCGATGATGATGTCGTTGAACTCGGACGCCTTGTTGATCTGGTCGTTGGCCAGGATCGAGGAAGCCTGGCGTATGCCGTCCAGCGAGCCTTTCGGCGAGTTCTGGTTGGCCGCGGCGACGGCGGTGCGCACCGCCTCCATGCCGATGCCGTAGGCGGCGAGGCGCAGCGGATCGACGCGCAGCCGCACAGAGGGCCGCATGTTACCCTGCACGGTAACGCGACCGACACCTGTGGCCTGGGACAGCTTCTGCGCCAGCAGCGTGTCCGCAGTGTCCGACAGCCGCATGATCGACAGCGTGTCGGAAGTCAGCGCCAAGGTGATGACCGGCGGGTCGGCCGGGTTCACCTTGGAATAGACTGGCGGGTAGGGCAGGGTCGAGGGCAGGGTACCGCGCGCCGCGTCCAGCGCCGCCTGCACATCCTGCGACGCTTCGTCGAGGCTCTTGTCCAGCCGGAACTGCAGGGTGATGCGGTTTACCCCCGGCCCGCTGACCGAGGACATGACCTGCAGCCCGGCGATCTGCGCGAATTGCCGCTCCAGCGGCGCCGCGATCAACAGTGCCGCCGTTTCCGGTGAAGCGCCGGGAAGCTGGGTCGAGACCTCGATGGTCGGGAAATCCACTTCCGGCAGGGAGGAGACCGGCAGGCGCAGATAGCCGAAGATCCCTGCCAGCAGCACGGCAATGGACAGAAGCGTGGTCGCGACCGGACGGGCAATAAAGGGGGCGGAAACGTTCATGGCGCGGCATCCGCCGATTGCCGACGCCGTCCCTGCCTTGGCGCGTCGGAGGGCGGCGCCGTGTTGCCGGCGCCATTGGCGAGGGCAATGGCGCTGCCCGGGTTGAGCCGAAGCGCGCCGGAGGTCACCACCTGCTCGCCGGGTTGCAGCCCTTCGCGGATGGCGGCCTCGTTCTGGGTGACGGCCCCGAGGGTGATCGGCCGCTGCTCCACCGTGTTGTCGGATTTGGCAACAAAGGCGAAGGCGCCGCTCGGCCCCTGCTGCACCGCCACCAGTGGCACCACTGTGGCATCGGGCAGGGTCTCGATGCCGATGCGCAGACTGACAAAGGCGCCGGGCCACAGCCGCGTCTCGGCATTGGGGAAGATGGCCTTCACCCTGACCGTGCCAGTGGTCTGGTCCACTTGGTTGTCCACCGTCAGAACCGTGCCGCGCTGCGGCGCCTCGTTTTGCGCGATCGGCTGGTTGGGCGAGCCGCCGCTGGCCGGCACGGTCTCCACCGGAACAGGCCCGGCCGCCATGGCCCGCATCAGCCTCGACAGTTCGCCCTGCGGAACGGTGAAGCTGACCGCGATGGGCCGCATCTGGGTGATGGTGACGATGCCCGTGGTATCGCCCGCGGAGACGAGATTGCCCGCATCCACCTGCCGCAGCCCGACCCGGCCGTCGATCGGCGCACGGATGGTGGTGTAGTCGAGCTGGGTCTGTGCCGTGTCGATGGCCGCCTGGTCCTGTGCCACCTGCGCTTCCAGCATGGCGACCTGAGCGCGCTGCGTATCGACCTGCTGCCGCGTCACCCCACTGGCCGCCAGCAGACCCTGGTAGCGGCGGAGGTCGGCCCGGGCATTCTCCAGCTGCGCCTGGTCATAGGCCTTGCGGCCCTGGGCCTGGGCCAGGGCCGCGGCATAGGTGCGGTCGTCGATGCGGACCAGGATGTCGCCGGCCTTCACCTCCTGGCCCTCGCGGAACAGCACCTCGTTCAACGTGCCGGAGACCTGGGAGCGCACGGTGATGTTGTTGAGCGCCTGCACCGTGCCCAGCGCGTCCAGCGTCAGGCGCAAGTCGCGGCGCTCGGCAGCGGCAATGGTGACCGGGATAGGAATGCCGCCTCCCATCCCACCGGGCGGCCCGCGCCGGCCGGGCATACCGGGTGCGGTCTGGGCAGTGCTGAGCTGCGCCTCATTGCCCGTCTGCCGATGCTGCCAGAGATAGTAGCCTGTTCCGGCACCGGCCAGGACCACCAGGGAAAGAACAATGGAGCGGGTGCGGGCCATGGGTCAGGGGGATCCGGATCAGGTGGATTGCCAGCCGCCGCCCAGCGCGCGGAACAGCGCGACGGCGGCCTGCAGCCGGGCGAGCCGCGCCTGGACCAGGCTGACGCGGGCGGAGAACAGGGTCTGCTGCGTGTTCAGCAGGGTGATCAGGTTGATGGTGCCGGCACGCAGCTGCGCCTCGGCGATGTCATAGGCACGGGAGGCGCGGGACAACGCCTCGGCGCGCAGTGTCTCCTGCACGGTGCCTTCACGCAGCGCGACCAGCGCATCCTCGGTGTCGGCGAGCGCCTGGATGATGGCGCGGCGGTATTCCACCAGCAATTCCTCCGCCTGGGCCTGGCTCAGCGACACCTGCCCGCGCCGTGCCCCGCCATCGAAGATGGTCTGCGCCAGCCCGCCCACCAGGGAGAAGAACTGCGATTCCGGCCTGAGCAGCGTGCCGATCATGTCGGACTGGAAGCCGCCCGACAGGCTGAGGCTGATCGTGGGCAGCAGTGCCGCCCGTGCCGCCGCCACATCGGCGTTGGCGGCTGCGAGAGTGGCCTCGGCCGACAACACATCCGGGCGGCGGGCGAGCAGGTCGGCGGGCTGGCCGGGCGCGGCGGCGGGGATGCGCAGATTGTCGAAGCGCCCGGTTGCCACGGTCAGCGCGGCAGGCGGCTGGCCGGTCAGCACCGCCAGCGCGTTCACCCCCTGCTCGGCGCTTTGCCGCAGGGCGGGAATGCCGGCCTGCTGCTGCGCCACCACCGTTTCCTGCTGGGCCAGATCCAGCCCCGTGGCGGTGCCGAAATCCACCTGGCTGCGAATGATGTTGAGGATGCGCCGCGCCGCCGCCAGGTTCTCCTCCTGCACACGCAATTCCTCGCGCGCGGCCAGCACCTCGAAATAGGTGTTGGCGATGGAGGCCTCCGTGGTCAGCAGCACCGTGCCCTGATCGAAGCGACGGGCCCTGGCATCCTGGGCCACAGCCGCACGGAGGTTTCTGTTGCGGCCCCAGAAATCGATCTCGTAACTGGCCGAAAGGGTGGCGTCATAGCGCGTCGAGTTGCGGTCGCGGCTGAAGGCGCTGCTGTTGGCGGTGGATCGGCTCTGCGTCACGCCCGCATCCGCTCCTATGGCCGGCAGCAGGGCAGCACCGGCGATGCGCAGCTGCGCATCGGCCTGCCGCACCCGGGCGGCGGCGGCGGCAAGGTCGAAATTCCCTGCCATGGCCGCCTGCATCAACTGGTCCAGCTCCGGCGCGTTGAAGCCCTCCCACCATTCGGGCACGGGCCATTGCACGGCGGATGCCGCGTCGGCGTGGCGAAAGGCGGCGCCGGGGTCCAGCGCGGAAGCCACCGGTTCGGGGCGCGGACCGCAGGCGGCCAGGGAAGCGGCCATCGACAACAGAAGGGCGGCGGCAGGCCGCCGGATCATCGGCATGGCCATGCCCTCAATCCTGCCCTTCGCGGCGGCGGCCATCCTTGCGGTGCTCGCGCTGACCACGTTCTATGTCCTGCGCCACCAGCGCCCGGCCTTCTGCCGAGATAGCGCCGAGGGCCTGGGTCAGGCTTTCCTCGTAAAGGCGGCTGAACTCGCCCCAGCGGGTGCGGCCGGCGGCCATGGCGGCGCGCAACCGGGCGGCGTCGAAGGGCTGCTGCCGCAGCGCCGCCTGGATTTCAGCGAAACCCTCGCGCAGCCCGGCATGGGCCGGCTCGTATTGGGCCCGGCCCGCCTGCATGGCGCGGCGGAAAGCCTCGCGATCGGCCTCGGGCAGCAGGCGCTCGATCCGGGCCTGCATGCGGCTGGGGCCATGCGGGTTCTGGGCAGGCTGCCACCACAGCACCCCAGCCAGCACAAGATTCAAGGCCAGGGAGGCGCCGAGCGCCCCTTTCAGGATCATCGGGGAACTGAGCCGCATCAGGGCAGGGTGTCCATCATGGCCATCAGGCGCGGGGCGCCAAGGATCTCGTCGGATTGGGGTGGCAGGGGACGGCTCATCCAGAGCGCACAGACCGCCAGCGTGACCAGCGCGCCCGCCCCCATGGGCGCCCAGGGGCGCAACAAGCGCAGCAGGCCGGCCTCGGCACGGGGCAGGGGCTCGCGCGCCACGGCCCGGGCCAGCTTGCCGCGCATCCGGGCCATGGCCGCTGCATCGGGTCCGGGCAGGCTGACATCCAGGGCGTTATCTAGGAACCGGGCGCTGTTGTGCAGGGCCTGAGCCCCGGGTGAGACTTCCAGCAGCGCCTGCGCCGCCATCCGTCGCGCTTCGGGCCAGTGTGCCGGATCGGCGCCATAGGTCTCCAGAAGGCGCGAAAATTCATCGAGCCGCATCGGCTTCATTCCTCATGCCCACGCAGACGGCCAGCCAGGAACTGCCGTGCGCGGCGCAGCAGGCCTTCCAGTGCGCGGGTGGAAACGGACAACGCCGCCGCGGCCTCGGCACCGCTCAGCCCTTGATCGTACGACAAGGACAGGGCGGCGCGCTGACGTGGCGGCAGATCCTGCAGGGCAGCGGTCAACAAGGCCTGGCGCTGCCGCTCGGCCAGGATCGCCTCAGGGCCGGGAGCGGGATCGGGCAGCTCGGTCACCCATTCTTCCACGGCCGGTGGGGCAAAGCGGCGCACCCGGTCGATCGCCAGGTTGGCGGTGATGCGATAGAGCCATGTGCCCAGGCGAGCACGCTGCGGATCGAAGCGGGCGGCATGACGCCAAAGCCGCAGCATGGCCTCCTGCGCCACCTCCTCCGCCTCCGAGGGATCATGGGTGATGCGCAGCGCCACACGGTAGAGCAGCGGTAAATGCCGCGCCGCCAGATGGTCGAAAGCACGCCGGTCGCCCGCTGCGGCCCAGCGCAGCAGCGTCAGATCATCTGCCGCCGGCAGATCGCGCGCCAGCCGCTCCTCGGCGCCCTGATCCGGGATCCATTCGGCGATGAGAGCCTCCTCCCAGGCAGGGCTGGGGTGGGCAAGGGTCAGGATCTCCGGCATGGCTCTCGCTTCATCCGGTCCTGATACGGGCCCAACGACGCGATCCCACGCGGAGGCGCAGGAAAATCTTTCCGGCACGGATGCCGGGTACCGGATTGCGCCGGGTTTCGCCAGCGCGGCTTGTTTCAACTGCGCCGGGAGATGAATGGCCTGGCTTCAGGCAGGGCTGGACGCCGCGGGTATCTTCGCGTTGCGGCCAATCTCGCGGAACAACATCAGCATCGACCAGAAATAGCCAAAGGCCTCATAGGCATAGATGGCCACATAGCCGGCGATGAACTGCTCGATGCTGATGGTCTGCAAGCCGGAAAAGGCGGAGAAGACCAGCATGGCGACCAGCGTGGTGGAAGCCCGCTTGGCCAACACCGAGAGCCGGCCGATGCCGGCCAGCATGGCGCCGCTGATGGTTTGCACCAGCATCAGGAACAGCATGACGCAGATGGCCAGGCGAATCTCCGGCGTCACCACATCCGCATGGCCAAGCAGGATGCCGAAGAACCGGTCGCCGAAAATGCCGATGATGCCGATGGCGCCGAGCATCGGCACCGAGGCCAGAGCAAAGCCGAGCAGCATCATCTTGCGCAGCAAGGCCACATCGCCTGCGTGATAGGCACGGGTCTGGTGCGGCAGCACCGTCTCGCTGACCGTTAGATAGGCGGTCGTGGCAAAGCGCGTCACCTTGTAGAACATGTCGAAGGCGACCAAGGCTACCGCGTCCCGATGCGTCATCGGGATGACGTAGTAGGGGTGGATGTAGATCAGGAACTCCGACAACGACAGCACCGCCGAGGCGGTGATGCCCTGAAGGTCACCGCGCAGCACGGTGAAACCGCGCCGGATGCTATGCCCGGTGAGAATGGCAACCCGCTTGCGCGCCATGACGAACAGCACGGCAAGCGCCACCAGCCACAGTAGCACGAAGCTGACCGCATAGACCATCAGCGGCAGGCCGATCACCAGGGCACCGGTCAGCACCAGCAGCAAGGTGCGGCGGACGCAGTCAATCGCCTCTGTCATCACGTAATGGTCAAAGGCATTGGCCGTCAGACGCAGGATCATCCAGGGCAACGGCAGCACCGAACCTGCGAAGAGCAGCAGGTAGATCGGGTGATACTGCGTGGTGCCGAGATCGAAGCCCCAGACCATGACGCCGAAGATCACGGTGGCCAGCACCGCGATGCCGGAATAGGAGGCGAAGGCCGCGGCCACCGCGCTGCCCAGCGCATCGCGCGAGCCGGTCTCGGGATGCAGGAAGTTCTGCCGCAGTTGCCCGAACAGGCGGATCGATATGCCAAGATCGGCCTGCAGCACCAGCGAGGCAAACGCGATCACGGTGGCGAAGAAGGCATAGCTCTCGAGGCCGACGATGCGCACCAGCGCATAGGCCAGCAGAAAGCTCCACACCGAGGCCAGAACGGTGTTGCTCATCTTCAGCAGAAAGAAGACCGCAGATTTCTTGGCCGCCTTGTTTCGAAGCATCAGCGCCGCCCCATCCAGCGTTCGGCGCGGTCACGCAGCCGGTGTCGGGCAGCCTGGATGGCGAACTTGCCATTCCGTAGCCGCCTCATGATCCGGGGCGACACTGGCAACGAACCGAGTTCACCCACCGCCGAGGCCGCCTCGGCTTCCGGCGCCAGGTCGATCAGCAGGCCTTCCGCCAAGGCGCGGCCGCACCATTCCAGATCCTCCGCCTCATCCCAGGCAACGGCCTCGTTCAGCGGACAACGTTCATGAACATCCTTGCGCAGCATGAACACCCCGCCATCCACATAAGGCGGGCCTTGCTCATAAAGATCCAGATAACGCCCTGCCGGAACGCGCCGCAGATTGGAGGGCACAAGGCGCGGCGCATAGCCCGGCATCAAACTGTCATGCACGCCGAGAGAAAGATAATCCTCCCGTCCTGACCGGGTCTCAACAAGGACGCGGGGCGTCGTGATCTCAAATTCATCGGGAACATGGCGGAGCGTGTCGGGCGCTAGCTGGATACGGCTGTGCATCACGATAATACGGGGGCCCTTCAGAGCACGGATCAGAGCGTTCTTCTTGCCGCAAAGCAGCACCCGCGGACCAGACGGCATCTCGTAGGGCAGGTATCGGATCGAAGAATAGCTATCTAGATAGCTAGCACTCTCGGCAGGGCCGCATACCGTGATCTCGCCATCCCGCTCCGGCGACAATTCCGGCTGGAGCAGCAAGGCATCGAGACATCGCCTCAGTTGCGGCAGTTCGGCCTCCCGGCCGGAGAAAACCACCCCCGCGCTCCAGCCGCAGGGCGGGACAGGCCGGGTACGGCGGAACTCGATCTCTCCGGCCTTGATGTCGAGCCGCAAAGGCTCCGCATCATATGCCAGCAACTTGTGGCTCCATTGCCGCACCGTCTTGAACGACACGAAGCGCGGCCAGAGATCAAAAACATTGGGTGAGGCATCGCGCACCAGCAGCGTCCCACCGGGTCGCAATGCCCAGATGCCGTATTTCAGGGCATGCGGCAGCAGGTTGCGATAGGTGAAGCACCGCGTCTCGACGACGACGCGCGACAAGCCGCGCAACCGTTTAAGGCGGTAGAGATCTTTCCGTGTTGCGGCAGTGAAATCCGTCATGCTGCGGCCTCCTTGGCCTGCGGGGCGCAGATCAGCCCTGCCCGATGGCACCCCGTGCCCAGTCACGAAAAGCAATGAAATTGTGGAAACTGGCATCCACCCCGTCATGCAGGGGGTGGTTGCCGCCATCATGCACCTTCTGGAATGTGGCGGCGTTCAGCACCTGCTTGCTGGCAACCACGTCGCAGGCGGCATCGCCCACGAACCAGACGCGCTCCTCGCGCGTCAGGCCCAGCTTCTCCGCCGCGATCTCGAAGGGGCGCAGGCCGGGCTTGTCCACCCCGGCCTCTTCCGAGGTGACGATGGCGTCGAAATACCGGTCGATGCCGAAGTAAACCAGCTTGCGATACTGGATCTGCGCGGTGAGGTCGGTGACCAACGCCAAGGGCAGGCCAGCGGCGCGCAGTTCGATCAGCATGTCCTCAGCCCCAGGATAAAGCCGGGCCGTGGTCAGCAGGGTGCGCCAATAGGTTTGCTCCAGATCCAGCGCAATGGCCGGCTGGCTGGACAGGCCCAGCATCTCGATCATGCGGCTGAAGTAAAGCAGGCGGTTATGAGCGCTGGCTGTCTGGCCCAGCATCGCCTTCACCGTCTTACGGGCACGCGCAAAGGCCTCGTCAAACTGTGCCGCGGTGACTTTCAGCGAGCTTTGGACCTTGCCCCGCACCGCTGCCATCGCCCGCTCATGCGGACCATGATAGGCGTAGAGCGTGTCATCCAGGTCGAACAGGATGGCGTGCGGCTTCTCCTGCAGGGCGGCGGCGTTCAGGATCTTCATGGAGGCGCGACCTCAGCGGCGTTTCGGGCGCAGCTCGGCCAGCTGCAACAGGATGATGAGCTGCATGATGCCGGTCATGCCCGCCTGCCAGTTGGGGCGGCGCGCCAGCAGCTCCTCGAGATGCGGCACCATCTGCTGCGCAGTGAGCTGGATGTCCTCGGCCTGCACGTCGCTGCCATCGATCACCAACTCAGCCATCCGATGGCCGACTGCCTGCGTCACATCGACCTGCGTGCCGCACAACGCGATCAACAGCCGTGCAAGCCGGTCAATGTTGACGGCACTGCGGATTCGCACGCGCAACTTGAGGGGCACCGGGCCCAAGTAGTCGGGGTTGCGGATCAGTTCCGGGTCAGCCGGCAACAGCGAGAACACCACGTCTGCATGGTCGCGCTGCGGCCGAATAAAGGCCTCGAAATCCGGCATGCGTCGCTCGATCGAGGCCAACACCTTTTCCATCGCATGGCCGCGCTGGCGCACATCGCGACGGATCTTGAAGAAGCGGCGCAACGCCTCGTCCATGTCGAGATAGGCGGCCAAGTCGAGCCGCTCCCGCAGCTGCGGCGGATAAAGCGCGTGAAGACCGGTCACCATCACCACATCGCTGGCCTGGATGCGGCGGGGTGGGGTGAACAGGCCGGTCGCGTGGTCGTAGTGGCGGCAATGGATTGGCCGCCACTCGATCAGCGACAGCGCGTCCCGGGTGAAGCCCTCCAAGTCGTTGGCGCGCGGATCAAGATGGGTGAAGGCCTGCCACAGCTTTCCGCGCCGCTCGAACAAGTGATAGTCGTCGCCAGAGATGCCGGTCACCGCCCCCTCGGCAAACAGCCCGGCAAGCGACAGGGCCAGCGTGTCCTTGCCGGTGCCGCTGTCGCCGGCGATGCCGATAGCGACCGGATGCTGCGACAGGCCGAAGAAGTCGTTCTCCTCCAGCCCACGGCGTAGCATGGTCAAGGCCAGCACCATGCCGAGCGCCGTCAGCATTGAGAAGAGCAACGAGGACAGCCTGAGATCCGCCTCGGCATCGCCGAGCAGGAAGGGCATTGCCCCTGACTCCAGCCCCAGCAGGGGCAGTCCCGGCATCGGCGTCATGATCAGCTTGTGCAGCACAAAGGCGGCGGAGAAAGCCAGCACGAGCAGCATGCCGCGCCGTTCGGCCCGCAAGCGGTAGGCGACCAGAAAGGGCACCAGCCACAGATACCATCCAACCGCCGAAGGGGTGAGCAGCAGCACCACAAGAAAGGCGACGCCGAGCACGATGGACAGAAGGCTGAAGCTCATGCGTCCCACGGTCCAGGCGCCGTAGAGGCCGAGCAGATATACCAGCGGCATCAGATACAGCTTGTGCCCGGCGCCCACCGCAACATCGATATCGAGGATCGACACCATGCCTGGGCTGACCAGCAGCAGTTTCGGATTGTGCAGCAGCATCTGGTGCAGCGCCGGCGAGAACAGCAACGGGGGGCCGAGCAACAGCAGAATGGTGGCAAGGCTGCCCACCAGGAAGCGCGGCAGCCGGTCACGATGCCGCCGGTGGGTCCACAGGAACACGGCCAGGAACGGCAGCAGTGCGATCATGACGAGCTTGGCGCCAATCGCCAGGCCGAAGACGATGCCGGCCCGCGCCGTCATGCCCTGCTTCAGCAGCAACAGACCCAGCACCATCAGCAGCGCCGGCACCACATCCGTGTCGCCGTACCAGTAGGTGATGAAGAGCACGATCGGCGACAGCCAGTAGATGCAGAGGACATGGCCCTCCGCCCCCTGATGCAGGCGCCGCAACGCTCTCAGCAGCAGGTAATCCACCATCAGAAGCGTGGCGCCGAGCGCGACCTGGGCTCCAGCCGCCGCGTTCCCGGCAAGGCTACCAGCCAGCATACCGAGGCCAACAAACGGAGCCTGCACCAGCAGCATCACCGGTCCGGCGAAGAAGTCTGGTGGATATCCTGTTTGATTCAGAAAGCCGGTCCACGGATCAAGTCCCGGCGCGGACAGGGCCCGCACCATGAAGGGCGTATACCCATCGGACTGCAGATCCGGCACCAACAGCAGGACTGCCGCGATGCGGATCGCCAGGCCGAAATGGAACCAGGGATTGCCGCGCAGATCGGCGGGAAGCAGAGCGGAGGTCAATGCCACAACTCGGGGGTCTTGGTGCAGACGGCTTCGGCGGCAATGCCCTGCTCCGTCAGCAGCGCGCGCATCGCGGCGATCTCCGACGGGTCGGTGCGGCCCTGCAGTTCCGGCGAAACGAGGCAGAGCTTCATGCCCGCCGCCTTCAGCCGATTGGCCTGGACGCGATCCAGCGGAAAGCGGGTGAAGCAATCCACCCATATCCAATCCACCTGGCCCGCCAGGGAAAGGGCGGTCTCCACCGTCTCGAACTCGGAAACGCGCACGGCGCAGCGGCGCTCGCCGCGCTTCGCGGTGCGGATCAGAAAGGGAAAGGACTGATCGAGGAAAAAGAATTCTTCGATGCCGCGCGCCTTCATCAGCTCCAGCAGCCGATCCTCAAGCCCTTCCTCCTTGACGTTCAGGATCAACATCCTGTGCCGGTAAGCGGCCAGCCATTCCTCAAAATCCAGCGCATCCGCCACGAAGGGATCGTGATGGATGATGAGCCGTGAACCCTGGCTGCGAAGATCCACCTCGACGCCCTGATTGATAGGTGTCGCTGCCAGCTGCTCAAGCGTGTTGCGGCGATGCGCAATGGAGATCATCGGAAGGTTCCGGGCGCGTCGAGGGAGGGTCGATTACCAGTTGTCCGCACGACGCGGCGCTGGGCGCGGCGGCGTGGGTGCGGCGTAGCGCACCTCCAGCCCAGCCACGGCGTCGGCAGGGACGCGGCGGTCATGCTGCAGCCGATAAGGATGGCGTGCCCATTTATGAAAGCAGGATTGCCAATACTCGAAGGTGTACAACTCATCCGGCGTACCCCAGCCAAGATAGTGCGACACCTCAAACAGCCGACAATCAAGTCCAAGCCCGACCGCATCGTTGATGCAGGTATCGATGTAGAACTCGCCATTCACCCGCGCATCGCGGGCGATCATGCGCTCCGCGGCGGCGATGAAGTCGCGCGCGCGGCGGAAGGTGAAGGCGCCGATGACAATGGGGTCGGCCGCCGGGTTGGAGAGCGGCTCTTTCACCGCGACACGGGTGATCGTGCCATTCACCCCAGCCTCGATCCAGCCATAGGAGGTTGGGCGCCGTTTGGCTGCCGGATGGCCCCGCACGCCCCAGACCAGTACATCCGGCCCGCCTTCTGCCATCAGCGCATCAAAGGCGGCGGCGTCGAAGATCACGCCATTGTCGCAGGCGCCGATGGTCAGCGGTTGGTCGAGTTCGATCCCTTCCATGCCGGCCAGGCAGGTGCTGGCCTGGCCCTCCGTCAGCTTCTCCAGCATCGTCGTCTCGGTGCCGGAGATGCCGTCCCGAAGTGCGGCGATGATGCTTTCCACTCCAGGCAGGTCACGGCGCAGGATGAAGCGGCTGCGCGGTGCGGCGGGCAAATCGGTTGCGGCCTGCACTGCCATGGCGCGACCGGACACTTCGATCAGCGGCTTGGGCAGAGCGTGGCCGGCCTCCCTGAAGCGCTGCCCGGCGCCAGCCATCGGCACCAGAACGGTGCCATCCTGAGCGGGCGGCTCAGGCGCATCGGCCAGGGCGCAGAAGGCGTCTGACCAGCGCTGGTATTCCTCCAGATCGGCGGGTGTGCCCCATTGCATGAAGTGCTGTAACTCATACACCGCGACCGGAAGCCCATCGGCGAAGATGGGCTTGTAGACGAGGCTTGCGTAATATTCGCCATTCACCGCGATCTGCTGCCGCAGCGTCTCGCGGCAGTATTTCTCCATCAGCGCGGCGGAGGCGAAGTAGTAGGTACCGGAGGAGGCGTACTCCTCCATCGGCCGGTTGGTGAAGGGCTGCTTCTCCTGGATGTCCTTCACCCAGCCATTCTCGTGCCGCAAATAGGCATAGAAGGTCGAGCCCAGGGAATGCGGGTGAAAGCCGCGATAAGCAGGAATGGCACCGGCGCAATTCGTCTCTGCAACAAAGGATGTGAAATCCTGCCAGTCCCAGAAGCAGGTGAAGTCGCAATAATTCACCACCACAGGCTTCTCGGGATCGAGCCCCGGCATTGCTTGCAGCACGGCGTGAACAGGCCCGAGCTTATGCGGCGCGATGCTCAGGATGCGCCCTGTCGGGCACAGCTCACGCAGGATGTCTTCCATGCGATAGGTGGGCTCGGCCAGATGATCGGCATTGCAGATAAAGGTGACGTCCGTTTCACCAGGAAAAAGATCCAGCACATGGGCGATGATCGGCTTGCCATCCACTTCGATCAGCGGCTTCGGTACGGGGTATCCGGCACGGCGGAACCGCTCCCCAAAACCCGACATGGGGATGACGATCTGCATGGTCTGGCTATCCATCAAGACGCGGCGTTGAGCGACTGGCGGTACTTCTCGGCATCCCAATCCAGCAACTCGGCCTCCTGTTCCGCCGACAGAAAGACAAGCGGCGCCGCAGGGTCGATGCGGGGCAGCACCAATCCCAGACACGCTGCCATCTCTTCCGCTCCGGCTCCCAGGTCAGAACGTATCAGAACGCCCAGGTTTTCAACCAACACGATAGTTGGAGCAAAATATTCTCTATTTTTAGATAGTGCGCTCTCTGCTTCCCTTGTCGACATGACCGGCTGTGGAGACACGCCCAGGAACACCACATGATCCGGGTAGAGAGCTCCCTGGCTTGCGATGCGGGCCGCCGCCGGATCCGTGGCAGCGGCATGCGCCACGGCTAGCTTTGCCGGTCGATACCGGCCCGACGAGCAGGCTGCCAGCCGGTGCAGGGCCACCAGATCTGCCGAGGAGCTGGGGCGAGGCGCCCAACACAGCCGCTGCTCCACTTCGGCCAGCAGGGCCTCGGCGGCCTCTGCATTGTCGCCGCCCACCACCAATCCGTGATTGCCCAGCAGCAAAATATCGGGACGAGCCGGCATCACGACTTGCACGGCGCGAGTGAGCGGCAGGCCCGGCTTGGCGTAGGGCACCCAGGCCCAGCGCAGTCCTGCAAGCCGTTCCGCTACCAAAGCCCTGCCATCGGCCCGGACGGCAAAGGCGATGGCATTGACCGAATGCACATGCAGCACCACGCAATGCGGCAGCAGCGCATGCAGGGTCGCTTCGATGGAAGGCCGCAAGGTGCTTCCGGGTTCAAGGCAGGCCGGCAAGGCAGGTTCTGCTTCGCCATTTGCCAGACGGTGGCGCAGGTCGCGTAGATCCAAGCCAACGAAAATCGGCTTCTCCATGGCCGCAGAAAGCCAAGTGCCTGAAGCCTTGACCCAGAGCTCCTTTTCATTCCGCTTAATGGAGGTGTTGCCACCAGCGCCCTGGATCAGGTGGCGATCGGCGCCAAGCCTCGCCGACAGCCTTCGCAGCGGCTCCAGCAATGCTGCCAATTCCTGATCCGCCATGCCGTGCCCCTCCAGCGCCTGCGCCGCGCTGCCGGGACAGGTTTCCAGCCTCCAATCCATCCTGGTTGAAAGCCGGACAGGAGAGGCGGGCCCTACTTATCTCATAAGTATAAAAATATTCTGTTTATCACGATTTTTTGGTTAATCTTCTAAGCCGCAGTGCTGGCGGCGGCATAGGTTTGTTGGCCATCCATGGGGGAGGAGGCCGCACCGCGCCGCTCCTGGATGGCATCGCAGAGAATGCGTCCCCGCTCGCTCCAGTCGAAAGCATGCTCCGCGGCGATGTAGGCGCGCTGCTGCTGTGCATTGAGCACCGCCATGTCATCGATCCGCTCCAGAACCGCCCGCAACAGGCCGGGCATCTCCGGCTCCAGCAGCATTTCCGACTGCACGGAATCTGGCAGGCCACTGGCGCAGACCGTGAGACCTGCCACTGGCACACGGTTGAACACATATTCCAGCAGCTTCATCTTAAAGCCGCCGCCAATCGGCTCAGCCACCACCGCCATGCGGGCGGCCGCCAGGTAGGGCGCCGGATCATCAACAAAGCCGGTGAAGCGCGCCGCCTTGTAGCGGCCTTCCAGTGTGCGGCGGAAATCCTCCGGCATGTCGCCGACCACCAGGATCTCGACCCCCGCCGCCGCCAGAACCGGATCAGCCTCGTCGAGGAAGATCTTGAGGTTGGCCTGCTTGGCCGACCAGCGATAGGAGCCGAACAGCACCACAGCGCGTGGCGTCTCCGCTCCGATCACCCGCTCAGCAACCCGGGTGCCGTCATAGCCAGGCACCAGCGGCAGCATCGGCACGCCCGGCGCGTTGGCGGCGAAGAGGTCGGCATCGTGCTGGGTGATGGTGGTGACCAGATCGCTGTTGCGAGCGATCCAGCGCTCGAACCAGCGGGTCTTGAGGTAGTTCTGGCCCATATAGGCGCGCTTGTGCAGCGGTGCCGTGGCATCGCGCCACTGCATCCCAGTGACGCTTTCCTCGTGGTCATGCGTGACGAAAACAAAGGCAGGACGGCCGGCAAAGAGGTGCTTGTGCCGCAGCACCCAGCCCATACCGTACTGATCCACCACCACCGCCTGCCAGGAGCCCTGGCTCGCCAACGCTTTCAGCGCGTCATGGTAGGCCGATGTTTCATGCCGCGCCGCAACCAGCGGCATGGCGCTGAGCAGCGAAGGAATGCGCGCACGCGGCCCGCCCGGCACGATGTGCCAGGTGACGCCCGGCATGGGCTGCGGCGGCGCCTCGCCCGCATAGCCAGCGAAGGTGACATCCACCCCTGCGCCAGCCAGCGCACCGGCCAGCTTCGCCGTGTAGATCCGGTCCCCCGCCGTCCAAGGAAAGGGCATGGCGCGGGCCAGCCACAGGCAGCGCATCATCGGGCAAGCTCCGCGACATTTTGTACGGGCGCGGCGTCACGCGCCGCTTCGGACTTCAGGTGGTCAGCCAGGCGCAGCGCCAAGGCAACAATGGTCAGCGTCGGATTGGCGTGGCTGCAGGTGGGGAACACCGCGGCGCTGGCAACAAACAGGTTGGGGACGCCATACACGGCACAATTCGCATCGACCACACCATCGCGCGGCGTCTCCGACATGCGCGCCGTGCCGATATGGTGCCCACCCACAGGGGTGGAGGCACGCACCTCAGCCTCGATGGTGCTGTCGTCGAAATCGAGGCGTGCCGTGCCGGACCGGGCAAAGGCGTCGCGTGCGACGCGCATGGTGCGCACTAAACTGTCCACATCCACCGGATGCAGCCGCCAATCGACCTTGAGGCGCGGCAATCCATAAGCATCGCGCTGATCGGACAGGGTCAGGCGGCTGTCAGGGTTCGGCACCTGCTCGGCGTTGATGTCGAGCGGGTAGCTGCCATCGCGGCTCCGCACCACTACGAAGGGTAGCTTGCGGCTGGAGAACGTTCGCTTGCGCAGCCATTTCTGGCCGAACATCAGCACGCCCGGAGAATCCAGTACCACATTCGCCATGTGCCGGGCCCAGAAGCCGGCATCGCGCTTCATCTTGCCGCGATTGGCGATCTCGATGGTGGCGAGCTTGCGGCGGTACTCGGGAAGGATGGCGTCCTTCACCAGATACATGGCCGACAGCACGCCGCTGCCATGCGCAGGATCGGCGATCAGCGGGTAATGGAAGCGGAAAATGGTGTTGAGCAGCCTTTCGCGCCGCTGCGCCGTACCGGTGAGCGCCATCTTGCGCCGGACATAGGCGCCATCCGGCGTCATCTCGAAATCCAGCGCGAGAGGGCGGTCGCCCGGTGTCAGGCGCAGCCGGCCCAGCGTGTTCTCGGCATGGCACATGTAATAGCGGCCTAGCGCACCGCCCTCATTGCCGAGCCCACCGCGCCGGCTGGCATCCGAGGCCATCAGCAACCGCGTCACGTCGAAGCCGCCTGCCGCCAGCACATAGCGCCGCGCCCGAACAGTGAAGCCACGCCCCGGAGCGCTCGCCGCCTCCAGTCGCTCCACCGGCCCACTCTCGGCCGCCAGATGCACCGCATGCGCGTTCAGCACCAGCTTCACGTTGGAAGAGGCCGCCAGGCGGTCATGGTGGAACTTGCCGAAATCAGTCGGGCGGCTGAAGCGCTCAATGCGGGTGGCATCGACATCCGGATCAGCAAATCCGTCGATGGTCTGCGGTGCCCCGGGACCAAAGGCCTCGCCCACCGTATAGGCATAGGCGCCGGCCTCGAAGAAATCATGCGCCTTGGGGTAATAGGCGCTCAGCGTGTCCCAGTTGATCGGCCAGCCGCTATGCGGCACCCAGTCGCGTTTTTCCAGGTCGATCGGATCGAAAGGCACGCAGCGCCCGCCCCAGATCGAGGTCGCACCACCCAGCACCCGCCGACGATACATGTGCGGCGGCGAGTGAACGGAGCCCTCGGCAACCTCGCCGTTCAGCCCATCCTGCTGCTTGGGGTCGAATTTGCGCCCACCCGCTTCCAGCACCAGCACCGACAGGCCGCAGCCTTCCAGTGCAGAGGCCAGGGACAGCCCGGCCGCACCGCCGCCGACAATGCACAGATCGGCCTCCAGCTCAGCGCCAGGGGCAAGGGTCAGGGCATCAAGAATCAAACCGTGGTCTCCGGAATAGGCGTGCCGCGCAGATGGCCCAGCGCCTCGTCCAAATGGGCAGAGGAGGTGGTGCCGACCAGCGCCATCGCCTGCGGAAAGAACAGGGATGCATGGATCGCCGCTGCCCGTCCGCCCGGCTGGGTGGCGGCTCCGGTGAAGATCTCGCGCATCATGAATCCGATGCCTTGTGCGGCGCCGGCCTCCAATGCCGGGCGCATCTCCCGCGCCACGGCCAGCGGGATCTGCAGGGCGGCAACAGAAGGCACGGCCAGAGCCGCTTCCGCGCTTGCCACATCATCAACGGAAATGCCCCAGGCACGCAGCTTACCGGCCCGCACCAGACCATCGAGCATGGTGAAGGTCTCGCCACGGCGGATCGCCTCGGCATCGGGGCTGTGCAAAAGGAACAGGTCGATCCGATCGGTGCCCAGGCGCCGAAGGCTGGCCTCGACCGAACTTTGCACATGCCCGGGCGAGAAATCCCGCGGCAAAGCGCCGGCACGCCGATTGGCGATGGCTGCGCGCAGTGAGGGGACCCGCTGCGCCAGCATGCGCAGCGGCGACTTGGCCAATGCCACCACGCGCTGCGCCGCGGTGAAGCGCTGCCCTGCCTTTGTCACCAGTGTCACCTCATCCCGCCGGCCATGGATGGCACGGCCAATGAGCCTTTCGCTTTCCCCCTGACCGTAGATGTTGGCGGTGTCCAGCAGGGTGACTCCAGCATCCAGTGCGTGATGCAGAAGCTTCTCGGCAACTGGACCGGTGCAGCCGCTCAGCGTTGAGCCGAGGCGGCTGCAGCCCAGGCCGATGGCGGAAACACGGAGATTGCTGCGCTGGCCCAGAAAAACAGGCGGAAGCGTCATGAAGCCGGCCGGATGTTGAGCGGGGGTAGCCAATCCTGATTCTCCTGCTGCAGGGCGGGGGCGCGGGCGGGGCGCTTGGTCAGCACACAGAACAGCAGCAGCAGAACCTGCAACCTCGGATCGAGAAGCATGCCGCCGAAGGTGAAGAAGCCGATCAACATTGCCCAGCTGATCCAGCGCGAAAACGTGTCGCGGAACAGCGCAATCAGGAAGTAGGGCCAGAAGATCATGGAACCGATCAGGCCGTACTCGAACAGCATCTTCGCCCAGGCCGGATCATGGGCCTCGTAAGTAACGATTTTTGCGTGTTGCGCATAGGAGCCCGGCCCAAGGCCGAATACCACGTCCCGAGCGCTGTCGAACAGAAAGGTGCCGATCAGCCAGGCACCGGCCACGAAGCGTGCATTGGCGCTGGAATTTTCCGACCCGAACTCGTTCACGCGGCTGAACAACGCATCGGCGTTCCACATGCTGCCTGTGGCAATGACGATGATGCCGAACACCATGGCACCGAAGATCGCGCCATAGGCACGCCTCTGCAGCATGACCCAGGGCGTCAGCAGCGCCAGCAGGATGATGCCGGTGCCGGAATAGGAGGTGGGCAAGGCAAGGCCGTAGATCAGCAGCCGCAGCGTCGCTCCGCGATAAAGCAGCTCCAGCACAATGGCGATGGCCAGATACTGGGAAAAGGTTGAAGGCTCGACAAGAAAGAAGCCGTTGCTTTTGAAGTAGGGTGAATCCCAGGACAGCGGGTTCGCCGTGTTGAAGCCGGTGAGCAGGATCTCGTCCGGCAACAGGCCGCGGAAAGTGAAGGGAATGGCCGAGCCCACCACGAACTGCATGACGAACTGCAGGATGCCCATCAGCGCCAGCACCACGACCATCTTCTGGAAGGCGCTCACGCAGGCCTGGAACACTTCCTCCGTCCGCTCGGTACCGAGCGAGAACATGAAGGGGATGTACATGATCAGGAATAACACCAGCGACGGCATCGATGCCGCGCCAGCATTGATGGCGGCACTGAGCGCCACCGTGGCCGCCAGCAGGAAGAACAGCACGGTCCGCACAGGATCGAGCGTCAGCGAGCCGCGCAGCGCCAGGGCCCCGATGCCGACCAGAGTCACCAGCAGATTGATGGCAATGCCGTCAGGTCCGATCGGGATGGCGAAGCGCTGCAGGAAGATCGAAGCGAAGAGGATGGCGATCAACCATCGCGAAACGCTTCGCACCTCCTCGGCCGCCCGGCTCTCGGCGTTGTGCGGCAGAATATCGAGAGGCGAATTCACGGGCCGCAGCCTTTCCTGTGCGTGTTCATGACGGGAAAAACCAGCCTGTCACTCCACAACCCTATAGCAATCCTGCTAGACAAGACGAAGCGCGGCGTAGACAAGGCAGGCGTTCGGGAAGGAAATGTTCTGGCCAGACACATTGCGGCCATGACCGAAGCCAAGAACAACATCTGATCGTCCTCCGGCAACGGAGTGGAACCCTTAACTTCCACGCGAAGAGCAGTCCAGCAACGCGCAGACGAATTGGAGCCCCTTAAACGTCTATGGAGGCGTGCTCCCTCTCTAAAGTGGGGATTTGCACTCCTCCAGCCACTTTTGTGTGAGTATAGGCTGATTATTTGGACAGACTATCGCGCTCCAGTTTAAGAAACTGCACACCTTCCCGGTTCGCGGATGCCTGTTTGGCTGCGCGCGGACATCCACGGGACATCAACCAACGAGATGGTCGAACCGGCCCCATGAGGCAGAACATATGCGCCTGACCGATCTTCTGAGCCTTCTCTGGCAGCGGAAGTTGCCACTGCTTCTGGCCGCGATGGTCGCCGGCGTGCTCGGCTTCGTCGCGACCAAGGCAATGCCTGTTCGCTTCACCAGCGAAGGGCTGCTGCTTGTGGAGGCCCGTGACCAGGCCATCCCGGAGCTGAACCAGATTGCCGCTGCCCAGCCGCTGGGCATGCAGCGCATCCGCACCGAGGCGGACATCCTGCGCTCGCGCCAGCTTTCAGCCGACGTGGTACGTGAGCTCGGCCTCGACCAGAAGCCCGAGAAGGAAGGTTTCGGTGCCGCCATCGGCGCGCTGATCGCCCCCGTCACGGAGTGGGTGCGCGACAGCGTCGCCTCCCTGATGTCCACCGGACCCGAAAGCGATCAGGTGCCCGGTGCTGCGCCGCTCGACAAGGTCGCGTTGGCGGTTGAGGGGCTGCAGAAGAACCTCTCCATCGGCGTTTCCGAGAACAGCAACGTTGTTGTGGTGCGCTACACCGCCGATACGGCCGAGGAATCTTCCAACGTCGTCAACGCGTTGATGGGCCGCTACATCAATCAGGAGGTGAACGCCAAGCGCGACACCACCATGCAGGCCAACGAGTGGCTGACCGAACGCCTGAACGTGCTGCGCCAGGAGGTGGATTCCGCCGACCGCAGGATCCAGGAATATCGTGAGCGGACTGGCCTGCTGGAAACCTCGCAGGGCAGCATCAGCACCCTGCAGCTGGGCGAGCAGCAGAACCGTGTTGCCGTGGCGCGCCAGGAGCTGGCCCGCGCCCAGGCCGCGCTGGACAGCGCGTTGCGCTCCGGGGGCCGTGGCAGCGCTGCCAGCGAGGCGCTGAGCTCGCCCGTGGTGCAAAGCCTGCGTGACCGGGAGGCCGAGATCGGTGCCCGTGCCGCCAGCATGGCGCAGCGCCTGGGCCGCAACCACCCCGATCGCCTAGCCGCCGAGGCCGAGCTGCGCGACGTGCAGCGGCAGATCGGCTCGGAAATCGGCAAGGTCGTTACCTCGCTGCGGCGCGAGGTCGACGCGGCCCGCGATCGCCTGGCCGAGGCGCAAAGCTCGCTGACCAGCACCACCCAGACCGCGCGCACCGGTGCCCAGGCCGAGGTCGGCCTGCTGGCCCTGACGCGTGACGCCGATGCCAAGCGCCAGATCTACCAGACCTTTCTGACCCGCGCCGAGCAGACCCGCATGGCGTCGGCCCAGTTCCCGCTGGCTCGCGTCATCTCCCCGGCCGTGGCGCCTTATCGCCCCAGCGGCCCGCCCGCTTCGGTGGTCGCCGTGTTCTGCGCCTTTGTCGGCCTGTTCATCATGGGCGGCATCCTGGTGCTGCGTCGCCTGACCCATGGCGCCTTCAACTCGGTGCAGGATCTGGTGCAGCTCACCGGCATCCAGAACGTCGGCAGCCTGCCCGCCCTGGGCCGCGGCCGCCGCAACAAGATGCCGGCGCTGGTGCTTGACCAGGGCCAGTCCGGCATCGCCGAGACGCTGCGCGCGCTGCGCCTCAACATGCAGTCCGTCGCAGGCGGCGGGCCGGCCAACACCGTGCTGGTGACCTCCTCGGCCATTGGCGACGGCAAGAGCACAGTGGCTTCCTCCCTGGCGCGGCTTTCCGCCGCCGATGGGCTGCGCGTTCTGCTGATCGAGACGGACATGCGCCGGCCGCAGCTGTCGCAGATCTTCGGCGCACCCTGGCCGGGCCGCTCGATCGAGGCGGTGCTGAACGGCGAAACCCGGCTGGAAGACGCCATCCAGGTGGATGAGCGCTCGGGGCTGCATGTGCTGCTGTCCGACCGCTCCTCGAACAACCCGCAGGCGCTGATCGAATCCCGCCAGTTCGCCGAGCTGATCAACCGGGCCCGCCGCGAATACCGGCTGGTGATCCTGGACAGCCCGCCGGTGATGCGCGTGGCCGATGCCGTGGTGCTGTCGCAGCACAGCGACGCCGTGCTCTTCGCGGTGGGCTGGGAGCGGACCTCGCGCACCGTGGTAATGGAGGCGATGCGCCGCCTGCCGCGCTCCATGCGGGCCCGCATGGCTACCGTCATGACCCGCGTGCGTCCGGGCCGCCTGGACCCGCTGGGCTACTACGAGGGTTATGCCAAAAGCAGCGCCCCCGACCTCAAGCGCCTGCCTGCGCCGGGCGCCTGATCGCAGCACCTCTGTTGCGGCACTGAATGAAGGGGGCGGGTTTCCGCCCCCTTTTTTCGTGGCTCGATCGCAGGGAACAGAGAAGAGCCTCAGCACTTTCCAGGGTGGATGGGCACCTGGATCACCACGGCTCGATCACCGTGGACTTCTGGCGGAGCCGATGACTCCCTGTTCCTGCACTCAGCCTGTGACGTTGAAAAACCATGCCGCCCACGGGCAACGCTTCCCCTGGTTGCACCAGCGATGCCGGTTCAAAGCCTTGGCGTTCCCTGGGCAAAAGGAGCAGATTCCTTCCCTTATACCAGCCGCACGAAAAAAGGCCGGGAGCTGAGCTCCCGGCCTTCTGACTGGCTGTCTGGCCTCTTAGGCCAGGGCGATCAGAAACGGCGCTCGTAGACCGTCACGACGTCGCCAGGCATCAACAGTGCATCGCGGCCAGCGCGGAATTCCTGTGCCGCGCCTCCGTTCGGGCTGACCCGGGTGACGGAAACGGTGTCGGTGATGGCGCGGTAGTTGAAGCCACCGGCCACGGCCACGGCGGAAAGCACCGTCATGCCCGGCTGATACGGCGTCTGGCCACCGCGCTCGACCATGCCCAGCACGAAGATCGGGCGATACTCCTGCACTTCGACCGCCACAGAGGGATCATTGAACAGGTTACGGCTGCGCAGGGCGCGCTGAATGGCGTTCTCCGCCTCGCCCGTGGTGCTGCCCGCCACCGGAACGGTGCCGACCAGCGGCAAGGCGATCGCCCCCGCATCGCTGATGCGGAAATCCCCCGTCAGCCGCGGGTCGTTGAAAACGGTGACCCGTAGCTGGTCACCGGCGCCCAGCTTGTAGGCCGAGGCGGTCGCTTCCGGCAGGGGAGGCAGGTTGGCCCCTGGAGAAGCGCAGGCCGCCACCAGCAGCGCCGCGCTCAGCGCCATTCCGCGCAGGGTAGTGGAGGTCAGAGAAGCCGAACGGAACATCGCGTAACTCCCAGGATCAAGGCTTTTGAGACAAAGCGATGGATTGTATCCGGGCTTGGCCGCAAGGTGAACGCGGCAGGTTCAAAGGAACCGCCGCTTTCGCCAAATCGTTACAGACTGCCTTACAGGGCAATCCGCAGGCGCACCTGAACCTGGTTGATACCGTACTCACGGAAGCCCGATGGCGCGCTCAGCCGCTCGGTGTGCTGGTAGTCGGCAATCAGGGACAGATTCCGGTTGATCAGGTAGCGTGCCCCGATCAGCCCGATCCCGTCAGTGACATTGCCCACATCCGGGTAATCCCGGTGTTCCGCCCGAATCTCGCCGGTGAGGATGACGTTGCGCAGTAACTCGTGGTCCACTGTCACGCCGCCGGCGGTGCGGGTGTAGCTGACGCTGCTTTGGCGGATTGATTCCTCGATGGTCCGCGAGGCGGCCAGGGTAACGGTGGTGAGCTGACTTGGCAGCCAGACCAACTGGCCCTCGAAGGCCAGGCCTTCCAGATTCTTTCGGCTAGGATCCTCGTAATTGCGTTGCCGGTATCCCACCAGCAGGCGGGCCTGCCACAACCCGGTCAGGTCGTAGTTGAAGCCGCCCTGTACCTCCCAGGTGAAGGAGTCCCGGCCGCCTTGGCCCTCGGATGTGTAGTTGATGTCCTGCACTCGCACGAGACCGAGCAGGCTGCGGCCAGGGACCAGGCTGTACTCGGTTTCGACCTCGCCCAGCAGGGAGTCATAGTCGTTGTTGGAATTGTTGGTCCGCTGGCCGTTGATCGTTTCCTCCTCGTAGCGGATCGTCGAGAAGGTGGCGGAAGGCCGGATGGCGAGCCGGTTGAAGGCTGCCACACCGTTCAGCGTGAAGATGTCGCTATCGTACGGGATGGGGCGCTGAATGCCCTCGCCCTGCAGGTCGAAATTGTCGGTGGCCAGATGACTATGCACCCGGCGGTAGCTGGCGCCGATTGAGGAAGCGCGGCCTATGTCATAGCGACCGTTGATGCCGGCGCTGTAATCCAGCCAATTCTGGTCGTTGTACTGGACATATTGCCGCGTCTGCTGCGAGGCGGTGATACCCAGCGCGTGCCGCGTCCAGGTGCTGGCGGCGGAAAGGTTGACGCCTTGCACAAAGAAGGCGTCGCTGTCCTTACCTGCATTGGCAGGTTGCAGATTGTCATCCCAGCCCATGCCGAGATCGAGCGCTGCATCGTAGCGGAAGCCTCCGATGCGTACGCCCGCTGGATCGTAATCTGGACGTTGGCGGCTTTGCACCGTGACGCTGCGCGCGGTGGTTTGCGCTGTGATCGCCTGTGGGGTTTGGCCAGGCCCGCCTGGATAGATGCCCTGGGTGGTCTGGGTCACGCCGCCCGCCGGAGCGATCGATTCCATTGTCTGGATCTGCGTCGCGGCCGGCTGCCCGGGCAGAGCCGGCACCCCGCCGGGAGGCGCGATCTGCTGCGTTGTGGGTGCGGTGTTGAGGGGGGTCTGGTTTGGCGCCTGAGCAAAGCCCGCTGCCGGGGCCAACAAGGCCATGGCTGGCAAGGTCAGGGCCAGATGACGGATCGCCGTCTTCGTCGTCATCGTTGCGTTGGTCCGGCGCATCCCGCGTTCCTACCCAATTCGATCGTGATCCATGCCAGCCTGAGCGCGGCACTGGATTGTCTCATGAATGACCCGGCGATCAAGTCTCAGGAGACAGCCGGCAAAACCCGATAGGGGCTGTGTCTTTTAGGTTGCACCCCTGTCTTCCAGGTGGGGGGTTAACTCCGGGCCGCGCTGATGAGTCGAACTGATACGGGCGGGCGGGAAGGGTGCAGAAGAACACCATCTTCGTTCAGCTCGACCTTGGCTTCAGGATAGGCTGCGACCGCAGGGGCCAGGGATTTCCGGAAATCCCGCCGGAACGTGTGCAGCTCGGAATAGCCGGAGCCGAATTGGTCGCGTAGCGCGGCCCAGCGCACTGGTGTCGGGTGCCTCAGCGTATGCAGGCGATACGCCAGCCAGATGTAGAGGTCGAGGCTGGCGCTGCGGTTGCCAAGTTCGCGAAGTGCTGCTTCCTGCAACGGAACAGGGTGCTGGCGCATGGCATCGAAGAACACCTCGTCCAGTACCACGCGTTCGTCCCACAGTTCGCCCTGCCGTGTATCCTCGCTGCTGCGGTCGGAGAAGCGCAGGCCCGAACGGACAAACCGCCCGGCGGCCCAGCCTTCCATGTCCTCGTCTTCCCAGAAGAATTTCAGCGAACAGGCAGCGATCCGCACCGCTTGTTCGCGCAAGGCCTTGCCGGTTTCGCCGCCCCAGGAAAGACCCATCCGTCCCAGCCAGTCGCGCATCGACCGTCCCAGCTCGACCTCACGGCTGTTGGTCCGCGCCGCCTGTGTCTGCAAGTAAAGCAGGATCATGCGGGCACGGGCGCCATAAGGCACACCATACATGCGGGTCGGCCTGTTTGCCGCCTTGAGCCGGCCAGGCTCCACCAACAGGGTCACGCGATGTCCGCGCTTTTCCCAGGCGGCGTCATCGTCCAGCCGCTTGTGGGGCAGGGAGGTTAAGCAGAAACCGGTGTAGGTGATGCCGATCCGGCTCGCATCATCGGCGAGAACCTCGGCAGCGATGTCCACCAACGCCTTGCGCTCAGGCGGCACCATGGCGCGAGCCTGATCGCGTCCATGCAGCAACACAAGTTTTCGGACGCCATGCGCCGCATCTTCCTGCATGGCCCGCTCCATCACAGTTCTGTCCTGATAGGTGCCTTTTCCTGCTGCCCTCAGTCAATGGGGGGATAACTCCGGACTCTATTAGGAAACTAGTTGAGTCTATTAGTTGAAGTAAGGAGTTAACCCCCCGGGAAAACCACGGTTTTCGGAGTTAACCCCCCAGATAACGGAGTTAACCCCCCAGGATATCTCGCTTTGCTTGTGGATGATTTGGCCCGGTCCGAGGGCACGGAGTTAACCCCCCGGGACAATGTGGGCGAATCGGGGCTTTGCACCAAGGACGCGCAAAGGCAGCCCGTTCCGGGTTAAGAACGGGCTGCCTCGGCATCATTGAAGGATGAGGAAGGGAGGGCTGCTCGCCCTCTCACTCAGGCGGGGAAGGTCTTGTCCTGCTCCGCTCGCAGCTGGTCGATCAGTCGGTCGGCGGGAATTTCTACATCGTCATAAGTCAACACGGTGTCCTTCGGCACGGCGCGCCGCAGGCGGCAGCCTTCCGCGAGGCCCATCGGCAGCAAGCGCTGCTCGCGCGAGATGGCGTAGGTCTCGCACTGACCATAGCTCTTGTAGCCGCCGAGCGTATCGATCACGTCGCCTTCGGCCAGATCCACCTTGGCGGTCGCCACAACATCGACCATCGGCCCGGCAATAGGCTGGATCACTGCATCCTGGCACAGCACCAGCCGGGCGACCGAGAGCGGCACTTCGAAGTGGCACAGGTGATAGGGGGTGTAGAAGCTGTAGAGGGGGCCGGTGCCGAGCTTGTACAGGTTCAGATAGTGCTGCTGCTTCGGGTCGTCATGCGCGGCCAGCACGAAAACGCCGGGGCCAGGCTTGGAGCCCACCGTGTAGTCGACGATGCCGCCGAGCTTGCGCAGCTCCTCCACATCGTAGGATTGCGTCAGCTCATCGATATGGCCGCGATGGTCACGGCCGATCATGCCGCGCTTATTCACCGTCATGCCGGTGGCATTGGCGACAATGGCCTGCTCGAAGCTGATCTTGGTGCCGTCGGCGAAGCTGGTCACCATGTAGGGGTCCTGCCCCCACTGCTTGGCGAAGCCCTCCTGCGTCGTCGGGTTGCGATAGGGATCCTGCAGCCCCTTGATGTTGCCACAGACCAGCGGCGTCAGGCCGATCGACTTGACGAAGCGGTAGAGGTTCATCTCGACGCCGGGCTGGTCGCCGTCGCAGCCGGTGAAGATGACGCCGGCCTCGTCGGCCTTGCGCTTCAGCAGCGGCCCCACCGTGGCATCCAGCTCGGCATTCATCGATACCATCGACTTGCCGTTCTTGAAGGCGGCCAGGGTGATGGAGGCGCCGTACTCAATCGCGCCCGTGGCGTCGATCAAGCAGTCCAACCCTTCAACCTCGCAGAGCAGCATCGGGTCGGAGGTGATGGCGGCACGGCCGGCGCGGATGCAATCAGCCAGCGCCGCCGTGCTCGTCACCTCGGCGATGTCGGTGATGCCGGCCTCTTCATAGGCGCGGCGGGCCTTCTCCAGGTTGCGGTTGCAGATCACCGACAGCACCATGCCCGGCACCGAATGAGCGATCTGATTGGTGATGCCGCGAGCCATGAAGCCGGCGCCGAACATGCCGACGCGGACCGGATTGCCGTCGGCCTCGCGCTTCTTAAGCAGCGTGTCGTAGATCATTGGGGATTCTCTCGTCTCAGGGCATGGGCCGTTGCGGGCCTTCGCGAAGCGGCGCCGGCCACGTCTTCCTGGGGTTCCCGGCCGGTTCGGCGCCGGCCGGGAAAAGGTTCTCAGCGAATGCCGCGCAGCTGCTCGACGCCGTGATACTCGGGATCGAAGGCTGGCCAGTTCTGGTCCTTCTCCGAGATCAGCTCCGGCTTGATCGGCCATTCGATGGCCAAATGCGGGTCGTCGTAGCGCAGGCCGCGCTCACCGCCCGGCATGTAGGCGTCGCTCACCATGTAGAAGGCCTCGGTATTCTCGCGCAGCGTGACGAAGCCATGCGCGAAGCCCCGCGGCACGTAGAGCATCTTGCGATTGTCTTCGGTCAGCTCAACGCCGAACCATTGGCCGTAGCTCGGCGAATCCGGCCGCATGTCGGCGATCACGTCGTACAGCGCACCGCGCAGGCAGCGGACCAGCTTCACTTCCGAGGCCGGCGGAAGCTGGTAATGCATGCCCCGCAGCGTGCCCTTGGTCACGCTAAGCGAGTTGTTGACCTGGGCATAGTGATGCACGAGACCGGCTTCGCGAAACTCATCTTCGCAATAGGCCCGGGCGAAGAAGCCACGCTCATCGCCGCGCGGCTCCATCTCGATCACATAGGCATCCTTCAGCGGGGTCGCGTTAAACTTCACGCGGCCTCTCCCTGGAGCTGCTGCTGCGGCAGCTCACGCAGCTGTCGCAGATGCCCGTCCACCGTGCCGGACTCAATCAGCTTCTCCAGCGTCACGAGGCGGATGGCATAGGACTTCCGGTAGTTCGGATCGGCGAAGCCCTGCTCACCTAGCTGGTCGCGCAGTTCGGCAATAGCGCCATCCAGCGTTTCCTGCGGCTGGTGGCTCGGCGCCAGCTTGGCGAAGAGCGAGAAATCCACCTTGTAGGAGCGCTTGTCGGGCGGCGCCGAGGTCGCGATCGACACATTGGCTTCCGGCATGGCACGGCCCACGGCCTGTGCCAGGTCGCGCACCTGGTAGTTCCAGCGCTCGGTGCCGACATTGACGGTGAGGAACTTGCCGCCGTTCTCCGGCTTGCGCCCCACGGCCCATTCGATGGCGCGCGCCATGTCGCGGACATGGATCAGCGGACGCCATGGCGTGCCGTCGGACAGGACGCTGACTTCCTTGTTGGCGATGGCGCCGGCCACGAAGTCGTTCAGCACCAGGTCGAGCCGTAGCCGCGGCGACATGCCACAGGCGGTCGCGAAGCGCAGGCAGGAAATTACCATGCCACTGTTGTCGAGCGCGCGGAGCGAGTTCTCCGTGTCGATCTTGGAGCGGGCATAGGCAGTCAGCGGATTGAGCCCGTCGCTCTCGATGCGCGGCGCACCGTCGCCGGCGATGCCGTAGACCGAGCAGGAGGAGGCGAAAACGAAATGCTTCACCCCAGCCTCGGCGGCGGCCTTGGCGATGGCCACGCTGGCCTGGTGGTTGATCTCGTCAGTCACCGCCTCGAAGCGCTGGCCCATCGGGTCGTTCGAGATGGCGGCCAGATGCACCACGGCGTCGAAGCCGCGCAGCTCATCAACCGTGATGTTGCGCACATCGCCGAACTTCTGCTCGTTGAGCACGGTTTCGGGAAGCGGGCCCGTTGTGGTCAGGCAATGACCGAACCAGCCACGGTCATAGCCGACCAGCACAGAATCGGGCATCACCCGGCGGAAATGGGCGGCAACGACCGGGCCCACATAGCCCATGTTGCCGGTGATCAGGATACGCATGGTGTTCAACCTTTCCAGACGCGCCAGGGGGCCTTGCCCGAGGCCCAGAGCTTTTCCAGGTGGCTCCGGTCACGAATAGTGTCCATCGGATGCCAGAAGCCATGGTGGTGATGCACACTCATCTGGTTGTCGGCCACCAGTTGCTCGATCGGCTGGTCTTCCCAAGTCGTGGCATCGCCCTCGATATAGTCGCCGACACGCGGGCTGAGCACGAAGAAGCCGCCATTGATCCAGCCGCCATCGCCCTGCACCTTTTCCTTGAAGGCCTTGACCTGGTTGCCCTCGATCTGCAGCGCGCCGAAGCGGCCAGCAGGCTGGGTCGCCGTCATGGTGGCCAGACGCCCTTCGCGCTTGTGCAGCGCAACAGTCTCGGTGATGTCGACATCACCCACACCGTCGCCATAGGTCAGGCAGAAGGCTTCCTCATTCCGCAGATAAGGCAGCACGCGCTTGATGCGGCCGCCGGTCATGCTGTCCTCGCCGGTCTCCACGAGCGTTACACGCCAATCTTCGGCCCGGGCGTTGTGGACCTCCATGGTGTTCTTCTGCAGATCAAAGGTCACGTCGGACATGTACATAAAGTAATTTTTGAAGTAGTCCTTGATCACGCTGCCCTTGTATCCGAGGCAGACGATGAAGTCATTGATGCCATGGGCACTGTAGATCTTCATGATATGCCAGAGAATGGGCTTGCCGCCGATCTCAACCATTGGTTTCGGGCGCACGCTCGTTTCTTCTGCGAGCCTGGTGCCGAGACCGCCCGCCAAGATGACTGCCTTCATACTGGAACCTTTCGTCTGCCAGATAAGTCCACTTCGGGGGAGGCGTATCTTTTTCCCGCGACAGTTTCTCAGTGTGAGAACTTCTTGCCGTTTTGTATAGATACGACGGCTATCACTGCTTAGTTACTCACCATTTCGCGTCTGCTTTCACAATCGTGAGCAGAGCGCTTGGTGAATGATTGTCACAAAAGCCGGGGGATTGTTTAACCTCCCGCGATGCACGACGCCTCTACACTGTGCCGCCAGCTGATTCGCAATATCTCGATTTTTTGTTCACGAAATTCTGCAAAGCACTCAAAATTTTTACAAAATACTGAATTGTTGACAGAGAATGACTGGCGTTAATGATGCTCCACAACTTCACGCCCGTCGGGATGCGCAACATGATGGATGAGCCCCAGGTCACGATCGGCATGCCGGTCCGCAATGGCGGACAGCAGATCAGAACCGCGATCGATTCACTCCTGGCGCAGACGCACCGGAACATCAGGCTGGTGATCTCCGACAATTGCTCGACAGACGAGACGCGCGAGATCTGCCGCGAGTATGCCGAGCGCGACAGCCGCGTCACTCTGCATGAGCAACCGGTCAACCTTGGCATCTGCGGCAATTTCCGCTTTGTGCTGATGCAGGCCAAGACGCCCTATTTCCTGTGGGCGTGCCATGATGACATCTGGTCGCCCGAGTTCATCCAGCGGAACCTCGAGAACCTGATGGCGCATCCCAGCGCCGTGTGCAGCACCTCGCGCGTTGCCATGGTGTCGCTGGAAGGCGATCGTCACCTCTCCAATGGCACCTTCGCACTGCAAGGGGACAAGGTGGAACGCCTGCGCCGCTTCCTGTGGGATCCGGGCGAGGTGTCACGCTTCTACGGGGTTTTCCGCACCGAGGCCCTGAAGCGCAGCTTCCCTGAGGATATCGACGTCTTCGGCTATGACTGGATCGTCATGGCGCTGAACCTGCTGGAAGGCGAGCATCTCGAACTGCCGGAGGTCCTGCTGACGCGGGAGGATCATACGGTTGATCATTACCAGAAGACCCTGGTGCGTTGGGAGCCGCGTCGCCTCTACCGCTGGATGCCGCATTTGCCGATGTCGCGGATCCTGCGCGACCGCCTGCCGGCCGAGGTCTGGAAGGCCAGCCGCCGTGGTGTGCTGCGCCGCAATGCCATCCAGACCTTGATGTACGCGAAGTACCGCATTCCGGTCATGGCGCCACTGGTCAATGGCTTGGCTAGCCTTGAGCGTGCCCGCAGCCGTACCCGGAGCAATATTCGCGTCGGAGCCTGACGCGGCGGCTTCCAGCCCTACGCCCATTTTCCGATAGGCCATGCTGGTAACGGCATGGCCTTTTTGGTGTCTCCTACAGGTTGAATCTAAAAATCAGCATTTAACTTTTCAAAAAATCAATCTATGGTTGATAGCGAAACTCCTGCTGAGATGCGGGTTTAATCTTACGGAAGCTCACAACTCACGATACCGTGCGCTTCAGGATGAACTTGGCGTGCTGCCGGCAGAGTCCAGAAAGGTCGCTGCAATGCGTGTTGCTTCGGTTGGATCCAAGCTTTCTTCCATGTCCCGGAAGCCCGCTACAGGAGCTGATGCTCGGGCATTGAAAAGCCCGTCGCAGAGCTGGGACGCGGTGGGCGCCTTAAGCCGATGCCTTGAACATCTTGCGCAGACCCGTCCTTCCGTTGCGCGCGGCATCATCTTCGGCTTCGGGCTTTCGCTGCTGATCTGGGCTGCCATCCTCGGATTTATTCTGGCTTTGTGAAAAGAAGCGGACGATTCCCCTCTTCTGCGCCGGCATTTGCGGGAAGCTTTCAAGTCGCTCCTGCAGTATAATCTATGTGGGCCACTTCATAGGACTGATCTGCCGGCCATGACCGCCTCGCTTGATTTCTGTTCATCTGAGTTGATTGCCATCGCCGTTCCCGTCCTGAACGAGGAAGCTTACATCGCCGAATGCCTGGCTTCTCTACTGGAGCAGGCAGAAACACACCGGCTGGAAATTCTGGTGCTGGATGGCGGCAGCACTGACCGCACGGCGGAAATCGTACGCGGCTTGCAGGCCCGACACCCCGAGATCCGGCTGGTGCCAAACCCGGCCCGGCTGCAATCGGCTGCGGTTAACCTTGCGGCGCGCCTGGCCACGCCCGAAGCGAAGATCCTGTTGCGGGCCGACGCTCATGCTTGGTACCCGCCCGGCTTCGTGACCCATGTTGTTCGCGCGATGAAGGAGCAGAACGCCACCTCGGTGGTGGTGCCGATGGTGACAGTGGGCAGCCGCGGCATGCAACGCGGCATCGCCGCGGCGCAGAACAGCAGGCTCGGTAATGGCGGCTCAGCCCACCGCTTGGGGTTGCGGTCGGAATGGGTTGACCATGGACATCATGCCGCTTTCGATCGTGCGTTTTTTCTCTCGATCGGCGGCTATGACGAGAGCTTTACCCATAATGAGGATGCCGAACTCGATCACCGTGCGCGGCAGGCTGGGGGGCGCATCTGGCTCTGCGCAGAGGCCCCTTGCACCTATTATCCGCGCAAGAGCCTTTCATCCCTGGCTCGGCAATACGCGAAACACGGGGCTGGACGGGCGCGGACCCTGCTGAAGCATCAGCTGCGCCCAAAGCCGAGACAGATGGCGCCGGTTGTTGTTCTGCTCGGCAGCCTGGGAGCGCTGATCCTGGCACCCCTTTGGCCAGCCTTGTTGCTTGCCCCGCTTCTCTACGTTTTGCTCTGCATGGGATGGGGTGTGGCGATTGCCCTGCGTGGACGAGATCCATGGCTGGCCTGGGCAGGACCCGCGGCCATGACGATGCACATGGCCTGGGGCTATGGCTTTCTGCGCAGCGCATTGAAGCACCGTGGCAGCGGTTCAACCAATATAGCCGTCTCTGCCGGCTGAAACCGGCGGCGCTTCATGCCTGCTGCCGCAGCCTTTCCAGATGTGGCCGCAGGTGGTTGCTGCATAGCACACCCAAGCCCAGCGCCAGCACCGACGCCGCCAAGGCCAATCCGATGCGTCCCGACAAGGAAAGCGGCCCGGCTACGATGACGCGCATCAAGCCATAGCTTGCTACCATTGCGGCAAGCTGCGGCAGCACACTGCTGGATAGCCAGGGCAACGCGGCCCCTTTCAGCCTGCTGCGGAAAGCTGTTGCGGTGAACAGAATGAAGGCGAGGAGGTTGGCCCCGATCAGGCACAGCGCCGGCAGGATCACGCCGTAGCGCGGTGTCAGCCACAGGATCGCCGGAAGATAGATCGCACCGGTGACGATGTTGATGCGAAGCGCCGCGACGGGATTCCCCTCCGCCATCTGCAAGGCATGGGAGGGCCGGCACAGCCCGCTCAGAGCATAGGCAATGGCAAGCGCCGCCAGAACCGGCGCAAACTCGTCTCCTGCCTCGGGGCGCCCGCTGACCAGTTCGATGAAGGTCGCGCCGAAGAAGACCAGCGCTCCCGCCGCTGCCAGCATCAGCACAAAGGTTGCCTGGGAAGCAGCGAAGAACAGGCTGCGCAACTCGGCAGCCCGCTCTGCGCGAACATAGCCGGACATGCGCGGAAAGACAGCGGTGATCAACGGTGTGGTCAGCCGTACCATGGCCGAGCACATGGTGGACACCAGTGAATAGGTGCCGAAAACGGAAAGCGGCAGCATCGCGCTGACCACCAGGGAATCGGCGATCTGCACCAGGGTTCCGGTGGCTGCGGCTGCCATGTTCGCTCCCGCGAAACGCAGGGTCTGCCAGATCAGCCCGGCTTCCAGCCGTTGCGGCATGAATGCTCCCGGAACCACACACGCTGTGCCCAGGGCGAAGGCACCGGTTTCCAGCAGGCTCGCCAGGATCTGGCTCCAGAGGAACGCTTCCGCCGTAGGCGCCACGAAAGCCAGGGCTCCGAGGCCAAGGGCCAGCCGCAGCAGGCCGGTGGCGGATAGTAGCAGGCCTGACACCACCTGCCGCTCGAGCCCCTCCAGCACGGCCTGGAAGGCCCCCCGCAAACGCTGGATGCCAATGGCGAAGCCCATCAGCACGAGGCTCTGCTGGACGCTGTCGGTGCTGATATCGCGGGGCTTGAGCCAGTATTCAGCCAGCAGCGGCGAGCAGAGCCAAACCAGCAGGATCACCAGCGCAGCCAACCCACCATAGATCAGGGTGAAATTGAAGACGAGCCGTCCAGCGCTTCCCGGCGCTTCCACCTGATCGCGCGCCACGGCCCGGGTCACGGTCTGGCCAAGGCCTGCATCGAAAATGGCGGCTGCGATCAGCAGGGTGGAGAAGAAGCCGATCAGGCCGTATTGCTCGGCGCCGGCGAGGCGATAGCCGCCAAAGGCAAGCCCTGCCTGGACAGCGATGGACACAGCCATGCTGATCAGGTTGGCCAGAACATTGCGGGCGATCATGGAGGCGACCTCGTGCCGGGCAGAACGGAAAACCCTGCCGCCCAAGAAAAACCCCGCCTTCCGGCGGGGTAGGGTATCAGGCCGTCAGGAACCTGTGCTCAGTAAGCGCCGCGACCGAACAACACGGCCGGAACGGTCTTCACCAGAATGCGCAGATCAGTCCAGAACGAGAATTCGCGCACGTAGCGGGAGTCCAGAGCCACACGCTCCGCATAGGAAGTATCGCTGCGGCCGCTGATCTGCCACAGGCCGGTGATGCCTGGGCGGACAGCCATGTAGCTGGCGGCGGCGGCGCCGTAATGCTGGGTCAGTTCTTCCTGCACCACAGGGCGGGGGCCAACCAGGCTCATCTCACCGCGCAGTACGTTCACCAGCTGCGGCAATTCATCGAGGCTGGTGCTGCGCAGGAATTTGCCGATACGGGTGACCCGCGGATCATTCTGCAGCTTGCGGGTCTCGGCCCAGGTGCGGGCAGCCTCGGGATTCTCGGCCAGCAGCTTGGCCAGCACTTCGCCGGCATTGGGCACCATGCTGCGAAACTTCAGGCAGGCGAAACTGCGGCCATTGCGTCCGATCCGCTTATGGCCGAACAGCGCATCGCCACCATCCGACTTCACCAGGAAGTAAAGCAGCAGCAGTAGCGGGGAAAGAAACAGCAGCGCGCTGCCAGAGGCGAGAACATCGAATGCTCTCTTGCTGATGTGATGTAGCCGGCGGCTCGAAGGGGCCACGGATCCATACAGCCCCGCGTCCAGACTGGTCGCATTTCCGATCTGGATGTTGTTTGGCCAATTTGTATGGGTCATTGGGAGGAGCTCCGTTGTGCAGACGGCCTAAATTTCCGCTCTTGCTTGTCTCAAAATACACACACCGTTAAACTTTGGTAGAAAGAAACCACCCATTAAGCTATTAATGAGCGTAAACAGTTTGTGTATCTATTCATGAGACGCAGCCAGACAGGATCACTCGACCAGTTTGGCAATTGAAATTGCCCTATTCATATGCCCGAGAGCCGGCTTTGTTCCGGTCATCCCGGTTTGAATCCCTCCCGGACTGCAATGCACACCGCAACTCAGGCTGCCCATCAAGGTTGCCCAAGCCAACGGTTCCGCATGTTGCCATGCAGCATAGAGCCTGCAAAAGCAATGCGGCAGTAATTTGTCGCGATCCTGTGCGATGAGCGAGCCGGAAATGACTGAAAAGACGTCGTTGGCCGGCCTCTGGAGGGTTTGCCCTCGTGATTTTTCTGTGAACAAACCGTCTGGTACTAAGCTATCTCAGTTTATCAACCCAAAGTTATTTCAAGCGACGGCTTGCCTGACTGCCGGCTGCAAAGGGAAAGACCGTGCGCCGCCTTCGGAACGCAGATCACGCAAAATGTAACCTCGTCCCCAGACGGTTTCGATCAGGCTGCCGAGGCTTGCCTTGGTCAGCTTCTTGCGGAGGTTGCAGATGAAAACGTCGATGATCTTCATCTCTGGTTCATCCATCCCGCCATAGAGATGATCCAGGAAGGCCTGCTTGGTCAGCACTAATCCTTTCCGCAGCATCAGCAGCTCCAGGATGGCATATTCCTTGGCTGTCAGGCTGAGTGGTCGTCCTCCCACCTGCACTTCCCGCGAGCGCAGGCAAAGGGTTAACCCTCCTGCTGAAAGCTGTGACTCGCTGTAACCCTTCGTGCGGCGGATAATCGCCTGCATCCGTGCCAGCACCTCTCCCGCATCGAAAGGCCGCGACATGACATCGTCGGCTCCAAGCGCGAGGCTGTGGATCCGGTCTTCTGGCCTGATGCTGTCTGAGAGAATGATCACGGGCGTTTCCAGACGCCCTGCACGCAGCCGCCGCAGCACTTCGTGACCGGATAGTCCCGGCAGCGTGCCGCGTAGCAGGATGATGTCGTAATCGTAGAGACGCCCCAGTTCGAGCGCCTCTTCCCCGTCGCTGGCCTCGTCCAGGATGCCGGCCGGCTTCAGCAGCTCCTTGAGCTGTAACGACAGGGCGGGATCAGTCTCTGCCAGGAGTATCCGCATGGGAAGGCCTCATGGAATGCGGGGTATCAACCTGTGCGTGCTTAAACCTCAACGACATTTACCGCAATTCAAATCATCAAGTTTTCGTGATTAAGATTAACAGTGTGGTAAAGGTCTAGCTGCGTCCGTGATAGGCGGCATGCCATTTGACAAAGGCTGACAATCCTTCCTCCAAAGAGGTCTGTGGTGCGAAGCCCACGGCTTCCTGCAATGCCCTGACATCCGCAAAGGTTCGCTCCACATCGCCAGGCTGCATGTCGCGGAAGATCTTGATGGCCTGACGGCCGACAGCTTGCTCCAGGATTTCCACGAAGCGATCCAGTGAGACCGGCGTGTGGTTGCCGATGTTGAAGACGCGGTGCGGCACGCCGGGATCGATGCGGCCTGGCGCCGGCCCCTCCACCCTGTCTTCCGGTGGAGACACGGCGAGGCGGCGGATCGCCTCCACCACCTCATCCACATAGGTGAAGTCGCGGGCCATGCGGCCATGATTGAAGATCTCGATCGGCTCGCCAGTTCGGATGGCGCGGGTGAATTTGTAGTAGGCCATGTCCGGGCGGCCCCAAGGGCCATACACGGTGAAGAAGCGTAGGCCTGAGGCTGGGATGCGGAACAGGTGGCTGTAGGCCTGCGCCATCAGCTCATTGGCACGCTTCGATGCGGCGTAGAGCGACACTGGCCGATCCACCGGGTCCGTCTCGCTGAACGGCACCTTGGTGTTGGCACCATACACTGAGGAGGATGAGGCATAGACCAAGTGGCGTACAGGATTTGCCCGGCAAGCCTCCAGCACCGAAAGAAAGCCATCGATATTAGCCGCGGTATAGGCGCGGGGATTATCCAGCGAGTAGCGCACTCCGGCCTGGGCGGCGAGATGCACCACCGCATCTGGCTTGAAGGCTGCAAAGGCTTCCAGCGTGGCGATGGCATCGGCGAGGTCCAGCCGCGCGAAGCGGAACCCTGGCTGGCCTTCAAGCTGTGCCAGCCGTGCCTGTTTCAGTCCCACATCGTAGTAGGGGGTGAAGCTATCGAGGCCGAGCACTTCGAACCCATCCCGCAGCAATTGCGCGCTGACGGCGTGGCCGATGAAGCCGGCGGCACCGGTCACCAGGATGCGGTGCATCAGGCGACGCCTGCGCGAAGCAGGTCATGGATGTTGAGCACGCCGACCGGCCGCCCATCCTCCACCACGAACAATGCCGTGATGGCGGCCAGGTTCAGCTCGGCCAGGATCTGCGGCGCCAGCATCTCCGGGCCGATGGTGCGGGGGTTGCGGGTCATGATTTCCCGCACTGCGCGGTCAGTGAAGCCGCCACCCTCAAAGGCGCGGCGCAGATCGCCATCGGTGATGACGCCCGAGAGCCGCCCCTCGGCATCGACCACGGCGGTGATGCCGAAACGCTTGCCGGTCATCTCCACGATAGCCTGGGACAGGGTGGCGCCTTCCGGCACCATCGGCACACTGAGCCCCGTGTGCATCAGGTCGCGCGCGCTGCGCAGCTGGGCACCAAGCTTGCCGCCTGGGTGGAAGCGGCGAAAATCCTGCGCCGAGAACCCCCGCAGCGACAGCAGTGCGACCGCCAGCGCGTCCCCCATGGCGATCTGCATGGTGGTGGAGGTGGTGGGCGCGATGCCGTTGGGACAGGCCTCCGGCATGGCGGGCAGGATCAGCGGTATATCGGCGGCCTTGCCCAGCGCGCTGCCGGCACGCGCCGTGATGGCAATCAGCGGCACCTGGAAGCGCCGCGTATAAGCGATGATGTCGGACAGCTCCGGCGCTTCACCCGACCAGGACAGGGCGATCACCACATCCTGCTCCTGGATCATGCCAAGATCGCCATGGCTGGCCTCGGCCGGGTGGACGAAATGCGCGGGCGTGCCGGTGGAAGCCAGGGTCGCCGCGATCTTGCGCCCGACATGACCCGACTTGCCCATGCCGGTGACAATGGCCCGTCCTGCCGCTTCGCGGATCACCGCCACGGCCCGGCTGAACCCTTCGGCCAGCGCACCATCCAGCGCGGTGCGCAACGCCGCCAGGCCCTGGGTTTCCAGATCCAGGGTGCGCCGGGCCGCAGCCAATGCGGTGTCCTCGGTCAGCGGGGCCAGATCCATCGGCATACGGTCCTTACCTTATATATATGCGCGTGGCCGGTTCAGCGCCGGCGTAACAATGAGCGGGCGCGCTCCAGATCCGCCTGCGTATCGACGCCGAGCGGCACCTCGGCCACCTCCATGGCATCGATCCGCATGCCGGCTTCCAGGGCACGCAGCTGTTCCAGCTTCTCACGCTGCTCCAGCGCCGAGGGCGGCAGGGTGACGAACCGTTCCAGCGCCGCGCGCCGCCAAGCGTAGAGACCAATGTGATGGTAGAGTGGGCCCTCGCCCCAGGGTGCCTGGGCACGGGTGAAGTAAAGCGCCCGGAACCGGCCCTCCCCCAGCGGCGTGCCGACCATCTTCACCACGCTAGGCGATTCCCGCTCCTCGGCCCGTAGGATGGGTGCGACGGCGGTGCCGATGGCGACGTCAGAGTCGCGCAACGGCGCAGCGGCGGCGCGGATGGTGGCCGGCTGCACCGTCGGCAAGTCGCCCTGCACGTTCAGGATGGCATCGAAGCGGCCATCGGCGTCGATGCGGCCGATTGCCTCGAACACCCGGTCGGAGCCGGAGGGGTGCTCGGGGGCGGTGATCACCGCCTGGCCTCCGGCGGCGCGCACCGCCTCGGCAATGGCCGGCGCATCGGTCGCTACCCAGACGGGGGCGATATCGGCCTCCACCGCGCGGCGCCAGACAGCAACGATCATCGGCTCCCCATGGATATCGGCCAGCGGCTTGTTCGGCAGCCGCGTCGCGGAAAGCCGCGACGGGATCAGGATGACCGGGTTCATGCCGCGAGCTGGCTCTTGCTCAGCGCGTCCAGCGCCATCAGGTCCCGCAGCAGTGCCTCGAACTGCGCAAGCGGCACCATGTTGGGTCCATCCGAGGGCGCGTTGTCCGGGTCCTGATGCGTCTCGATGAACAGCCCGGCGACGCCCACCGCCACGGCGGCGCGGGCCAGCACAGGCACGAATTCGCGCTGTCCACCGGAAGTGGTGCCCTGCCCGCCCGGCTGCTGCACCGAATGGGTGGCGTCGAAGATCACCGGTGCGCCGGTGCGCGCCATGACCGGCAGGCCGCGGAAATCGGAAACCAGCGTGTTGTAGCCGAAGGAGGTGCCGCGATCGGTCAGCAGCACGCGCGGATTGCCAGCACCAGTGAGCTTGTCCACCACATTGGCCATGTCCCAGGGCGCCAGGAACTGCCCCTTCTTGACGTTCACCGCGCGGCCCGTGGCGGCGGCGGCCAGCAGCAGGTCGGTCTGGCGGCACAGGAAGGCCGGGATTTGCAGGATGTCGACAGCCTCGGCCACGGGAGCGCATTGATGTGCGTCATGCACGTCAGTGAGCACAGGCAGGCCGAGGCTTTCACGGATTTCGGCGAACACCGGCAGGGCGGCATCGAGGCCGACGCCGCGTGCTGCCTTGGCCGAAGTGCGGTTCGCCTTGTCGAAGGAGGTCTTGTAGACGAGGCCGAAGCCGACGCGCTGCGCGATCTCCTTCAGCGCGAAGGCGGTTTCGAGCGCGTGCTGGCGGCTCTCCATCTGACAAGGGCCGGCGATCACCGAAAGCTTAAGGGCATTGCCGAAGCAGACGGGATTGGCGCCGGACGGCCCGGCTTCAACAATCAGGGCGGGTTGCGGCATGGAGTCTTTCATTTCATTCCGGATGCGCCGGCCTGTCGGCGCCCTTGCTGAGCGGATGTTTAACCGCTGGCGATGGCCTTGGCGAAATCCATGCTGGACCCGGCCTTGTCGCCCATTCAATATTTCAGAACAGAGTAAACTCTAATTTTCGCACAAAGAACTCTGATGTTCCAGACTGTTTTGGTTCAATCAAGCACAACTTTGCGGTAGCGAGTTCCTCAGCTTTTGCCATATACCTGAAATTACGCCGCAAGCAGGACATCCAAAGAACCGGTCATCATTATGAAGCACAGCTCGGTTTGCTTTAAGCAGAATGAGTTTTGTTCTTTTTTGCGCAAATTCCAAAAATAATTTCCCGGCATGCGGATCTCCAGCGGGATCCGGACAGATCGGGTATTCAGAGCGCATCCGGAGGAGAACAGGTCCAAACAGATCGAACCGGAACCGCCGGTTCGGTGCCGCACCCGATCACTCGCCTCTCCGACTGGCCTGGCTCCGGAGGAACAAAGTCACCCATGGAACGCACCGGTCGCAGCCTGAGCTTCTTCAGTCCGCTTCCCCCGGAAAAGAACGGCATCGCCGACTATTCCTACATCCTGCTCGACGAGATCCGCCGCCACTACGACATCGACGCTTATTGCGACGATCCTGGCGCGCTCGTTCCTGAGGGCGTCATGGTGCGCGATCAGCGCCAGGCCTTCCGCCGCATCGGCCCTGAGAGTCGCGTGCTGCACCAGATCGGCAACAATGGCGGGCATGTTTTCGTGCTGCGCGCCCTGCGGCAATTCCCCGGCCTGACCACCATCCACGACATCGGACTGTTCTATCTTTACGAGCTGGAGCGGCCCGGCATTGATGCCATGCTGGCCG
>NZ_JBHRTN010000012.1:0-66722 GCF_042646265.1 Teichococcus globiformis
CGTACTTGCCGCCAAGCAGCTCCTGCAACGCCGCGCCGGCATTCGGGTCCGCGCGCTTCGGCGCCGGTAGCTCAGCCTGAAGCTTGTCCACGCGCATGAACATGGGGTCGTATCCTCAAGAGTTACGAGGGTCCAACGATGTTGCCGACGATAGGTTAGCGTCAGCTTGTCTTATTAAGATGCGGAGCCGTCGTCTCTTTCATCCCGGCTCAGGCTGTTTTGTCGGCCATGGCAGCGCCGCGCTGTCCCATTGGCCGTGCTTCTCCCGTTGTGGAATCCACGGTGGTCTGCCGTTCCATCTCCGCGTTGATCTCCGCGCCGACCAGGACAACGGTGGAGGAAAGCCAGATCCATGTCATGAAGCCGACCACTGCGCCCAACGAGCCGTAAGTCTCGTCGTAGCTGCCGAAGTTCGCGGCGTACCAGGAGAATGCCGCGGAAAAGAGCAACCAGCCCAAGGATGCAAAGGCGCCGCCCCAGCTTACCCACCGCCACCTGGCACGTTCACGGCTTGGTCCGTACCGATACAGGCAGGCCAGCAACGCCGTGATGCCGATCAGCAGGATGGGCCAACGTCCCAGGGCAAGGAGCCATTCCACCGCATTCCCCAGGCCGACGAAGTTCAGGATCAGCGGCACAACAACAATGGCCGAGATCGCCAACAGAACAAAGACGATGCCGGCGATGGTGAAGGCGAGGGAGACTGCCGTACGAAGAAGGAAGCCTCGCTTCTCCTTCTCCTCATATACGATGTTCAGGGCATCGAAGAACGCCTTCGTGGCGGCGTTGGCACTCCACAGCGCCGTGCCAAGGCCAACGGCCGCGCCGATCCCCAGAGTTCCATCAGCCTTGGACGCGACCCGCCTTGCCTGCTCCTCAACGATCTGCATGCCCCCGGCAGGAAGCACCTGCGAGAGCCCTTGCAGATGACCCGTGATGGTCGCGGGTTCAGCAACCAGGCCGTAAAGCGAAACCATGGCGGTGATGGCTGGGAACAAGGCCAGGAGGGCATAGAAGGTAATACCCGCAGCCTCGGTCAGAATCCTGTTCTCGGAGACCTGCTTCGCTGCTCGGCGAAGAATGCCCCACCAGCCGGCGCGTGGTATCTGCGTCGGGCTTGCTGCGTCATGGCCCTGGCTGTCAGGCGTGGCAGCCATGGAACGCGTCCCGTCCTGGGATGATTCTGAGGGCGGGGAGGCTGGTCTGCGGCGCAGCCCTGCGGCCATGAGGCCAGCGGTGGCGAGCGCACCCTGCAAGCTGGCCCGCGGCTTCCGGTGTTCTACCATCTTCATATCCGCTGATCGTGGCTGAATGAGATCACGACGTGAGGCCCGCTGAATAGTTGCGTCGCCCTAACGAGTCCTGTTCGCTGCGTTCGGCCTACCGTGCGTGGAGATCGATAAGACCGGGCAAGTCGTCTGATCCAATGTTGCGGCCGGTTGTTCTTGAAGGCGGCCAGTCCTGCGCGCCTTTCAGTAGATCGAAGTCCGATGCTGTAGGAGGCCTCGCTTGCTTCCGGCACACGCTAATGCGGCATTGCTCCCGGCCGCACGGACATCCGCTGCTGAACACGCGCAGGAGCCGCGAGCTCGCATTCAGGGCAGGGGCGACCGCCAAGCACGGTGCCGACGCCACCACGGCAGGATGACAGCCGCTGCGACGTCACCACATCTCAAGGATCATTGAGCAGGTGCACATCATGATGCCGTTTCAGCGAGCCGGCGTCGCTCTGGATCGTCTGCCGGACCTGCTGGCTCGTCAGGTCAAGCAAGCAATCGTCGGCGAGGTTGTTGGTCTCTTCAACGATGATTCACGCGGGGAGCGTCCGGTGACCCGTCGGCCCGACGGGCTGTTTGGTCCTCGGGCGGTGGCCTGGCGGGTGCATGGCGACGTGACGTCGATGATGCTGGGCGGCATTGCCGGGCTGTTGCTGCAGATGCTGCACCCCGCCGTGCTGGCCGGCGTCTGGGATCACTCGAACTTCCGCTCCGACATGCACGGCCGGTTGAGGCGCACGGCGCGGTTCATCGCCCTGACCACCTACGGCGGGCGGGACGAAGCCGAAGCCGTGATTGCCCGCGTCAACGCTATCCACGGGAAGGTGCGGGGCACCTTACCCGATGGAACGCCCTATGCGGCCACCGATCCTGCCCTGCTGGCCTGGGTACATGTCACCGAGACCAGCAGCTTTCTTGACGCTTGGCGGCGGTACGCCGAGCCAGCCATGTCAGGCTCTGACCAGGACCGGTACTTCGGAGAGATGGCGCAGATCGCCCACATGCTGGGAGCTGATCCTGTTCCTACCAGCCGTTCCGCAGCGCGTCGTCTGATCCAGGAGATGAAACCCCGGCTGGTCTACGATCAGCGCACACGCGACGTTGCGCGGCTTGTTCTGGACCAGCCCGCGCGGCACAGCTTGGCAGAGCCGGTCCAGACCCTGACAATGCAGGCCGCGATGGATCTGTTGCCGTCCTGGGCGCAGCGCATGCATGGCATGACTGTGCCGATTTTGGGTCGGCCGCTGATCCGTGCCGGCGCCCTGGGTCTGGCGACAACGCTGCGGTGGGCTTTCCGATAGCATCGGGGTGACCTTCTGGGAAAAGAAGGCACGGCTCTTCGGTTTCGATCAGTGCAGGGTCAGATCGTCTCGATGCCCGGCCTAGGAGCAAGAAGCATTGTTCTCCCTGAGCGCTGGGAAGGGCGCACTCCTCAACAGCTTCAAGGGGCGCTGAACTCAGGGTTTGCCAGGTTTGCCGGCGCGCCGGCCCTGCTGTGACGTCTGGTCGAGCTGAATCCGGCGGCCCGCGGTGTCGCTGAATGCGGGTGTCGGCTTCTGGTGCTGTCCCCCATCGGTTTGATTGGAAGCAGTAGCCGTGAGGGGATCATTTCCAACAGGCTTTGATCTTCGGCGGCGTGAGGCTGCGTTTGCTTTTTTACTGCCGACCCGCTGGCGCGCAGCCCCCGTGTCAGGATGCTGTAGACCAACTGGCACCAGGCGGCGCTCCGCCTGAGGGCTGCGCTTCATAGCAAGATCAACCTTTTCCTGGATGAATGACCGACCCGGTGGGGAGGAGGGATTGCAGGAATGCAATTTGGATCTTGCCAGATAAGGAATTTCATTGCTCGGAATCCCAGGCAATCTGTCTCCACCCCATTGTTCCTGGAGACACGAGATGACGATCACCGCCACCCCGACCCCCGGCAAGCTGCTGCTGAACGCCAACGACCACACGCTGGTCATGATTGATTTCCAGTCGCAGATGAGCTTCGCGACCAAGTCGATCGATGCCGTGGCGCTGCGTAACAACGCGGCCCTGGTGTCCGAGGCCGCCGCCGGCTTCGGCGTCTCCACCATCCTGACCACTGTGGCCGAGAAATCCTTCTCCGGCCCGATGTTCGAGGAAATCACCAGCGCCTTCCCGGGCCAGAAGCTGCTCGACCGCACTTCCATGAACACCTGGGAGGACGCCGCGGTGATCGAGGAAGTCAACCGCATCGGCAAGCCGCGCATCGTGCTGGCGGGCCTTTGGACCTCGGTGTGCATCGTTGGCCCGGCCCTTTCGGCGCTCGACCAGGGCTTCGAGGTTTATGTGATCGCCGATGCCTGCGGCGATATTTCGGAAGAGGCGCATGAACGCGCCATGGATCGCATGGTCCAGGCCGGTGCCCGCCCCATCACCGCCCTGCAATACCTGCTCGAGCTTCAGCGCGACTGGGCCCGCACTGAAACCTATGAGATGACCACCGGCATCGCCAAGCGCCTCGGCGGCGCCTACGGCCTGGGGATCGTCTACGCCAAGAGCATGTTCGGCGCATCCGAAGGTCACTGACGCAGGCCGCGATGGCCTCGAAAGACCAAGGCGCCCGTGACTGGCGGCAACCAGCCCGGCGGCGGGCCATCGCATTGGCGGCCGTGGTGCTCACCGCACCCGGCCCGCCTTGGACAGCAAGCGCAACCACGAGAGCCGATCCAAAGGAACCGAGCACCATGGCCTATGTCACCACCCGCGATGGCGTCGAGATCTTCTACAAGGACTGGGGCCCGAAGGATGCCCAGCCGATCATGTTCCACCATGGCTGGCCGCTTTCCAGCGACGACTGGGACACGCAGATGCTCTTCTTCGTTCAGAAGGGCTTCCGGGTCGTCGCCCATGACCGCCGCGGCCATGGGCGTTCCACCCAGGGCAGCGAGGGGCACGACATGGACCACTACGCGACGGACGCCTTCGCCGTGGCCGAGCATCTTGACCTGCGGAATAGCGTCCATATCGGGCATTCCACCGGTGGTGGCGAGGTCGCCCGCTACGTGGCCCGGCACGGCCAGCCGGCCGGCCGCGTCGCGAAGGCTGTGCTGGTCAGCGCCGTGCCACCGCTGATGCTGAAGACCGGGAACAACCCCGAGGGTCTTCCGATCGAGGTGTTCGATGGCTTTCGCAAGGGCGTCGCCGAGAACCGGGCGCAGATGTTCCTGGATGTTGCCTCCGGTCCGTTCTACGGCTTCAACCGAGCGGGCGCCGAAGTTTCTCAGGGCCTGATCCAGAACTGGTGGCGCCAGGGCATGATGGGCAGTGCCAAGGCGCACTACGACGGCATCAAGGCGTTCTCGGAAACGGACCAGACCGAGGACCTGAAGGCGATCACCGTGCCGACGCTGGTTCTGCACGGCGACGACGACCAGATCGTGCCGATCGCCGCTTCGGCGGAACAATCCGTCCGCCTGCTGCAGAACGGGACCCTGAAGGTGTACCCGGGCTATTCGCATGGCATGCTCTCGACCCATGCCGAGGTGATCAACGCCGACCTGCTCGCCTTTGTGAGAGGCTGACACCCTTCCTGAACCCCGCGGCGGGGAAGAATGTGCGCGCATCGTGCCGCCTTCCCCGGATGCCGGGAGTGGCCTGGCCGTGGCCGGCCAGCGTCCGCAATGCACCAGACGAGGTCTGCCGCATGAAACCCTATTTCCTGCCGCCCGGCGCCGGGCTCGCTGTGAGCGTGGCTCATGGCCGGCTGAATGTCCGCTCGCCTGCGGCTCCGGTGCCGGCCCTGTTCGGCCTCCCCACCATCCTGTCGGGCCAGCAAGCTGTTCCTGTGACGAAGCGCGGGCCGGCCGAGCACAGTGTCAGCCCGCCCCTCCCTCGGAACAAGTGTGTCGAGTACCTTTCCGGCCGGCTTTCCGGTCACAACAACGGGGATGCCGCCGGATGACCAACCCCACGCGCCGCACCCTCGCCGGGGGGCTTGCGGCCCTCGGCTTGGCCCTTTCCAACCGGAGCTCCGCCATGGCCGCCAATGCCCCCCCCGACATGATCCTGCACAATGGCCGGATCGCCACGCTGGACCGTGCCAACCCGGCACCACAGGCCGTGGCCATCACCGCAGGCCGCTTTTCCGCCGTGGGCGATGCGGCGGAGATCCTGCCCGGCGCCGGCCCGGGCACGCAGGTGATCGACCTCGGCGGCCGCCGCATGATCCCGGGGCTGATCGACAACCACATCCACATCATTCGCGGCGGGCTGAACTACAACATGGAGCTGCGGTGGGATGGCGTGCGCAGCCTGGCCGACGCGATGGCGATGCTGAAGGCGCAGGTGGCCGTTACTCCCGCGCCGCAATGGGTTCGCATCGTCGGGGGATTCACCGAGCACCAGTTCGTCGAGAAGCGCCTGCCGACGCTGCAGGAGATCAACGCTGCCGCGCCGGACACACCGGTCTTCATCCTGCACCTCTATGACCGTGCCCTGCTGAACGCCGCCGCGCTGCGCGTGGTGGGCTACGACAAGAACACGCCGGACCCGCCGGGCGGCGAGATCCAGCGCGGGCCGGACGGCACGCCCACGGGGCTTCTGCTGGCCAGGCCGAACGCCACCATCCTCTATGCCACCCTGGCCAAGGGCCCGAAGCTGCCCTTCGATTACCAGCTCAACTCCACACGCCACTTCATGCGGGATCTGAATCGGCTGGGCGTGACCGGCGCCATCGATGCTGGAGGCGGCAACCAGAACTACCCGGACGATTACGAGGTGATCCAGAAGCTCGCCGCAGACGACCAGCTGACGGTGCGCATCGCCTACAACCTCTTCACGCAGAAGCCAAAGGCGGAGAAGGAGGATTTCCTTCGCTGGACTTCAGAGAACAAGTACCAGCAGGGAGACGATTACTTCCGCCTGAATGGCGCCGGCGAGATGCTGGTCTATTCCGCGGCCGACTTCGAGGATTTCCGCGTCGAGCGCCCGGAGATGCCGCCGGAGATGGAGCCGGAGCTGGAGCAGGTGGTGCGCGTGCTGGTGCAGAACCGCTGGCCCTGGAGGCTGCACGCTACCTACGACCAGACCATCTCCCGCGCGCTTGACGTCTTCGAGAAGGTCAACCGGGAGATGCCTCTGGGCGACCTGCACTGGATGTTCGATCACGCCGAGACGGTGAGCGAGAGGTCGCTGGAGCGCATCGCGCGGCTGGGCGGGGGCGTCGCCGTGCAGCACCGCATGGCCTACCAGGGCGAGTACTTTGTGGAGCGCTACGGCGCCCGCGCGGCGGAGGCCACGCCGCCTGTGGCGAAGATGCTGGAAATGGGCGTGAAGGTTTCCGCCGGCACGGATGCCACCCGCGTCGCCTCCTATAATCCGTGGGTTGCGCTCTACTGGCTGACAACGGGCAAAACAGTCGGTGGGCTGCGCATGGCGCCCGAGCGCAACACGCTGGACCGTGAAACGGCGCTGCGCATGATGACCGAAAAGGTCGCCTGGTTTTCCAACGAGGAGGGCAGGAAGGGCCAGATCGCGGTGGGACAGCTGGCCGACATCGCCGTGCTGGACCGGGACTACTTCAACGTGCCCGGCGACGAGGTGCAGGACATCACCTCGGTTCTCACCGTTGTTGGCGGGCGCGTGGTGCATGGCGCGGCGGATTATGCCGGGCTCTCCCCGCCTCTGCCGCCCGCCATGCCGCACTGGTCTCCAGTCAACCGCTTCGGCGGCTATCAGGACCGGGCGGCGCGACGGGGGGAAGGGCGGAATGCCTTTGCCCGGGCTGTGGCGCGCTGCTGCGACACCGCCTGCGGCGTGCACGGGCATGAACACGCCCGCGCCTGGACCGCCACCACGCCGGCCGGAAAGGATAGCGGCTTCTGGGGTGCGCTCGGCTGCTCCTGCTGGGCCTTCTGACCATGGCCCGCTGGTACCCAATTCTCATCTGGCTCGGCCTGCTGGGCCTTTGCGCCGCCTATCTGCAGGGCGGGCTGAACAAGCTGCTGGATTATCCCGGCGCGGTCGCTGAGGCCGCGCATTTCGGCTTGCCGCTGCCGCCGCTTGTTGCGGCGGCGACCATCGCGCTGGAGTTGATCGCCAGCCTGCTGGTGCTCACCGGCCGGCTGCGCTGGCTGGGAGCGCTGGCGCTCTGCGCTTTCACCCTGGCCGCGACCTTTATCGCCAACCGCTACTGGAGCCTGCCTCCAGGGCAGGAGCGTTTCATGATGGCCAATGCCTTCTACGAGCATCTCGGGCTTGCCGGTGCCTTCCTGGTGGTCTTCGCCTGGGACCACGCCCGTGAGCGCTAAGCAACAAGGCGGCAGCTTCGCTCCGCTGCTGCAGCCGACCTTTGCGTTGCTGTGGGCCGCCACGGTGATCGGCAATGTCGGCAGCTTCATGCGCGACGTGGCCAGCGCCTGGCTGGTCACGGAAGCCGCTGCCGGCCCTGCCGCGGTGGCGCTGATCCAGGCGGCAGGTACGCTGCCGGTCTTCCTGCTGGCCATTCCGGCCGGCGTCATGGCGGACATCCTGGACCGGCGGAAATTCCTGTTGGCCGTGCAGGTGATGCTGGCCTGCGTGAGCCTGTCGCTGATGCTGCTGGCACAGGCGGGGTTGACGTCCGTGGCCGCACTGGCAGGGCTGACCTTTCTCGGCGGCATCGGTGCCGCGCTGATGGCGCCGACCTGGCAGGCGATCGTGCCCGAGCTGGTGCAGCCCAAGGACACCCGCAACGCCGTTGCGCTGAACTCCCTGGGCATCAACATCGCCCGCGCCATCGGTCCGGCTGCGGGCGGGCTGATCCTGGCCAGCTTCGGGGCCGCCGTGACCTATGGTGTCGATGTGGCCAGCTATGTCGTGGTCATCGCGGCCCTGCTGCTCTGGCGCCGTGCGCGGAAGGAGGAAGACCCGCTGGACGAGCGCTTCGCCGGCGCCTTCCGTGCCGGGCTGCGTTACGCTCGCGCCAGCCGCGAACTGCACATTGTGCTGCTGCGCGCCGCGTTGTTCTTCCTGCTGGCCAGCGCAGTCTGGGCTTTGCTGCCGCTGGTGGCGCGGCAGTTGCTGGGCGGCGATGCGGGATATTACGGCATGCTGCTGGGCGCAGTGGGGATGGGCGCCATCTTTGGAGCAGTGCTGCTGCCAAGGGTGCGTCAGCGCCTCGATACGGATGGCGTGCTGCTCTTCTCGGCCCTGCTGACCGCCGCTGTGATGGCATCGCTGGCCTTCGCGCCACCGCGCGCGCTGGCACCCTTTGTGCTGGTGCTTCTCGGCATGGCCTGGATCGCGGCGCTGACGGGGTTGAACGGCACGGCGCAGGCCATCCTGCCCAACTGGGTGCGTGGCCGGGCCCTGGCGGTCTACCTCACCGTATTCAACGGCGCCATGACGGCAGGCAGCCTGATCTGGGGGGCGGTAGCCGAGATGCTCGGCGTGCCCTGGACCTTGTGGACTGCGGCGCTGCTGCTGGCTGTTTCCGCCATCCTGCTGCGACGCATTCCGCTGCCGCGGGGGGAGGCGGACCTCACCCCTTCCAACCATTGGCCAGAGCCGCTGCTGGCCGCCCCGGTGGCGCAGGACCGTGGTCCCGTGATGATCCTGGTTGAGTACCGCGTCGCGCCCGAAGTGCGTGCAGACTTTCTGGCAACCATCCACCGGCTGTCCGCCACGCGCCGGCGTGACGGCGCCTATGGTTGGGGTATTGCCGAGGACGCCGCCGATCCATCGCTCATGGTGGAATGGTTCATGGTGGAATCCTGGGCCGAGCACCTGCGCCAGCACAGGCGCGTGGCGCAGGTGGATGCCGACCTGCAGATCGAGCTGCGGCGGTATCATACCGGGCCGGAGGCACCGCGCGTGCGGCACCTGCTGGCCAGCGACAAGGCAGTCTCGGCGATACCTGCGGCCTAACAGAGGCGCGTGGGAAGGCGAGAAGACTTGCCGCGAGGCTGATCCTTCCGGGCGGGGACGGTAATGGCCCGGCAGGATCCGTGACACCGGCAGCCGCAACCGTCGCCTGCCTCGCAGGTCCGGCGCGGCTGGTGGACTTTCCGGAAGTCGGGGTTGATCAAGGCGGAGCCGTTCGGCTCGTTCCCTGCATCCGGAACCGCGCCGGACACCCTGGGGCTGACGCGGGTCGGTTCCAGCCTCGCCGCCGAAGCCACCGGCTTGTCCGGCACCAATCGAGCGGGCGGCGTGGTGCCGCTGGTGGCAAGGTCCCGGCCCGACCTGGGGCAGGGTTCCGAGGAGGCGCCCGCAGCGATGCCGGAGAGCGGCGCTCTGCGGGAAGGTGGGTTAACGCCTCAGGTGCAGGCCGTGCTCCAGCGATCCAGTACCGGGCCGTCCTGCGGGAGCAGGCTTTTCTGCATCATCCTCTTCCTGATCACTGGGCCTCCAGCTCCAGGACTTCGCCACCGCACTTCACGAGGCGGGAAAGATAACGATCAGGATCGAGCAACTGGTACGGGAAGTACAATCCCGGCGGCGTGGCAGGCGCGCCATCAAGCCCGAGGAGCCTTTCCAGGATCATCGCCACTCCCATCCCGGTCAGCGGCGCTGCGCCTTCCCGATGAACAATCGCGTGGCGAGTGCGCAATGCGCGTCCCGCGTGATCTTCACCGGCAAGTTCGATGATGATCTCCGTCGACATTGCTTCGCCGCGGCGGCGGCTGGAACTGATGCCGGTTGCGATGTTGAACTGGACGTTCGGCGCGCCGGTCGCCGTTGCCAGTCCCGCCACGTCGATGGACGAGAAGCCGGAGGCTTCCATGCTGGTGCCATCGACGGCCCGGAACCTGGCCTTTGCATCCTCGCCGGAGCGCCAGATGTAGCCACCTTCGCGACGCGTCAAGGCGGCGGGCAAGGTGCTGTTCAACCGCTCGAAATCTTCGGCCACCGCCGGCCCGCCGGTGTCCTGCTCGTCGACCAGCGCTCCGATGACGATGTCGTCGATCCGGCCGAAGGCCTTGGCAAATCGAAGGGCTGGAACAGTTGTCGCCCCCACGAGCCATTCGTAGCCCAGGACGAGCGGCGAGACTGCCGGCCTGTGCATATAAGCCGCAACCTCCGGCGCGATTTCATAGATGCCCGAAGAAATGCTGAGGTGCGGCACGCCGCGCGCCTGCGCGAAGCGGAGCCCGGCAATCCTGTTGTCCGAGAAAAGTACGGCCACGGCCCGGATCGGGCGGCCGTCAAGGCCAAGATCATCCGCGGACAGGTCGATCGGGACGCCTTCTGCCTTGCCGATTCGGGCGGCGGCCTCCTCGGCCTTGGTGCGGTCGCGGCCCCCGATCAGCAGGGGCAGATCGGGTTGTGTGTCACGCAGGAACCGCGTGGTCCAGCCTCCTATGGCGCCGGAGCCACCCATGAGCAAAATGGGAGCCGATGACATTGCCAAGCCTCCTTGTGTCAAGCTACGAACCTACCATGAGTAGGTAGCGGGTCAGTTGGCTACTTTTGGTAGGTTATGCAAGGCGGGCATGAAGTGAAAAAGAACTGGCCGGCGGAAGGCGGGGATACGGCATCGCGCAGGCTTTCAAAAGCCGACCGGCGGCGTCAGCTGCTCGACACCGCGCTGGTGATTGTGCGCGAGGAGGGAGCTGATCGGCTGACTCTGGGGCACCTGGCCACACGCGCCGGTGTTTCCAAACCGGTGGCCTATGATCATTTCGGAACGCGGTCAGGCCTGCTGATCGAGCTCTACCGGTGGATCGACGTGGAGCGGGTCAATGCCTTCCGAGAAGGGATGAGGAATGGCGAGCGTAGCCTTGAGGAATGCGCGGGCGTTCTCGCCGCTGCCTATATCCATTGTGCGGCCGACAAGACGGACGAATTTCATGCGGTCGGCGCCGCGCTCGCGGGCAGTGAGGAAAAGGCAAAGGTTTTCCAGGAACTGCTGGACAACTCCGTCCAAATGTTTGTGTCGGTGCTGCAGCCTCACGCAGCCCTTCCGACACCGGAGTTGGAGCGGCGCTGCATTGGCCTGGTTGGTGCCGGCGAGGCACTCTCGGCCGCGCTGGTGCGCCACGCCTTGACCGAGATCGAAGCAGCCCAGGTGTTCGCGGCATTGATCCGGGGAGCGCTGGGCAGCGGCACGGGATGACGTGTTGGCTGTGACGTGTGGACGGGGCTCCTGGGTCCTAGCTGCGCTGATGCGGGGTTCCGGATTGTTGATGATCAGCGGGGAATGCGTGCGATGACTTTGATCTCAAAGTCGAATCCCGCAAGCCAGGTCACCCCGACCGCCGTCCAGTTCGGATAAGGGGCGGCTGGGAAAATCTCGGCTTTCACCGCCATGACCTTGCCGAATTGCTTCTCGGGATCGGTATGGAATGTTGTTACGTCAACAATATCGTCGAACCCGCATCCACCCGCCTGCAGGGTCGCCTCAAGGTTTGCGAAAGCCAGGCGCAGCTGGGCCTCGAAGTCTGGCTCCGGAGAACCATCGCTGCGACTGCCGACCTGACCGGAGACGAACAGGAGATCACCCGATCTGATTGCAGCAGAGTAGGTCTGCGATGTGTAGAGATCCTGCCGGCCAGCAGGAAAAACGGCGTCACGTTCGGCCATGGGGGAACTCTCCTGTTGCGGACCGCTGTGGGTGGTCCGGACGGCTCATCGTCGTTGCGTAGCCTGCCCTGCGACACGCTGGATCGGCAGTCAGCTGCGCGCCTCACGTTTGAAGAAGTAATGCAGCACGAAGTGGGCCGGGGAAACAACCGCAACCAGCTCCCATCCTTCAGCCCCCAGCTTCCCGAGGTCATCTGCTTTCAAGGTTTTCTCAACCACCAGATAGTCCCATTTCATGGTTCATCCTCCAATCGATATGGCGTCCACTCTGAACTGCGGCCATTCGCCAAAGCCCAGTGGGCATGAAGACGCGCTGGGCCGCACCCAAGCCCCAGGCGGTTCGCGACTCGGCATTTTGTCAGCGCCATCACCCGCGACAAGCATGACGGGCGCCTTCCATCATCACGATGATGGTCAACCCGCCCATCGATGACGGAAAGCGAAGAGCGATGGACAGCAGGCGCCTGGGCGAAGTGATCCTTCCGCGGAGATGGGCCAGCGGCCAGGATCGTTGAAGGCAGCGCGCTGTTCCGAACTCGATCCCCAGGTGCCACGTAAAGCCTTCTCCTGCTTGCCGTAGCCTCGCTCGTCTCTGCTATCCCCTTGAAGGTGCGCGTGCCTGTTTCGCAGCGGAACGATGCTGCGTGGCGCTCGATCGGCTGATGGGGCTTCCACTATTGGCTCTGCGCGATCTGTCCTTATGTCTCGGCTGATGCCAGCCAGCCGGCAGAGATGTGCGTGAGAGGTGAGGACAGAGGCCACGTTCCTCGCTCGACATTGATGGAGCCGAGGAGCTTCGGAGATGTCATCGCTCTGGTACCGCCGCATCTGCGCCATGGCGCCGAGCAGATCAGGCAGTCCGCAGCGTCGCCGATCCTGCTCTGGGACCGGGACGGATCGAGTCCAACACGGGAGACACACGATGGACAAACCGGAATTCTTCGTCACCGGCGGCTTCGGTCAGCGATTCCGCGAAGCCTTGCATTTCTCGACCGCCGTGAAGATCGGCAACCGCGTGGAGACGTCGGGACAGGGCGGCTGGGATGACGATCTCAACATTCCCGAAGCGATCGAGGATGAGATCACCGCTGCCTTCCGGAATATCGGACTGGTCCTGGCGGATGCGGGCGCAGCCTGGGACCATGTTGTTCACGTCAACACCTACCACGTCGGCGGCTTCCCCCCCATCGTCAACCAGACGATCCTTGCCATGTTCCGGCGCTCCATGCCGAACCACGCACCGATCTGGACCCAGCTCGGGGTTGAGGCCCTGGGGCTGCCGGCCATGCGCTTCGAGATGCGCGTTACGGCCGTGATCGCCTGAACAGGCACCGGGTGCCTGGGGCCTGCGCGGGCGGCGCCTCAAAGCGGCCGGCCGATCCTGGCCCTGTTCATGCCGGGAGCCGCAGCGCCAATCACCGGTGCGGATGTGGTCCAGGAAGGGCTGCCACCGCCCGTCCGGAGTCATCGACGGATGCTGTTATGCCCGTAATCGCCGGCATAGAGGCGGCACTGGTCATCCGCCTCCAGCCCGTCCAAGGCGCCCTTCTCACCGAGGTCCCGTACCGCGGCGGCAACAGCGTCCTCGCTGGCCGTGTGGTCGGCACCGCGAAGAGATGGTGGCTGGAGAGCGGGCAGTAGAACAGCGTCTTGCCATCGGCCGAGAGAGCGATGCCGTCGGAGGCGACGCGGAAGGGCTGCGCCGGCGGGCCTCGCCGGGGCACCGCCATGATCTCGCCCTCCACCAGCGGCACGAGGGCGAGGTCGGGCATGGTGGAGGGGTGGCCGGACGGGCGTCGCCAGGCCGCGCCACTGTCCAGATCGACCACGATGATGCCGCCAGGGCCGGAAACGGAGGAATCGGTGATGTAGGCCATCCCCGCCACACCCCTGCCGCAGGTCGAAGCGCACGTCATTCACATAGGTCGTCGGCAGCACGGCGCTGTCTGGCAGGACGATGCTGCCGATGACCCGGTTGGTGGTCAGGTCCACCGCCACCAGCTTGGTGCCGCCCGGCACCGGCGGCGCGAAGCCCGGCGCCGCGGTATCGAGGTCCCAGAGCCGGTGGGCAGGATCGACCACCACGCTCAGCAGCGTCTCGCTGGGGCGGTCGCGGTCGGCGCGGTTGATGGCCGCATCCGGGAAAGGCACCACCCAGCCGGCGCGGATCTCGCCCACGGTGGAGAGCGCGTCGTCACCCCATTGTGGGTAGTTGACGAAGCTCCGGACGTGGGCGGAGACGGTGACGCCGGTCGGCATCGGTCCGTCGCGGAACTCATGCACCAGCTCGATCTGTCCGATCGTGCCGGCGGCGGGTTGATCCGCACGGAGCGGCCGCGCCGGAATGCTCCGGGCGCGCAGCGGGCCGGGCGCGAATGCAGGCAGGGACGCGGCGGATCCGGCCAGGGCCATGCGACGGTTGACCGTGGGCCCGTCGCCGCCTCAGAAGCCGCTCAGCACGGTCTTGCCGATGCCGCCGCCGCTCTCCAGCAGGCGGTGGGCACGGCGCAGATTGGCGGCGGTGATGGTGCCGTAGTCCTGGTGCATCGTGGTACGCAGCAGACCGGCATCGACCAGCGCAGAGATCTCGGCCAGAATCTCGCCTTGTCGTGCGATGTCGGCGGTTCCGTAAAGCGGTCGGGTGAACATCAGTTCCCAATGCACCGACAGGCTCTTGCGCTTGAACGGCACGATGTCGAATTGTGCCGGGTCGTCGATCATTGCCAGCGCGCCCTGCGGCGCGAGCGAGGCGATGATGGCGTCACGATGCCGGTCTGTCGCGGTCAGTCCGGCGACAAAGCGCACCTCGGGGATGCCAATGGCGGCCAGACCCTCATTCAACGGCTCACGATGGTCGATGGTGTGGTGTGCGCCCATCTCTTTCGTCCAGGCGATGGTCTCGGGGCGGGAGGCAGTGGCAATCACGGTGAGCCCGGTCAGCCGCCGCGCGATCTGCGTCAGGATGGAGCCGACGCCGCCGGCGCCGTTGACGATCAGCAGTGCGTCGCCGCTTGTCTTGCGTCCGTAGGAGATCTGTAGCCGGTCGAACAGCAATTCCCAGGCGGTCAGCGAGGTCAGCGGCAGGGCGGCGGCTTCCGCGAAGGACAGGCTGGCCGGTTTGCGGGCGGCAATGCGCGCATCCACGGCATGATATTCGGCATAGGTGCCGGGGCGGTCGATGCTGCCGGCATAGAAGACTTCGTCGCCCACGGCGAAGCCGGTGACCGCGCTGCCCACGGCCTCCACCGTACCGGCGGCGTCATAGCCGAGGATGCGGTGAGTGCCGGCGGGTGGGGTGGCGCTGGCGCGCACCTTGACGTCAGCCGGGTTCACCGAGATGGCAGCGACCTTCACCAGGATGTCGTACGGGCGCAGCTCGGGAATCGGCAGTTCGATGTCCTGCAGCGACCGCTCATCATCGATTGGCAGAGGGGCGTCGAAGCCGATGGCTTTCATGGGAATGGTCCTTGCTGTGAGGGGATCACGCGATGTCGATCACGACCTTGCCCTGGGCACGGCCGGATTCGAGGAAGTGGTGGGCGTCGGGCGCGGTGGCCAGGTCGAAGCGCGCAGGGTCGATCAGCGGGCGCAGCGTCCCGGCCTCCACCAGCGCAGCGGCTTCGCGCAGGATGCGACCGGGCTGCTCGCGGTGCAGGTCGTACAGCATCGGGATCAGCACGAAGACGACGTGGAGCGACAACGCCTTGCTGTGCAGGGGGAGAGGTCGTGGGTGCTGCGCGCGGCTGTGGCGGAAACCCTGCCGCCTAGCGCCGCCGCCTCAAAGGATCCGTCGAGATTGGCGCTGCCCACCGTGTCGAACACCACGTCGAAGCCGCGCCCGCCGGTGAGGGTGGCCAGCAGCATCTGCCAGGATGCCAAGGCTATGGCGCTCGCGGCGGGCCGGCCGTGGCGCAGATGCAGGATGCAGACAGCCCGGCAGGCGGCGCCCGCCGCGAAGCGCATCGCGGAAAACCAGAGCGGCGTGACATGCGCGAGCCCCGCCTTCATCACCGGCCAGTTAGCGCCCCAAAGCAAGATCGCGCCAACGAGGCCGAAGACCCAGGCCGGGCTTCGGTCAGCGGCGCGGTTCAGGGCAGCGATGTGTTGCATCCGGCACGTTCCAGACTGGCGTAGCGGCAATCTGGACGTCGGCAGGCAACAAGGAAAGCGTATAGATCAAATCGTTGCCAGTAGATTTCCTGCTGGATTATGCCTAGCTTCAGCGCGCCAGGAGTGTCCGCCGATGCGCTACCCCGATCTCGAGATCGACCTGCTGCGCGCCTTCATGGCTGTCGCCGAAGCCGGCAGCTTCACCGCCGCCGCCGAGGTGGTCGGCCGCTCTCAATCCGCTGTCAGCCAGAAGGTGCTGCGGCTGGAGGAGATTCTCGGCCACCGGGTCTTCGACCGTACCAGCCGCTCGCTGAGCCTGACGCCGGAAGGGGAGACGCTGCTGGTCGCAGCCCGGCGCATGGTGGAGTTCAACGACAGTATTGTCCGCCGCATGCGCGAGCCGGCGCGGGCAGGACTGCTGCGCCTAGGCATCTCGGAAGATTTCATCCCGGCGGAGTTGCCGCAGCTGTTGGCGCGCTTTTCCCGCCTGCATCCTGGCGTGCGGATCGACCTGATGACAGGGCTGAGCTGCGAGTTGCTGGCGGCGCATGAGGCCGGCACCCTGGATGCGGTGATCGCCAAAAAGGACGGCGCCGCCCAGCGTGGCCGCGTCATCTGGCGCGAGCCGCTGGTCTGGATGGCAGCGACTGACTACCGGCTCGACTTCACCCGTCCGGCGCGGCTGGTGATGTTGCGTCCGCCCTGCACCTATCGCGAGATCATGGTGGCGGCACTGGATAATGTGCGGCGGGAATGGGTGGCGGCCTGTACCGCCAGCAGCCTGATGGGCGTGCAGGCCGCCGTGGCAGGCGGGTTGGGCGTCACCGTGCTGGGCCGGTCCTTTGTGCAGCCGGGCATGCAGATCCTGACCGCGCCGGAGCATTGGCCCGCTCTGCCGATGACGGAGATCACCGTGATCGGCGAGGAGGGCGAAGCGCGGTATCTGGTGGAGCCGCTGGTGGGCTTCCTGACCGAAAGCCTGGCCAAGCGGCGCGCCGAGGTGGTGGCCGCCTGACAGGCACGTTCAAACTTCGGCGGACGCCGCGAAGGCGTCCAGCGCGCAGGTGGAGTAGACGATCGCCGCGCCGGCATTGATGCTGACCGCCACACCCAGCGTCTCGGCCAGTTCGGCCTCGGTGGTGCCAGCCTTGCGAGCGGCATCGGTGTGCACGGTGATACAGCCGTCGCAGCGCAGGCTGATACCGACGGCGACCGCGATCAGCTCGCGCGTCTTGGCATCGAGCTGGTTGGTCGTCTGCCCGGCGGTGCTCATCGCGCCATAGCCGCGAACGGTGTCCGGGCTCAGCTTGGCAGGCCGCCGACGCCGGTGCCGACCTGCTGGCGATAGGTGTTCCAGTTCATCATGTGTTGAATGGGTATGCTCCTGGGGTTGGTGAGGGTGGATGTTGCCCGTCGCCGACCCTTCTCTCGGGCAGGACGCCGGCGCGGCAACGCAGAGCTCAGATTCTTGCCAGCAGCTTTGCTGATGGATTGGCGGAACGCGTCGCGCGGCGGTCGAGTGCGATGGCGATCAGTTGCAACAATCCGGCGATGACGCCGATGCCCCAGACTATGCCGGGATGGGGTCGGTGATCATCGCGGTGTTGAAGTCGTTGATGAGCTTGTGCTCGCCCGCGCCTGGATTGTCGCGGATCGTGCGGATGGCATCGACCACGATCTCCTCCTCGTCGCCGGCGAGCTTCTCCATCGTCTCGGCGATGAAGGCGTCGAGCGACATGGCGCGCGGGTCGCCGCTCCTGCGGATTAGGTCGGTGTCCACCCAGGGAGGCGCGATCTCCTGCACCCGCACAGAGGTGTCACGCAGCATGAAGCGCTGCGACAGGGTAAAGGAATGCAGCGCCGCCTTGCTGGCCGAGTAAACCGCGTTGCCGGCCAAGGGCAGGTAGGCCAGCACGGAAGTGTTGTTGACGATGGTGGCGCGTGGCTGCGCCTTCAGGTGCTCGATCAGCGCCGAGGTCATGCGGATGGGCCCGAGCAGGTTGGTCTGCAGGATCGCCTGGCTGACCACGTCGTCCAGCGGCTTCGACGGATCGTCGAAGGGCATGATGCCGGCGTTGTTGATGAGCACGTTGAGCGCCGGGAACTCCGCCACCAGCTGCGCCGCGGCGGCGGCGATGCTGTCGCGGTCTGCGATGTCGAGCTCGATGCCCGCCATGCCGCGGTTGGCCGCGGCGACTTCGTCCAGCAGCCTGCGGCGGCGGCCGGCGATGATGACCTGGTTGCCCAGGCGGTGGAACGCCTCGGCGAGCGCGCGGCCGATGCCGGAAGTGGCGCCGGTGATGAAGATGGTGTTGCCGGTGAGTTGCATGGTTCGTGGTCCTGGAATGCGGTTCGGATCAGGCGGCGACAGCGGCGGCGCGGTATCGCGCGGCGGGTTCGCTGCGGGAGAGGTTGGGCAGCATCGCTTGGCGGGCGGCCTCATAGGCCTGCCATTGGGCGAGGTCAGGGAGCGCGGGAATGGTGACCAGCTCGCCGGCATCCAGCCCGGCCAGCGCGGCATCCACCATGGCGCTGGCGGGCATGACGATCTCGCCCGGCAGGTGCTCGACCGCCGTGCCGGCGATGCCCCAGAAATCGGTGGCCGTGGCACCCGGCAGCACCGCCTGGAGGCGCAGGCCCTTACCCGCCAGTTCGTGGTGCAGCGACTGGGTGAAGGCCAGCACGAAGGCCTTCGCTCCGCCATAGACGCCGTTCAGCACCTCCGGCCCGATGGCTACGATGGAGGCGATGTTCACGACCGTGCCACGGCCGCGCGTCACCAAGGCGGGCGCGGCCGCATAGGTCAGCCGCATCAGCGCCGTCACGTCGAGGTCGATCATCCGCTCCATGGCGTCGACATCGGCCGAGAGCAGCGGTGCGGTGGCGCCGACGCCGGCATTGTTCACCAGCATGGTGAGGCTGGCATCAGTGGCCAGCAGCCGCTCAACCGATCGCAGGTCGGCCTTGTCGCCCAGATCAGCGGCGACGACCTCGACCGAGCGGCCGGTGCGGTCAGCGATTTGCGAAGCCAGCGCCGCCAGCTTGCCGCGGTTGCGCGCCACGAGGATCAGGTCGTGGCCGCGGACGGCCAGGCGATCCGCGTAGATCGCGCCGATGCCGGAGGAGGCGCCGGTGATGAGTGCTGTGCCGAGAGGAGAGAGGCTCATGGGTCTAGGTCCTGTCCGTGGCTCGCGTGCTTGCCGCCCGGTGTGACCTCAGGATTAGAACTTCCGGCGCTTGTCCTGAATGTCGTATATGCCTCGTTTCAGGACAGAGGGCGTCTGCCATGCGCGTCGGCTTCGTGATTTTTCCCGGCTTCCAGATGATGAGCCTGGCTGCCGGATCGGTTTTCGAGTTCGCCAATCTGTGCGGGGGTCAGGAAGCCTACGAGCTGGCCACGGTGTCGGAGCGTGGCGGACCGGTCCGCAGCTCGACAGGCATAGCGGTGGACAGCATCCCCTTCGCCGGGGAGGCATTCGATACGGTGCTGGTGGGCGGCGGGGTGGAGCGGCCGCAGCCCAGCGAAGGGCTGCGCGCCTGGATCGCCAGCCGGCTGCCAGCCACCCGGCGTCTAGGTTCGATCTGCACCGGCGCCTTTGTGCTGGCAGAATCCGGTGTGCTGGACGGGCGCCGCGCCACCACCCACTGGCTGCTGGCGCGCGAGCTCGGGGAGCGTTTCCCGGCCATCCAGGTGGAGGAGGACCGGATCTTCATCATCGACGGCCCGGTCTGGAGTTCCGCCGGCATGACGGCGGGCGTCGATCTGGCGCTGGCGATGGTGGAGAAGGATCTTGGCAGCGACATCGCGCGCTCCGTGGCGCGTAAGCTGGTCATGTACCACCGGCGCGGCGGCGGGCAGACCCAACATTCGGAACTGCTGGAGATGACCGCCAAGTCCGATCGCATCGAGGCGGCGCTGACCTATGCGCGGCAGAATCTGACGGCCGAATTATCTGTGGAGGAGCTGGCCGGCGCCGCGGCTCTGAGCCCGCGCCAGTTCAGCCGCGCCTTCCGGACGGAGACCGGGCAATCGCCTGCCAAGGCGGTGGAGCAGCTTCGGCTGGAGGCGGCGCGGCTGATGCTGGAGCAGACGCGCCACCCCGTCGATGTCATCGCCCGAGAGAGCGGCTTCGCGGACCCGGAGCGTATGCGCCGCGCCTTTCTGCGCGCCTTCGGCCAGCCGCCTCAGGCGTTGAGGCGGTCAGGGCGCGCCGCGGCGTGAGCCGCCGGCAAGGCCCTTCGATTCCCTGTTCCCTGCGATCCTGGATGCCGCTCTCCGGAGCGGCACTCGCGAGCGAGTGCCTCTGCTTCGCCCGTATCAGCAGCGCCAGGCAGCAACAACGAAGTTCCAGCTTATGAACCTACCGAGTGTCTTAGCGATCGCGAAATGAACATTTCGTACCGTCATCCTTCCGCTCATCGTCGTGGCATCGGCATGCTCGTGGAGCAAAGTGATGGGCGTTACCAACCTCAAGATCGTCCAGCGGATCGGGCTCGGCTTTGGCGCCTTGCTGCCGGTAACGGCCATGGCCGCCGCCTTCGGATACGCGCAGCTCGGCGACGCCACGCTGGCCAGGCAGGCGCACGACGAGCTGTCCGGAGCGGCCACGCGACTGCGGGAGGCGGCGGCACAGCTGAGCACGGCGGCGCCATGGGGGGCAGCCACTCGCACGGAGGCGCAACTCGGTGCCTCCCAGGCCGCCTTCGACGAGGAGGTGAAGCGGACCCAGGCACTGACGACGACAGTCGATTCCCAACTTAATCCGACCGGTGCTCGTCTGCACGAACTCCTCGGTGCTGCGAGCAGCTCGAACGCAGACAGCCAGAACACGAGCGGCCGGGAACTCACCGCCGCCAACGAGAACGCCCGATGGCTGCTGCTGATGCTATCCACCGCGGCGGTCCTGCCCGGCGGGGTGGTAGCCTGGGCAATCGGCCGCTCCATCACTCACCCTGTTGTCTACATGACCGGCACGATGCAGATCCTCGAGGCCGGCAACACGGGGTGCCGGTGCCAGCCCTGGAGCGTGGTCACGAGCTAGGCGGCATGGCGCGAGCTGTGCAGGTCTTCAAGGACAACATGATCAGGGCTCAACAGCGCGCGGCCGATCAGGTCCGCGAACTCTCCCGCCAGTCGGAAAGCCTGGGCGCCGAGGTGAAGACCTTCCTGGCCGACGTCAGGTCGGCCTGATTGTGGCTGACCGGCCAGCGGCGTGGCCTTCCGCCGTGCAAGGCGATGCGGCTGGAATTCCACGCCACACTTCAATTCATCGGTCCCGACCCTGGCGCGTCATGGCTGAGCCTGCATGGTCCTGACCATGTCGGTCGCCCGCCCGCATCTTGGCCAAAAGCGGAGCAATGGCCTGGGAACGCAACTCCGCTGCGCGCCGGGGTTAACTGTGGCTGACCTGCCACGCACATGAACGGACCGCACGGGTGACGTCACGCTACGGTTTGGAGATCCGCGCTGCCACCGCCACCGAGGCAACTGGCCTCGCTGAACTGCTGGCGACGGCCGGTTACGCCATCGATGCACGTGATCTGGCAGAGCGGCTCGTGGCGTTGCGCCAGGCACCGGCGACGGCGCTGGTGGCACTGCAATGGGGGCCGCCCAGCGGCCTCGTGGTGATGCACTGGTATCCGACGCTCGAGGCGGCTCGCCCCAGGGCGCAGATCAGCACGTTGCTGGTCAGCGCCGAGGATCGCCGGCAAGGTATCGGCCGGCTGCTGGTCAAGGCAGCCGCACAGGCTGCGCGCGTTGCTGGCTGCGGTGAAATGGAGATCATGATGCCGCCGGATGCGTCGGCTCTGGGCGAATTCTGCCGAGCCACAGGATTCGCCGAAACCGGCTCCCGGTTCACTCGATCACTGCGCAAGCAGGGATAGCAGTGTATTCCAGCCTTCAGGCGCACGCGCTGATCAGCCTGCGTCCATCCCGCTGCCGCTGCCGCAACCCCTGATCTGGCCCGATCAGCGCGGCAGTCGGGAAGTAGCTGCGGTACCGTGCTGCATCCCGCGTTAGTAGGGGAAGTTTTGCCCTGCGGCCCCGCGCAACCGCTCAAAGCGGCTGTACGGACGTGGCGCCGAATCGGCCCGGGCGAGCAGAACCTGACCCTCAGGCGTCAGGCGGAACTCGACCGCGCTGCCAGTCGTAATGCCCAGGAGATCACGCACCGGCTTCGGGATCGTGACCTCGCCTTTGCTGGTCACAGTGTTGGCCTGGGCTGCCTCCGGTAATACCTGTCAGTCAGAAGGTATGACCTAGAGGTCTCAGGCTACTGCCAAGGATGTTCTGATGTCCGCGATAGGGAGCTGACGGCGGCCTTCCGCTCACACAAAGATCGGGTTCTTCAGGAACTCCCAGAAGCTCTCTTCCTCCTCCGCCGCGTCGGTGGCGTACCCCAGCGCCATGTCCAATGGCCCTACGGAATAGCCACAAGCTCTGCGGCGACAAGATCTAGGTAAAAGCATCGCCCTAAACCCTGTTGGCGAAATCGTCCTACCCTCAAGGTCCGAGACTCTCCGCCGTCCAGAGAGCAAAACGCGCCCTCCTTCCTGCCGCGTACCATCAAGGTCGGCTCGAGAAGTGTGGGAAATTCTGCAAGCTTGTAGAGTTCCCTCAGCGGGGAAGACTATTCGTGGGAGTACCGACTGGAGCCCCAGGAAGGGCTCGAACGCTCACCCTCTACCAGCTTCCTAAGCCGCTGAACTGAAAGGAACTTAATCTTGGGTCAAGACGACCAGGACCCAAGGTCTGGAAAGCCTCCGCCGCTCAGAGAGAGAATTCTGCCTCTTCCGCCTCTCGACACCCCAAGGCTACCGCGCGAACCCACGTGGAACCCGGGCTTCGAGGCGCCTGCAGCAGCCTAGAAAGCGATATCTCAGGAAGGAAATGGTGTCCGCGGCGGGATTCGAACCCACGGCCCCAGGATTCATCCCACTTCGGCTTTCGCCGCCGCCCGGAGGCGTTCGTGGTCTGGACTGTCCCTTCACCCTAGGCCGAGGCCCGTAGGTGCCGCCCGTCCAGTCTCTACACCTTCCCCGCCGGAGGAGGGGCTTGGCTCGGGATCGGCAAGGCGACCAGCGCGCCGTAGCTTTCCCCGACTTTGAGCGGATCCGTTGCGCCGTTTCCGAACGCAACGCCCAATCGAAACAAGGAATCCTGTGCTCTATCCAGCTGAGCTACGCAGACATTGCAGCTCCGAGTATAGCGGCGCACCGCCCTCTTGGAAACCACCTCCTTTGCTCCCAGTCCAACCTGGGGGGAGCAGCAGGTGACAGGTTGCGCCTGCCCCTCAAGATCGCCTGCCGCCGGACCGTCACCGAGCTTCCGGGTCAGACGGGGTCACCCCGCCTGCTCGCATACCTGATTGCGACGCACCAACCTGGGCAGAGCAGTCTCTTCTCAGCCAGCCGCCAAGGTGACGGTGCGAAAGCCGGCAGGCTGTGCCAAGAGCTGGGCCGGGCGCCGCAGGTGTTCGGATGCGCCAGCCGTCTCCCCCCCGGCCGGAGCCCGGATGCGGCAGGAATGAGGAGGAACGATTCATGAGCACACCCGTTCGCGGCAGGCGGTTGAGCACCCCGGCGATCCGGAGGCGGAAGGGCGGGGCCGCGCTTGTTTGCCTGACCGCCTACACCACGCCGATGGCCCGTTTTCTCGATCCGCATGTGGACCTTCTTCTGGTGGGGGACTCCCTTGGAATGGTGCTGTATGGCTTCGACAGCACCTTGCCTGTGACGCTTGACATGATGATCAATCATGGCGCCGCTGTGGTCAGGGGCAGCGACACCGCCTGCGTCCTCGTCGACATGCCCTTCGGCAGCTACCAGGAGAGCCCCGAACAAGCCTTCCGGAACGCGGCCCGCATCATGGCCGAAACCGGAGCATCCGGCGTGAAGCTAGAAGGCGGCGAGGAGATGGCGCCAACCATCCGCTTCCTTGCGCAGCGCGGCATCCCTGTGTGCGGGCATGTGGGTCTGATGCCCCAGGCGGTGCATGTGGCCGGCGGGTTCCGGGCTACCGGACGCTCGGAAGAAGAAGCGGCGCAAATTGCCGCAGATGCTCGCGCCGTTGCCGAGGCCGGTGCCTTCGCCATTGTTCTCGAGGGCACATTGGAGCCTGTGGCGGCAGCAATCACGGCGGAACTGCCCATTCCCGTCATTGGCATCGGGGCCTCAGCCGCCTGCGACGGGCAGATCCTGGTCACGGAGGATGTGGTCGGGCTGTTCAGCGACTTCACCCCGCGCTTTGTCCGCCGGTATGCCGAGTTGGGAGGGATGATCGCCGAGGCCGCCGCGGCCTATGCCGACGATGTTCGCGGGCGGCGATTTCCGGGCCCCGAACACTGCTTCCACGCACCCGGCCGGAAAGAAGCGCGATGATGCTGTCCTGTTTCCCTCGCCGGCGCCCGTTCGGACCAGGCCTGGAGAATGGCCGATCGTCCATGGTGCCCATCGCCTCTGGCTCGGCTTAGATTGCGGCGATGGACAAAGCCACAACACTGCCCGAAATCTTTATTGACGCCGATGCGTGCCCGGTTCGCGATGAGGTCTTCCACGTTGCCGAGCGCCTCGGGCTCGACGTCCAGGTCGTTTCCAACGGTTCCCGCGGCATCAGGCTACCGGACGCCCCCTGGATCAAGCGGGTGATCGTCGAGGCCGGAGCGGACGTGGCGGATGATTGGATCGTGGCGACCATTCGCCGCCATGATCTTTGCGTCACGGCAGACATTCCCCTGGCCTCCCGTTGTCTGGAGAAGGGTGCCCGGGCGCTTTCGCCAAAGGGAAGGCCGTGGACGGCCGAGAATATTGGCGGTGCGCTGGCGGGCCGCGAAGTTGCGCAGCACCTGCGTGAGATTGGCATGGTCACGCGGGGCCCGGCACCGATGCAGGGTGCCGACCGGGGACGGTTCCTTTCGGCCCTGGAAACGGAGTTGCAGGCCTCCATCAGGGCCATTCAGACGCCGGAGGTCAGGCTCTGGCGCCCTATCGAATGGTGAGCATGCGGATGCCCTGGGGGGCGTGGGAACCGGCAGGCCGGCGCATTCTCGCACGCAGCGTTTCCACGTCCGGCAACTTCGCGCCCTGTGGCCCGGGCTTGCCGAACCGTTCGCAGCCGAGCGCAATGGGCGTCCAGTGAGCGGGCGCCTCCCCATCCTGCCTGATGTTCCTTGCGGTCAGCAATTCCGGCCGTCAGCACCGGATCCTGTGCCCGGCCGGGGGACGGCGTCGCTGCGGCGCGGCGTTTGGCCGAAGATGATGCGACGCTCACGCATGGCCGCGATGACTTGCTGCGCCGGGTTCCCGGCCGGACAACACCGAATGATGTTCAAAGGGAATGGCCGCTGTGGCTGATCAGACCGGAACCCCGCTTCCACCCATAGACCGTGACGCTGTCACCCCCGCCGCCTGGAAGGCGCTTTGGGGCTCCGCCCTCGGCTATGCCATGGACGGCTTCGACCTGCTCATCCTCGGCTTCATGCTGCGGGCCATCTCGGCCGATCTCGGCCTCAGCCCGGCAGAAGCCGCCTCGCTGGTGACGGCGACGCTGGTGGGTGCGGTAATCGGCGGCGTGGGCTTCGGCATGCTCTCCGACCGGCTTGGCCGGGTCCGCGTGCTGACTTGGACCATCGTCCTCTTCGCCGTCTTCACCGGCATGTGCGCACTGGCCCAGGGGTATTGGGACCTGCTGCTCTACCGCACCATCGCCGGCATCGGGCTGGGCGGCGAGTTCGGCATCGGCATGGCGCTGGTTGCCGAAGCCTGGCCGGCCTCCAAGCGCGCCCGCGCTTCCTCTTATGTGGGGATCGGCTGGCAGGTGGGCGTGCTCGGCGCCGCCTTGCTTACCCCCTTGCTGCTGCCGGAGATCGGCTGGCGCGGCATGTTCGTCATCGGACTTTTTCCGGCGGTGGCAGCCTATTTCATCCGCAAGAATCTGCATGAGCCCGAGGTGTTCGTGCGAAAGAGCGCCGGCGCGGCCGGGCCATCCCCGCTGCGTCTGCTGGTCGCCGATCGCCGCACCACCCGCATCAGCCTGGGCATGGTGATCCTCTGCGGCGTACAGAACTTCGGCTACTACGGGGTCATGATCTGGCTGCCGAACTACCTGTCCACGCGCTTCGGGTTCGGCCTGACCCAATCCGCCACCTGGACGGCGGTGACGATCCTCGGCATGGCCATCGGCATCTACGCCTTCGGCCAGGTCGCCGACCGCGTGGGCCGCAAGCCTGCCTTTTTCGGCTGGATGCTGGGGGCTGCCATTATGGTGGTGGTTTATGCCCAGCTGACGGATGCGACGGCCCTGCTGATCGCCGGCGCGGTGATGGGCTTCTTTGTTAACGGCATGCTGGGCGGCTACGGCGCCTTGATGAGCGAACTCTACCCGACGGCCGCCCGCGCCACGGCGCAGAACGTGCTCTTCAACATCGGGCGGGCCATTGGCGGCTTCGGGCCCGTGGTGGTGGGTGCCATTGCAATCGCATATGGCTTCCAGACCGCCATCGCCCTTCTCGCATTGCTTTACCTGCTCGACATTCTGGCCATGTGGCTGCTGATCCCGGAGAAGAAGGGGGAGGAGCTGGCATGATCACCCTCCTGATGGCCGCCTGACCGGCAAGGTTTGAAGCGGCGGAAGGCTTCGGATGCGGCGGTTTCCTCGCCGCTTCCTCCAGGATGTGCAGCCCGGTCCGGGACCGGTGCCTTCAGCGTGGCTGAGCGCCGCTGCGCCTGGCACGGCGCGGCTCCGCGAGATGTTCGATGAAGCGACGCAGCTCCGTTTGCCGCAGAACGGTGTCGGTGACCTGCCGGTCCAGGCCGAGCTGCCAGGCCAGATCCCGGCGGGCTGGCTCCTGCGCCAGCTGTTCCAGCTGCATGACGTGACGATCAACCGCCGCGGCATCCTGCGCCAGACCGTTCTTGACCAGGCTGTCGGATTGGCGGCGCAGGGCCTGGGCCACCTCGTGGAGGGTGAGCTCAGGGTGATACTGCACGCCCCAGAAGACGCCCTCGCCGAAGCGGATCTCGGCGGCCTGGACCTGCGTTGCGCCGCTGGTCGCCAGCAGGGTGGCTCCCGGCGGAAGCCGCTTGACCTCGTCCGAGTGGATGGCCGGAGCATCATAGGACGGGGGGCGCCCGCTCAACAGGGGGTGCGCGCGCCCCTCAGCCGTGGGCGTGATCCGTCGGGCAAAGCCCGCTTCCTCGCCGTGCGCATGGGGACCGACCTGACCACCCGCCGCGGCCACTGCGACCTGCAATCCCGCGCAGGAGCCGAAGGCTGGTGTGCCCACCGCGAACACGGCGCGCATGAAGGCCAGGAGGCGACCGGTTTCCGGCGTGTCCTCGTACACATGCAGGGGAGAGCCGCAAAGAAAGATGGCGTCATATCCGCGGAGTGCGTCAGGGTCCGGCAACGCGTCATCCTCCTCGGCCGGCTTCACCTGATCGCAATGCGCGTCGGGCGCGATGCTCCGCAGAATGGCGGCATAGGTTTCTCCCGAGCTGCGGCCGACGCTTTGGCGGCGAGCCTCCCGGTCCTCCGGCGCCTCGCTCTCGGCGATCAGGAAGCGAAATGGGTGAGGCATGGAGGGTCCCGCTGGGTGACATGAAGGATGAAAGGTCAGGCCTTGCCAGAGGTGGCGCTGGCTTGAGTTCCATCAAGGCACTCATCGGGGACTCGTCCGGGACCATCTTCCTTCGCCGGGCCGCCCGCCTCCGGCCATCGCGCTAAAGCAGGTGCTCCGCCCGCATCGGCAGTTCGCGCAGGCGCCGCCCCGTTGCATGGAAGACGGCATTGCCGATGGCTGCCGCCACCCCGACCATGACCACCTCGCCGATGCCTTTCACGCCGGTCGCGTTCAGCAGCGGATCGGGGCGGTTGATGAAGCCCACCTCGATCCGGCCGATATCGGCGTTCACCGGCACCACGTATTCGGCAAGGTCGTTGTTGAGCGCTCCGCCAAAGCGCGGGTCGGTCTCGCCCGCCTCGCGCAGTGACGCGCCCAGACCCCACACCACGCCGCCACGCACCTGGCTTTCTGCCGTGCGGGGGCTGACCACCCGGCCGCAATCGATGATGCTGACGACGCGCGGCACCCGGATGCGCCGCGTCGTCGGCTCCACATGCACCTCCACGAAATGTGCGGCATAGCTGAAGGACAGGAAGTTCGGGTGCTCGGGCCCGGCCGGTGCGGGCAGTCCGCCCGCCAGGCGGCCGAAGACGGCGTCGGGCTGGCCCGGTGCCCGGCTGCTCGCCTCCACCTCGATGGAAGGCCGTTTGAGGCTCGCAAGGCCCTGGTGCAAGGTGCCTGTCAAAGTCCGTCCGTTGCGCAACTCGTCATAGCGCTGCTGCAGCAAGTCCGCGGCGGCACAGACAGCAGGGATGGTGCTTGCCGTCCCCCAGGAACCGGCGGTGAGGTGCTGCGGGGCTGCATCGGGATCGCCGATCAGGATCTCAACGCGTTCCGGGTCCACCGCCAGCCGCTCCACCAACGCGTTCAGAATGGCGGTGCGGATGCCCTGGCCCATCTCGTGCCCGCTAACCGCGATCCGCGTGGTGCCGTTGGCACTGACCCTCAGCCGGGCCGTTGCCGGCGACGACGCCGCCTTGTAGGCGCCCGTGGCCACGCCCAGCCCGATCAACGTGCCGTCCGGCCCCCGCATCGAGCCCGGTTCCGGGCTGCGGCGATCCCAGCCGAAGCGCCTGGCGCCGTCACGCAGGCACTCGACCAGGAAGCGGGAAGAAAACGGTTTACCCGTCACCGGGTCGCGCGCGGCGTCATTCGCCAGACGAAAGGCCAGTGGATCCTGGCCGGCGACATGGGCCAGCTCGTCCACCGCGCTCTCGAAAGCGAACACCGCCTCGTGGTCGAAGGGGGAACGCATGTAGCCGACGCAGGCCGTGTCGCAGCGAACCAGTTGCTCGGAGGCGGAGAAGTTGGCGATGTCGTAGAGCCGTGCCGGCACCGTGGCGAAATTGGCGTTCAACGTGTCGGCGCGATTGTTCTGTTGCCGCGATTGCAGGGTCGCGGCGACGATCCGGCCCTGGGCGTCGGCACCGAGCCTCACGGTGTGGCGGGACGCCGGACGCAGCGGCGCCGTGAAGAAGATCTGCGCCCGCGGCAGCACCAGCTTCACCGGACGGTTCAGCATCATGCTGGCCCGCGCTGCCAGAACGGTTTGCGGTTGCATCGAGTTCTTTTGCCCGAATCCGCCGCCGGTGAAGGCGCTGTTCACCCGGATCCGGCTCGGATCGAGCCCCAGCGCGGCAGCGAGGCCATGCTTGATGGCGCCGGAATTCTGCGTGCCCTCATGGATCGTCAGCCGACCGTCTTGCCAATCGGCGGTGGTCGAGATCAGCTCCATCGGGTTGTGGTGGGCAGATGGACAGTGAAAACTGCCTTCGACGCGGAAAGCGGCAGCTGCCAGCGCTGCCTCCGCATCCCCGATCTTCACCGTGTCGCGCGGCGCGGTGACTTCGGCATCAGGGGAATCCGGCGTCGCTGCGAAGGGCTCCGTGTCGTACCGGAGGCGCACCAGGCCGGCAGCCTCGACGGCCGTTTCCAGGGTTTCCGCCACCACCAGCGCTACCGGCTCGCCGCGATAAGCGATACGGTCGGACAGCATGGGCTGATGGCTGTGGGTGCCGTATCCGCCGCCGAGCACGTAGCCTGCGCTTGTCACGCCGGCGAAGTCCGCGTGCGTCAGCACCGCCAGCACGCTTGGCAGGACGCGTGCAGGCCCGGTCTCGATGGCAGTGACGCGCCCCCGTGCGATGGCGGACGGCACCGTCATCGCATGCGTCATGCGCGGCAAAGGCACATCGGCGGAGTAAAGGGTAGCGCCGCGCACCATGTCGCGCGCGGCAACGCGGGCGCGATCGGGAAAAGCTGTTTCGCTCATGGCATGCCGCTCCGCGAGGCTGCGATCAGAAGGGCGTCGGCCACCGTTCGCGCGCCCAGTTCCATCTTGAAGCCGTTGTGCCGGCCCGGCTGCGCCCCGGTGAAGGCCAGGCGCCCCGCCTCGGCCGCAAGGGCGGCATCCATGCGACGGCCGATCAGCGCTGCCTCGGCCTCCGGTACGCGCCAGGGCCGCGTGGCGACGCCGCCCAGCGCGATCCGCGCCTGCCGCACCACACCCCCGTCGAGATCAAGTGCCACGGCGGCGGACACCAGCGCGAAGGCATAGGATTCCCGGTCGCGGATCTTGTGGTAAGTCGAGGCCTCGCCGAGCCGCCCCAGCGGAACTCGGATACGCTGGATCATCTCACCGGGTTGCAGCACGGTTTCCCGCTCCGGCGCGTCCCCGGGCAGCCGGTGCAGGCTGGAAACCGGCAGGCTGCGCGAACCGCCCGGCCCCAGCAGGTCCAGCGCCGCATCCATGGCCACCAGGGCTACCGCCCAGTCGCCAGGATACACGGCGATGCAGGCTTCGCTTCCGCCGAACAAGGCGTGGCCACGGTCCAGGCCCTCCTGCGCCGCGCAGCCGCTGCCGGGCACGCGCTTGTTGCAGGGATAGTCCGGGCCGTTGCGGAAGTATGCGCAGCGTGTCCGCTGCAGCAGGTTGCCGCCCAGAGTCGCCATGTTGCGCAACTGCTGCGAGGCCGCCCTGTTCAGCGACTCCGCCAGCACCGGGCAGCGCCGCAGGACCTCGGGATGCGCGGCGGCGTCGCTCATCCGCGCCAGCGCGCCGAAGACCAGCTGCCCCTCCGTGACCTGGATGCCGTCGAGGCCCGGAATGGCAGTGATGTCCAGCAACGTGGCTGGCGCTTCCAGGCCCAGCTTCATCAGGTCGTAGATCGTCGTGCCGCCCGCCAGAATGCGCGTCCGGCTGTCAGCCAGCGCGGCGGGCACGGCCTCCGCCGACGGGGCGATGACGTAAGTGAAGGGCTGCATCGCTCAGCCCCCTTCCATCTGCGCCGCGGCGTCCTGTATGGCCGCCACAATCCCGGCATAGGCGCCGCAGCGACAGATGTTGCCGCTCATGAATTCTTGGATCTGCTCGGCGCTGGTGGCGTGCCCCTCTTGCACGCAGGCCACAGCCGCCATGATCTGCCCCGGCGTGCAATAGCCGCATTGCAGCGCGTCATGGTCGATGAACGCCTGCTGCATGGGATGCAGTGAGCCTTCCGGAAGCGCGAGCCCTTCAATGGTGAGCACCTCGCGGCCTTGCATCTTGGCGGCGAGGGTCAGGCAGGACACCACGCGTCGCCCGTCAACATGCACGGTGCAGGCACCGCATTGCCCGTGGTCGCAGCCCTTCTTGGCGCCGGTGAGGTGAAGCCCTTCCCGCAACAGGTCCAGCAACGAGGTCCTGGGATCGATGCTGGCGTCCACCTGCTGGCCATTGACCTGCAGGCTGAGCGGCAAGGTCGCACCGGCTGCGGGGACGGGGGCAGGTTGCGCCTCGGCCGATCCGCCGAGCGGCAGGCTGGCCGTGACCGCCGCGGCGAGGGCGGCATCGCGCCGTGTGATGCAGGCCGCGGTGGCAGCGGGCGGTGCTTTGTTCCGGTCCGGGGTCATCAAGGGTCCTCGTCTGGTCGAAGCTCGTGGGCCACAGGCGGGGCAGTCCCGGAACCAGCATGCCCCCGAAGGACTCTGGGCCGGTGCGGCAGGGAGCCCACGCCATAGCGGGCGTCGGCGCAGGCAGGCGTCATCAGCCATGGCCTCGAATTGTTAGAAAAAGCCTACATCTTCGTTGGATTGGAATAATCGGCTGTATTCCAGCATCAGAATTCGACGGGAGCGAACGTGGCGATGGACAAGCTGGAGGTGATGCGCCTGCTGACCCGCATTGTGGAGCGACGCAGCTTCAGCGCGGCGGCAGGGGATCTTGCCGTGCCGCGCTCCACGGCAACCGAGGCCATCAAGCAGCTGGAGGCGCGGCTCGGCGTGCGGTTGCTGGACCGGACCACGCGTCATGTTTCGCCCACCCTCGACGGCGAGGCCTATTACAGGCGCTGCGTCGCCATCCTGGCCGAGATCGAGGATGCCGAAGGCGGCTTCGCCGACAGGCAGCCCCGGGGCGTGCTGCGGATCGACGTTCATGGCAACATGTTCCGGCAGCTGGTGCTGCCCAGATTGCCGGAGTTCCTGACCTGTTATCCGGAGATCGGGCTTCGAATTGGGGAAGGGGACCGCTTGGTGGATCTGGTCCGCGAAGGTGTGGATTGCGTGGTCCGTGCCGGGCTGCCGGCCGGCAATGGCATGATTGCCCGGCGTCTCGGCGAATTGCCGGAGGCCACCGCCGCCAGCCCCGGTTACCTGGCGCGGCATGGCACGCCACGTTCGCCAGACGAGCTCGCAGGGCACCAGATGATCGGCTTCCTGTCCTCCGCGAGTGGGGAAGTCCTGCCGCTGGAGTTTACCAGGGATGGGCAGGTTCAGGAGGTCCGCCTGCCGGGCCGGCTCACCGTCACTGGCTCCGACACCAGCGCTGCTCTCGCGAGGCTGGGCTACGGCCTGGTGCAGGCGCCCCGCTACCGCTTCGAGGCGGATTTCAGATCGGGCACGCTGCTGGAGGTCCTGCCGGATTTCCCGCCCTCCCCGACACCTGTATCGGCCCTCTATCCCCAGAGCCGGCAGCTTTCGCCCCGCGTCAGGGTCTTCGTGGATTGGCTCGTGCAGGTTTTCCGGTCTGTGCCACAACAGATGGCAAGGGGCACGGCCACCGCCGCCACCGGCGGGGCAGACCAGAAAGCGAAGTCGTACTAGCCTGCCGCCTCACCGTTGCGGAACAGCGCGCCATGCCAGAAATGATCGAGTTCGGCTCCTTCCAGCTCCGCTTCCTGCGAAACCGGCACGACACCGGAGGAAGCCTCGACATGTTTGAGCTGACGCTGCAGCCGCAAGGACGGATGCCCGTGCCGCATTACCACGAGAGCTGGGAGGAGACGGTGTATGGCCTGTCCGGCGTGGTGACCTACACGGTGGAGGGTGTCCCACACGAGATCGGCGCTGGCGACACGCTGTTCATCCCGCGCGGCAAGGTGCATGGCTTCAGCAATATCAGCGGGTCGGTGGCGCGGTGCCTCTGCATCCTGACACCAGGGGTGCTGGGGCCGGAATACTTCCGGGAACTGGCTGCGCTGCTGGCCGCCGGCAAGCCTGACCCCGCGGCGGTCCGATCGATCATGCTTCGCTACGGTCTGGTGCCCGCTTAAGCCGCGGGGGAAAACTGACGGGCGCTGCGGAACACGCCCGGCCCTCAGGCCGGGCCCCTCGGGTCACGCGGGCACGGCGGCGCGCTCGTGAATCAGGCCTTCCTCACGTAGCTCGGACCAGAACTGGGCGGGGATGGCGGCCCGAAAGGCCTCTACATTCTGGACCGGCTGCTCGGGATGGCTCGCGCCCGGCACGCTGCAGGACACCACCGGGCTGGCGTCGAGAAACTGCAGCGCCGCCACGCGCAGATCCACACCATGGTTGCGGGCCACCCGCAGCATGCGGCGGCGCTTCTCCAGAATCGCCTCGGGGATGTTCTGGCCGTAGTTGAACCGTTCCTTCCCGGCCAGAAAGCCGCCATTCAGGGGCGCGCCCACCATGATGGAAGCGCCCGCCTTCTGGATCGCTGGCACGATGCCGTCCATCGCCCTGTCATGGTCGATCAGCGAATATTGCGTCGCCGCCAGGAAGATGTCGGGCTCGGCCGCTTCCAGCGCGGCGAGGATGGGCTCCGGATCGTTCACGCCGAGCCCCCAGGCCTTGATCATGCCCTCGCGCTTCATCCGCTCCAGTGCCGGGAAGGCGCCCTGACGCGCGATCTCGAACTGCTCGCGCCAGTCACCGATGTCGGAGGTTCCCGGAGAAAGGTCGTGCACGAAGACGATGTCGATCCGGCCCAGGCCGAGGCGCTGCAGGCTGTCCTCGACCGAGCGGCGCGTGCCGTCGGCGGTGTAGTCGAAGCGGTGCCGGAAAGCTGGCGCATCGGCCCAGTTGGCGACACGGCGCAGGTCCAGCCCGGCATCCGGCTCCAGGATGCGGCCGATCTTGGTGGCGATCTGGAACTCGTCGCGCGGCTTGCTGCTGAGCACGGTTCCCATGCGTCGTTCGCCACGGCCCAGCGTGTACCAGGGCGAGGTGTCGTAGAGGCGGATGCCGGCGTTCCAGGCGGCCTCCACCGTCGCGATGGCCTGGGTATCGGACACCACCTTGCCGAAGCCGTTGCTCAGGGGCTGTCCGCCAAGTCCCAGCCGGTGGGTTGGGCGCCAGCGGCCCTGGTCGCCGGAATTGCGCGGCAGGCTGTCGGGGGCGCGGCCAGCGGTTCCCTGGTCTCTCGTTTGAGCGGCAGCCGCCCGGCCCAAGCCAATTGCGCCAAAGGCAGCGCCTAGGGAGGCTGTGGTGAGGAAGCTTCGGCGATCGGTCATGAATGGTCCCGTTGTCGAGAGTTGAGCGGCCTGGAGGTCGCAGCTGGCCGAAGGCCGTCGATGACCGAAGAACTAAGGTGCCGCGCGAAAGTGTCCGAAAGTTCAGAAACAATCTGTGTCAGGTCTGGGGAGGAGAGGCTGCCCGCTCTGCTCCGGCATGTGCCTGCTGCGGTTGCCAACCGTTGATGCCGCCGCGCTTCATGGTCGGCGGCGGGCTGCCTGCCTTGCTTGCGACCCAGCACCGGCTCGCATTCAGGCCGCGGCGCACGCTGCCGCGGGGGCTTCCCCCTTCGCACCATCCATGGCCCGAGACGGGGCGCAAGCCCGCATCTTCCGCCTCGCGATCAGGGCAGATGATGCAGCCATTCGGCGGAAGAGAATTTCCCGGCGGCGATCTTCTGGGCGGCTGCAAGCTCCGCGTCGGTGATCTGTCCATGCGCGCCGCCATGCAGGTCGACAAAGGTTTGCCGCATCCGGCGGATCACCTCCGCGCGCGGCAGGCCTGTCTGACTGCGCAGAGGGTCGACTCGCTTCACAGCGCTGGTCGTGCCTTTGTCGCTGAGCTTCTCCCGGCCGATCCGCAGCACCTGGACCATCTTCGCCGCATCCATGTCATACGCCATGGTGACATGGTGCAGCACCGCCCCGCCGGGATAGCGCTTCTGCGCCGCGCCGCCGATCTTGCCTTTGCTGCTGGAGATGTCGTTCAGCGGCTTGTGGAAGGCGTCGATGCCGAGCGACACGAGTGCCTGCAGCACCCACGAATCCAGAAAGGCGTAGGACTCCGCGAAGCCCATGTCTTGCACCAGCTCGGCCGGAGCGTAGAGCGAATAGGTGACCGCGCTGCCGGGCTCGACGAACATGGCGCCGCCGCCCGTCACGCGGCGCACCACATCAACACCATGCGCTGCGGCCGCGTCCAGATCCACCTCGTTGCGCAACGACTGGAAGGCGCCGATGATGATGGCGGGACGGTCCCATTCCCAGAAGCGCAGCGTCGGTGCCCGCAGCCCGCGCGCCACGTTCTGCGCCAGCACCTCGTCCACGGCGAGATGCATCGCGGGGGAGAGCGGCGGTGCCTCAATGATCTGCCAGTCGTAATGGTGCCAGCCGCCCCCTGCGCCGAGGGCACGGCGGATCGCCACGGCCACGGATTCGGCGCTGAAGCCGATCAGGGCAGCGTCCGGCCTGAGGCCTGTGCGGATCGCGGTGGCGATCGCCTCGAAGGAGGCATCGGCCGGCAGGCCCTCGGCCGCCGCCACGATGTCGTCCAGCGCCTCGGGCGGTTCCAGGAAGAAGTCGCCGGCGACCCGCACTTCGGCCAGCCTTCCGTCACGGACCTGGAGGTCGACCACGACGAGCTTGCCGCCCTGCACCTTGAACTCGCCATGCATCGTCGCGTCATCCCTGTTCCGTTGGGCCGAGGGCGCCGAGAATAGGTTGCTTGCATGCCCTGCGGAATGGCCAGGCCGCTGCCGCAGGAGCCACGCAAGTGGCCGCGGGCCTTCCGGCCACCGGAAGCGTATCATCCATGCCCGGGGCTACCGCTCACCATGCTCCCATTGTAACGAATCAACCGGCGCGGCGGCGTGGCGTCGCAGGGTCAAGGAGCAGAACAATGGCGCGAACGATCGACCTCAACTCCGATCTGGGCGAAAGCTTCGGTCCTTGGCAGATGGGCGATGATGCGGCGATGCTGAGCCTTGTCACCAGTGCCAATATTGCCTGCGGCGCCCATGCCAGCGATCCGGAAACGATGTTCAAGACCCTGACCCTGGCGCGGGAACGTGGGGTGGTGGCCGGGGCGCATCCAGGCTTTGCCGACCGGGAAGGCTTCGGCCGCCGGCTGATCCCGCACAGCCTGGGCGAAGTGGAGCGGCTGGTGGCCACGCAGATCGGCGCGTTGATGGGCGCGGCGGCACTGGTTGGAACCACCGTGCGCTTCGTCAAGACGCATGGCGCGCTGGGCAATTGGGCGGCGGCCGACCCGGATGTCGCCGCCGCCGTGGCCCGGGCGGTGAAGGCGGTGTCGCCAGACCTCGCCATGCTGTCCATTTCCGGCACGGCGCTGGACCGCGCTGGGCACGATGCGGGCCTTGCGAGCTACAGCGAGATCTTTGCCGATCGCGGCTACCTGTCCAACGGGCAACTGGTGCCCCGCAGCAAGCCGGGCGCCATGATCCACGACCCGGAAGAGGCGGCGTCGCGGCTGGTGGCGTTTCTGGAAACCGGCCTGATGCCTGTGGTCGATGGCGCTCCCATCCGGCTGGAAGCGCGTTCCATCTGCGTGCATGGCGACAGCGCCGGCGCCGTGGTGATGGCACGGCATGTGCGCCAGCGCCTGGCCGAGGCCGGCATCGGGGTGGCGCCCTTTCTGGACGCAGCCTCGTGACCCTGCGCTACCCGGTTTTCCGGCCCGTGGCGGATCACGGCGTGCTCGTGGAGTTCGGCGACTCCATCAGCGAGGCGGTGCATGATGCGGTGCTGCGCCTGGATGCGCGGCTTTCGCGCGAGGCGGTGCCGGGCTTCCTGGAGGCCGTGCCGGCTTACGTGAACATCCTGGTCCGCTTCGATCCCCTGGCTGCCGACCACGAGGCTGTGGAGGACGCCTTGCGGCGGTTGATCGAGGCGCCCGGAGCGTCGCCTGCGGCGGGGCAGGAGCGGGAGGTGCGCGTCTGCTACGATGCCGACCTCGCGCCGGACCTGTCCGATGTGGCCAAGGCCGCCGGCCTGTCGGAAGAAGCGGTGATCGCCGCCCATCTGGCCGGTGACTACCGGGTTTACATGTACGGCTTCGCGCCGGGCTTCGCCTATCTGGCCGGAGTGCCGGAGGCCATCCGCCTGCCGCGCAAGAACGCTCCGGTGCGGGATGTGGCGGCAGGCAGCGTGGTGATTGCCGGGCCCCAATGCCTGGTGACCACCCTGGTGATGCCTACCGGCTGGTGGATCATCGGCCGCTCCCCCACCCGTATCCTGTACGGTGAGGAAGAGGAACGACCCGTCCTGTTCGACGTGGGGGACCGTGTGCGCTTCACTCGCATCGGCCGCGCCGATTTCGAGGCGGAGGCGCCGCGGTGAGCGAAGCCGTCTTCACCGTCACCGCCGCCGGCCCGCATGTCACCTTCCAGGATGCCGGACGGGCGGGGATGATGCGCTTCGGCGTTCCCACCTCGGGCCCGATGGATCGTTCCAGCTTTGCCGCCGTGCAGGCCGTCTTAGGCAATGCGCCCGGCGCCGCCGCCATCGAAATCTCGCCTGGTGGGCTGTCGCTGCGCTGCAAGCAGGGAGAGGTGACGCTGGCCGTGGCAGGGGGCGGCTTTCAGGTGGTGCTCGATGGCAGCCGCCATGGCGCCTGGACCGTGTTGACGCTGCGCGCCGGATCGGAGCTGACCGTACGGCCCGGCTTCTGGGGCTGCTGGACCTATCTGGCCTTCGCCGGCGATTTGCAGGTGACGCCATGGCTCGGCAGTGTTTCGACCCACGGTCCGACCGGATTGGGCGGCGGACGCCTCGCCGCCGGGCAGGCCTTGACCGTTTCGGCGACGCGGGTGCTGCGTGGCCCGCCGCTGCGCATGCCATTGCCGGCCTGGGCACGGCCTCCGGCGGAGGTGCCGGTGGTGCTGGGGCCACAGGACCGCTTCTTCGCACCGGACACCATTGCGGCCTTCCTGCGCGAACCCTTTACGCTCAGCGAGGCCTATGACCGGATGGGGGTTCGTTTGCGGGGTCCCTCCTTGCGGCCGGCCGCCGCGCTGGACATGCCTTCGGAGCCTATCGCGCGCGGCTCGGTCCAGGTTTCCGGCGATGCCGTGCCGACCGTGCTGCTGGCCGACCACCAGAGCACCGGTGGCTATCCCAAGATTGCTACCGTGGTGTCCACCGCGCTGGACCGGTTCGTGCAACTCCGCAGCCGCCAGCGTGTCGCCTTTCGCGCGGTGTCCGCCAGGGAGGCGATTGGCCTCGCCCGGAGCCACCACATGGCGGCGCAGCGCTACCTTGAAGGACTGCGGCGGCTGGGAGCGAAAGGAAGTTAAGCCCCGGGCCATACGCACTGGTCGTTTTCACGAACTCGGATCGCGATATGGACATTCTACAGATCGGCGCGTATGCCGTTCGCGACGGTGCCTGAAAGGGGATGAGGGATGATGGTGCGACGCCTCGCGCGACTGGCTCTGGCCATGGCGGCCTTCACCACGGGCGGCGCCGCGGCGCAGACCTTGCGGATCGGGCTTGCGGCCGAAACCACTGCCATGGATCCGCTGAGCAACGAGATCACCTCCAACTACACGCCGACCCGCCACATCTTCGACACTCTGGTGCACAGCGACGCGCAGCAGCGGCCGGGGCCCGGGCTTGCCCTGCGCTGGGAAGCGCGTGGCGAGCGGGAATGGGTCTTCGACCTGCGGCCGGATGTGCGCTTCTCCGATGGCTCACCCTTCACCGGGCGCGACGTGCTCTTCACCTTTTGCCGCATTCTCAACAATCCGACCGCGGCGCCGGGCGCCTTTGCCGAGCCCATCCGTAACATGGAGAAGGTGGCACTGGATGGCGATCATCGCGTGATCGTCACCACCCGTGCGCCCAACCCGCTGCTGCCGGTGGAACTGGCGAACACCGCCATGCTGTCCGCTCGCGCCGTGGCCGGCAAGCCGCTGCACTTCGCGCCCGCCGAAGGATGCGGCGTGGCCGGCAGCTTCCCGGCCATCAACGATTTCAACAGCGGGCGGGCGGCGATCGGCACCGGGCCGTTCAAGCTGGCGAGCTACGTTCCCGGCCAGCACATCCTGCTGGAGCGCAACGAGGATCACTGGGGGCCGAAGCCCCATTGGGCGCGGGTGGAGCTGCGCCCTGTCACGGCGGCGGGCCCGCGTGTGGCCGGGCTGCTGGCCGGCGATTTCGACCTGATCGAGAACCCTGCCGCGCGCGACCTGGAGCGCATCCGCCAGGACAGGCGGTTCACCGATGTGATCACCCCTTCCACTCGCATCATGTTCCTGCAGCCGGATGTGGGCCGCGCGGAAAGCCCGGCGGTCAACAACCGTGGGCCCAACCCGCTGCAGGATCTGCGCGTGCGGCAGGCGATCTCCGCCGCCATCGACCGCAAGGCGCTGGTGGAGCGTGTGATGGAAGGCGCGGCCACCACGGCGTACCAATTCCTGCCGGACGGCATGGCCGGTGCGCTGAACCCGGCCCCCGAAATGGCCTATGACCCCGCCCGCGCAAGGCGGCTGCTGGCCGAAGCGGGCTATCCCGACGGCTTCACCCTGACCCTGCATGCCAGCAACAACCGCTACGTCAACGATGCACGCATGGCCCAGGCGTTGGCGCAGTACCTGAACCGCATCGGCATCCGCACTGCCGTGGACACCATGCCCGTCTCGGTCTTCTTCACGCGCCGGCGCGAGGGCGATTTCAGCCTGACGCTGGGTGGCTGGGGTTCCAGCAGCGGCGAGGCGGCCTCCTTTCTGCGCAACTGGGTGGCGACCGCAAGCCGGGAAGATGGCCTTGGCACCCGGAACTATGGCGGCTTCTCCGATCCCGCGTTTGACGCGGTGCTGAAGAAGGCGCTCGGCACCATGGAGGATGCGCCGCGCGAGGAATTGCTGCGCCGCGCAGTGACCATGGCGACCGAGAGCCTGCCGGAAATCCCGCTCTACTTTGAAAGCTCGACCTGGGCCTTCCGCAAGGATCTGAACTTCAGCGGAAGAGTGGACCAGATGACCTTGGCGACCGAGATCAGTCCCGCCCGCTGATCGGGCGATCCGCCGACCGGGTGACCAACCCGGTCAGCCCGGCACCTCGATCGTGGCGCCCGGTTCAAGGCGCCGCTCCCTGATGGGATGCCATACCGGCACAGCGGCGGTGTTCTCCGGCGCGGCGCGAAGGCACGTCGTCCGGCCGGTCCATTCCAGCGAGAATTGCCCGAACCGGCATTTGAAGCCCACGCGGACCGGCGTGAGGCGCGGAGGCGGGGGCAGGGTCCAGCGTCAGCCCGCCCGGCTCCACCAGCAGCCCAAGGTAGTGGTGCTGCAGCACGTCAAAGGATCCCCATAGGTGCCGAGATGGGGTTCTTCCGCCACGGAGGAGGCGCCGGAGGGATCGTGCTCGGGCTTCATGGACGAGTCATGCGTGGTGCGCGTCAGGTCGTGCTCTGCCGTGCGGCGCCCCTGTTCCTCCGTCATGGCATGGCCCATCGCGGCGAGGGCTTCGGAGAGTTCCCGGCGCGGCAGCAGGAAGGGCAGCATCATCGTGTCCGCCTGCTTCAGGACCTGGTAGCCATTGGTGCCCTCGCCCTGGCATTCCAGCACCCAGTCCAGGCGCTGCCCGGCATGCTTCTCCGCCATGGCTTGCAGATCCAGCGGCCGCAGACGGTCGAACCCTTCGAAGGGCAGCAGCGTGCCCTCGTTCGCGAACGCCAGGCGCAGCCCCCGGGCGACATGCTGCCAATGCGCGACTTCCGCCTGCCTCAGCGACAGGGCGCGGCACAACGCCGCGCCGCCGGCAGCCGCTCCAGCACCTCTGGCGCGCAGAGCAGCATCCAGGCGGCCAGCACGTTGGTGTAGGCGTTGTTGCGCAACCCTGGTTCTCGCGCGCCGGGATAGCCGGTGTGATACTCGTCCGGTCCGCTGACACCGGTAATGTCGAACCGGCCGGTGGCCAGGTCATGGCGCGCGGCGCTGCCCCAGAAGCGCGCCACCTCCAGCATCACCTCCGCCCCATGCTCGGCCAGGAAATCCTCGTCTCCGGTGACGTCGCAGCAGCGCCACTGGTTCAAGGCGACGGTGGAGCCGCCATGGCGCTGCAGGCGCGTGTGGTCCTCCATCCAGCGGCCGGAAAGCGGATTCCACTGCAGGCGCGGCGTCTGCTCGTGCCCGTCGCTGGCGCAGCACCAGGGAAACATCGCGCCGCGGCACCTGGCGGCACCCGGCGGCACGGGCGGCGGCGCGGGCATCATCGAGCCTGCGGCAGCGGTACAGCAGAAGGGCCCGGGCGATCTCCGTCGTCCGCAGGGTCACAAAGGGTAGAACAAAGGTTTCATCCCAGAAGATGTGGCCGCGATCGGCCTCCTGCCAGCCCCGCGCCGGAAAGCCGACATCAAGCCCCAGCGTATGCGGTGAGGGGGTCTGCAGGATGCGCAGCGCCATCAAACGTCCGCCGCAGCCCTGCTCGGGCACCTCGGCATCGATGCGGACCCGCTCCAGCAACGGTGACCAGGCCGCAACATGCGCCTCCTCCAGGTCTGCGAAGCCTTGGGGCAGTGCGGACCGCGTCCAGCGCCGCGTCCCGGATGTCGCGTCCGTCAGCTTCCAGGGTGGTAACGATGGCAGCGGTTTTCTTCAGCGCCACAGGGCTGCCCGGCGAACAAAGGCAGCGCAGGGCGTCGGACACCGTCACCTTCTCCAATTCCCGTCTCGCCGCAGCAGATCGCCTTGCGCCACGGCGGTGCGGAGGGCGGTGGCAATACCGATGCGGGAGTTGCGGGTGCGGCAGCGAAGCAGCAGCAGGTCAGGCTCCACGAGCTGCGCTTCCACAGCCTTCAGATGCTGTTTGTCGAAGGGCTGGAAGCGCGGGACCCGTGCGTTCACCACGCCGCCATCGATGCCCGAGCGGATCTCCAGAACGCCCGACCAATTCTCTGGTCCGACGGAAATGCGGCCGGGCACTGCGGAAGGGCGGCGACCTTTTGCCATGCCCGGCCGCCGGTTCGAAAAAGAAGTGGTGCCCGGCCGCCCGAGCCATCACGCTGTCCGGCTGCACTGCCACTGCGGGCTCGGAGCGAAGGAACGGGCCGTCAACGTGCAGGGGGGGCAGCCGGCCTGCCTGTACCGGAGCAGTGCCGGGTGCCTGGACCAGCCAGGCCGGCGCTGCGTGCCAGGGCTTCAGGGGGTAGGCGGCTTGCCGCTTCGCTCAGTTTCCCGGGCCTTACTCCTCGATGATGCAGCCGCGCGCCTGCAAGGCCTTGTCCACCCAGGAGCGGTCGCTGGTGCCTTCGCGGATCGCGGCCATTTCCCGCAACTCGGCCGCCTGCTTGGCCTCGGCCGCTGCCAGCACGGCCTCGGCGTCCAGGCGGGGCACGGCAAGCACTCCGTCCGCGTCGCCCAGCACCAGGTCGCCAGGCTCGACCACCATGCCGTCCAGCGCCACGGGCACGTTGATCTCGCCCGGTCCGTCCTTGTAGGGGCCGCGATGGGTGACGCCGGCGGCGTAGAGTGGCAAGCTGAGAGCACGGATGCTGTCCACGTCCCGCACCGCCCCATTGATGATGATGCCGCCGATGCCGCGCCGGATGGCATGGTTCAGCATCAGGTCACCCATGATGGCCGTGGTCAGGTCACCGCCCGCATCGGCGACGATGATGTCGCCGGGCTCGGCCATGTCGAGTGCCTTGTGCAGCATCAGGTTGTCACCGGGCCGAAGCTTCACCGTCAGGGCCGGCCCCGCCATGCCGCCTCCGGCATGGAGGGGCCGCAGGCGCGGGCCTCCCGCCATCATGCGCGACATGGAATCGCTGATATTGGCCACGGGGATGGTGCGGAAACGCTCCACCAGTTCCGCCGCGACCTGGTGGCGCCGCCGGAGAATGCGAAAGCCAGGCGTCATGCCGTCTCGTCCCTTGTTGTCTTTCCGCAGCTTAGGGCGGCAGAGCCGAAGCGAAAGCTTGTTTCTGTTACGCCGTCACGCGGTGGCGCGGCATAACAGGAGCGTTCTTCTGACAACAGCCCCGCACCGGTGGGGGCAGATAGAGTATCCTTTGACCGTCAGGCGTGGCCAAGATCACGCTCCGGATTCCGTGACACTGGCCTCCGGTGTTTTCCACCAAAAGCTATTGTGCGCGGTATTCCGCTGCCCTAGCCTTCACTAAAGGCGGAGGCGCCGCTGAAAAGTAAAAATAGAGAGGAGAGGTTTGTCTTTGCGTCTTCTGTGCCGATACATGCTTTCCGGTGCGGAGACTCATCGGGGCAAAGGAAGGATTTCCACTGATGGGGGCGAAGAGCCGATCCTGGAAACCATGCGGACCGTGGCGCCGGAATAAGCCGGGCCGGCAAGGATAGCACTGCCACTGCCGGCAATGCGGTGGACCGGAAGATTTCCCGCGACCTTCGCCTTGTCTTCTATGGCTTCGAAGTCACGCAAAATGGACAGTGGCTGAACCATGCAAACCTTTTCTGATCGTGCCCCCTCAGGGCCTTCTGATGCCAGGCGAGATGCGCCGGGCAGGCGCTGGCCAGGCCTGGTGGCCTCCATTGCCGGCTCGGGCGCGTTGCTTGGTACCGGCGTCGCGGTTCTGGTTCAGCTTTCGCCGGATCTGACATTGTTCACCGGCCAGACCCGGTCGGCCCTGCAGTCACAGCCCCCTCTCGCGCCACCATCCGGCACCGCGTCGCCTTTGGCGGCCCGTCCGGTGTCCGATCGCCCTGAAGCGGTGGCGGTGGCGGAACCGGAGTCCGAATGGGTTTCACAGCAGAATGCCTATGTCGCGGCATTGCAGGCCGAGATCGCGGAACTGCTGGCCGAGGCAGACCAGATCGACCAGAGGCTTGATCGTCTGCGGGACGAAGGAAACCTGATCCCCGCTCCGGGCCTTCTGGCCGGCGGCAGGCCCAGCCCGGGTGAAGCGGAGCCGCCGGGTTCCGAGGAAATGGCGGATCCGGGCGGCATGCCCGTGCTTGCCCTGCAGGCCATGGGGCCGTCACCGGAAGAAACCGGGATCGCTCTTCCGGCCATGCTGGCCTATCCGACGCAAGCGGAAACCGTTTGGGTGGCCGCGTTGCCGCAGGGGCTGGCCATGGTGGCCGTGCCCGACACCATTGGCGCCCTTGCCTCTGGGGAGGAGCACGGTTCTGCCGGAAATGTGCCGGACCACCTGGAGGCGGTACCGGTTCCTGAAGCGCAAGCCCATGCGGAAGCGGATCTCCCACACCAATTGGTGCAGGAATCCACGCAGGCTGCCGCACCGCCGGATGAGGCCCCAACGGAGCCGCCACCGCCGGAGGAGCAGCCAACCCCTCCGGAGATCCAGCAGCCGGCCGTGGCGGAACCCGCCAATCCGGCGGCTCGGGCGGCCGGGCGGGAAGTCACTGCAACAGAGAATGCGGGCGGTGCCGTGGCCGCCGCGCTTCCCGCTCCGCTGAGCACAGCGGACAAGGCCGCATTGCTGCAGCAGGCTGAGCAGAAGCTGGCGCTGGGGGATGTGGCGGCGGCCCGCAGCCTCTACCAGCAAGCCGCGCTGGGCGGCAGCAGCCGTGCGGCGGCGGCTTTGAGCCGGACCTATCAACAGGACTTCCTGCAGGGCCTTGGGGAAAGCGGCATGCCGCACGATCCGCTGCTGGCCATGGTCTGGGCACGCCGGGCCGAGCTTCTGGCCGCTGCCGAGCCGCCGGATGCTCCGGCCGCGCCGCCCCCCGCTTCAGCGTCCACTTCCCTTTCGCTGGTGGTGCCGGCACCACCGCCCCCGGCCACAACGGCGAGGCTGCCGCCACCGCAAGCTCTGGCCCCGCCGCAGCCTTCCCAGCCGGCCGCCGTTGACCCTGCTCCGGCTTCCCGTCCGATCCCACCTGCGGCTCCGCCGCCGCGCCCGGAGGCAGCGCAGCCCACGGCGCCCGGCGGGCCCGACCGGCTGGCGCCGGTGCTCCGCCGCGCCGACGAAATGCTGGCCCTGCACGACATCTCCGCAGCGCGCCGTCTCTACACCTACGCCGCCGAAGCCGGCAGCGGGCGTGCCGCGGTGGCGTTGGGCCAGACCTACGATCCCGCCTTTCTGGATCGAATTGGCGCGCGGGGTATGCGCCCGGATCCCGAACTGGCGGCACGTTGGTACCGGCGCGCCGCAGAACTGGGCGAGGCGCAGGCCGCGTCTGCCCTGTCACGGCTGGAAGGGCGCTGAATGCGCCGCAACCGCATGGAGGAAGCCTGCGCCATGTTCCGCTATTTTCCCGGCCGGCGCGCGGCATTGCTGGGCGCCGCGGCACTGCTGGTCGGCCGGCCGTCCCTGGCGCAGAACCGCGCCACCGATCCGGCCGCCGCTGCCCGCATCACTGCTTTGACCCGGCAGGCCAATGCCGGGACGATCGGCATCATCTCGGGCGGGGTGGACGGCACCTATATCCGCATCGCCACCGACCTGGCTGCCGTGTTGGATGACGGCGACCAGCTTCGCGTGCTGCCGGTGGTCGGCAAGGGTTCGCTGCAGAACATTTCGGACCTGCTTTACCTACGCGGCATCGATGTGGCGGTGGTGCAATCGGACGTTCTGGCCGCGGCGACGCGCGACCGGGCGTTTCCCGGCGTGGGATCGTTGGTGCAGTACGTCGCCAAGCTCTATGACGAGGAGGTGCACATCCTGGCCCGCCGAGATGTGGAACGGGTCGAGGACCTCGCTGGCCAGAAGGTGAATGTGGATCTTCGGGGCAGCGGCACGGCCATGACTGCCTCGCTGATCTTCGACAGCCTGGGTGTGGCGGTGGAGGCGGTGTACGCGCCGCAGGATGCCGCGCTGGAGCGGCTGCGGCGCGGAGAGATCGCCGCGCTGGTCTATGTGACAGGCAAGCCGACGCGGCTGTTCTCCGGTGTGCGGGCCGAGGAAGGGCTGCATTTTCTTTCCCTGCCCATGGCACCGGAGCTTTTGCAGACCTACCTGCCGGCCCCGGTCACCCACGCCGATTACCCGGCCCTGATCGCAGAGGGCGCATCGGTGCAGACGGTGGCGGTCGGCGCCGTGCTGGCCGTCTATGCCTGGCGGCCCAGCGGTCCCGGCGCCGAGCGCCACGCGAAGCTGGCCCGCTTCGCGGAACGGTTCCGGCAGCGCTTCCCGGAGTTGCTGCAGCCGCCGCGACATCCCAAGTGGCGCGAGGTCAACCTCTCGGCCCAGCTGCCCGGCTGGACCCGCTTCGAGCCCTGAGGCGGACTAATCGCCGGCCACGCGGGCAGCGATCTCGGCGATGCGTTGCCTTACCCGCGGCGGCAGGCCGTCCGGAATGGCGTCGGCCGCCACCTCACCGTCGCCCACCTGCACCAGCATCACCATGCCCATGGCATAGTGCGGAATGCACTTGATGCCGTAGAGGCCGGGCTCGGTGAAGCGCACCTCGATTTCCTGGTCGATGCGGCCCTTGAACGGCAGGGCACCGGCCGGCAGTATTTCCGGCATCGAGGCGGCATTGTGCGTCACATGGGTGGCCAGGAACTTCACGCTGTCGCCCGGCTGCAGCCGCAGGAAGTCGGGCTCGTAGACCATGCCGCCGCTTGCGTTACGGTTCAGCATCTTCACCTCGTAAACCTCGGCCTGGGCGGTGCCCGCCAGCAAAAGCAGCGGCAGGATCAGGAAGCGCATGGTTCGGTCCTTCAGGATGCGGCGTGGAAGCGGATGATCCGCGCGTCATCGCCGGGATCGGTGAGAAAGGTGGCGCGCACCTTGAACACGTCGCGCAGCAGTTCCGGGGTCAGCACCTCCGGCGGACGGCCCAGCGCCACCAGCCGTCCTTGATGCAGCACGCCGAGCCGGTCACAGCTCATCGCCTGGTTCAGGTCATGCAAGGCCAACACCGTCGTTACCGGCAGCGCCGCGACGAAACGCAGGATCGAGAGCTGGTGGTGGATGTCGAGGTGGTTGGTTGGCTCGTCCAGCAGGAGGATGCCGGGGCGCTGCGCCAAGGCACGCGCGATGTGCACGCGCTGCCGCTCGCCACCCGAGAGCGTGGCCCAGTCGCGTTCCGCGAAGCCGGCCATGTCCACCGCCTCCAGGGACCCAGCGACAATGGCGTCATCCTCCGTTGACCAGGGGCGTAGCGCCGAGAGCCAGGGCGTGCGTCCCAGCTCCACAGCGTCGCGCGCCGTGATGCGCTCGGCCGTGGCAGCCTGCTGCTCCACCAAGGCGAGGCGCTGCGCCACCTCGCGCCGGGTCATCCGTGCCACAGGCCTGCCATCCAGCCGGACCTCTCCGCCTTGCGGCTTCAGCACACCCGCCAGCAGCCGCATCAGCGTCGACTTGCCGGAGCCGTTGGGACCGATCAGGCCGAAGGTCTCGCCGGACGCGATCTCCAGCCCGACATCGTGCAGGATCGGCGTGCCGCGCGCCGACCAGCGGAGCCCGCTGGCGCCCAGCGTCATTGCCCCCTGGCTCATCGTGCCGGCCTCGCGCGCAACAGGATCAGCGCGAAGACGGGCGCGCCCACCAGCGCGGTGACCACGCCGATCGGCAGCACCTGACCCTGCACGGCGATGCGCGAGATCACGTCGGCGGCGATCAGGAAGATCGCCCCCATAAGCGCCGCCGCTGGCACCAGCCGCACGTGCCGCACGCCGACAATGAAGCGCGCGGCATGCGGCACCACCAGGCCGACAAAGCCGATGGAGCCGACGATGCTGACCATCACCGCAGTGGCCAGCGAGGCGCAGAGGATCAGCAGCGCCTGCACCCGGCGCACCGGCACGCCGAGGGCAGTTGCGGAATCGGCACCGAAGGTGAAGGCGTCCAGCGCGCGGGCGTGCCAGAGGCAGACCAGCGTCACGGCCAGGGCGACGGGCACCGCGCTGAGAACGCTGTCCCAGCGTGCGCCGCTGAGATTGCCGAGCAGCCAGAACATGATGCCACGCGCTTGCTCGGCGCTGGCCGAACGGGTGATGATGAAGGCTGTCAACGCGTTGAAGAGCTGCGACCCGGCAATGCCGGCCAGCACGATCTGTCCGGTGCCGCGTGCGCCGGTCCCGCCGCCCGAGGCACGCGCCAGCAGCGCCACCAGCAGAAAGGCCGCAAGGGCGCCGGCGAAGGCGCCGGAGGAGAGCGAAATGGCGCCCGCGCCAACTCCTGCCACTGTCACCAACACCGCGCCGGTGGAAGCGCCAGCCGAAATCCCGAGCAGATACGGATCGGCCAGGGCGTTGCGCAGCAGCGCCTGGAGGATGACGCCGGCAACCGCCAGCCCTGCGCCGCAGCAGGCGGCGACGATGGCGCGCGTCAGCCGATAGTTCCAGACAATGCCGGCATCGATGCGGTCCAGAGGGTAGCCGGCGCCGAACAGCCGGTTGGCCAGGGTCTGGAGCACGGTGGCGGGCGGGATGGCCGTTTCCCCGATGCACACCCCGCCCAGGATCGCCGCGGCCAGCACCACCACGATCCACCCGGCATGCAGTGCCGCCCGGCCAAGCAGCCGCGCGAGCGCCCCGCTCACCGCGGCAGCTTGGCCATGGCGTCGGTCAGCGCCTCCAGCCCGCCCACCAGGCGGATGGTGGCCTGCATGGCATGCGCGTCGATGATGACGATGCGGTTGTTCTTCACCGCCTCCATCTCCTTTGTCACCGGGTCGGAGCGCAGGAACTCCAACTTCTTCTCGTAGTCATCGGCAGGGAAGCGGCGGCGATCCATGCGGGCGATGACCAGGACGGACGGATCGGCGCGTGCGATGGTTTCCCATCCCACGGTCGGCCATTCCTCGTCCGATTGCACCACGTTGCGCAGACCCAGCGTACGCATCATGTAGCCGGGGATGCCCTTCTGCCCGGCCATGTAGGGATCGAGGTCGAGGTCGGCCGAGGAAAACCAGAAGGCCGCCGATGCGTCTGTCAACTTCAGCGCTTCAGCCTTCAACGCCGCTGCCGCCTCGCGCTCGCGCAGATCGGCCACCAGCGCCGCGCCCCGATCCTGTCGGTTGAAGATCTGGGCAAGCTGGCCGATGCCCTTGTAGATCGCTTCGGTGGTGAAGGGCGCCGTCCGGGTGCCGTCGGCTCCGACAAGGTTGTTCTTGCCCTCGCAATCGGCGGGCATGATGTAGGTGGGCACGCCCAGCTCGTGGAACTGCTCGCGCGTGCCAACCACGCCCTGGGCGCCGATCATCCACTCGAACTGGGTGGCCACCAGGCCAGGCCGCTTGTTGATGACGGACTCATAACTCGGCGCGTTGTTGTCGAGGCGCGGAACCCTGTCGTTCTGCGCGCGGAACTCCGGCAGCACGTCGTTGAACCACAGCGCCGTGCCGGCCATCCGGTCGCCCACGCCCAGCGCGTAGAGGATCTCGGTCGCGGACTGGCCGATGGTGACGGCATCGCGCGGTGCCGCGTCGAAGCGCAGCGTCTGGCCGCAATTCTCGATGGAAAGCGGGTAGGGCGTGGGCTCGGCCCGGGCCTCTGGTGCCGCCAAGCCGAGGGCCATGGCCAGCAACAGCGGCAGGCCCCTGGCCGCCCTTGCCATGGATGCCCCACAGGCCGCCCGAGGCCGGCAAGGACGGTTCGCGCCGGCGGCAGCCGCCAGCAATGGCCCTGAAGGGCATTGCACATCAATCATCGGATCCTCCCCGGACACCCCGCCGGCTGGTCAGTTGCACATGCCGGCAGGTCTCCTGACTGGCGGGTCACCACCCTGTCCGGCCTTCCCGGGATCGCTCCCAGTGGCGTGTTCGGACAGGGCTCGCCGCCTACAGTTGCGGGGGCAGTTCCGTTTCGCGGCCTTGCGGTCCGCATCGGATTCCCTGTTAGTTCCTTTCGGAAACCGGCAAGCCTGCCTAGACGAGCGCGGCGACGGTGACAAGCGGGGCAGCCTGCCAGAGGCTGCGCAACACCCTTGATCGCCAAGCCGCGTTCTATGTGCGCCCGCCGCAGGGCGGCGAGCGGCCCTTCAGGCTGTGGCGGCCTGGGCGGCGATCTCGCCGCGCTCGATCACAAAGGTCTGGTCCACCAGGGATCGCAGCAGGGCCGGGCTGCTCTCGGTGATCAGGATGGCGACATCGGGCAGGGCCGTGCGCAAACGGCCCAGCGCCTCCGCATAGCGCTGCGCCAGGGCCGGCGCGAGGCCCTGGAACGGCTCGTCCAGCAGCACGGCGCGGGTGCCCACCATCAATGCGCGGCCCAATGCCACCATCTTGCCCTGGCCGCCCGAGAGCCCGGCAGCACGCCGCGGAGCGAAGTCGCGCAGCTCCGGCAAGAGCTCGTAGATCGCATCCAGGCGACGCGTGATCTCGGCCGGGGGCAACCCCAGCACCTGGGCGGGCAGCAGCATGTTCTCCCGCACGGTGAAGGCCCCGAACAGCTTGCGCTCCTCCGGGGCATAGCCGATGCCAAGCCCGGCGCGACGATGCGCCGGCAGTCCCGTGCCGGACCTGCCATCCAGCATCACGTCGCCGGCACTTGGCGTCAGCAGCCCCATCAGCGTCCGCAGCGTGGTGGTCTTGCCCGCGCCGTTGCGGCCGATGAGCGCAACCCGCCCGCCCGGCGGCACGGCCATGGACACTCGCCGCAGCACCGGCGCTCCGGCGATCTCGACCGATACTCCGTCAAGCCGCAGCATGGCCGTCCTCCGCCGGGATGATGCCGATGACGTCGCGCCGCACGGCCGGATCGTTGAGCACTTCGTCGGGCGGGCCAAGGGCCATGATGCGGCCCTGACCCCACACCGCGACGCGGTCGGCGAAGCGGGCCACCACGTCCATGTCGTGCTCCACGAACACCGCCGTCACCTTCGATTGGCGCAGCACCCGCGCCAGGGTTTCCACCACCGCCATTTTCTCGGAGGAGGCGACGCCGCTGGTCGGCTCGTCCATCAGCAGCAGGCGGGGTCGCAGTGCCACAGCCATGGCGATGTCGGCGAGCTTGCGCGCGCCCTCGTTCAGCGCGTCGGCGCGGCGGCCAGCAAGGGGGAGCAGGCCGAAGCGGTCCAGAAGTTCCTCGGCCTCCGCCCGGATGCCGCCGCGCAGCAGCGGCGCCAGGGGGGACCACGGCCCGTCGCGCGCAGCGATGGCCAGCGCCGCGTTCTCCAGCACGGTGTGTTCGGTGAAGAGCTGCGGCAGCTGGAAGGAGCGCGCGATGCCTTCCTTCACGATGCGACGCGGCTTCATGCCCAGGATCGGCCGGCCATCATAGGTGATGCTGCCGGCCTGCGGCCGCAGGTAGCCAGTGGTCATGTTGATGAAGGTGGTCTTGCCGGCGCCGTTGGGGCCGATGATGGCCAGGAACTCCCCCTGCATCACGTCGAGGTCGATGCCATCGGCGGCCTTCAGCCCGCCAAAGGCGATCTTCAGCCCGCGGGCGGAAAGCAGCACGGTCATGCCGCCCTCCGCCGCGCCAGCAAGGCGCGCCCGATGCCCCACAGCCCGCCCGGCGCGAACAGGATCACCAGCAGCAGCACCGTGCCCAGAATCATCTGCCAGGCGCCAGCCACCAGCGCGGCGGCATAAACCCGCGTCAGCTCGTAGGCCACGGCGCCGAGGAAGGGCCCGAAGACCGCACCCGCGCCGCCCAGGATGGCGATGAAGACCAGCTCGCCCGAGGCAGTCCAGTAGGACAGGGCCGGTGTGACGTGGCGCGTGGTCATCGCCAGCACCGCGCCGCCCGCGCCTGCCATGAGGGCGGAGAGCACATAGGCGGCCAGCAGCACGCGGCGACCGGAAATGCCCATGAACTCCAGACGCGTTTCCCGCGTCTTGATGGCGGAAAGCGCCTGTCCCATCGGCGATGCCAGGTAAGTTCGCACAAGGAGGCCAAAGCCCAGCGACAGCACCAGCGCCGTCATCAGCATGGCCCAGCCCTGAGCCTCGTTCGACAGGGTCAGCCCGGCAAAGGTGGTGGGCGGCAGGCGGATGCCGTCCGTACCGTGGGTGATGGAGTAGAACTTCTCCAGCAAGGAAAAGAAGACCATGGACAGGGCCAGGTTCAGCATGCCGAAGAAGATCTCGCGGTATCGGACCACAAAGGCGCCGATCACCAGCCCGAGCAGCGCCGTGCCCAGGGCCGCGAGTGGCAGAAGGATCAGCGCCTCGGGGATCACCGAGGCGCCAAAGGCGACGATGTAGGCGGCGAAGGCCAGGAACATGGCATGGCCGAAGCTGACCTGGCCGGCGCGCAGCAGCAGGAGGATGCCGAGCACCGCCAGCCCCTTGGCCAGCGCGATGGTCATGACGAAGCGCAGCCAGGGCACGGCCCAGCCCACCACCAGCACCAGGGTCGCTGCCAGCAGGGCGAGGATGATCTCGGAGCGGCGGCTCATATGCGACGGGTCTCCGTGGTGCCGAACAGGCCTTGGGGACGGATCAGCAGCACCAGCACCATGATGATGTAGGGCACCACCACCTCCAGCTCCGGCTCGAAATACACGGCGAAGGAGCGGCCGAGGCCGATCAGCAGCGCGGTCACCGCCGCGCCCTCCACCCGGCCGAGCCCGGCCGTCGCCACCACGGCAAAGGAGAGCACGATGGTCTGCGCGCCCACTCCCGGCACCAGCGAGGCGGTGGGCGAGGCCAGTGCGCCGCCCAGCGCAGCCAGCGCGGCCCCGGCCGTGAAGCACAGCATGGTCACCTTGGCGGCGTCGATGCCCATGGCGCGGGCAGCCTCGCGATCCTCGGTGACGGCGACGATCATGCGCCCGGCCAGCGTCCGGCGCAGGAACCAGGCCAGCCCCACCAGGGTCAGAAGCGCAATGCCCGGCAGCACGAAAAGCTGGTAGGCGGTGAAGGGGATAACGTCGGCGCCGAAGGGAATGTCCACATTGCCCAGCAGCCGGACCGGCGTGTCCGACACCACCGGCTGCACGCCCCAGACCAGCTTCTGCAGATCCTCCAGCACCATGAACAGCGCGAAGGTCACGAGCAACTGCAGCACCGGCTCCTGCCCCTCGACCCGTCGCAGCAGCAGCCGCTCGATAAGCGGGCCGAGCAGCACGCCCACCAACGCGGCCGCCACCACCAGCGCCGGCAGCGACAGCCAGGCCGGCAGTCCCTGTGCCGTCAGGAACAGGCCAAGGGACGCCGCCGAGTAGCCGCCTATGGCGTAAAGGCTGCCATGCGCGATGTTGAGGATGCGCAGCACGCCGAAGACGAGGTTCAGCCCCACCGCCACCATGAACACCGCCGCCGCGTAGGACAATCCGTCCAGCGCGGCGAGGCCGAGCAGCAGGCCGTTCTCCGAGAACCAGGTCCCCATCTCAGGGCTTGTAGGCGACGGGTTGCGGCAGGGACTGGATGATCTCGGGCTTCAGTGTCTTCAGCCAGTCCAGGCTCTTCTGTCCAACGGGGGTGGTCACCGTCTCCGCCGGGAACACGACCATGTCGGTCATCACGGCGAAGGGGTACTTGTCCGTGTGCAGGCTGGTGCCGATGATCTGGTTCTCCAGCCCCTGTCCATCTTCCCGGATGCGGACCGAGGAGGTGAGGGAAGGGAACTCCAAACCCCGGAAGGCCGCTGCCAGCTCGGCATCGGTGGGCCAGCCGCCGCCCTTTGCCGCCATCGCCTTCTCGTACCCGGCCTTCATGGCATAGACGGCCTGCGCCATGTGGTGCGTCGAGTAGATGGGATAGGCGTTGAACCGCTTCCGGTAGTTTTCCGTGAAGCGGGACAGAAGGGCGGCGTCGCGCGGGCTGGGATGCAGGAACCAGTGGTCGCCGCGGGCGCCGATGATGTGCCCGTTCGGCAGGGACTTCCCGACGCGCTCCAGCGAGGATTCCGCCAGCGGCAGCACAAAGGTGCTGCGCTCGAACAGGCGGCGATCGGCGGACTGGCGGATAAACGCGTCAAGGTCGCCGCCCCACAGTGTGGAGAAGATCACATCGGGCCGCAGTGCCAGCAGGCGTGTGATTTCAGTGGAGAAATCCGTGGCGCCGAAGCGCGGGAACAGCTCGGCCGCGACGCGCACGCCCGGCTTCAGTGCCTGCAGGCCGGTGCGGAAGATGTCCCACGAATCCCGCCCCCAGGCATAATCCTGGTTCACCACCGCGAGGGAGCGGAGATCCGGCTTCGCCTTCAGCAGGTAGAGCAGGGCCGAGAGCACTTCGGGCGTCGCATTGGCCTGGGTGCGGAAGGCGTACTCGTACTTGCCATCCTCGAAGATGCGTTGCGTGCCGCAATCCCACAGCAGCGTTGGCCGCTTCATCTCGTCCGAGAGGGGCGCGCAGGCCAGGCAGTCGGCGGAGGAGATGCCGGCGAAGATCAGCTGAACGTTCTCGCTCTGCACCAGTCGCCGGTACTCGCCGACAAAGTGGTCCACGCCGGGGCCTTCATCGACAAAGATGGGGCGCGCCTTGACGCCGCCGATGCCACCCGCCTCGTTCAGCTCCTCGAACAGCATCTCGGCCGCTTGCCGGCCGGGCACGCCGAAAACGCTGGAAGGACCGGACAGGAAGGTGGCGATGCCGACCTTGATCTCCGCCGGCCTGGCGGTCTGCGCCTGGGCGGGGCGCCCGGCGAGGACGAGGCTGCCGGCGGCGGCGCCAAGCAACGCGGCGCGGCGGGTGATCGCATGAGTGGATTCCGCGCCACCCTTTGGCGGCAAGACCTCGGCAACCATCCCCGTTCTCCCTGTGCTCGTTCTTTTCCCCGCCGCGTCGAGGCGGCGGGGACGCATGGAACTGTGCTCTAGCTGGTTCCGGCTGTCTATCGGGTTGCGCCGGAGCCGTGCTCAGCTGCGGGCCGTCAGGTCCATCGGTTCGGGCAGCCACGCATAGGCCTCGCCGGCAGCCACCACATGGCCCAGGCCGGGCCACGGGAAATGGTAGGACAGCACGGAGTGCCGGTCGGACACGAGGCGCTGCAGCATCCGGCTTCGTGTCTGCGCCGACTGCTTGGGATCGGTGTCGAAGGAGAATTCCCAGGCCGGCCGTTGCAGCAGCAGGACATGGTGGTGCGCCAGGTCGGCGGTGTAGACCAAGGTGCGGCCATCCGAGGTGATGGCGTAGCAGGTATGGCCCACCGTGTGTCCCGGGGCTGCGATCGCCGTGATGCCCGGCACCACCTCCGCTCCGTCGCGCACCATCACCATCCGGTCGCGATACGGTGCGAGGTTCTTGGTGGCTCCGTCGATGAAGCTGGTCATGAAGGCCGGGCCGCGCTTGTTGTTGCTGTCGGTCCAGTACCGCAGATCGGCCTCGCTGATCGCGACCTGCGCGTTGGGGAAGTTGCGCTCGCCGGCCTCGTTGACCAGTGCCCAGCAATGGTCGCAATGCGCGTGGCTGAGGACCACAAGGTCGATCTGCTCCGGCTCGATCCCCGCCCGGCGCAGATTGGCCAGCATGCGGCCGGTGCCGGGGCCGAACATGCGGCCATCCGCGCCCATGCTGTCGCCCATGCCGGTGTCGAACAGGACGAGCTGGCGCCCGGTGTTGATGACCAGGACGTTCTGCTCCAGCGTCGCCGAGTCGGGCGGCAGGAAGTTGCTGTTCAACAGGGCCTTGATTTCGGCGGGCGGCGAGGCCGGAAAGGCAGGTTCAGGCTGGCCCAGAGGCAGGCGGCCATCGGAGACCACCGTGGCTTCGAACTCGCCATGTCGGAAGCGGTACCACGCCGGCGGTACATCGTTGCGGAAGGGGGCGCCAGCCGAGGCGGGGCGGGAAAGGCCGGGCAGGCTCAGCATCGCCAGCCCGGCCGAGGCCTGGAACAGGGACCGTCGGTCCATGGACATGAACATTCCTCCTGCTTCGCGCCGCGCAGCGCTTCTGAGCGGGCTGCGTCGGGACAGGACGGAGTGTAGGTGTGGCTTGACGGCGGCGCCAAGCGTGATGCCGCGCCGCCAGTCGTTCGCCTTCGTCATGACCGCGTGGCCAGGGGTTTCAGCAGCCCTTCTGGACCGTGCAGCCCACTTGCAGAGTTTGCCGCGTGCCGAGGGCCGTACGGACCTCCATGGTGCGGGTCAGCGCACCCGCACCGCTGGTCGGGCTGTCGGGTGGGGCCGGGTGAGGGGTGTCGCAAGCCGTCAACAGAAGGGGCGTCAAAATCAGGATCAGTCTCATGGCAATGTTTTCCCGCAGGATCAGCCTGGGAAGCCTTCATGATCTGCCTTCAGAAACGGTTAAGCGTGTGTCGGCAGGGATTGGAGATGGGGAGTGTTTGGCACGCTTTCGGTGTGTCCGGGCGATGCGACAGCCGCAAGATCCTGCGATTATGCGTCGAATTCGGGAAGATGTTGCAATTTTGATCTTTGCGGCGGCGGGGCTGCTTCTGAAGCACTGCTGTTTGCGCGCCAAACTTCCCTCCTGTAAGTCCTTTGGCAGCCCTGCGCGGTAACCGTTCACAAGGATCATGGCAGGCAATGCCGTCCGGAATGGGGTCCGCGGCCGTCAGACCGGGAGGATGAGGCGCCATGATGGCTGAAACTCGAAGCACCATCGGCGCACCCGGCGGCGAATCGCGCCCTTCATGACCCACAGCCTTGCCGCATCGGCACCGGTGCTGGTCACCGGTGCCTCCGGCTTTCTGGGCTCCGCCGTGGCGCGGGCGCTGAACCGGCGCGGCCTGCGCGTACGGGTTCTCATGCGGCCGCGAAGCCCAACCGGTAATCTCGCCGGAATTGACCATGAGGTGGCGACCGGCGACTTGACCGATCCGGCGAGCCTCGGTACCGCCCTGACGGGCATCCGCGCGCTGTTCCACGTCGCAGCCGACTATCGCCTTTGGGCGCCCGACCCGTCCGCCATGCTGCGGGTCAACGTGGGTGGCACGGAAGCACTGATGCGCGCTGCGCTGGAGGCCAGGGTAGAGCGCATCGTCTATACGTCCAGCGTGGCCACCCTGAAGGTCGCCGGTGCCGGCGCGCCCGTGGACGAGACGGCGGCGGCGCGGCCCGAGGAGGTGATCGGCGTTTACAAGCGCAGCAAGACCTTGGCCGAGCGCGCCGTGGAAACGATGGTCCGGGACGAGGGGCTGCCGGCGGTGATCGTCAACCCTTCCACCCCGATCGGCCCGGGCGACATCCGCCCGACGCCGACCGGCCGCCTCATCCTGGATGCGGCGCGCGGCAAGATCCCGGCCTTTGTGGATACAGGGCTGAATTTCGGCCATGTGGACGACATTGCCGAGGGTCATCTGCTGGCCTTCGAACACGGCCGGATCGGCGAGCGCTACATCCTGGGCGGCGAGAACCTGTCGCTGAGGGATCTGTTGGGGGCGATTGCTGCCGCCACAGGGCGTGCGGCGCCGCGCATCAACCTGCCTCGTGCGCCGCTCTACCCGCTGGCCGTGGGTGCAGAGGTTGTGGCGCGGATCACCGGACGTGAACCGCTGCTGACGCTGGATGGGCTGCGCATGTCGCGCCACCGCATGTTCTTCGACCATTCCAAGGCGGCACGGGACCTTGGCTACCGGCCCCAACCCTGGCAAAAAGGCCTGGCAGACGCGCTAGGGTGGTTCCGCCAGGCAGGATATCTGGCGTGAGCGTTCCCCTTTGTCTTGGCCTGATGGCACTCGCCTCGTGGCTGTATCTTCTGATGGGGCGCGGCCTCTTCTGGCTGGTGCGCGAGCGCGATGAGGTTTCGCCGCCACCGCCGGCGTGCTGGCCCTCCGTGGTTGCCGTGGTGCCGGCACGGGACGAGGCGGATATGATCGCCCGCTCGGTGGGCAGCCTTCTCGGGCAGGATTACCCGGGCTCGTTTCGGGTCATCCTGGTGGATGACGGCAGCAGCGATGGCACGGCACGTGCGGCGCGACTGGAAGCAGAGGCGAGGGGCGCGGCGACGCGGCTCGACATTCTTGCCGGTGCTCCCCTGCCTTCCGGCTGGACCGGTAAGATCTGGGCACAGCATCAGGGCATCGCCGTTGCCGCCGAGGCCAAGCCCGACTACCTGCTGCTGACCGATGCCGACATTCATCACGCGCCCGACAATCTGCGCGCCCTTGTCGCTCGTGCCGAGCAGGGTGGGCTCGCCATGACTTCTCTGATGGCGTTGCTCTGCTGCGGCAACCGAGCCGAGCGCTTCCTGATCCCCGCCTTCGTGTTCTTCTTTCAGATGCTCTACCCCTTCGCCTGGGTGGCGGACCGCTCCGCCCGCACCGCGGCCGCGGCCGGAGGGTGCATGCTGGTACGACGAAACGCGTTGGAAGCCGCGGGCGGCATTGCCGCCATCCGGGGCGAGATCATCGACGATTGTGCTCTTGGCCGTGCCTTGAAGCGGCAGGGACCCGTCTGGCTAGGTCTGACACGGCGGGCCCGCAGCCTGAGGCCCTACAACAGCGTGGCAGACATCGGCCGGATGATCGCCCGCTCCGCGTACGCGCAACTTGGCTACTCACCGCTGCTGCTCGCCGGCACGCTGTTGGGGATGGGGCTCGCCTATCTGGCGCCGCCACTGCTGGCTCTGCTGGTGGAAGGCTGGGCAGCCTGGCTGGGCGCTGCAGCCTGGGCCGCCATGGCCGTGGCCTTCCAGCCCATGCTGCGCTTCTACCGCGTTTCCCCGCTCTGGGGGTTGGCGCTGCCCGCCATCGGCGCTGCCTACGGCCTGTTCACCCTGCAATCGGCCTGGCAGGTCTGGCGCGGACGTGGCGGCATGTGGAAGGGGCGCTTCCAGGCCATGGCAGGGCGGGCATGAGCGCCGCCGCCGAGATGACCTCGGGCAAGGGGCACCGGGACGAGAATTTCCCCGTTGCCTCGCATCTGGTGCGGGCGGAGCTGCGGCCGGCCATTCTGGCATTTTACCGCTTCGCCCGTGCGGCGGATGATGTGGCGGACCACGCCACCGCGTCCCCGGGGGAAAAGCTGGCATGGTTGGACGCCATGGAGGCGGGGCTTGATGGCGATGAAGCCTCCGGTCCGGAGGGCGCGGCGCTGGCCCGTGCGCTGGCGTTGCGCGGCCTGCCTGACCGGCATGCGCGTGACCTGCTGGTCGCCTTCCGCCGTGATGTGACCCAGCGACGCTACGCGAACTGGGCGGAGCTGATGGATTACTGCCGCTACTCCGCCGCGCCGGTCGGGCGCTTCGTGCTTGATCTGCACGGCGAGGGCAGGGCGCTTTGGCCGGCCAATGACGCACTTTGCGCCGCTTTGCAGGTGATCAACCACCTGCAGGATTGCGGCAAGGACTACCGGACCCTGGACAGGGTCTATCTGCCGCTGGACCGGATGGGGGCCGAGCCGGTGGAGTCCCTCGGTGCCGCTACCGCCTCCCCCGCCCTGCGTGCGGTGATCGCCGATCTCGCCCGGCGATGCCAGGAGCTGCTGGCGCAGTCGCGCGGCTTTGCCGCCGAAATCGCGGACCGGCGTCTGGCGCTGGAGGTTGGCGTCATCCAGGCCCTGGCCGAGGATCTGGCGGCGCGACTGACCCGGCGCGATCCGCTCTCCGAGCGTGTGCATCATCACAAGCTGGAAGCGCTCGGCCTCGGCCTGCGTGGGGGTGCGAGTGTGGCGCTGGGCTGGCTGGGAAGGCGCCAAGCATGAGCGCGCAAACGGGCAGAGCCGACCTTTCTGCGATGGAGGCGCAGGTTTCGGGCAGTTCGTTCTATGCCGCCATGCGGCTGATGCCGAAGCGCGAAAGGGCGGCCATGTTCGCCATCTACGCTTTCTGCCGGCTGGTGGACGACATCGCCGATGACGGCACCCGGTCCCGCCCGGTGCGCGCCGAGGCGCTGGACCGGTGGCGTGCCGATCTTGCCGCCTTGTATGCGGGCCACCCCGCGGGGCAGGCAGGCTTCCTGGCGGGGGCAGTGCGCGATTTTGGGCTGCTGCAGGCCGATTTCATGGCGGTGATCGACGGGATGGCCATGGATGTCGCGGCTGATATCCGTGCGCCGGACTGCGCCACGCTCGATCTTTACTGCGACCGGGTGGCAAGCGCCGTGGGCCGCCTGTCCACCCGCGTCTTCGGCATGGAAGCCGCGCCCGGCGAGGCCCTGGCGCATCACCTGGGCCGCGCCTTGCAGTTGACCAACATTCTGCGCGACCTGGACGAGGATGCGGCGATCGGCCGGCTTTACATGCCGCGGGAAGCCCTCCTGGCGGTAGGCATCGCGACGGAGGAGCCGGAGGTGGCGGTGGCCGATCCCCGCATTGATGCCGTGGCACGGCAGCTCGCCACCCAGGCGGAGGCGCATTTCTTCGCAGCGGCGGAGCTGTTGCGGAACCGACCGCGAGGGCGCCTGTTCGCGCCACGCCTGATGGGCGCGGTGTACCACGCCCTGCTGCGCGACATGTGGGCGGCAGGCTGGGCGCCGCCACGGCGCCGGGTGCGTATCGGCAAGCCGCGCCTGCTCTGGCTTGTGGCACGCTGCGCCGCGGCGGTGCCGGGCCGGAAATGAGCGCCATGCCGCGCATCCATGTGGTTGGTGCCGGGTTGGCGGGGCTGTCCGCGGCGGTGGCGCTGGCCGGGCGTGGTCTGCGTGTTGTTCTGTCCGAAGCGGCGCCGCAGGCTGGCGGCCGCTGCCGTTCCTACCACGATGCACAGCTCGGCCTGACCATCGACAATGGCAACCACTTGGTGCTCTCGGGCAACCGGGCGGTAGCCCGTTACATGGCCGCCATCGGCGCCGAGGACCGGCTTGCAGGACCGGGCGAGGCGATGTTCCCGTTTCTGGATCTTCGCGACGGGACCCGTTGGACACTTAGGCCCAATGGCGGGCCGCTGCCCTGGTGGGTGCTGGCGCCGGGCCGCCGCGTTCCGGGAACCCGCATACGGGACTACATGGCCCTGGCACGGCTACTGCGGGCCCGTTCGGCGCAGCGCATCGACGCCATCCTGCCATCCCGCGGCGTGCTGTGGGAACGGCTGCTGCAGCCGGTGCTGGTGTCCATGCTGAACACTCCGCCGGAGCAGGGTTCCGCCGTCCTGGCCGGTGCGGTGCTGCGCGAGAGCCTGGCGCGGGGCGGCGCAGCCAGCCGCCCCCTGGTGGCGGTGCCGGATCTGGAGGCGGCGTTTGTGGCGCCCGCGCTCGGGCATTTGCGACGAATGGGGGAGGAGATCCGCCTCGGCCGCCGATTGCGCCAGTTGGCGATGGAAGCCGGCCGCGTCCGCGCCCTGGGCTTCGCCGATGGAGAGGAGGCGTTGGCGCCGGAAGACCGGGTGGTGCTGGCCGTGCCGCCCTGGACAGCGGCGGAACTGTTGCCCGGCCTTTCCGTGCCGAATCGCTTCCACGCCATCGTCAACGCGCATTTCGCCACCGTGCCGCCACCGGGTGCCGCGCCGGTCACAGGGCTTGTTGGCGGAACGGCTGAATGGGTCTTCGCTTTTCCCGATCGGGTGTCCACCACCACCAGCGCCGCCGATGCGCTGCTGGAGCAGCCCCAGGACGCGCTGGTGGCCCGGCTGTGGCGGGATGCGGCGGCGGCGCTGCGGCTGCCGTGCGGCAACGACCCGCCCCCCTGCCGGATCGTGCGGGAAAAGCGTGCCACCTTCGCCGCCACGCCGGAACAGGAGGCGCGCCGCCCTGGCCCGGCAACGGGGCTCGGTAATCTGTGGCTGGCCGGAGACTGGGTGGCGACCGGCCTGCCCGCGACCATTGAGGGCGCCTTGCGTTCGGGTGAAGCGGCAGCGGAGCTTGCTCTGAAGGGGCTAATGGGTGCAGAGACGTTGGCGCGATGAATGACGTGTCCCTTTCCGCAGTCTCTCTCCATGCGCCGGACGCTTCCTGGCAGGCCGAAGGAGAAGGCGGTCTCGACCGCGACATAGCCCGCGCCGCCGAGGCGTTGCGCCGCCACCAGCAGCCCGACGGGCACTGGATTTTCGAGCTTGAGGCCGATGCCACCATTCCGGCCGAGTACATCCTGCTGCGGCAATACTTGGCCGAGCCGGATGACCCGGAACTGGAAGCGCGAATCGGTCGCTATCTGCGTCGCATCCAGGGCACGCATGGTGGCTGGCCCCTGTTCCAGGGCGGCGCCTTCGACATCAGCGCATCGGTGAAGGCCTATTTCGCGCTGAAGATGATCGGCGACAGCCCCGATGCACCGCACATGGTCCGCGCACGGGACGCCATTCTGGCCGTCGGCGGGGCGGATCGCAGCAACGTCTTCACCCGCATCCTGCTGGCGCAGTTCGGGCAGATCCCGTGGTCGCGCGTGCCGGCCATGCCGGTGGAGATGATCCTGCTGCCGCGCTGGTTTCCGGTGCATCTTTCCAAGATGTCGTACTGGGCGCGCACGGTGGTGGTTCCGCTCCTGGTGCTGCAGGCACTGCGGAAACCGGCGCGGAATCCGCGCGGCGTCACCATTGCGGAGCTGTTCCGTCCCGGCGCGCGCAAGGGGCTGATGCGTACGCATCAGCATCGCGGCTGGTGGGTGTTCTTCAACGGGTTGGATTTCGTGTTGCAGAAGGCCGAGCCTGCCTGGCCGCGCGGCCAGCGGGGGCGCGCCATCCAGCGCTGTGTCGACTTCGTCACCGAGCGGCTGAACGGTGAGGACGGGCTGGGTGCCATCTACCCCGCCATGGCCAACAGCGTGATGATGTTTGACGCTCTGGGCTTCGGGCCGGGGCATCCGGGCCGCGCCATTGCGCGCCGTTCCATCGAGAAGCTGCTGGTGGTGAAGGAGGACGAGGCCTATTGCCAGCCCTGCGTCTCGCCGGTGTGGGACACGGCGCTGGCCAGCCACGCCATGATGGAGGCGCTGGGGGATGACGACGAGGCGGCGCGGCGTGGCCTTGATTGGTTGAAGCCGCGCCAGGAGCTGGAAGTGCGGGGCGACTGGGCCGAGCTGCGTCCCGATGTGCGCCCCGGCGGGTGGGCATTCCAGTACAACAACGCCCATTATCCTGATCTCGACGACACGGCCGTGGTGGTGATGGCGATGGACCGTGCCCGCAACCGGGGCGATGCCGGCAGGGAGTATGACGAAGCCGTATCGCGCGGTGCGGAATGGGTGGCGGGATTGCAGAGCGCGAATGGCGGCTGGGGCGCCTTCGATGCCGACAACACGCACCACTTCCTGAACAACATTCCCTTCTCGGACCATGGGGCGCTGCTGGACCCGCCCACCGCCGATGTCAGCGCCCGCTGCGTCAGCATGCTGGCCCAACTCGGCGAAACCGACAGCCCGCGCATGCGGCGTGCCATCGACTACCTCGAGCGGGAGCAGGAGGCGGATGGAAGCTGGTTCGGCCGGTGGGGGATCAACTACATCTACGGGACGTGGTCGGCGCTCTGTGCGCTGAACGCGGCTGCTTTCGACGGTAGTCGTCCCAGCGTCCGCCGCGGGGCCGACTGGTTGATCGGAATCCAGAATGCCGATGGCGGCTGGGGCGAAGATTGCGCCAGCTACAAGCTGGACTACAGGGGCTACGAGGCGGCACCCTCCACCGCCTCGCAGACCGCCTGGGCATTGCTGGGGTTGATGGCGGCCGGGGAGGTGGATCATCCGGCCGTGGCCCGTGGCATCGCCTGGCTGCGCGAGCACCAGGCCGAGGACGGGCTCTGGGAGCAGGAAGCCTACACCGGTGGCGGCTTTCCGCGGATCTTCTATCTCCGCTACCACGGCTATCCGAAGTTCTTTCCTCTCTGGGCACTGGCAAGGTACCGAAACCTGAGGCTCGGAAATTCCGGGCGCGTGGATCTGGGGATGTGATCCTCGCCGCCACCGGGCTGCTACGGGAGGGCCGTATCCTGGCAGGACAGGGCATCCGGCCTCTGGCCGGTGGCGGTGATCCCGCGCGGCTGTTGGCGCTGCTGGATCGCTGGGCAAGAGAGGCTGACGGGATCATCAGCATCGGCCTTTGTGGGGCGCTGTCGCCGCGGCTGCGCCCCGGGGACTGGGTGGTGGCGGAGGCGGTGCTGGATGGGGATGAACGCCACGCGGTGGATGGCCCCTGGGCGTCCCGGCTGATGGAGGCGCTGCCGGGCGCGGCGCAGGGCATGCAGGTCGGGCAGGACGGGATGCTGACTGATGCCGCCGGGAAGGCTGCCCTGCACCAGGCAACCGGAGCCCTGGGCGTGGACATGGAATCCCATGTCGCAGCGCGGGTGGCACTCCGTCACGATCTGCCCTTTGCCGTGGCGCGGGTGGTTTCGGATGATGCGGGCCATGACCTGCCGCCTGCCGCCGAAGCGGGGATGCGCCGCGATGGCGGCATGGACCTGGCTGCCGTTCTGCGCAGCCTGGCCCGGGATCCACGGCAGTTGCCGGCGCTGATCCGCACCGGCTGGCACGCCGAACGTGCCTTCCGCGAGTTACTCCGCGGCCACCATCGGCTCGGGCCCGGGCTTGCCGGTCCCGCCGGTGCGGGTGATGCGGGGCTTGTGTGAGTTCGATCCATGCTTGGCAGTGCGGATTTCTGCCAGCTTGGTTTCCACATGGCGAGAGAACACGAAATCGGCCGGGCGCTGATTGTCCAGCGGAATATCCTGGGCCATGGCACCGTCCGTGCGGACGCCACGGATGGCAACTCCCAGCGCCTTGATCGGGTGGCGGATCATGTCATCCACCGCCGAGGCCTCGAAGCCCGAATGGACCATGCAGTCGGCACATTTCTCGTAATGTCCGACGCCGTACTTGTCCCACTCGGTGTCGTCCATCAGTTCCCGAAAAGTCTTGGCATAGCCTTCGCCCAACAGGTAGCAGGGCTTCTGCCAGCCGAACACGGTGCGGGTCGGGTTGCCCCAGGGCGTGCACTTGTAGGCCTCGTTCCCGGCCAGAAAGTTCAGAAACATGCGGGACTGCGTGAAGGGCCAGGCCTTGCCGCCCCTGCCGCGCGCCAGGATGCCGCGGAACAGCTCCTTGGTCTTGGTGCGGTTCAGGAAGTGCTGCTGATCCGGCGCGCGCTCATAGGCATAGCCGGGCGAGACGGTGATGCCGTTCAGCCCTAGTTCCTTCATCTCGTCGAAGAAGGCCGCCGTCTGCGCCGGATCCGCGTCGTTGAACAGGGTGCAGTTGATGCTGACCTGGAAGCCCTTGGACTTGGCGAGGCGGATGGCCTCGACCGCCTTCTCGTACACGCCCGTCTGGCAGACCGACTTGTCGTGCATCGCCTCGTTGCCATCCAGGTGGATGGACCAGGTGAAGGCCTCGTTCGGCGTGTAATCGTCGATCTTCTTGGCCAGCAGCAGGGCGTTGGTGCAGAGGATGACGAACTTGCCCCGCGCCAGGTAGCCCTTGACGATTTCCGGCATCTCCTTGTGCAGCAGCGGCTCGCCGCCGGCGATCGAGACGACGGGGGCGCCGCATTCGTCGATCGCCTCCATGCATTCGTCATAGGACAGGCGCTGGTTCAGGATCTCGTTCGGATAGTCGATCTTGCCGCAGCCCGCACAGGCCAGGTTGCAGCGGAACAAGGGCTCCAGCATCAGCACGAGGGGGTAGCGCTTGCGCCCCGAAAGCTTCTGGCGGACCAGATAGGTTCCGATCCGGGCGGCTTGCCGCAGAGGGATTCCCAAGGGTGCTGCTCCTTTACCGGCCCGCCCGCAAAACGGCTTGGCCAGGCGATGTCATGGGCGCGACGGCCCGGGCTTCCCCCCGGCGTAGCTCGGCGGGCAGGCGGAATTCAACCTCTTCGCGGATGCCGTCCATGGCCGTCACCTCCACCGAAGCGTGGCGGCGCAAGGCCTCGATCACATCCAGGACCTTCTCCTCGGGCGCCGAGGCCCCCGCCGTCAAGCCCAGGCGTTGCACCCCGACGAGCCAGGCCGGATCGATCTCGCTGCCATCGGCGACGAGGTGGCTGGGCAGGCCGCATTCGGTGCCGATCTCCCGCAGGCGGTTGGAGTTGGAACTGTTGCGAGCTCCGACCACCAGAAGCAAGTCGACCATCTGGCACAGATCCCGCACCGCCTTCTGGCGATGCTGGGTCGCGTAACAGATGCTGTCGGTTTCCGGACCCTGGAGATCGCTGAAGCGAGCCTTCAAGGCGGCGATCACAGATCGAGTGTCATCAACGCTCAGGGTTGTCTGTGTCACATACGCCAAGGGAAGGTCAGACGGCAGGTCAAGCGCGGCGACATCGGCCGATGTCGCCACAAGATGGACCGGGCCAGGCATCTGGCCGATCGTTCCCTCAACCTCCGGGTGGCCGGAATGGCCGATGAGGATCAGGCTTCTTCCCTGCGCCATGTAGCGGCGGCCGTGGATATGAACCTTGGCGACCAGGGGGCAGGTGGCATCCAGAACCGGTAGGCCGCGCCGTCCAGCTTCCTCAACCACGGAGCTCGGAACGCCATGGGCGCTGAAGATAGTGACAGCACCATCCGGGACCTCGTTCAGCTCCTCGACGAAGACCGCGCCCCGCTTCTTCAGCTTCTCCACGACATGCTGGTTATGCACGATTTCGTGACGAACATAGACCGGTGGACCGAATTGCTCGAGCGATCGCTCCACGATTTCAATTGCACGCACCACGCCCGCGCAGAAGCCTCGTGGCTGTGCAAGAACGACCTTCATCATGGCCAGGCCTTTCCGTTCTGGACGCGCCCGCTGCCATGCCGCGGACCCGGCGGCGCATCGGCAACAGGTTCCCCAAAAGGTTGTCTGTTCCACGGAAGAAGGCCGGCCAATCCTGCTGGAACATCCCCGTGATGCAAGAGGGCAAGTGAGCATTATTGTCGAACACCAAGAATGCAGATGCAACCTTGTGCTTGAGGGGCAAGAGGGAAGCTCTTCGGACTTGATGCCTTGACTCCTGACCGGCCGCTGCGCTCTCTCTGCCCCCTTGCCTTGATGCCAGAGCCAGGCTGACCGGCCCTGCCGCGCACCATCACCCGGAGGTCATGATGTCCGAGAGGAAGTTGAGGACGCCGTTGCTGGACCGGGTTGTGGAGCCGCGGGACCTGCGGAATTTTTCGGCGGAGCAGTT
>NZ_JBHRTN010000013.1:0-45980 GCF_042646265.1 Teichococcus globiformis
TCCAACCATCACCACCGCGGGGTGGAGCAGCCCGGTAGCTCGTCAGGCTCATAACCTGAAGGTCACAGGTTCAAATCCTGTCCCCGCATCCCAATGATAGCTGCCTCATTAGTAGAAGATCCGCCGCTCTCCTTTCTGCGAAAGGGAGCGGCTATTCTGCGTTCATCTTTCAACGCACCCGGCACCATGAAATAGCGCGACAACGCACCTCTCGCGGGTGCAGCATTGCATCATGGAAGCCTTTCGGGACCATCAGCTTCAGGCCATCACCGCCAGTGCGCGAGACGCCGCGCGGGGTGATCCATTCGCCAATCCAGCCCTGTCCGTAGCACTGGCGCTTAGCCGCCGGCTCGATGAGGGAAGCGTCAGCCATGCGGATCTGGCGGCCATTCTTCAATCGATGGGGGAAGCGGCCTTCCGGGATCGGGCGCAACGCCTGAGCCGTTCTGTGGGGCACACAGATCGTTCCGAGCCCGACGACGCCATGGCACTGCTGGCGGCCCGTATCGCCCGACCGGATCCTGACGATAGCCCGGTTCGATTCGCCATCTTCCAGGCGGCCTGTGAGCGGCCCAGGATGGCCGCCGTCTTCACAGCTCATCCCACCTTCAGCCTGCCTCGCGAGACAGCCGAAGCCCTCGCCAGGGCAGCCGGCGGAGCAGCCGTGCCCGACCCACTGGTGCTTCGTCCTGCGGGACCCACGTTGATGGAGGAGTTTGAGCAGGCGGCGACGGCCATCAGCCACGGCCGAGATGCTCTTGACCGTCTCTCCCTGGCGTTGCTCCGGACGGCCCGGGTGAACTGGCCGGACCGTTGGACGCAGCTCAGGCCGCGGCCCGTCGTGTTGGCCTCGTGGGTCGGCTACGACACCGATGGACGTACCGACATCGGTTGGCACGACACGCTTCGGCTCCGTTTGCAGATGAAGCGGTTGCAACTGGCCCGACTTGCGCGGCAACTGGCGGTGCTGCCGCAGGACTGCACCGCTGCTTTGCGGGGCCGTGTCAACACGGCATTGGAAGCCGTGCAGGCCCAGATTGGGGCCTGTCCATCTTTCCTGCCAGCCGGGGCCGTTCCGCGGCCCGAGGCGGCCCAGGCCTTCGCCCGTATTTTGATCGGCCGGCGAGAGGATGCGCTGGTCACGCCGGCACCGTTGCTGGAGCTGTTCTCGGAGGCAATAGCCGCCGCCCCCGATGACGAAGCCAGGCTCGGTCTTTGCGTGGCGCAGGCGGGACTGGCCGGCCATGGTCTGTCCCTGGCCCACACCCACGTGCGGCTAAACAGTGCCCAGCTGCACAATGCCGCCAGGCTGCGCTTTCCTGTGCTGGGGTCAGGACCGGAGGATCCCTCTCGCCGGCGCGCCCTGTTTTCCGCCATCAATACGGCACTCGATGAGGCACAGGCCGAACCCGTGGATATTGGCGGGCTGATGGCCGAACCCGCCTCCGCGGCACGGCTGATGATGACCGTGGCGCAGATCGCCAAGCACATCGATGCCAGCCAGCCTGTCCGTTTCCTCGTTGCGGAAACCGAGAGCGGCTACACCCTCTTGGCTGCCTTGCTGTTGGCAAGGCTGTCCGGGGTAGAGAACCATGTCGAAATCTCACCACTCTTCGAAACGGCGGAGGCGCTGGAACGTCGTGCGGAAAGGGTGGTCGAGGAGGCGCTGCGTAGTCCGCATTGGTGCGCGCATCTGCGACGCATCGGACGTCTCTGCCTGCAGTTCGGCTATTCCGATTCGGGACGCTACATCGGTCAGGTGGCAGCGACGCATTTGATCGAGCGACTGAAGCTGCGCATTGCCGATCTGCTCGCGCGACACGGGCTCGATGACCTGGAGGTGGTGCTATTCGACACCCATGGCGAGGGGCTGGGCCGTGGGGGCCACCCGGACGGGCTTGCTGCACGCTTTGACTACCTGAACCCTCCAGCCATCCGCGCGGCCTTTGCTGCGCGCAACATCCCGGTACGGGTTGAGACGTCCTTTCAAGGTGGCGACGGCTACCTCCTGTTCGGCACGCCTGCGCTGGCGCAGGCAACGGTCGCCCGCATCGCCGAGCACGCCTTCGCGCCGCTGCCCGGCGGTACGCCGGACCCGGTCTATGCCGAAGGTGGCTTTGCCACGGATCTGTTCACCGGGGCCCGAGCGTCCTTTCACCAACTGGTCGAGGATCCGGGCTACGCCGCTCTGCTCGGGGCTTTCGGTCAGTCGCTGCTGGATCGCACAGGGTCGCGCCCTGCCGCGCGACAAAGCGAAAGTGGCGGCCCCCCGACGATCCGCCACCCGCGGGAACTGCGCGCCATTCCCAATAATGCGGTGTTGCAGCAGCTGGGCTTCCTGGCCAACCTGATGCACGGTCTGGGACACGGGGCCTGGCAGGAGGCGGAAGCCTTCGCCGATCTGCTGCGGCGCAGCCCTCGTTTCGCCAATGCCATGGCCTTTGCCCGAGCTGGGCTGAGCCTGTCCGATGCCGACGTGCTGCGTGGCTATGTTGCCAGCCTCGATCCTGTCACCTGGCTGGACAGGGCCGCGCAGACCCGGCGCGCAGGACGGTCGCAGTCCCTGCTGGCAGTGGCTGGCGCACTGGGAGAACTTGGCTTGGCCGACCCGGCGCGCACCGTGTTCCGCCGCCTGAAGGCCGATGACCTTGCCCTGCGCAACGCGTGGCCTTCCGCGGGCACCATGGGCGATCCCCCCCGCATGAGTGACCGCCTCTTCTCCCTGCATGCGCTGCGTCTATGCCTGATCCATCGGATCTGGCTGCTGGCCGTAGAGGTTCCGGACTTTTCCCCCCGTCATGGCGTGACGCGGCACGGGCTGGTGCAGCGCCTGCTGCGGCTCGACGTGCCAGGAGCGGTGGACCTGCTGGAACAGGTTTTCCCCGCCGAAGATCCACCTGGCGCCATGCTCGACTTCGCTGAGCCGCCGGCGACACGGCATGGCGGCTATGGCGAGGAGCAGGCCAGGATTTTGCGCCCGCTGCGCGAGATGTTCAGTCTGATCCGCGAGATCAGCGCGATCATCTCGCTGGAATGCGGCGCTTTCGGCTAGAACACGCCGGCAGGCTTGCCGCTCCGCGTCGTCCGCTTTTCCATGGCCCTCGCTCTCACCCTCGGGCCTGGTTGCGCCAACGCCGGGAACGGCATGCCGGCATCCTCCGCCATGGGCGGCCAGATCCGTGCAGCGGCAAATCCCCTTGAGGCCCCGTCACGATTGGCTCGGTTTCCGGGGATGAGTGGAGCCTAAGGAGCGGCGGGAATTGCCGTCAATTTCCATTTCAACCATCATCTATGCCGAAATGTTATGGGGCGTGCAATGCGGCGAAGGCTGACCTGGCGCCAGATCGAGGCATTCCGCGCCGTGATGCTGCGGGGAACGGTGTCCGGCGCGGCGCAGATGATGAACATGACCCAGCCGGCGGTGAGCCGTCTGGTGCGCGACATGGAAGACTCGCTCGGCTACGCACTGTTCTCCCGCGTCGGGGGGCAGGTGACACCAACCCCGGAGGCGGCGCTGCTGCATCAGGAAGTGGCAATGAGCTTTGTCAGCCTGGCGCGGATTGAACGGACAGCACTCGACATCCGCAGGGGGCAGCGCGGCGCGTTGCGCATCTCCGCCATGGCCGGTCCGGCCCTCTCACTGTTGCCGCGGCTGGTGGCGGGCTTCATGCGGGCACATCCCGACACCTACGTCTCGATCCACAACAACACAACGCCGGTGACGCTGGAACGCGTGTCGCTGCGGCAATACGACGTCGGCCTCTGCTATGTTGCCAGCCCCTATCCAGGGCTGGAGATCGAGCCGCTGGACGGCTTGGAAGCGCTGTGCGTGCTGCCGACTGGCCATCCACTGGCGCGACGGCGTGTGGTCCGTCTGACGGATCTGCAGGGCGAGCGGCTATTGTCGCTCGGTCTGGGCAGCCAAGTAGGGCTGAGGCTGGACACATTGCTGCGCATGGAGGGGATCGGTGCCACCGTGGCGGCTGAGGCCAGCGCATCGGAGGTGTTGTGCAGCCTGGTGGCCGAGGGTGCCGGCCTGGCCTTGATTGATCCCTTCACGGCTGCAAACCTTCGCGACCCCGCCCTGCGGGTCCGCCGCTTTGAACCCGCGATTGCCTATGGCGTCGCTATGGTTTTCCCCGAGGCGGTACCGCGCTCGGTCGCGACGGCACGGCTATCGGAGATGATCCGCGAGGCCGCCACCATGCCCGCGCTGCTGCGCGGCCGGCGCGACCGCTGAGAAAAATGCAGTGAAAGCTTGCAACCGCGCAAAGGCTTGTGCAAGCTGAGTGCTCTCACCCTCCGGCGGTCATGATCCGCCGTCGCGCTTCCGCGGCCCATCCCGGCGTCGCGCGATGGAGGTGTGAGGCATGCGGAACCCGATCGGACAGCCAGGATGAGCCGGCGCAGGATGATGCGCCTCGGCATGTCGATGCGCGGCCTCGGCTATCATCCGGCAGCGTGGCGGCATCCTTCCGTGCCCGCCGACGGCACCCTGCGCTTCGAGCATTATGTGCGCAGTGCCCAGGCCGCGGAGCGTGGGCTGTTCGACATGATCTTCTTCGCTGACGGCATCGGCATCCGCGAACGCGATGAACCGAAGGGTTCGCTTGCCCGTTCGGGCTATGAGTTGGTCGAGATGGAGCCGATGACCCTGTTGCCGGCATTGGCGCCGCTGACAAAGCATATCGGCCTCGTGACCACCGCCTCCACCACCTACAACGAGCCGTATCATGTGGCGCGCAAGTTCGCGACGCTGGACCTGATCAGCGGCGGCCGCGCAGGCTGGAACATCGTCACCTCCTGGTCCCAGGCAGAGGCACAGAACTTCAACCGCGCGGAGCATCTGGACTACGACACACGCTACGAGCGCGCTGCCGAGTTCGTCGAGGTGGTGAAGGGGCTGTGGGATAGCTGGGAGCCCGATGCGCTGATCTATGACCGCGCATCGGGCGTCTTCTACGATGAATCGAAGATGCATCTGCTGAACCACAAGGGGAAGCATTTCCAGGTCATGGGGCCGCTCAACGTCGCGGGCATGCCGCAGGGGCGTCCCATTCTGGTCCAGGCCGGGGCCTCGGACCCTGGGCGCGAGATTGCGGCGGCCTCGGCCGACGTCGTGTATGCCGCGCAGGACAACGTTGCATCCGCCAAGGCCTATTACGACGACGTCAAAGGCCGGATGGCGAAGTACGGCCGCGAGCCTGGCGCGCTGAAGATCATGCCTGGCGTCCGCACGGTGGTTGGCCGGACGCGCGAAGAAGCGCAGGCCAAGTTTGATCAGTTGCAGGATTTGCTGGATCCCCTGGTCGGGCTGGCCAGGGTCTACGCGTCGCTGGGGGATCTCACCGGCTTCGATCTTGATGGACCGGTGCCGGAGCCGCAGCGTCCACCCCAGGTGCGCAGTTCGACGGAACGGCTGCTGGCGCGTGCGCGTGCGCAGAACCTGACCATCCGTCAGCTCTATCAACAGAGCGTCGCCGGGGGCTTCTGCCTTATCGGCACGGCCCAGGACATTGTGGATGGGCTGCAGGAGTGGTTCGAGGCCGGCGCCTGCGATGGCTTCAACGTGCTGCCCACGCACCTGCCGGAATCCTGCGAGGATTTCGTGGATCATGTCACGCCCGAACTTCAGCGCCGTGGCCTGTTCCGCACCGCCTATGAGGGCGCGACGCTGCGCGAGAACCTCGGGCTCAAGCCGCATCTCAACCGATACAGCGCGGCCGGGGCGGTTTCCGCCTCCGCCGCCGAATAAGCGCGATGGAGAACACAGTGAGCGACAAGCCGCGCAAGATGGCCTTGGGCCTCAACCTCGTGGGAGCCGGTGCGCATGGCGGAGGCTGGCGCATGCCGGAAGCCTATCCTGCCGGCGGCAGCGACATCCGCTTCTGGAAGGACATGGCTCGCAAGGCCGAGGCCGCCAAGTTCCACTTCATGTTCTGGGCGGACGGGATCGCCGTCCGCTCCGATGCCAAGAATGAGGAAGAGCTCAGCTACGACAGCCGCATCGACGTGTTCGAGCCGCTGACGCTGCTGGCCGCCCTTTCCGCCGTGACCGAGAGGATGGGCTTCATTGCCACGGCCTCCACCACCTATAACGAGCCTTACAACATGGCGAGGAAGCTGGCCTCGCTCGACTACGTGACGGAAGGCCGCGTCGGGTGGAACGTCGTCACCTCATGGAGCGAACAGGAAGCGCTGAACTTTGGCCGGGATACGCATATGGAGCACGGCTCCCGCTATCGCCGGGCCGAGGAGTACATGGATGTCGTCTTCGGGCTGTGGGACAGCTGGGAAGATGACGCCTTCATCCGCAACAAGCAGACAGGTCAATATTTCGATCCCGCCAAGCTGCACATCCTGCACCATAAGGGCGAGCACTTCAAAGTGCGTGGCCCGCTCAACGTGGCGCGGCCGATCCAGGGCTATCCCGTTATCGCACAGGCCGGCTCTTCGGGCCCTGGCCAGGATCTCGCGGCGCGCACCGCAGAGGTGATCTACACCATGCAGAAGAGCCGCGATGATGCCGTGGCCTTCTACAGCAGCGTCAAGGAGCGCTTCGCGAAGTTCGGCCGCTCTCCCGCCTCGGCGCTGGTCATGCCTGGCATGATGCCGATCCTGGGCCGCACCATGCAGGAAGCCCGCGACCGGCACGAGATGCTGCTGGACCTCATCCCGCCGCAGCTTGGTCTGGCAGCCCTGGCCAACTCCTTCGGCGATCTCACGAAATACTCGCTGGATGCACCGCTGCCACCGATGCTGGCTGACAGCAACGCCGTGAAGAGCGGACATGTGAAGCTCGCCAAGTTCCTGGAAGGCAAGACCATGACGATCCGCGAATTGCTACGGGCGCGCTCGGCCGCCTCCGGCCATCATGTCATCGTCGGCACGCCGGAGCGTGTGGCAGATGAAATGGAAGACTGGTTCTCCAATTTCGGCTGTGATGGCTTCAACATCCTGCCTCCCTTCTACCCCCAGCCGGTGGAGGAGGTGTTTCACGGCTTGATCCCCGAACTGCAGCGCCGGGGCCTGTTCCATACGGAGTATGCCGGACGCACGTTGCGCGAGAATCTGGGCCTTGCTCGCCCGGCTCACCGGAGCATGCGCGGCCTCCAGGCCGCTGCAGGGGACTGACAAGCGACCGCCGGACCAGGCTGGCCCGGCGGACTTCAAGATCCGGCACAAGACCGGGCTCAATCGACGGCGGGAATAGCGAGACACGCGTCGAACGGCCTCAACGGGAAAGAGGGACTGGACGATGAGCCTTTGGAATCTGGCGGCCCGCTACGGAGCGTTGCCCGGCACCATCTTCGCGGCAGGGATGGGCCTTGCCGCCGCCCAGCCGGCACCGAAGCCAGGTGGCCACCTGATCTACGCGCAGAGCTCCTTTCCGCCCTGCCTTGACCTCGCGCAGAGTGCGCGGGCGCAGAATGCGTCGCGTCAGATCCTCGATAACCTGACCGATCAGGACAAGAAGAGCGGTGAGATCAGGCCATGGCTTGCCATTTCCTGGGAGTTCCAGGACGAGAACAAGACCCTGGTGCTGAAGATCCGCGACGGCGTCCGCTTCAGCAATGGCGAGAAGCTCGACGCCGCCGCGGTCAAGGCAAACTTCGACGCCATCATGAAGCTGGTGAAGGAAGGCCGCGCACCCCAGGCCGCCGGCTACCTGTCGGGCTTTGTGGAAGCCAAGGCCGTCGACCCGATGACCGTGTCCCTCAGCTTCGAATTGCCGAAGGCTGGGCTGCTGCAATCGCTCGCCGAGAAGCCACTGTCTATGCTGGCACCCGAGACGCTAGCGAAGAGCGCTGACGAGCGATGCGCCGGGCAGCTCATCGGCAGCGGCCCCTTCATCATCACGGAGGTAGTCACCAACGACCGCATCGTCTTCAGGCGCAATCCAGACTACAACTGGGCTTCTCCGAACGCCGAGCACCAGGGGCCGGCCTATCTGGAGAAGCTGACCTTCCAGACCGTGCCGGAAGGCGGCGTGCGTACCGGTATCATGATCAGCGGCCAGGCCGGGGCGGTGGATGACATCCCGGTGCAATCCTACGCGCAGGTGCGCGCGGCGGGGATCAAGCTGGTAGCGCGCACCGCGGGCGGCGTGGGCATCAACCTCATTCCGAACTTCTCCCGGCCCGTCATGGCCGATCTCGCCGTGCGCCGCGCGATGCAGCACGCGATCAACCGCGACGAGATCGTGAAGGCCCTGTATTCCGATCTCGACACGGCGGCGACCAGTCCGCTCTCGCACACCGTGCCCTTCTACGCCGACATGACGCCGCTGATGAAGTATGATCCGGAGCGGGCGAAGCAGATCCTGGACGAGGGAGGCTGGAAGCCGGGAGCGGACGGTGTCCGTGAAAAGGAAGGCCGGAAGCTGCGCATGCAGGTGATCTGGAGCTTTCCCGGCTTCCGTCCGGACATGGAGCTGATCAAGGCGCAGCTGGCCCAGGTCGGCATGGATCTCGTGCTGAGCCTGCGCACCGATACGGAGATCGGATCGGTGATTCGTTCTGGCCGCTACGATCTGCGCATGAGCGATTTCACCCGGCCCGACCCGGATGTGATGCTTGGCCTGTTCAGCAGCAAGTACAACAGCACCATCAAGGCGCCACAGCCGGAGCTGGACGCTCTGCTCGACAAGCAGAGCAGTGCCATGGACAACGCCGAGCGTGCCAAGCTGGTGCGCGAGGTTCAGGAGATGATGGTGGGGCAGGGCTACGCCATCCCCATCAAGGAGTCGATCTCCGTGGTCGGCACGGCGCCCAACGTGCACGGGCTTTGGATGTCGACGCCGCGCTGGCCGGTCTTCCACGACACCTACATCGCGGCGGAATGAGCCGCCATGCCGCAGTACCTGCTGGGCCGGCTGGGCCAGGCGTTGTTCGTGCTCTGGGCAGCCTTCACCGTCACCTTCGTCATTCTCTACATTCTTCCGGGTGATCCGATCCTCATCATGCTCGACGCCCGCGGCGAAGGGCTGATGATGGACGCATCCGAGATCGCAGAGCTGCGGGCGCAGTACGGCTTCGACAAGCCGGTGATCGTGCAGTACCTCGTGCGCCTCTGGCACGCCATGCAGGGTGATTTTGGCATGTCGATCCAGCTCAACGAGGCGGTGACAGGCGTGATCGCTCGCGCCGTTCCGGAAACGCTGAAGCTGGCTTCCCTGGCGATGCTGATCGCCTTGGTGGCCGGCTTCCTGCTGGCCTGCATCGCCACCTATACGCGGCGGCCCTGGCTGCGCGATGCCCTGCTCTCCATGCCGGCGCTCGGCGTCAGCGTTCCGGTCTTCTGGGTTGGATTGCTGTTGCTGCAGTTCTTCTCGTTTCGCTTTGCGCTGTTCCCGGCGATGGGCAATAGCGGCTTCGTATCCCTGGTGCTGCCGGCGGTAACGCTGGCGATCCCCACCGCTGCCGGCTTTGCGCAGCTTTTGGCGAAGAGCCTGCTGGCGAGCTGGAACCAACCCTATGTGACCACGGCGCTGGGCAAGGGGGCACGGCCGTTGCGCGTGCACCTGCGCCATGCGCTGCCGAATGCGTTGATCCCGGCGCTGACCATGATCGGCATGAGCGTGGGCAACCTTCTGGCCGGATCGGTGGTCACGGAGACGGTGTTCTCGCGCGTCGGCATCGGCCGGCTGACCGAGCAGGCGGTCAAGGCGCAGGATGTGCCGATGGTGCAGGGGCTGGTTGTTCTGTCCACGCTGATCTTCGTGCTGGCCAATTTGGCCGTGGACCTTCTTTATCCCCTGGTCGACCCGCGCATCGCGCGCAGTGGCCGGCGGGCTAGCCGATAGGAGGGGAGCGGCATGTCCACAACCACAGCCACCAGCGCGGCCATGCGGGCGCCACGCCGGACCAGCCGGACTGGCCTGCTCTTGGCCCAGGCCTGGCGGCAGACGAGCGTCGGTCTCGCTGCGCTGGTGATCGTGCTGGCTCTCGGCTTCGCCTTCTTCCCGACCGTGTTCACCAGCATCGATCCCTACGTCACCAACACCGCACACCGCCTGCGCCCGCCCTCGGTGCAGTACTGGTTCGGCACGGATTATCTCGGGCGGGATCTCTATACGCGCGTGGTGCACGGGGCGGCGCTGTCGCTGAAGGCGACGGTGATCGCCGTGTCCATCGGGCTGTTCGCTGGTTCACTGCTCGGGCTTGTTGCCGGCTTTGCCGGCGGCCGCACCGAGGACGTTCTGATGCGCGTCATCGACGTGCTGCTGTCCGTGCCCGGATTGCTGCTGTCGCTCACCATCATGACGGTGCTGGGCTTCGGCACCGTGAACGTCGCCATTGCCGTTGGCATATCGACCATCGCGACCTTCGCGCGCGTCATGCGGGCCGAGGTGCTGCGGGTGAAGTCCAACTTGTACGTGGAGGCGGCGATGGCCAGCGGCGTGCGATGGGGCACCAACCTTTGGCGGCACATCCTGCCCAACGCCGCGGGGCCCGTGCTGGCGCTGGCGGGGCTGGAGTTCGGCTCTGCCATCCTGTCCGTTTCCTCACTGTCGTTTCTGGGCTTCGGCGCACCGCCGCCCGCTCCAGAATGGGGCTCCCTGGTGGCCGAAGGACGCGATTACCTCGCGACGGCCTGGTGGCTGACGGCGATGCCCGGTCTGGTGGTCGTCGCCGTGGTGCTGTCGGTCAATCGGCTGGGTCATGCGCTGCACCGCGACGAAGCGCCGTCACATTGAAAGGGGCGAGCATGAGCATCGAGACCCAGATCGCCCCGCCACCGGCCATGTCCTCGGCTAGCCCAGCGCCGCTGTTGCTGGAGATCGAGGATCTGCATGTGGAATACGGCACGGAACTCAGCCCGGTGCCAGCCGTCAAGGGCGTCCACCTGACACTGCGGCAGGGCGAGGTTGTGGCGATTGTTGGCGAGTCCGGATCGGGCAAGTCCACCACCGCTCATGCGGTGATGCATCTGCTGCCAGGCAATGGACGCGTCTCGGGCGGTACCATCCGCTTCGATGGCGAGGACATTACCCATGCCCGGCGCGGCCGCATCGTGCAGCTGCGCGGTGCCGCTATCGGGCTGGTGCCGCAGGACCCGGGCGTCGCGCTGAACCCGGTGCTGCGCATCGGCGAGCAGGTTGCGGAGGTGCTGCGGCTGCACCGTGCCATCAGCCGTCGCGACGCCGCCACCCGAGCGGTGGAGATCCTGCGCGAGGTGGGACTCAGCGACCCCGAGCTCCGCGCGCGGCAGTATCCGCATGAGTTGTCGGGCGGCATGCGGCAGCGCGTGCTGATCGGCATCGCCATGGCCAATGAGCCGCGGCTGGTGATCGCCGACGAGGCCACCAGCGCGCTCGATGTCACCGTTCAGCGGCGGGTGCTCGACCTGCTGGCGGCGATGACGGCGCGAACCGGCACCGCGGTTCTGATGATCACCCATGACCTTGGCGTGGCGGCGGATCGTGCCGACCGCGTCGTCGTCATGCAGAATGGCGCGGTGGTGGAGCAGGGGCCGGCGCGGGAAATCCTGACCAGCCCGAAGCACCCCTACACCCAGGCCCTGCTGGCCGCTGCACCAGGCATTGCAGCGCGCCGGGCCGTTGCCGTGCAATCCGCCAGGTCGGGCGGCGAGGCCAGCAAGGCTTCCGTGCCGCTTGTCACCGTGGAGGCCCTGCGCAAGGAGTTCCGCCTCGGGCCGGACCGCGTGCTCAAGGCCGTGCAGGATGTGTCCTTCAGCATCCCACGCGGTCAGACCTTCTCCATCGTAGGGGAGTCCGGATCAGGAAAATCCACCACGGCCCGCATGATCTCGCGGCTGGAAACCGCCAGCGCCGGGCGCGTGCTGTTCGATGGCGTGGATATCACCGCCTTGTCCGGAGAGCCCCTGCGGCGCCTGCGCCGCCGCTTCCAGCTTGTTTATCAGAATCCGTATTCCTCGCTTGATCCCCGCATGAGCATCGAGGACATCCTGTGCGAGCCGCTGCGCGCCTTCCGCCTGGGGAGCCGAGCCGAGCAGAAGGCGCAGGCGGCAACGCTGCTCGACCAGGTGGCGCTGCCGCGCGACTACCTGCAGCGCAAGCCCGGCGCGTTGTCAGGCGGGCAGCGCCAACGCATCGCCATCGCCCGTGCCTTGGCCCTGAAGCCCGATCTTTTGGTGCTGGACGAGCCGGTTTCAGCGCTGGATGTCTCGGTGCAGGACCAGATCCTGCGTCTGCTGGGCGAGCTGCAGCGCGATGCCGGACTGACCTATCTGATGATCTCCCACGACCTCGCGGTGGTGCGGCAGATCAGCCACCGCGTCGGTGTCATGCAGGGCGGTGTCATGGTGGAGCAAGGCAGCCGCGATGAGGTCTTCGATCATCCGCGCCATGCTTACACGCGGGAATTGCTGGCCGCGATCCCGGGCGGGGAGCATTGACGCCCGCCAGGAAAGTGCTGCCCGCCTGCGCTCTGTCGGGGTGACGGTGTCCCCCGGACCCTGCTGCCATTGGTGCTGCGGAGCCGGCGTGCAACATCGTTCAGGGCCGTGAATGTCGGTCCGGGGGTGGTTCAACCAAGGCGTCAGGGCTTCGAAGGGGGAGCTGTGCCACTGGCCAAGCTCCCCGCAACGCGCCACCCTCCGCCGCAAAGCCCCAGGAGGACAGTTACGGTGAAGAAGTTGCTCAACGACCCCCGCCATGTGGTGCGCGAGATGCTGGAGGGTCTGGCGGATCTGAACCCTGGCCAGGCGCTGCTGGAGGCTGAGGATGTTATCGTCCGTGCCGGTGGTGGCGGGGCGGGCGTCGCGGTGCTGTCCGGCGGCGGCGCAGGGCATGAGCCGGCGCATGCGGGCTATGTGGGGGAAGGGATGCTGCACGCAGCGATCTCTGGCGACGTTTTCACTTCGCCCTCCACCGATGCGGTGCTGGCAGCCATCCGCGCCGTGGGCGGGCCGGATGGCGCGGTACTGGTGGTGAAAAACTACACGGGCGACCGGCTGAACTTTGGTCTCGCCGCCGAGCTGGCGCGAGCCGAGGGCATCCCGGCCGAGATTGTCGTGGTGGCCGATGACGTGGCGCTGCGCGACACGGTGGAGCCCGGGCGGCGGCGCGGCATCGCCGGCACGGTGCTGGTGCACAAGGTGGCGGGCGCGGCGGCGGCGGCGGGCCTGCCCTTGGAGCAGGTTGCGGCGGAGGCCCGCGCGGCGGCAGAGGCGATGGGAACGATGGGCGTCGCGCTGGGCGCGTGCACCGTGCCAGGGGCGGGGCGGCCCGGCTTCACCCTGGGCGAGGATGAGGCGGAGCTCGGCCTCGGCATTCATGGGGAGCAGGGGGTGAAGCGCGTGGCGTTGCAAACGGCCGATGCGCTGGTGGAGGAAATCCTGGGCACCATCATCGAGGATCGCGGCCTGAAGCGTGGCGACCGTGTGGTGCTGCTGGTCAACGGCCTGGGCGGCACGCCGCCGATGGAACTGGCGGTGGTGGCGCGGCAGGCCATGGCCGTGCTGCGCAGGGCGGGGCTTATGGTGGAGCGGGCCTGGACCGGCAATCTGCTGACCGCATTGGAAATGCCCGGAATGTCGCTGACCGTGCTGCCGGTGGATGATGCGCGGCTGGCGCGGCTGGATGCACCGAGCGCAGCGCCGGCCTGGCCGGGGAATGGCCGCATCGCCGGACGGCAGGTGGTCGCGGCCCCGGCTGCTCCGGCCGAGGGCACCGCCCGGCCGCAGCAGGCTTCGGGACGGTTGGTGAAGCGCGCCGTGTTGGCGGCCGCGGCAGCGCTGGAGGGTGCGGAAACGCGGCTGACGGAGCTGGACAGTGCCACCGGGGACGGCGATCTCGGCATCTCCATGGCGCGTGGTGCGGCGGCGATCCGTGCCCTGCCGGAGAGTGCCTGGGCCGATGCGCCAATGGCGCTGCACCGGGTGGGGGAGGCGCTGCGTCGGGCCATTGGCGGGAGTTCCGGCCCGTTCTATGCAACGGCCCTTCTTCGCGCTGCCCGTGTTCTGCCCGAAGGCGAACCGAAGCCCGGGGAATGGGCGGCTGCCTTTCAGGCGGCGGTTGCTGCGGTGTCGGAGCTGGGCGGTGCCAGGCCAGGGGATCGCACCATGCTGGATGCGCTGCATCCGGCGGCGGAAGTTTTCGCGTCGGCGCTGGCGGCAGGCACCCAGCCCAAGGCCGCCTGGGAAGAGGCCGTGCGGGCAGGCGAGGAAGGCGCCAGGACGACCGGATCGATGAAGCCCCGACTGGGTCGTGCCGCCTATCTGGGTGACCGCGCGATCGGTCATCCGGATGCTGGCGCAGCGGCCGTGGCGATCTGGCTGGCCGCCCTGAAAGAGTAGGACGGCGGACGATCCGGGCCCATCATGCAACATGACCAAGAATTGAAATGAAAGGACCAAAAACGCGCTCAAGGTGATATGCTGCCGCTGCGTTCGGTTCGGAGTTGCTCAGTGTCGTCTTCTGGTCGCCTCGGTTGCCGCCTGGTGGGAGCCATGCTCCTTGGAGCGGTTTTCCTGCCGTCCCACGGTTTTGCGCAGACTGACCCGGGGGAAAACAAGGACTTCTTCGTCCGAGCGGGCTATGGCATGGCATCCTATCGCACAACAGGCCGGGCATCCGTTGCCGGCCAGCCTGTGCCAGGTGCGCGCGTGGCTCTCGGCGATGTTTCCTTCGCGGCGCTGGAGCTGGGCTGGAGAATTGCACCCGATTGGAGCGTGTCTTTCGCCGGAGGCCTGCCACCGACCGTGGCACTGCATGGGCGCGGCGACTTCGCGCCCCAGGGCGTGCTGCGCAAGGTCACCTACGGCTCGGTGATGCTGGGGGCGCAATACCATCCCTTGTCCTTCGGCCGGTTCGAGCCATTCGTCGGCGGCGGCCTCAGCTACACCTTCTTTCTCAGGACCCGGGGGGGCTCGATGTCGGAGCTCGACATCGCCGATAATTTCGGCCCCTTCCTGCAGGCTGGCGGCCAGTTCCGCATCACCGATGACCTTTCGGCCTTCGTGGATGCGCGCAAAACCTGGCTTTCCTTCGATGCCAAGGGGATGGCAGGGCCAGTGCCTGTGAGGGTCACCGTTGATCCTGACCCGGTCTCGGTCATGCTCGGCCTGTCCTACCGCTTCTGACGCAGCTCTTCAGGCGAGGTATTCGACCCGGCTGGTTGGCGGGGACGGCATAGGCCGTCCCAGCAGATAGCCCTGGGCGAAGCGGATGCCGTTCCGGTTCAGCCATTCCACCTGGCTCGCATCCTCGACACCCTCAGCGACTACGTAGATGTTCAGATCCATGGCAAGGCGCGCGATCATGCGGTAGATCGCGGCCACCTTCCGCTCCGGCAACTGCCGTGTGAAGGACGCGTCGATCTTGATGCCGCGGACCTCCACCTTGTGGAGATAGGTCAGCGATGAATAGCCCGTACCGAAATCATCCAGGATGAGGCCCACGCCCATTCCGCGGATGGTGTCGAGCTGCTGCAGCGTTTTGTCATCCTGATCGAGCAGCACATTCTCCGTGATCTCGATGGCCAGCCGCTCCGCAGACAGGCCACTTGCCGCGAGCGTATCCGCCAGGATCTGTGGAAACTGACCGGATCGCAGCTGGCGCGGCGACAGGTTGACGTTGACCTGGATCGGATCCGGCCAGAGAGCGGCATCCCTGCAGGCGATCTGCAGCACCAGCTTGCCGAGTTCCTCCATCAGGTTGGCACGTTCGGCCGTCTCGATGAACTCTCCGGGCTCCACGCACCCGCGAACCGGATGGTTCCAGCGGACCAGGGCCTCGGCCGAGACGATCTGGCTGGACATCAGATCAACAATCGGCTGATACACGAGGCTGATCTGGCCCTTGTCGATGGCCTCACGCAGTTCGGCCTCGCGGCTGATCTGCTGATGATGCTCCTCCTCGATCCACCGGTCGAAGACAAAGGCCTTGCCCTTGCCCTGATCCTTGGCCTTGTAGAGGGCTAGGTCGGCCAGCAGCAGGAGCCGCTGCGGGTCCTGGGCATCCTGCGGGCAGGCGCTCACACCGATGCTCGCGCCCGAGACGATGGTCATGCCGTCGATCTCGACCCGGTCGTTCAAGCGTTCGGCCAGCCGGTCGGCTACGGCGCGGCCTTCCTCGTTATCGGCACCCACGATGATGGTCGCGAATTCATCCCCCCCAAGCCGTGCGGCAAAGTCCTGAGGCCGCATGGATTGCTGGATGCGGCCGGCCACGACCTGCAGCAGCCGGTCGCCGATGTGATGGCCAAAGGTGTCGTTGGTCTTCTTGAAGCTGTCGAGGTCAATCAGGGCAATGGCAAAGGATCGCTTCTCCTCGCAGAGTGTTTCGATCGCCTCGACAAAGGAGCGGCGGTTCAGCAGGCCGGTCAAGGTATCGTGCCGGGCGAGGAAATTGACCTTCTCGCTGGCTTCGTAGCCTGAGGTCACGTCGCGGCCGATGCCACGGAAGCCGGCGAGGCTTCCGCCTGCGCTGAACACGGGATGGCCTGTGAGCCGGAACCAGCGTGTTCCCTTGGAACCATCATGGCGCACCAGCAATTCGCGGAATGCCTGTCGTTCCTGGAAGCACATCGCCAGATCGTACTGGAAGCGGTCGTCGGGCTGGTTCCCCCTGCGCACGGTGGAGAGGAGTTGCGCCATCGGCATGCCCTCCATCTCGGCAGGCGTCAGCCCGGCCGCCTCCCCCATCCGCGCCGAGGCCTTGCTGACGCGGCCGTGCTGGTCCGTTTGCCAGAGCCAGTCGGGCGAGCCTTCCTCGTACTCGCGCAGGAAGACGTTGACCGTCGCAATCTCCCGCTGCAGCGCCGCACGCGCCTCGGAGCGGCCACTGAACGTGAAGTTGGTGAAGATGATGCCGGTGGCAGCGTAGGCCGTGAAGGAGATGAAGGCCATCGCCGAATAAAGGTTCGCGTTCGGCATGGCCACGCTGACGGCGTAGATCGACAGGATCGCATCCGGAATAAAGAAGGCGAAGGCAATGCCGAGGGGAACGCTGATGATCGGTGTCGACACCACACCCGATGCCAGGCCCAGCAGCAGCACGGCCTGGTCAGGCCGTCCATTCAGGGCAAACAGGATGATGGTCGTTCCCCAGCACAAGCCCAGCCCGCCATAGAGCCACTGGGCCTGCCTGAGAAACTGGAAGTCGTTCTTGTCCCGTTTCCAGCGCACGGCAATACGAATGATGGCGGCGTAGTGCAGCACCACCGCCCCCACCATGACCATCATGAACGGCTCGCCGGTGACCCCGAAGGCGAAAGAATTCACCACCACATTGAGGCCGCCGGTGGCCGAGAACAGCAGGCAAAGCAGAAAAAGGAGGTTGCACTGGTCACGCTGAACCGCCGCCTCCAGCTCATTGGCCGCTGGACGGATGCTCAGGGCATGGCGGATTCTTGCCGCTGCCTTCCGGACCAGCGCAACGATCCGGCGCATGGTCAGGAATTCCGCTGCGGCAGCCGTGGCAGGATCAAACCGGTTCTGGATCGGTACCGCGCATAGTCCTCCGCCACCGCCGACGTTGCGAAATGGGCCTCTTCCTCCCGTGCGGTCACGTAGTACCAGCCGATAATCACGGCGGCCGGTATCCACAGGATGGGACCGCCGGCGACGGCGGTGCCGAGCCAGCCCAGCGTATAAGCCAGATAGAAGGGATGGCGGACATAGGCGTACGGCCCGTCGGCATGGATCATCGTCGGGATGTTATCGGTATGCGCCACCGCGGGCGGGCGGCTTCTGGTGGTGCGCACAGCCCACCAGAACAGGGCGATGCCGCCCAGGAACAGGGCAAGGGCGGCTAGGCCGCTTCCCGGAGGTACGCCTCTGATGAAGGCCAGAACGATGAAGAGCAGAAAGGCCGCGGTGCTGGCGGTCGTCAGGCGGCGCATCCGCCCTGGCATGTCACCCTCGACGCGGAAATGGCGCTTCAACCCCCACGCGAATGAACCAAAGGCCGCAAAGGCCGCCGCAATGACAAGGGTTGTCCACATGGAAGGCGTGATCCTGTTGCGGTATGCTCGCGAGGAAGCATACCATTCCGCGAGATTGCCATGGTAGTGCTTCCTGTTGCTGTGTTGGTGAACGAGGCACAATTCCGAGTAGCGAAGCGTTGCCTATTGTTGCCGGTCCTGGATTTTGCCCAGGAATCTGGCAGGTCGGAAAACCAGTAACTCCCGGCCTGACGCGGCTGATGGCGGTAGATGTTCCGCTCCGTGTTCTGGAGCCGTCAGGGCATCCGGACGGCTCCTGTTCAGGCTTCAACGGGTCAGCTGCAGCTGCACCGCCTCGCCTGCATAAAAGCCCTCGAGATTGTGCGTGGTGCCGGCCAAGGGGTCCATCATGGGGACGGTTGTACGGATATGGTCATACCGTTCGCGGCTGCTGGCCATGAGGAGCATGTTGCAACTAAGGCCGGGATAAGGCCGGGGCTCGGACGCGGCGGAATAGCCGAGCCGTTTGTAGAAAGGCGCATGATTCGATCTGACGCAGGCGAGGAAGATCTGCGTGTGGTGGCTGAGGGCAATATAGCCGGCGATCCGGTACAGCAGGAACACGAGGCCCTGGTTGTTCTCCACATGCGGGCTTCTCACCAGGCGGGTGACCTCGATCGCACGGCCTGAAAAGGCATCGTTCGGCCGTGCGGACAGAAGAGAGTTCACCTCGGTGGGAAAGGTGTCCATGGCCGGCGAAGTATAGTTGGTGCCTCGGGCCAAAAGGCAGACCCGGACTGAGGCAACCGGCGTAGCATCGTCATACAAGACTACAGTATTGGCATTGGCCATTTCATCATAATGATCGCGGAAAAGGCCCAAGGCGTTTTCCTCGATAAAGCCGCCCGCCAGGTAGCTGCGATACCGCAGGCGGAATGCATCCTCCTGAACCTGCTCCGAGACAGCCAGGCGTGCGCTGTAGGACGCGCCCCGTGCCGAGACACCCGGAACGGCGCGGCGTTGCCGCAACGTTGCAGGTTGCGCCGATTCTGCCGCCAGGTGGGCAGGCGCGGAGAAATTCGTTGCTTGATCGTTACTAATCATGATTTTTTCCTTAACGGAGGACGAACGGAGGAAGATTGCTCCGACGTCACGCTACAGGTCACGCATCGCCGAAGCACCAATTCGCTTGTACTCACTGGAGAATTGTGCGTGACCTTATTTAAGGTTTACGACGCATCGGCCGTGCGCGCCTGTTCCGGCAAATCCTGAACGCTGCGCTGGATGTTAAGCTGAGGCTGGTGTCTTTCGAGCCTCTGAAAAAAACCCAGCCGGCTTACCCGCATCTTTGATGATCCGCGCAGAATTTGAATAAATCGACGCAATTACTTCTGACGTATTCAAAGATCTATTTTTTGAGAATTGTTGCTGCATTGTTTATGCGTGAATGCTGCCGGTGCCGATCATGAACGGCGTGCTAAGAAGAAGGCGCACCATGCGCTGCCCGGGCGCTGGCCACCGCCTACCGGCAGCGTGGCCATTCCCGGTGCGATCTTGATCTTGCGTTGAATCGGTGCAGCATTGCGGCTTCCAGAGGCGCCGCGGCACGCGTGCAAAGCCGGTGTAAATCCGGCTCAGACCATCATCTTCTGGATCGACGAGGCCACGGCATAGGATGATGGCCAGTCTATTAGGTAGTATGAGGGGGCGATGGTGCTCGAAGCGGTCAGAAGCGTGGCGGATTATCGCACCCTCGACGAGGCGGAAATCCTGATCGGCTACATGGATGGAATCGCTGGGCTAACGGGTGCTCCGAACATGACCCGGTCCTACTGGCACGGCTGGCGCAACGGTGTGGTGGATGCTGGCTTCATCGATCCGGACGAAGCGCAGCTCGAGCTGGAGCACGAGTTCGCCACCTTGTCCGAACCCTGATCGCTTGGGAGTATCCTCAGCTTCAACTTTTACCCGTGCGGCCACGGCGGCTCGTCCGGGATCTGGTGCCTCTGGATCCGGTCCTTACGGAGGCATTGCACAGAACACCGCCAGCAAGGGCCGGCCCACCTGAGCCGCGTCGGCTTCCGGCGCAACACAGCGCTGATCCTTGCAGGTCAGGCGTCTGCGAGGCCTGTAAGGCAGATGCGTTCCGGGAATGATCAGGCCAGAAAGCCTGGCTCCTCCAGGGTCAGGACCCGCTTAACGCTTTCCAGATGCAGCCGCGCGCTCTCGCTCCGCCCGGCGGCTTCCTGCGCCGCGACGCGGCGGGCAATCTCCTCTGAAACGGGTAGCAGCTTCCGGCCAGTGCTCATGGCCAGCACCTGTGCCTGGGCGGCCCGCTCTAGGTAGTAGAGGTCATCCCAGGCCTCGGCGATCGTTCCGGCCAGCACCATGACGCCGTGATTCTTCATGAACACCACATCGGCCTCGCCAAGGCTGGCAGCGATGCGGCTGCCTTCGCGCTCATCCAGCGCCAGCCCCTGGTAATCCTCGTCCACCGCCAAACGCCCGAAGAAGCGGAGCGCCGTCTGTCCGGCCCAGACCAGGGGAGGTCCCTCCAACATGGCCAGCGCTGTGGCGTAGGGCATGTGCGTGTGGAAGGCGACCTTGGCGCGCGGCTTTTCCACGTGGAGGCGCGCATGGATGTGGAAGGCGGTGGCCTCGGGCTGGCCATCTCCTTCGACCACATTGCCATGGAAGTCGCAGACCAGCAGGGACGAGGCGGTGATCTCCCGAAAGGCGAGGCCGTAGGGGTTCACCAGGAAAAGGTCAGGCCGCCCTGGCACCACGGCGGAGAAGTGGTTGCAGATGCCCTCCTCCATGCCGCGCCGCGCCGCCATGCGAAAGCAGGCAGCGAGGTCGATGCGGGCCTGGCGCAATGCCTGCGCCTCGGGCAGTGCGTTGGAGAGGGCGGAGATGGCGGTTGCCGCGCCGATCGGATGGGCCATGGGATGCTCCTTGCTGGCCGGAGCATGGCAAGCGTCGGTCACCGCCTCAAGCCTGAGGAGCCGCGCCATGGCTCGGCACCCTTGAAGCGGCTTCGGCAGGGCACATTGCTTTCACAGACGCCCGCGTGGGTTGCGATGTGCCGGTGCAATGCTGTCCATGCGTGCGTCCGCCAGCCTGCTGTCCTATGATGGAGCTGCCAAGCTCGAAGGGACCCTGGAAAACCCATGGCCGAAACGCTGCAAGACGCCGACCGCGACCGGCTGACCGCCTATCTGGAACGGCACCTTCTGCGGGCCGTACCGCTCGACGGGCTGGAGATCCCGGCGCTGCGCGAAACCCATGCTCCCTTTGCCACTGCGCAATGGTGCTGGACGGCGGACGCGGCCGGAGCGGTTGAGCTGCTGTCGCAGCCGGGGCTTGCCGCCACCCACGGGCCGATGCGCGACGGGCTGACCGATTTCCTGCTGGCTATGGGCACCGGCAACCTGTTGCTGCGCCGCGTGGCCGAGGCCGGGCTGGTGGTGGACAATGCCGATCCGCGCAACTTCGCCATCACCACCGCCACGCATGAGTTCCGTGGCGACTTGTCGCGCGGCGTGGTGCGACAGGCGGTGCGCTCGGCCCCTGCGCGGCGCGAGTTCCATCACACCGGCCATCTGGCCGAGTTCCGGCTGAGCCGTACCCGTCATTGCATCGATGTTGAGGACAACATCGACAGCTTCGGGCTGGAGCAGCGGCCGGATGGCGTGATGCTGTTCCATGAAAGCGTGCTGCGCGGCAGCACCGGACTCCTGCGGAAAACCGAGCAGGTGGTCGGCCGCGTCCGCTACGAATACTGGATCGAGCCCAGCGATCCACGTCTGTTGGTGCAGGTGACGCTGCGGGCGGAGCCGGGCATCACCCTCTCGGATGTTCGCCTGACCACGGCGGCGGACGAGTTGTCGGGCGAGGCTCTGCGCCCGGTGTCCCGCGTCGCGCTGGGCGAGGGGCGGGAATTCCGTCACCGGGCCCTGTCCGGCTCCGCCGTTTCCGCTGTGCTGGAGGGCAAAACGGCCGACATCATCAGCCTGATCGAGGATGCGCCGCCGGGAGCGGCCAACGGATTGCACCTCCGGCCGCTCTCCGGCGAACGGCTGTTGAACGTCAAGGCGCAGTCGGTGGATGGCCGCCTCCACTGGCTGATCCTGCGCTACGCGCTGCCGGAACTGGCCGGCGGCGCCAGCTTCCAGGTGAACGAGGCGCGGCTGCTGACCGCGGGCACGCTGGCCGCGGCGATGCCGAGCTATGCCGGCATCCTCTACGATCCATCGATCCTGTCGGGCCGCGATGCCGGCGTCACCGCCGATCACGGCGTGGCCCTCAACGCCGTGGCGACGCAGCTGCTGTTCCATGCCCGAGGGGCCTATCCCCTGCCGGAGGAGCGGGTGGCCATGCTCCGGGACTGGTATGACCGGCACCTGGACGGCCTCTTCGCCGGCATGGCGGAGGGTGACTCGCTGCCGGCGCGGCGGTCCTATCTGCGTTCGCTTTCTTTCGCGCTGCTGTCGCTCGATGCCATGCAGCGCCATGCGCCGGAACCGCGCTACGAGGCGGCGCTTCGGCACGGGCTGGACCTGCTGCTGTCGCTGCAGCGGCCGGACGAGCAGGGCGGCGCCTTTGCCGACCAGGACCAGGCCGCCTATCTCGACTGCCACGCCGCCGCCATGCTGGCTTTGTCGCGCATCGCCATGAGCCGTCAGGATGCCCGGTTGCTGCCGGCGCTGAAGCAGGCCCTCGGAGCGATCCGTGTTGGCTCGGTCAAGGTGCCGCTGGAGGAAGGTCTGCATAGCCTCGACACCCCCTTCGTGCGCAGCCGGCGCAGCGATGGCCGGTGGGAGGATGATGGCGGTTTCTGGAGCTTCAAGCTCGGCCTGCTGCTGCGGGCGCTGGCGACCATGAAGCTGGCGCGGCAATCCGGCGCGCTGGCACTGGAAGGCAGCCAGTTGCAGCGCCTTCAGACGCTGAACGACCTTGCGACGCGGCAGCTTCGCGCGCGCATCCGCCCGCTGGGCGGCACGCTGGAGGTGCTGACCAGCCCGGTGGCTCAGGAAGGGAACGCCGCAACGCAGCCCGCGGCGGTGCTGGGGCTGCTGACCCCGGATGCAGCGGTTGCCGCGCCAGCCTCCGCCGAACAAGCTGCCTGACCGCCGCTCCCCATGTTCCGGACCCTGCATCACCGCCCAGCGGCGGTGGCGGCAGCGCTGCTGCTCGCCCTGGCCGGCTGCGCCGCGCCCGTCACAACGCCCCGGCCGGCAGAGCCGCCCTTGTCCTATCCACCCACGGTGCGGGAACGCATGCTGCGCATTGCCCTGGGCGAATGGGAAGAGTGGGGTCGGCTCGTGTTGACCCTCGCTCCCGGCTTGGCCCCCCATCAGGCGCTGGAGGATGCAACAGCGCCGGGCCCTGAATCCCTGCTGGCCAATTTCCCTCGCGTTCTCGCTTACTGGCGTGCGGTGGAGGACGGGGAGGCGCAGGGCGCCGTGGCCCGCAACCGTGCTCGCTACGCCACCGCCGCGGCGCATCCCGACGCACCGGGTGGCGCCTGGCGGGAGCCCGCCTGGTCCGCCGCCTTTATCAGCTATGTCATGCTTCGCGCCGGGGTTGATCGGCGGGAATTTCCTTCCTCTGCGGCGCACAGCTTCTACATCGACGGAATGCTGGCGGATGCTGCGGCCTTTCCGGCCGTGGCGCCCTTTGTGCCGCAGGACTGGGCGGCCTACACACCGCAGCCGGGTGATCTGGTCTGCGCCGACCGATCCAGGCACCCGATCGCCGATTGGCGGCAGCGCCTGGCCGAAACGGGGCAGTTCCGCCCCATGCATTGCGATATCGTCGTTTCCCTGACTCCCGGCTTCGTGGAGGCAGTGGGCGGTAATGTCGCGGACGCGGTCACGCTGTCGCGCTTTCCGGCCGATGCGGCGGGGCGGCTGTTGCCACGTCCGGGCAATGGCGCCATCTGGTTCGCCGTCTTTGAGAACCGGCTGGGCCGCCTGCCGCCCTGGAACCTGGCCGCAATGCAGTGGAGCGCCCGATGACCGATCTGTTTTCCCCGCTGACGCTGCGCGGCGTCACGCTGCGCAACCGCATCGGCGTTTCGCCCATGTGCCAGTATTCCTGTGCGCCGGATGGCAAGCTGACGGAATGGCACCTGACGCATCTGCTGTCCCGCGCCCACGGCGGCGCCGGGCTGGTGATCGTTGAGGCGACGGCGGTGCTGCCGGAGGGGCGGATCACGCCGCAGGATGTGGGGCTGTGGGAGGAAGCGCAACTTCCGGGACACAAGCGCCTGGCCGCAGCGCTGGAATCGACGGGTGCCGTTCCGGGCATCCAGATTGCCCATGCGGGCCGCAAGGCCAGCACGGCCCAGCCCTGGGTCGGCGGTCTGGCACCCGAGCATGGCTGGCAGCCGGTGGGGCCGACCGCGCTGGCCTTTCCGGGCCTGCACGAGCCAGTTGCGCTGGACGAGGCTGGCATCCAGCGCATCATCGCCGCTTTCGCCACCACGGCGCAGCGTGCGGTGGAGGCGGGCTATCGCTTTATCGAGCTGCATGGCGCGCATGGCTATCTGCTGCATGAGTTCCTGTCGCCGCTGTCGAACCAGCGCAACGATGGCTGGGGCGGGGATTTCGCGGGGCGCACGCGCTTGACGCGTGAGGTGGTGTCGGCCGTGCGCGCCGTGATCCCGGAGGATGTGGCGCTGGCGCTCCGGGTTTCGCACACCGATTGGACCGAGGGCGGCTGGACCACGGAGGAAACGGTGGAGCTGGCGCGGCAGGTCAAGGCTCTGGGCGTCGACCTGATCGACGTGTCTTCGGGGGGCAATGTCCAGGCCCGCATTCCGGTGGGGCCGGGGTATCAGGTGCCGGGCGCCGCGGCGGTGCGGGAAGGGGCTGCCGTGCCGGTAGCCGCAGTGGGCATGATCAGCGAACCGGAGCAGGCGCAGGCCATTCTGTCCGAGGGCAAGGCCGACCTGATCCTGATGGCGCGCGAGCTGCTGCGTGATCCTTACTGGCCTTTGCGGGCTGCCGTCGCGCTGGGCCGCACCGCGGCGCTGGCGACGCCGCCGCAATACGACCGTGCCTGGAGCACACTGGGTGAAACCCGCATCTTGCGGCAGGTGGCGGAGCCGCTGCCGCCGCTCTGATGCCGCGCATCCTTGTCACCGCACGGCTTTCGATCGACGCTGCGGAGCTTGTGGAAAGCTTTGCCCGCGCTTCGGGAGCTGGCGGCCAGAACATCCAGAAGGTGGAGACGATGGTGCAGCTGCGCTTCGATGCGCGGAATTCGCCATCCCTTCCTCAAGCGGTGCGGGAGCGGGCCCTTGCGCTGGCCGGGCATCGTGCCACGGCAGCAGGGGAGATCGTGATCACCGCGCAGGAGCATCGGTCACAGGCGCGCAATCGGGAAGAAGCGTTGGCGCGGCTGCTGGAATTGCTGCGGGAAGCGGCGCGGCCGCCGCCGCCCAAGCGACGGGCGACGCGGCCTACCCTCGGTTCCAAGAAGCGCCGGCTGGAAGGCAAGACCCAGCGCGGCGCCACGAAGAAGCTGCGCGGCAAGCCCGCGCTGGATTAGCGTTAGCTGCGCGGGCCTTGATAGGCGGGCACATTGTAGTTCGGGGGAGTGCCGTAGCCATAGGGCGCGTTGACGCCGGTGGCAGGCGCGGCCGGTGGCGGCGCATAGGCGCCCGGGGGCGGGCCCCCGGCGGCGCGGCTGATGCGCACCCGGTCGCCCCGCGTGATCACCACGCGGTCATTGACCTGGAGATTTTCCTCCCCGGTCTGCACCACCGAAATGTCGCCGCCATGATCCTCGCGGATGAAGTACTCGACGGCGTTGCCACCGCTTACGCCGCCACCGATGGCATTGCCGGCGAGGCCACCCAGAGCCGCGCCACCCAGCCCGGCCAGCAGATTGGAACGCCAGTCTCCGCCGATGAAGCTACCGGCCACGCCACCCGCCACGGCGCCCGCCGCAGTGCCGACGCCCGAGCCGCCGCCCTGCACATGCACCGGGCGCAGGCCGACAATGGTGCCGTAGGAGACGGAAGACGCCCGCCCAATGGTGCCGCTGCCATAGGTGCCGCCAGTGTCGCGGGGTGCGCAGGCGGCCAGGCCGCCCACCAGGGCAAGGGCGCAGGCGGCGATTCGAAAGGAACGGCGGGCAATAGAGCCCGGGGCGTTGCGCGGCGTCATGTCAGCTCTTCTCCCGACGGCTGGGTATGGCGGGCCCGGCTTCCTCCCGGCGGCCCGGTCCCTGGGAGAGGATAAGGCAAGCCGCGTGGAACAGGTTGCAGCCCGCCCCGCCGCCTCACCTAGGACGTGACGCCGCGGCTTTCCAGGGGCAACGGCAGCAACCGCGAGAGGCGGGGCGGCCCATCGTGCCGCCGGCACCGGCCTCGCGAGGTTGGCAAATGCCAAGCCCCTTGGCTTCAGCTAAGCTGCTGTCCCAGCAAGGGGCGTTGCCAAGACACTCCTTGCTTGCGCCCGTGCTCATGCTCCTGTAGGCGGAAAATGGTTGACGTTTCGCTCAGCGCGGCGCGTCGGCGAGTCCGGTCTTTGCCGCGTGGGGGCGCGGCGGGACCGCCAGGCCCGGGCGAGGGGGTTTTCGTCCGATTCCCAGGAGCAGCTCTCCGGCATGCCGTCTTCTTCAGACGGAGAACAGGGGATGACTCCGTTCCGACTTTGCCCAAGCCGGCGCCAGGCGCGCACGGTGATGGCAGTGGGGGCTTTGGCACTACTCGCGGCCTGCGGCAGCAGCCAGCAGGCACGCGCACCGGCATCTTCATCGGCGGCGGCGCAGGCAGCGGCCTATCCGCAGCCCGCCAGCTACAACCCGCCCGGGCCGTCCAGCGACCCGTGGGGACCCTATATCCGAGAGGCGTCGAAGCGGTTCGACATCCCGGATCGGTGGATCCGCGAGGTGATGCGGCAGGAAAGCGCCGGCAAGGTCAATGCCCGGAGCCCGGTGGGCGCGATGGGGCTGATGCAGGTCATGCCCGGCACCTATGCCGAGCTGCGCTCGCGCTATGGGCTGGGGGACGATCCCTACCACCCCTGGAACAGCGTGATGGCCGGCACGGCCTATCTGCGCGAGATGTATGAGCTGTATGGAAGCCCCGGCTTCCTGGCCGCCTACAATGCCGGGCCGCGCCGACTGGAGGACTACCTCTGGAACGGCCGTGGCCTGCCGGCGGAAACGCGCAACTACGTCGGCCGGATTGGACCCCGCATCGTGGGCAGTCATCCCGATCGCCGCGCGGCGCCAGAGATCTACGCGGCGGCGGAACTGCCGCTGATCATTCCGGCAGGTCCGCGACGGGGCGATTCCGCCACCATGCTGGCGCTGCGGGACCAGCGCAACGCGACCGATCCCGGCATCAGGGTAGCCACTCTGCCGGCCGGTCCGGTGGTGCGGATGGAACCCATTCCCGACGGCTCCACCTACGCTTCCCAGGCAGTCCAACTTGCCAGCCTGGACGGCGCGGCTGCGGGCGGCGTCGTGCGGATGGAGCCGATCCCGGACGGATCGACCTACCAGACGCAGGCCGAAACCGCTCCGCCTGTGCAAATGGCCGCGGCCGTGCCCGTGCCGGCTGCACCGGTTATTGTTTCGCCGGCACCATCCTCATCGTCGCTGGCCGCCACCGCGGCAGCGCGTCCCGCGGCACTACCGGCCGCCGCTTCGCCGACCCGCAGCCGCATCGCGACCGCCTTTGCCGAGGCTCCGCGGGCCCAGCCCGTGGCAGCGGCGCCCACCCAGATCGCGGCCGCGGCGCCGCGGAGCCCGGGCGGGTTCAGCCTGATCGGCAGCGCCAATGCAGCGCCGGTTGCAGCCCAGAACGTGCTGCGCCTGCCGTCGCAGCGCAGCGCCACGCCTGCCGTGGTGACGGGCGACTGGGGTGTGCAGGTGGGTGCCTTCGCCAGCGCCAATCTCGCCCGCAATGCGGCCGACCAGGCCCGCTCACGGCTCGGCCTGAGCGGTTCCAGGACAACTGTGGAGACTGTGGGCCAGGGCAATGCCCGCCTCTTCCGCGCGCGGGTGACCGGCCTGTCGCGGGAGAACGCTTCGGCAGCCTGCGACCGGCTGCGCGGGAACGGCGCCTGCATCATCGTCTCGCCCGGCGCCTGAAGCCGAAGCGCAACGGATCGGGGGGGGCGGTGCCGCAAGGCACCGCCCCTTCTTCATGCAGCGGCGTCAGACAATGGCTGTGCCGTCCGCCTTGAGGACCTCGCCTGCGAGATAGAGGCTGCCGCAGATCAAGACACGGCCGGGCAAGGAATTCGCGGCCGCGACGGCGCGCAGGGCTTCCGCCACCGTGGGGCCAGGACGGGCCTTTCCGCCGCTGGCACCGATGATCTCCTTCACCGGCTTGGCGAGGTGCTGGCCTGGCTCCGCCACGGCCCACACCGTATCCGCCAACGGCAGCAACGGCGCCAGGAAGCGATCGGACTCCTTGCCTTGCTTCATGCCGACGACGATGTGGCAGGGGCGGTCGCGCCAGAGGGGCAATTGCGCCGCCAAGGCCTCTCCTGCCCCGGCGTTGTGGCCGCCATCCAGCCACAGCTCCCAGCCCGGCGGCAGCAGGGCGGCAAGGTCGCCATGCAGCCTTTGCAGCCGCGCGGGCCAGGTGGCCGTGGCAAGGCCGGCGGCAATGGCCGGCTCGGTCAGCCATGGCGGATCCCAGGAGCGCAGGGCGGCGATGGCGATGCCCGCATTGTCCGCCTGATGCGGCCCGGGAAGAGAGGGGTGCGGCAACTCCATGCTCCCACCCGGATCGGTGTAGCGCAGCCCGATGTCGGTTGAATGGATGGTCCAGTCCTGTCCGCGCACCGCCAGTGTCAGGTTCAGGCGCTCCGCGGCCTCTTCCAGCACCATCTGCGCCTCGGGCCGCTGGTTGCCCGTGGCGGCGGGGACGCCGGGCTTGAGGATGCCCGCCTTCTCGCCGGCGATGGCGGCGATGTCCTTCCCCAGGAACTCCATGTGGTCCATGGAGATGGAGGTGATGGCACAGGCCACGGGATGGTCCACCACGTTGGTGGCGTCGAACCTGCCGCCCAGCCCGGTTTCCAGCACCAGGAGGTCCGCGGGTACGCGGCTGAACAGCAGAAAGGCGGCGCCGGTGATCACCTCGAACACGGTGATGGGCTGGCCGGCATTGCGCCGCTCCACCTCCTCCAACGCCGTCTCCAGCTCGGCGTCGGTCACCAGGGCGCCGGCCAGGCGGATGCGCTCGTTGAAGCGCACTAGGTGCGGCGAGGAATAAACATGCACCCGCTGCCCCGCGGCTTCGGCGATCGCGCGCAGAAAGGCACAGGTCGAGCCTTTGCCGTTGGTGCCGGCGACATGGATCACGGGGGGCAGATGGCGCTCGGGATTGCCCAGATCGGCCAACAGCCTTTGCAGCCGCTCCAGCTTGAGGTCGATGACGCGCGGGTATAGTCCGTGCAGGCGCTCGATAATGGCGTCGGCGCGGCCCATGCCGCTGGGTTCGGTGCGGCTCACGCCATTCTCCGTTTGTGCGCCCAGCCGCGCTGCGGGGCCAGGCCGTGCATCCCGGCATATCGCCCCGCCGGGCCTGGGCAATTCATCGCCGGGCGAGACCGGCCCGCTGGCCGGGTCAGGCCTCGGGCCGTGCTGCCGCAGCAGGAGCGGGCACCACCGGCGCTTCCGCCACCGGCGAGGGGGCTTCGAGCACGGGCCTGGGTTCGGCCTCCGGCAGCACCAGAACCGGCTCGCGCAGCAGGGCGATGAGGTGTGCCAGCCTTTCCCGCATCTCGCCGCGCTTCACCACCATGTCGAGGATGCCATGCTCCAGCAGGTATTCGGCGCGCTGGAAGCCTTCAGGCAGGGTTTCGCGCACTGTCTGCTCGATCACGCGGGCGCCGGCAAAGCCGATCAGGGCCTTGGGCTCGGCGATGTGGATGTCGCCCAGCATGGCAAAGGACGCCGTGACGCCACCGGTGGTCGGGTCGGCCATGACGATGATCACCGGCAGACCGGCTTCCTTGACCATCTGAGTCGCGATCACGGTGCGCGGCATCTGCATCAGGCTGACAGCGCCTTCCTGCATGCGGGCGCCGCCGGAGGCGGTGAAGACGATCAGCGGCGCATCCTGCAGCACGGCCAGCTTGGCGGCGGTGACCAGCGCCTCGCCCACGCCGGGGCTCATGGAGCCGCCCATAAAACCGAATTCGAAGGCGGCGACCACGGCGCGCCGGCCCTCGATCGTGCCATGCGCCACCATCACGGCGTCATCCATGCCGGACTTGGCCTGCGCTTCCTTCAGCCGTTCGGCGTATTTGCGCTGGTCGCGGAAGCGAAGCGGGTCGGCGGGAGATTTCGGCAGCTCGATGCGCTGGAAGCCGGGATCCAGCGTGTATTCCATACGCTTGGCGGCGGGAATGCGCATGTGGTGGCCGCAATGGGTGCAGACATGCAGCGCCCGCTCCAGGTCACGGTGAAAGATCATCTGCTCGCAGGCAGGGCACTTGTGCCAGAGATTGTCCGGGACTTCCTTGCGCCCCAGCCATGTCTGGATCTTCGGCAGCGCCCACTCGCTGATCCAGTTCATGCGCGATCCCCCTGATGTGCCGTGCCGGATGAAGCCAGGGGTGGTAGGCCCTGTGATGGCGGCATGGCAAGGGGCGAAGCAGCGCGACACCGCCTGCCCCTGGAAACCAGTTCCCGACGCAGCCGTTTCCGCTCCCGCCCTCTGGTTCCGGAGCCCCAATGAACACGTCGCTGATCGCCCCGCCGCTGCTGCTGCTCGCTTCCAACGTCATGATGACCTGGGCCTGGTACGGGCATCTGAAGCACCCTGCGTGGCCGCTCTGGCTGGCCGTGCTGACGAGCTGGGGCATCGCCTTCTTCGAGTACTGCCTGGCGGTCCCGGCCAACCGCATCGGCTACGGCACCTATAGCGGCCAGCAGCTCAAGGTGATGCAGGAGGTGATCACCCTGATCGTCTTTGCCGGCTTTTCCGTGTGGGTGCTGGGCGAGCCGCTGCGCTGGAACTACCTGGCCGCCATGCTGTGCCTGGTGGCGGCCGTGGCCTTCATCTTCCTGCCTTCGCGCTAGCTCAGCCACGCATCGCCGGCACCATCAGCCCCAGATTGTGCCGGAACATCGCCTCGTAATCCGGAGCGGTGCCGGACGGTCCTGAAAGGGCGTCGGCATAGAGCTTGCCGCGCACCTTCACGCCGGCTTCCGTGGCCAAGCGGTTCAGGGTCCCCGGATTGGCCATGTTTTCCACAAAGACGGCCGTGATCCCTTCACGCTTCAGCAGGCGGATCAGCCGGGCCACCTGGGCCGCGGAAGGCTCGCTTTCCGTGCTGAGACCTTGTGGCGCCAGGAAGCTCACACCGTAGGCAGCGCCGAAATAACCAAAGGCATCATGACTGGTGACAACCTTGCGCCGCGCCTCCGGCACCGTCGCGATCTGGCCCCGCACCCAGTCATCGAGTGCATCGAGGCGGGCCAGGTAGGCCTTGGCGCGTTCATGGTAGAACGTCGTTCCATCCGGGTCGGCCTGTTCCAGGGCAGCGGCGATGCCGCGGACATAGTGCTGACCGTTGCGCAGATCCTGCCAGGCATGCGGGTCCTGCCCGCCATGATCGTGGCTGTGGCCGTGGCTATGTCCATGCCCGTGTCCATGGCTGTCTTCCGGCATGGGGCGAGGAGTGAGCCCATCCGTTACGGTGATGCGGCGTGGCCCGGAGCCGGCTGCATTGGCCAGCCTGTCCATCCAGCCATCGAAGCCCAGCCCGTTCTGTACCACCAGGGCGGCGCCACGAAGCGCCTGGGCGTCGGACGGGCGCGGCCGGAAGCTATGCGCGTCCACATCCGGCCCGGCGATCACATGCACTGCCACACGCTCGCCACCGACCTGGCGCACCATGTCGCCCAGAACGGAGAATGAGGCGACAACGGGGACCGGCCCGGCGGCCATGGCGCTGCGGCGTGCGAGAAACGGAGCAGCCAGGGCAAACCCCAGGACGAGGCGGCGATGCAGCATGGGAAGCCAACCGTGCAATGTTATAAAGTACCGTATGAAGCCACGCGCCGGCTCCGGCAAGAGAAGGGATCAGCGCTTCCGGAACATCTTCATCACACGGGCCCAGAACCCATCGCTCTGCCGCGCGACCAGATGCTGCGCCACATGCGGGCGGGGGGCGGGCGGGGCAGCGCTGGCCAAGGTGTGCCGGCCGGCATCCTGTGCAGCGATCAGCCTTCGCTCCAGTCGCAGCACCTGCGCCACTGTTTCGGACGGGCCGGAGGCGCCCAGGGCTTCCGTGGTCGCGGCCGCATCTCCCCAGGCCTCGCTACGGCGCAAGGCATCGATCACCCGCACCGTTTGCTCCGCATCCAGCCGCGGGCCGCTGCGCCAAAGGGCCACGGCCTCCTGCCGCCACTGGGCGGCAAGTTCCGGGCGATCCAGGTCATCGGCCACCCAGGCCGCGTGGAGCGTGGCCTCGGCCGCGGCATGCAACGCGCCGGTTTCCTCCAGCACATGCGCCCAGGCCAGGAAGCGCCTGGCCAGGGGCGGATGGGTGCTTTCCGCGATCAGCGCGCGGAAGGGCGCGGCCGCTACAGCCTCGGCCGCTGCCGGATGGGCACGGCCGATATCCGGAGCGGAATAGCCGCAATGCGGGCATTGCTGCAGCCAGCGCGCCATGCTGCCCCGCAGCGGCTCCCCAGGGCGCAGATCGAGGTCGGGCGCCTGTTCGGGCGGTGAAGGGCGGAAACTGGCCTGCCGGCTTTCCGTGCCGCAGACGGCGCAGCGCAGCGCGCCCGAGGCGCCAGTCATGCGCGATCCGGCGGAAGGCGAGCCCGCGGAGGAGGAGGAGGAAGCCATCCTGCGTAAATTAGTCATGAAGCGACGCCGCGCGAAGAGGGCGGGTGACGCAAAGCGAATGGAAATGCCGTGCCGATGTTGCGCGGCCGGGTCGGTCGGGCCAAACATCCACCATGCCCCGCGGCGACCTCTTCCCCGACATAGCGCCCTACGAGACCGGATTGCTGCCCCTTCAGGGCGGCCATGTCATGTACTGGGAGCAGGTCGGCAATCCGCGCGGCCGGCCGGTGTTGTTTCTGCATGGCGGACCCGGCGCAGGGGCCGGGGCGGTGCACCGCCGCTTTTTCGATCCCGGGCACTGGCGCGTGGTGATCTTCGACCAGCGTGGGGCGGGGCGCTCCCGGCCGTTGGGCGAGTTGTCGCAGAACACCACTCCGCATCTTGTGGAGGATATCGAGGCGCTGCGCCGTTTCCTTCGGATCGAGGACTGGGTGCTGTTTGGCGGCTCCTGGGGCTCCACCCTGGCGCTGGCCTATGCCCAGGCCTATCCGGAGCGGGTGGCGGGCTGCGTCCTGCGGGGCATTTTCCTGGGGCGGCGGCGCGAGGTCGAGTGGTTCCTGGATGGCATGCGACGTTTCTTCCCCGATGCATGGGGGCAGTTCGCCGGCCATCTTCCGGCCGATGAACGGGATGATCTGCTGGGCAGCTTCCTGCGGCGGCTGACCGATCCTGACCCGCAGGTGCATTTCGCGGCGGCGCGGGTCTGGAGCCAGTATGAGGGTCTGTGCAGCACCCTGCTGCCGAGCCCCGAGACGGTGGCCAGCTTCGCGCAGGACCGCAGCGCCCTGGGATTGGCGCGCATCGAGGCGCACTACTTCGCGAACGACCTTTTCCTGCCACCCGAAGGGCTGCTGGGCCACATGGACCGGATCGCGCATCTTCCGGCGGAGATCGTCCAGGGACGCTATGACATGGTTTGCCCGCCTGAAAGCGCTTTCGACCTTGCCGCCGCCTGGCCGCGCGCCAGGCTGACGGTGGTGCCGGACGCCGGTCATTCGGCGCTGGAGCCAGGTGTCCGGCTGGCGCTGGTGGCGGCGCTGGAGCGCTTTCGCGGCCACTGAGGTGGCGGTAAGCGACTCAGCTGGGCCGCATCCCTCCGGGCCAGCCTGCGCTACGTCGGACTGTTCTTCGAAGCTTGTTCAGATCCCGGGCTCTGGCCCCGGTGCCGTTCAGCCCCTACCTCCTCAAAGGGAAGGCCGCGGCCAACGATCCGGGTCCTTCGCTTCAAAACGTGAGGGAGATGGCGGATGGACATCAAGCGCTCGGGTGCACAGCCTTCGGGCCAGGGACCGGAGGAGTATTTCACCGGCACGGTCCGCATCGACCCGCTGTTCAGTCCACCTGCTCCGGCGCAAGTCGCGGGCGCCCTGGTCACGTTCGAGCCTGGCGCTCGCACCGCGTGGCACACGCACCCTCTGGGGCAGACGCTGATTGTCACCATGGGCTGCGGCTGGGCGCAACGCGCGGGTGGCCCGATCGAGGAGATCCGTCCCGGCGACGTTGTCTGGTTCCCGCCTGGCGAGAAGCACTGGCATGGTGCGACGGCGACCACCGCCATGAGCCACATCGCCATCCAGGAGAAGCTGGACGGCTCCCCGGTGGAGTGGATGGAGCATGTCACCGACGAACAATATCAGCGCTGAAGACGAAGAGGGTCCGGCACCGCCGGTGAAGGCGGGGGCGCGGCGCAACGCGCCGTGCGGCTCGCCACGCCGCTCCTATTCGCAGCCGGCGAAGCACCGAACAGGCGACGAGGCCCATGATGGCCGCCCCCGGGTGGAGAACTGCCGGCTCGCGCGCACATCGAGACTGTGCGGCAGGATCGGCATCGTGCTTCCGGAGCATGTTGACAGACAGGTCGCGAACAGGATGGAAAACGTCCTCGGATGAGCGGTTCCGTCGCTGATGCCGGGTTCCCCGCGGCATTCCGAAGGATCCGTCATCCGCTTCAGATCGGCGCCTGCCGCAGCATGCGGCGGCGTGGCGCCTGCGTGTCCGCCGAGGTGCCCTGGGGCAGGGTCACGGCCACGCAGAGCCCGGCCCGTTGTCCCTCCTGCAGGGACAGGCTGCCGCCGTAGAGGCCCGCCAGGTCCCGGGTGATGGCGAGGCCGAGTCCGCTGCCAGGCTTGGCCTCGTCGAGCCTCACGCCGCGCGCCAGCACCGCATCGTAATCCTTGGAGGAAAGGCCAGGCCCATCATCCGTCACGGTGATGAGCAGGGCGCGGCGGCTCTGCGACACGGCAACGGTGACCTGATGCTGTGCCCACTGACAGGCGTTCTCCAGTAGGTTGCCCAGCATCTCCATCAGGTCCTGGCGGTCCACCTTGGCCCGCAGGGCGTCATCGCCCTGGATCTCGATCTCGAGGTCCTTGTTGGCAAAGATCCGGCGGAGGGCCATGGCAATTTCCTGCGCCACTTCCACCGGCGAGGCATCGGTGGCGGCCGCGCCGGCAAGGGCGGCGCCGCGGGCGCGGGACAGGTGGTGCTGCACCAGCAGCTCCATCGCGCGGGTCTGCTCCCGCGCCAGGCGCGTATCGACCGAGCTCGGCTCCAGGGCGGTGCGTTGCACGGCGAGCGGCGTCTTCAACGCATGCGCCAGATTGCCCACATGCGCACGGGCCCGCTCCACGGTATCGTGGTTCTGCTGCACCAGGGCATCAATCTCTTCCAGCAGAGGCGCGATCTCGCTAGGCGCCGCGGTGTGCGCCAGGGGAGCCTGCTGGCCCGCACGGAGCAGCGCGAGCGACCGTTGCGCCTCCCGCAGCGGCCGCATGCCCCAGACGAGCTGAAGTGTTCCGCCTGCGACCAGCCCGAGGCCGAGCACGGCAAAGGTGCTCAGGATCAGCAGGTTGAACGAGGCAATCTGTTCGTCGAGGACCTCGCGGTTCATGGCAACACGGACGCGGACCGGATCCGGCGCACCGGACAGCAGGACGAAGCGCTCAGCGACGCGCACCGGCTCTCCCCGCGGACCGACGCCGTTCTGGATGGAGGGGGTGGTGCTGCCGGAGGCGGCACCGAGCGGCGCCAGACGACCGTCCCAGAGCGAGCGCGAGGTGGCACGCAGATCGCCCGACTCGACCTGCCAGTAATAGCCGGAGAAGGGCTGCTGCAGTTCCGGCACCGGCACGTTGCTGTTCACGCCCGGGCGGCCATCGGCGCCAATCTCGGCCGCGCCGACCACCTTGTGCAGCAGGGAGGACAGCCGGACGTCGAAACCATTGGTTGCTTCCGTACTGACCAGGCGCAGCACGGTGCAACTCGCGATGCCGAGGCCGCCCGTCACCCAGATAGCCGACAACAGGGCCAGGCGGGCGGTGAGGGAGCGGAAGATCCGTGGAAACCTAGCCATGGCCAACCCGGTATCCCTGCCCGCGCACGGTTTCAATGAAATGGGCGTCCAGCTTGCGTCGAAGGCGGCCGATGACAACTTCGAGCGTGTTCGAATCCCGGTCGAAATCCTGTGCGTATAGGTGCTCGGTCAGTTCCGCCTTGCTCACGGGCCGGCCGGCATGCTGCGCCAGATAGGTGAGCATGCGGAACTCAAGCGCGGTGAGCCTGACGGTTAGTCCCTTCCAGCTGGCCACGCCGGCAACAACATCGAGCGAGAGCGGTCCCACCACGATGTCGGATCGCGCCCGCCCCGCGGCCCTCCGGATCAAGGCGTGCAACCGGGCCACCAACTCGTCCATGGCGAATGGCTTGGCAAGGTAGTCGTCTGCTCCGGCGTTCAACCCGGTTACCTTCTCCGACCAGGAGTCACGGGCGGTGAGGATCAGGACCGGCATGTCGCGGCCGGCCTGGCGCCAGTGTCGCAGTACCGACAGGCCATCGATCATCGGCAGGCCAAGATCCAGCACGATGGCATCGTAGGGCTCGGTCTCGCCCAGGAACATGGCTTCCTCGCCGTCCGGTGCATGGTCCACGGCAAAGCGCGCCCCCGTCAGCGCAGCCATGAGCTGACCCGCCAGATCCGTGTTGTCCTCAACCACGAGCAGGCGCATCACGATGTCCCCGGATGGAGGCGACAGAAGCAAAGTACCGCAACGTGGCGATGCGGGTTCGCCCCGGAAGCACCTCGCCGGTGCAGCAAACACAGCGTGGCCTCCACGGCCCGAGCATGAAGAACCCCATCTGTGCTGTCGATGAGGCCGCTCTCCGTCCGGGCATGGGTTCGGCCGCGGCGCCGGCCGCACGGGTGACCGCTGGCAGCACGGCTGGCGCAACGTCGCTGGGACACATGATGGTCGACATGGAAGCAAGCTGCCAGCGCGAAGCTGAACAGAAGCTGAATGTCAGCCGGAAGCATGGCTCTGACGGCCAGCCCTCAGCCAGGAGAGGGTGCCTGGGACCTTGCCGCCAGGCTGGTCGGGGCGCTCGGGGCGACATAGACGATGTCGCCATTGGAGCCGCCCACCGCAACGGGGATGCCCGGCGCCCGCTCGGTGTAGGCCGGATCGCGATGATGGATGCGGGCGTTCTCGCCCCGTCCCAGCACGTCCACAGAGCCACCGCCGACAATGTTGCCGGTGTCTATGGCGTCGCGGTGAACGGAGAAGTTCTCCCCTTGAGACAGCACGGTGATCTGCGCGCTGGCGGGTGCCGCGCCGAAGGCAAGGAGGGTGGCGACCGAAGCGGCCAAAGAGAAGCTGCGGATCATGGGTTCACTCCTGAAGAGTTGTTTGCGGTCACCGGGATGTTCTAGCGGTGTACGCATGAACCCAGCCTGAACCCTTTGTTCAGCCACCGTTCAGGAACGCTCATTCCTCAACAACAGGCTGGGGAACGGCGCGACGATTCAGCGGGCCCGATCGCGATCCGGAGTTGGTGCCGAGTTCACGGGCCAGCCCGATGAAGGCCTTGAGAGCTGCCGACGGATTGCGCCGGCCGGGATAGTAGAGGCAGAGCCCCGGAAGAGCAGGAGTCCAGTCTTCCAGCACGCGAAGAAGGCGCCCGGCCACGATGTCGGCCCTCACATCCGGTTCCATGAAGAAGCCGAGCCCGATGCCTTCCAGCGCAGCGCTCCGTGCAAGGCTGGCTTCGTCCAAGGTGATCGGCCCGCTCACGTCAACCTGCGCGATCCGGCCGCGCTTCTCGAACTGCCATCGAAGGAGTGCGCCATTCGGCAGGCGGACGCGAATGCACCGATGGTTGACAAGATCGGATGGCGCGAGCGGCGGTTTGCAAACGCTGAAATAAGCCGGCGACCCGACAACGGCGTATCGTTGCGGACGGCCCAGTGAAACGGCGATCATGTCGCTGGGCACAAGATCCGCCACGCGCACGCCCAGGTCGAAACCTTCGGCAACGATGTCGACCATCCGACCCTCGGTGACAAGGTCCACATGCACCAGCGGATGGCGGCCAAGAAACTCCAGCACCAGGGGCGAAAGGATTTCCCGTGCCGCAGTGGCGAAGGCGTTGATCCGCAGCGTGCCGGACGGTGTCGCCTGCTGCGAACGCACCGCGTCCATGGCGTCGTGGATGCCCTGCAAGTTCGGGCCAAGCTGTTCAACAAAGACGCGTCCGGCATCCGTCAGCGAGACGCTGCGCGTTGTCCGGTTGAACAGGCGGACGCCAAGGCTTGCCTCGAGCTTGCCGATCGCGCTGCTGAGGGCTGTTGTTGACAGCTCCAGGTCGAGGGCCGCCGCACGGAACGACCCTCTGCGCGCGATCGCCACCACGGCTTCGAGATCGTTCAGGCCGACACGATACATTGTCCTGCTTTCCAGGATTTCTCATCCCGGATCATCCCGATTATCCGCGAACGCGTCCAGGGCTAGGTATGAGGACGAACGCCACACCAGAACAAGGAACAGCACCATGAACCTGCATCCTGCCATCCGAACCTATTTCGAGGCCGAGAAGAGAAACGACGGCCGCAGCGTCATCCGCACCTTCGCCTCCGGCGCGATTGTCACGGATGAGGGCCTGACCCATGCGGGACGCCGCGCCATCGATGCGTGGCGGCACAGGACGAAGAGCCGGTATCAGCACACCATGGAACCGGTCGACATGGTCGCGGATGGTGATGTCGTTCAGGTTCGCACCCGGGTGGCCGGCCAGTTCCCAGGCAGTCCTGCCAAGTTCACCTACGCATTCCGGCTGAGGAAAGGTCGGATCGTGGACCTTGAGATCCGTGGGTGAATGCGATGTTTACGCTCCAAGGAAAGCGCGCGCTGATCACCTCCGGCACACGCGGCGCCGGCGCCGCCACTGTGGACCTGTTCCGACATCTCGGCGCGCAGGTTCTGACAGCCGCGCGCTCGCGGCCGGACCTGATGCCGGAGGACATGTTCGTCCCAGTGGACCTGACGACGCCTGAGGGCTGCGCCGCACTTGCCGCCGCGGCACGGGACCGGCTGGGGAGGATCGATATCATTGTGCACATGCTCGGCGGTTCCTCCGCTCCGGCGGGCGGCTACACGGCGCTGGGTGACGCCGAGTGGCTTCGGGAACTCGATCTGAACCTGATGCCCGCCATCAGGCTTGATCGGGAACTCGTGCCGGCGATGGTGGCGCGGGGGCAGGGTGTCGTCGTCCACGTGACTTCAATTCAGCGAACGCTGCCCTTGCCGGAAGCGACAACCGCGTATGCAGCTGCCAAAGCCGCGCTTTCGACCTACAGCAAGAGCCTGTCGAAGGAAGTTTCGCCAAAGGGGGTGCGCGTGTTGCGTGTCTCGCCCGGCTGGATCGAAACGGAGGCCTCGTTGCAACTGGCCGATCGGCTTGCACGGGAAGCCGGCACCGATCTCGACCAAGGCAAGCGGATGATCATGGCTTCCCTCGGCGGCATTCCGATCGGCCGACCGTCGAAGCCAGAGGAGGTCGCCAGCCTGATCGCGTTCCTGGCCTCGGATCGTGCTGCTTCCATAACAGGCGCCGAGTACGTCATCGATGGCGGCACCATTCCCACAGCCTGATGGGAGGCGGGATGGTGGCCGAGGCGATCAAGAGGGCTGCGAGAACACCTTCGCCCACGATCTCCGATTGCTTTTCCTCTGCCCAAAGGGGCTTCAGGCCGTTGGCGTGTGCGGCATGTCGATACATCGACTGGCTCTTCACGGGATCGATGGAACGCTTCCGATTGCTGCCTAGTGCATGCAAGGGTGAAGGGCACGGGCACTGCGGAAAAGTTATTCTGCGTGCCAACGGTTGAGGGCACGCCGCATGCTGGCCTCGCTTCCGAAGCCGCAGCGGAGTGCGACTTCACCGACCCGCCCTGCGGCGGAGCGGAGAAGGGCGTAGGCCATCTCCGCTCTCAGCCTTTCCACTGCCCGCGCCGGTGTTGTTCCGACGCGGCGGGTGAAGTGCCGATGGAAGGACCGCGGGCTCTGGCCTGCCATGGTCGCCATCTCCTCCACCGACCATGATCGGGCGGGCTCGGCGGCGATGGCCTCCAGCAGCGGCTCAAACGGCGCCGCGCCCCGGACCTGAAGCGCCAGCACGTCGCTGAGCTGCTTCTGGCCGCCGGCGCGGCGGAGCGGCACCACGAGGCGGCGCGCGACCCGGGCCGCCAGGGCGGCACCATGATCGCGTTCAATGAGCGCGAGGGTCAGGTCGATCCCGGCAGTCACGCCTGCCGTGGTCCAGACCGGCCCATCCTCGATAAAGAGCGGCCGGTCATCGACGGACACCGAAGGGTAGTCTGCCGCCAGGCGGCCGCAGGAACGCCAATGGGTCACCGCCCGCCGGTTATCCAGCAAACCCGCCGCGGCCAGCAGGAAGGCGCCGGTGCAGACCGAGCAGATGCGGTCCGCCCGTTCCGCTGCCTCAATCAGGAAGGCCAGCCAACCGCCGTCCTCCCGCAGCGCATGCACGCCCGGCCCGCCCGGAATGACAAGGGTGCCGATGCGCCCGGCCGGGCATTCGCCGGTCGCGATGCCGAAGCCCGAGGTCGTCAACACCGTGATGGCAGGACGTCCGACCACCTGCACGGAGTAGGGCGGATCGGCGCCTTCCTCGTTGGCCGTGACGAAGGCCTGGGCAGGGCCGGACAGATCGATGGGCTGCACGCCATTGAAGGCCACAATGGCGACGAGGTGGATTGGCGGGATTTGTCCTGTGTCTGTCATCGACGCGGCCGGGTCGGGATGGCTTTCTGGGCCCGCGCCACCTCGGCAATGGTGTGCGGAAGGGAGCATAATCATGACGGAACACCAGAACACAACCGCGACTTCGGCTTCCTCGGCCACAATCCCCCCGGTGGCCAGCGCGTCAGCTTCGGGCAGGGCCAGCGGGGGAAGGCCGCGGCAGGTCAATGTTGTGCTTGCACCGGACATGGTTCAATTGGACATGACCGGACCCTTCGAGGTTCTGGCGCGCGTGCCGGGCTGGTCCGTGTCGTTGGTCGCGGCCACGCTGGACCCCGTGCGCACGGATCGCGGCCTTCGCATCGTTCCCGACACAACGCGGGAAAGCGCCGCGGTTGCGGACCTCCTCGTTGTCCCTGGCGGGGCGGGTGTCGACTCCGCCATGTTGGACACGGCCTGGATTGATTTTGTGCGCCGGCAAGCCGACTCGGCTGAGCATGTCTTTGGAATCTGCACAGGATCGCTGCTCCTTGGCGCGGCCGGCCTCCTGCAAGGGCGGCGCGCGGGGGGGCATTGGCAGGCCCGCGATCTCCTGACCCGCTTCGGGGCCATCCCGTCCGATGCTCGGGTGACGGTGGACGGGAAGTACTACACCTCTGGTGGCGTCACCTCCGGCATTGACGTGGCTCTCCGCGTTGTCGCGGATCTGGAAGGGGAGGTGGCGGCACGCAAGATCCAGCTGGCCATTGAGTACGATCCGCACCCGCCCTTTCCTGGCGGAACGCCCTCCACGTCGCCCGCCGAGGTGGTCCGGGCGGTGCAGGCAGACGCTCGTGCACGCCGTGCCCAGCGCGAAGACATGGTGGCTCAAGCGGCTGAGCGGTTGCGCCAGCCCTGAGGCCGGCGCGAGGCGACGGCACTGAAGGGCCTTGAGCAACCCGGCAACCTGCGGTTCGCATCTGCTGTTAACCATTGCGCCCGTTTGTCCACGTGGCCGGTCTGAGCTTGAGAGGCACGATGATGCAGCAACGCTGGCCTGAGCGTCTTTGGATCGTTCGACATGGCGAGAGCTCCGGCAATGTCGCGCGCGCCGCCGCACTGGCGGCGCGGCAGGCACGGATCGATGTGGCGGAGCGCGATGTCGATGTGCCGCTTAGCAGTCTCGGCGGACAGCAATCGAGGACCCTCGGACGCTGGTTTGCCGCCATGCCGGAGCATGAACGGCCGGAGGTTTTGTTGACCTCTCCCTACCGCCGCGCACGGCAAACGGCGGAGTGGATGCACAAGCAGGGTGCCCTAGGCAGTGAGCCCGGCAGGATGGTCGTCGATGAACGCCTTCGTGAGAAGGAGTTTGGAGTGCTCGATCGCCTGACCAGCCACGGCATCGCAGAGCAATATCCCGATCAGGTGGAATTCCGCCGCTTTCTCGGCAAGTTCTACCATCGGCCGCCGGGGGGTGAGAGCTGGTGCGACGTGATCCTGCGGTTGCGCAGCGCGCTGGACACGATCAGCCTGCATCATTCGGGGCGCCGGGTGCTGATCGTCGGGCACCAGGTTGTCGTGCTGTGCCTGCGCTACCTGCTGGAAGGCCTGACGGAGGAGGAGATCCTCGCCATCGATCGGGAAGGCGACGTCGCCAATTGCGGCGTGACGGAGTACAGCTTCGATCCCGATCCCGCGCCTGGGGGAGCGCTTGTGCTTCGGCGCTATAACTTCATCGCACCGCTGGAAGATGAGGGCACGGAAACCACGGCCGAACCCGCCGGGGGTGGTGCACGGTGACAGCGGAGACGCCCATCGACGAGGCCTTGCTCCGAGCCAATCCCCTGCCGCGGCACAGCCAGGGCGATGACAAGAATGCACGGGGCACCGTACTGGTGGCGGGAGGATGCCGAGAAGTTCCTGGCGCCATCTTGCTGGCGGGGCTCGCCGCGCTGCGTGCGGGAGCCGGGCGGCTGCAGATGGGCATCGGCAGCTCATTGGGCCCGTCGCTTGGTCTCGCCATGCCCGAGAGCAGGGTCGTCGGGCTGCCGGAAACGGAAGAGGGAATGATCCATCCGTCCGCGGCGCCAAGCCTTGCCCGCTTTGCCGCCCGCGCCGACGCGATGGTTCTGGGCCCGGGCATGCCGGCTTCGCCCGAGGCGTCGCAGCTGACCGAAGCCTTGCTGGACGCCCTTCCCGCCGGCAGCGAGGGGCCGGCCCTGGTACTGGATGCCGCCACGTTGGGAGATTTGCGGCAGCAGCGCGAGGCACTGCGACGCCATGCCGGACGCATCGTCATCACACCGCACGACGGAGAGATGGCGCGTCTGCTGGATACGGAGCGGCAAGCCGTCCTGGCCGACCCGTTATCCGCCGCGCGGGAAGCCGCTTCACTGCTGCATTTGGTGGTTGTGATGAAAGGCGGCTGCACGCACGTCGTTACTCCGGATGGGGCGGCCTGGTCGTGCGATCGCGGCGATGTGGGCCTGGCGACTTCGGGTTCGGGGGATGTGCTGGCCGGGCTGGTCGGCGCTTTGCTGGCGCGTGGGGCAACACCGCTGCAAGCCGCCCTGTGGGGCGTTTACGCACACGCCGAAGCGGGCCGCAAGCTGGCGCGCTTGCAGGGTCCGATCGGCTTTCTGGCGCGCGAATTGCCACCGGAGTTCCCGGCGATCCTGGCAAGTCTGGCGGCGCCGCAGCCCTAGCTGCGAAGCTTGCCGGAAATGTCAGGAAAGACTTCAGTACGCTAGGCTACGCCCGCCGCCCCGGCGCCGCACCGCCTTGCACCTCCTATCGCGCACCCTGGCATTCATCGGGGTGCGAGCCAGCGGCACCAGGTTGAACATCGTCGGTGGTCCGGCTCATGGCTGCCCCCGGCTGCAGCCGGGGGCAGGAGCGGTGCGATCCTGCACCCGGCCGAACGGAGCGCGGCTAGGATGAGGGTCTTTGATCCTGATCGAGCCGACCCAGGCTGGTCTTGGACTGATCGGCTACATCATGGGCAGCGCTCTTGGCCGTTTCTGCAAGACGGCCTGCAACACCTGTGACCACATCGCGGCCACTGGCAGCGGAGACGCCATCCTCGTCCATCTTCTGCTGCGCGGCCTGTGGCGCCCCCTTGATCGCCTCTCGCGCTTCCTGAACGTGAGGGGCGACGGTTTCCTTCACCGTGGCATATTGCTCACTGGCGATCTCGCCGACCTGTCCCTTCAGGGCGTCGCTTGCCTCTCCCATCAACCGGTCTTCGGTCTCAGTCCGCGGCAGCAGCGCTGCCAGGGCGGCACCGGCCGCGAGGCCCAGAGCGCCCAGCAACAGCGGCTGCTCCGCGCTCATGCGGGCCCAGCCATCATGAGCCTGGGAGCCGGCCCGATTGACGCGATGGCGTGCCGCGTCCATCGCCGCGGCCGCAGCGTCACTCGCATCGTGATGATAGGCGCGTGCCGTACCGGCCGCGGAGGACATCCGGCCCCTCGCCGCGGAGGCAGTGTCGGAGGCAGAACCAGCCAATGAAGCTGCCGCATCCTTGATGCTGGTCGCGGCGCTGCGCGCCGTATCACCGACGCTGCTCGCGGCGTCGCTGGCGACAGCCCCGATCCCCTGCGCCGCACTGGAGGCACGGTCCGCCAAGCCCGGGCCACCAGGAGCCGGCCGTGGCGGCGGCAGAGCCGCATAGCCTCCCCTGGGGTGTACGGCATACTCTTTGTTCTTCTGGCCGGCCATCAACAGCCACCCGATGCCCGACCCTATCATCAGCACCGGAAGCGGATTGTCGCGCACGGAACTGCCGAGATTGCGCATGAAATCAGCGCCCCCGGAACCGCGGGCGTAATCCAGCACCTGGTCCATGACCTGGCCAGGCGACATGCTTCCGCGCAGTGCTTCGATCGTCTCCGTTACGCGGGCCCGTGTGCGCTCCACATCGGCTTCGATCTCTGCAGCCGAGCGGCCTTGGGGATCCGTCGTCTCGCTCATTGCACAGCCTCCTTCGCGGCAGTCGCGTCTCGCGACACCTGGTTGATGGTCCGCTCTGGCGTGAGGCTCGCAGCCTTCATCTTGGTTATGCCGGCACGCAGAAGGATGTAGGCGATGACCGCGACGATCACGCCGACAATGGCCCCCGCAGCGGCTGTGCTGAGGCCAAAGGTGACCAGGAATGCAACCACAGCCTGCAGAAGGATCACCAGGCCCGCCATCATCAGCGCAGCCGCCACGCCGATCGAGGCGGCCGCCGCGCCCACTTGGCTCACCTTCTCACCGACCTCGGCGCGCACAAGCTGAACTTCCTTTCGCACCAGCGACGAGGATTGTTGCAGCAGGTCGCCCAAGAGGTCGGGCACGGATCTGTTGGCGTCGGATGGCATCACGAAGTGCTCCCCTCGATGGTGGGCATGCTACCCGGCTTCGCCTTGTCGCCTTGATGTGCCACGGCCCCGCCCAATGTCGCGGCCGGCATTGTTGCGGGCCTGATCGGGGCGGAAGCAGATGTGTTGCCATCCGTGCCGTCCGGCACCCATCCCGGCGCCCGTCCATGTGGCCCGACGCCCGTGGAGGCTCCCTGCATCATGCCGGACCCGGCGCCGCCGGACTCGGACGAACTCTTCGCAAACCGCGTGATGGCGAAGCCGGCCAGAACAGCGGCGCCAAAGAACGCCGCCGGCTGACGGCGGGCAAAGCCATTGACCTCGTTGAGCAGGTCGCCGACGCTGCGGTCGCGCAGGGAAGCGGAAACGCTGGAAATCGAATCCGCTGCGCTCCGCACATGCCGGGCGATCTCGGGCGAAGTTTCCTCGAGATCGTCGGCAACGCGCCGTGCTGCACCGGCGAGCCCCTCTCCGCGGTCTGCCCCGACCTGCTTGCCGCGCTCGGCCAAGTCCTCCGCCTTGCTCTTGGCTGCGGCGGCGACATCGGCCCCCGCATCCTTGATGTCGGCCAGTGCCTCCTGGCCTTGCGCCTTGACATCGCCAGCCGTGGCGCGTGCTTCGGCGGCAACGCTTCCGGTCTGGCCTTCGGCGCCGGCCGTCCCGGAAAACGGCTTCGTTCCCGAGCTAACGGGCGTCAGGCTGGGGTTCGTCTGCTCTGGTTGATTTGGGTTCATATCATGCCTCCCTGATGACAGGCTGCTTTGCTCATCGCGCCGGACCAGGAGGGGATCAACGGGAAGCCTTGTAGAGCTTCTGCGCGATCTCGAACATTTCCTCGGGCGCGTAGTCGGGGGTGAAGGCGGAGGGCACGCCGGTCAGCTGGTGGATCTTG